>DAOTMG010000005.1:0-103931 GCA_035450185.1 Syntrophales bacterium | reverse complement strand
ACCCGCTCTGGGCCCGGCGATTCTTCGAGAACTGGAAAGCCCAGTTGCGCTGGCAGCGGCTCGAGCCCTTCGAGAAGTTCGCCGACCTGATCGAGCGCCACTGGGACGGGATCGTCAGTTACTGCGACCCGGATCACAAGGTCTCCCTCGGATTTATGGAAGGCCTCATCAACAAGATCCGCGTCATCCAGCGCAGAGCTTACGGCATCACCAACGAGGAGTACCTCATGCTCAAGGTCATCACCTCGTATATCAAAGAGCCAAAATCACCCTGATTTATGCACAACAATCCCGGAAGACCCATAATATGAACTCTTTATTCTCAACGACTAAGTTAAGAGGATATTCAGCTTGCCTCACGATACAGGAATATATTTCCAAGAAATTTATACCAAGACTTGTGCCTATTTTGTGCCCGCCGTGGCCGTTTTTTCCGAAAATCATCTAACATTTGCCAACTGAATTGATAAAACAAAAAGCCCGTGAAATCAAGAAAACCTTGATAACACAGGCCTTTCCAAAAAGATCGTTTATGCACTTAAAATCCCTCGAAACCTGGTTTCATGCGGGTTCGACTCCCGCCCCAGGCACCAAATGAAAAAGCAACGGTCGTTTCGTTCCCCCTCCCGTGCCGGTTTATGCCCATTGCGCAGGGACTGAACAATAAAAGGGGTATCCCGAACAAAAAGACGAAAAAAGAAAACCCCTCCATCGGCACCGTCCTCCCGGAAAGTTTCTTTCCTGTGGTGTGAGATAAATCATTTCCTTCAAATAATCAAACTCTATTAGGCCGCGGGGTATTCCTGCCGGAACTTGCAACCGGTGAATGTCGAAAAACAGGGCTGTCGCCGGGGAAAGGGCGAACGGCGGGGGACAGGGGTGTGCAAACAATAAAAAGTTGCCCCGGGTCGGGAGGGGTATCCGGGCCTGCCGGAAGGGGGACACCTATTTGTTTCTCACCTTGTTTTTTGATGAGCGGCCGCGGCCGCCGTCCCGGCCCTCGGCCTGATCAAGAATTCTTGTTCTGATGCTGTCGAAGACAGCCGAATCATCGCAGAAGACGGCATTATCCCTCTCAAGTCTTTCGATTGCCTCACGGAGCAGTTTGTCAACGACCATGTCCTTCATAGGGTTTCTCCAATGATTGATGAAACGATTATTTTGACGTAAAAACAGGGATTTCCACCCGCACTCTCTTCATTTTTCTCCTGTCGAGGATCGACGAGAGAATCGGAAGGAAAAGCAGGCCTCCCGGCATCATGAAGACGATCAAAAAAGGAATGTACAGGGAAATGCACTTAAAATATCCTCTGATCTTTTTTTTCTCCTCGACGGTCCACCGTTCGCCCGTATTTCTTGGCTTCATTATGAGCTGCATAAATCCGTGCATCTGGCGTGATTCGTAAAGAAGGACCTCCCTGCCGTTAAAAAGAGTTTTTTTAATCCATTTTTTCAGCACCATTTTTTGTTGTCCCGACTCCTTTTAGCTATAAATAATGTTGGAAACCGCCGTTTTTCCTTTGTTTTACAGTCATATTGTGCAGAAGCCATGCCATAAGAGCCCGAGGATCAACAGCGGCGTCGCAATATGAATTACGTGTCCACTGCAGTGCAAGGCCAACGGAGAAACGCTGAACGTTTGTCCTGTGCCGGACCACTAACTTAAGAAAAACGGCAGGCCGTGGCACAGTATTTGATTGTTTTGATTGTTATGAGATCAGAATCGAGAATTTAACGGGATTCGAGATGAAAAGTTTGATGCCGTCCATCACGGGCCCCCTGAACCGCCCGGGTGCCGCCGGACCGGCCGCGAAAGCTGCGGGGGCAGCCGGTGATTTCAATGTGACCGTCGAAAGTGTGCTCAAAGAACTCGGCAGCCTCGCACCGGCCCCGGCGTCTTCGCGACGGATCGACCCCGAAAGGCTCGCCGGGATCATCCGCTTCCTCGAGGCGCAGATGCGATTCAACGAGTCGCTGTTCCGCATCATGAGAGAGCTCGGCGGGCGGGAAGAAACGGACGGAAAGATCACAACGGGCATCGATTCGTCAGCGCTCTACGGCCTTTCGTCGGCGATGAGAGACGGCAATGCCGTCGGCGGCGGAGGCCTGATCGAGCACTGCCGCCGGTTGTACGGGGCAAAGGCGGCAGAGGCGTCCATCGAGAGCCGACCTGCCGGTTGCGAGCGAAGAATCGAGGAGGAGCGCAGAGAAGTCCTGACGCCGGACACTGCAGCGGCACCGCCCGGCGATGGTTCCGAACGGCGGAAGTCCGCCGCCGAAATAACGGTGCCGTTCGTGCTGGGCGAAAGGGAGCCCCTTCAGCGCGCTCGGGAGGCATATCGAACAGCCGGCGAAAAAGCCATGCCGGTGAAAAGCAAATCGGCTGCCGCCTTATATTCCGACATCATCGATCATGCCTCGGAGACCTATGGCGTGGATCCCGATCTGATCCGGGCGGTCATACGGGCGGAGAGCGGTTACCGGCAGGACAGCACGTCGCCGAAAGGGGCCATGGGTCTCATGCAACTCATGCCGGAAACGGCGAGAGACCTGGGCGTCCATGACCCCTATGATCCCGCGGAAAACATCATGGGCGGAACCCGTTATCTCAAGAGCCTCCTGGATCGTTTCCGGAACAACAGAGATCTCGCCCTTGCGGCGTACAACTGGGGCATGGGCAATGTCGAAAGGCGCCCCGGAAAGATGCCGCAGGAAACCAGAACCTATATTGCCCGGGTCAATCAGTATTACCGGGAAAGCAAGGTCTGATCACTCTCTTCACTGAACGGATCCCGTTACGGGCTGCCGGCCCGTGATCGACCGCGGATCGTTTCGACCTTTCCCTGCCGCCCCGGCACCGGGAGCGGCATCACCCGCATTCGAACTTTCACATTGCACAAAAGAGGGACCATGGGATATGGCCTCGACGAGACGGTCTTGTCCCGGATGTTTTCAAGGACGGGAAGGGGGAGAAATGAACAAGAAAAGGGATCTATACGTCGTCTGCCTCACGGTGTTTCCATTCATGATCTGCACGGGGATCGTCTACTCGATTCTCGCCATCTACATGTCTTCCATCGGCCTGACAAAAAGCCAGGTGGGGTTTCTCTACACGGCGGGCGCGACGGCCGGTGCCATCGGGGCGCCGCTCTGGGGCATGCTCGCGGACCGCTTCGGCAGGAAGAAAATCCTCATCCTGTCCATGGCGGGGTTTGCTTTTGTCTTTCTGGGGTACGCCCTGAGCAGCAGTTACGGGCAGCTTTTTATCATTCAGATCGGGGAGGGGCTGTCCTGGGGTGCCATGGGCTCGGCAGCGGCGGCGCTGATTGCCGACCTCGTCTCGCAGGAGGAACGGGGGAAGGCCATGGGGATTTACAACATGACCTGGAATCTGGGCTGGGTGATCGGGCCGACCATGGGAGGGTTGTTATCGGATCATATCGGGTTCACAACAACTTTCATCGTCTGTACGGTGCTGACCCTGGTGGGTTTCGTCCTGGCCGTTTTCTTTATACCGGGCCGGGTCCGGGGCGGGTGATTGCAGCGGCTGTAACAATTTGTGAAATATGACTCTTGAGGTTGAATTTATTTAATGTTTTTTTAAACAAAATTTAACGTTTCTTTAAAAAAAATCGTCTTCCGGGCCGTTTCCCCCGGTCATTGAATCCGCGGCTATTATACAATTATCCAATATATTCAGTATGTTATAAAATATTTTGCAAAGAAGCCTCTTCTGGCACGCCAATTTCAATAACAAATGTCGGAAGCGACACACGGAATCATGAAATAATCATTCTTACGGAGGGACGGTAAAATGAAAAAGGCACTTCAGACGATGATCCTGACGGTTTTTGTGGTTCTCATCACCTCGACGTTCGGCTATGCCGAATTCGCGGCAACGGGCGCCGACAACTTCCCCTATTTCCACCTTGGTGCCCTGATTGTCGGAGGGATGATCATCATCTCCCTGAAACACAAGTATCAGAGGATATACCTGACGGAAGCCGTCGGTTCCTTCGCTCTTTACGCCGTGCTCGTGGCGCTCTTCACCTCGCCCGTTGTGGATGCCCTGAGGACCATGGTCGGCTGAAAGAGGGTCTGGAAGAGCGGCTGTAACAGCGGTGGATGCTCCTTTTAGCGGAAGGTGAAAAGACAATGCTGGCCACAAAAACAACCAAAACAGGGGCAAGTTACTCCAGCGTGCTCATTCTCGGCGCCTGGAGCTTTGCCATGGTGATCAGCTCATTCATTTTCCTTTACGTGGGCTACTGGATCGACCAGATCCTCAACACCGCCCCGAATTTCATGATCGGCCTTTTCGTCCTGGCCATTTTCCTCTGCATCGGCCGGCTCTATCGGGACGCCTGGCTGAAGCGGAGCGGCTAAAAACGCGCCCCCCGGCCGGCCTCCGCGGCTGCGGGGTACCAAAGGCTTTCACGAAACCCGGGCTTTACGCATGCAAAAAACCCCCGATCCGACGGATCGGGGGTTTTTTCTGCCTCTTTTTCCCTGACGGATCAGTTTCCGAGATAATCCTTCACGACATCGAGCATATGACTGACTTTGAAAGGCTTCGATAGCGTCGGGTAATTGTTGTTGATGATTTCGTCATCGAGTTCCTTCTTCAACCTTTTTACGCCGAAAAAACCGCTCATGAAGATGACCTTGATCCGGGGTGTCTCCCTGCGGATCTTCTGGATGAGTTCTATGCCGCTCATGTTGGGCATGACGACATCGGTGATGATGAGGTCCGGCCTGAATTCCCTGAAAACCCTGTACCCGTTGAGCCCGTCCACGGCGACACGGGCTTCGTAACCTTCCATGGTGAGGACGCTTCGCAGGACATCCTGGAGCCCGAACTCGTCCTCGACGACGAGCACCCTCCATCTCTTCCTGACCTTCTCCTGCCGGTCCTCTTTTCGGTCCTTTTTGATATACTCGACGAGAGAGTAATCCGGAGTCCGGTTGATGGTGGAAGCTACTTTATTGATTTTCTTCTGTATTTCCTCGGCTCTCAGACGGTCTTTCTGATGGAGGTCGGGGTGGTAGATCTTGGAGAGCAGGCGGTAGCTCGACTTGATGTAAGAAAGGGCGGCATCTTCCCCTATCTCGCTGTATATCTCCCTGGCCTTGTCCAGCAACCCCAGGAGGTTCAGTTCCTTTTCAAGGTCGACATCCGGTTTCAAAATTCGCCGATCTCCTTATTTTTTTAAGGCTCTTTGTGTGATCTGGGCCCCTTGCGCGTATGAGAAACGATCCATCGGGACGAAAAATTGCAATCTTTGTGCCCTCGCAACCGGATAAGACGCCGGGAGAGGCGGGCGGGACGGAAATGAAGGGGAAAGAAAAGGGCAAACCGGTTCAGGAGATGACCTTCCGGGATCGAATCCGGTCCGACAGCCCTTTCACGGCTCCCATGTACTCCTTGAGCCCGACGAGGAATATGTCGTTATGATTGGCCCTGGGGATTTTGAGGAAGGCCTTGTCCGCGGCGGGGCAGGCTTCGAACAGGGCCTCGCCGTCGGCGAAAGGCAGGATCTGGTCCCTTTCGGCATGAATGACCAGGGTGGGT
The DNA here is from genome assembly GCA_035450185.1 of Syntrophales bacterium. Lineage (GTDB taxonomy): Bacteria > Desulfobacterota > Syntrophia > Syntrophales > UBA2192 > JAPLJU01. The sequence goes on along the minus strand of DAOTMG010000005.1, from coordinate 98,359 downwards.
TTGCCGAAGGTTCTCATCTTGTCGAGATTCCGGAAGCCGTCCTCCTCGCGGATGCCGATGGCGTCCATGTGGATGCCCAGGATGCGCAGGATGCTTTGCGTGTAGGCGAAACCGCTTTCGATGATGAGCCCGTCGATCTTCTCGGTGTAGGAGGATGCGAGCTCCAGGGCGGAGGCGCTTCCCAGGGAGCGGCCCATGACGATGAGCGGTCCGCCGTAACCCTGCTCTTTCATCCAGCCTCTCACGTATTCGAAGATGACGTGGGCGTCGCGCAGCATGGCCGTCACCGTCGGACTTCCCGTGGAGCGGCCGTAACCCCGGTAGTCAGCGGGGAAGAAATTGAATCCCAGCTGCAGGTAGATCATGGCCAGATCGAGATAGTCCTCCACAATCTCCCCGTTTCCGTGGAAAAAGAGTATGACGGGGAAGTCCGGACCGGCCCTGTGGAAATGGGCTCCCACGACGACATTTTCTTCTACGGGGATGAGCAGCTCCTGGACGGCGGCGTGAGGGGCGCCGGCCCCCCAGGCGGGACGCGGGTGAAAGAGGGAGAAAACGATGTCGGGGCGGTCCAGGGCGGAATAATCAATTTTTTGAAGGTCGATCATGTTCATGCACCCTTCTCGGGGGGATTTGCCGCTTTATAGCACAGCGCGGCCCCGGCCCGAAGCACAATTTTGACAGCGTCCGGAAATTCATCTATAAGGGGAACGGAGGTTGCCATGCCCGCCTGGCTTTTCGCCATCATGCTCATCGCCGGCATCCTGATCGTCGTCAAGATGGTTCATGCCCTGGCGGTTGTCGCCGTTTTCCCCGTTACACAGGGCGCCATGTTCACCTCAACGGCCAGAGTAAAGATCCGGACCTTTCTCGATGCCGTGCCGATGAAAGACACGGATTTCCTGCTGGATGTCGGATGCGGCGACGGGCGGGTTCTCCGGGAGGCCGTCAGGAGATACGGCGTCCGCTGTCTGGGCTTCGAAATCAACCCGGTGGCCTACCTCATGGCCCGGGCCCTGTGCATCGGGTCCGGTCACATCCGGGTCCGCTGGGGCAACTTCTGGAAGGCGGACCTTCGCGAAGCCGACGTCGTTTTCTGCTACCTCTTTCCCGATGTCATGGCGCGTCTGGCCGATAAACTGGCCTCGGAGTTGCGGCCCGGGGCCAGGGTTGTCTCCTGCAATTTTCCCCTGCCGGGCTGGCAGCCCGCGGCGGTGCTGCACGCACCATCGACCCTTCACAATGACCCGATCTACGTCTACCGGGTTCCGGGAAGTGCGGTGACCGGGTGACCCCTGCCGTTTCAGGGGAGCCACAGATACAGGAAGCGGACCCCGGGCGGCGCGAGCATCTCCTGTCCGTTGATGGAGAGCAGGTTCAGCTGCAGGGGCGGTGTCTGCAGGCCCGAGTAAATGGTGCTCTTGTAACCGTCGGGACGGTAATAGACGATGACCCTGGCCCTTGCCAGGTTCAGATCTTTTTTCATCCCCAGGATGGTCTCGTCGAGATAGCCGATGCGGTCTACGAGCTGCAGCTCCAGGGCCTGGTCCGCCGTGTAGATGCGGCCGTCGGCGAGTTTTTCCACGGCTTCCCGCGTGATGGGCCTGCGGCCGTCGACGATCACTCCCACGAACCGCCTGTGGAGAGTGTCAATGACGGTCTGCAGGAGTCTCTGTTCCTCCGGCGTGCTCGGACGGAAGGGCGAGAAGAGGTCCTTCATCGCGCCGGACTTGATGGTTTCCTGTTCCACGCCGACCTTCGACATCAGCCCCTGGACGTTGAATTTCATCGCCACGACGCCGATGCTGCCCGTGATCGTCGTCGGGTGAGCGACGATTTCGTCCGCCGCCGTCGCGACGTAGTAGGCGCCCGAGGTTCCCACGTCCATCAGGCAGGCCGTGATCCGCTGCCCCGACCGCTTCCGGTGTTCGAGGAGCTCGTGATGGATGATGTCGCTGGCCGTGACGGTGCCGCCCGGAGAGTTGATCCTGAGGATCAGCCCTTTGATGTTCCTGTCCCTTTCCGCCTTCTGGAGGGCTTCCTTCAGCTCATCCACCATGGAGGCTTCCTCGCGGAAACCCAGCCGGCGCCTCTTTTCCTCGGAGATCATACCGGAGAGGTCCAGCAAAAGGATCTTTTCGTTTCCCTCACCCTCGACGGTTCGTTCCCGCAGTTCTTCCGTCGCGGGCAGAAGGGGGATCGTAATGACGGCGCAGCCGTTCAGCAGGAAAAGGAGAAGCAGAACGGCCGGTAAAAGGCATTTCCAACGCATCATGAACCTCGCTTCTGTTTTCTTTGTGAAAGGGCCCGCCACGGAAACGGGAGAATTGCATCCGGGACCGCCGACGCGGCGGGCCGACCCCCGAACCCCGTCCGGGGGTCACGAGGGCTTTTTCTTCCGGCCCTTCCCGCCGTCCCGCCCCTGCCGTTTTTTCCTGTCCCGCAGGACCCTCGAGATGTCCTTCTGCCTTCTTGAGACTTTCTCTCCGGACATGACCGCGCCCTCGTCCCTCAAGTCCGCCCCGGCACAAACCGACCTCCGGCATGGAAGCGTAAAACCTTCGGGACGACGGGCGGGCAGGGAAACCGCTTGCGGACCCTGATGCCTGTTCCTGAAGAGATTTACGCGTTGACACATCCTTACATTAAATTTATACTGATTTCAAATTGTCTCTCATTCAGGGCAGGAGTCGAAATCCTTGCAAGGAGGTGTTTTATGTCCGAGAGCAGATGCGGAGACTGGCTGAAGGGCTTCCTCATCGGCGGTCTCGTGGGCGTCGTCGTGGGGCTTCTCTATGCGCCCAAGAGCGGCCAGGAGTTGAGGGAAGATATTGCGGATAAAGCGAAAGATCTCGCCGACAGGGTCAAAGACGAATACGAAGGCGCGCTCGAAAAAAGCAAAAAAGGGTTTGAGTCGGTCATCAGCCGCCTGAAAGAACTGGAGTTAAAGGCGGCCAAGAAGGCCGAGGAGATGGAGAGAAAAATCGGTGACTGACGGCACGTCCGGTCTCACGAGGGCCTGCCTTGACTGCCGGAAGGGGCTGAAGGATGACGTGGGAAATCGGTTTCTTCGTGATCAGCGTCGCGGTTCTTCTCCTTGTTCTTAGCGCGATCCCCGCGCTGCTGCAGATCCGCAAGACGGCAAGGAACGCGGAGGTCACCCTGGAGGTGTTGAACAGGGAATTGCCGGCGATCCTTCAGGATGTCCGGCAGATGACGACCCTGACGAGCGAGGTCAGCGGCAGCGTCCGGTTCCACGTCGAAGAAAAGATCAGCCGGGCGGCCCGGTTCAATATGAAGCTGCTCGAGGGCCTGGCGAATCAGCTGGGCGGCACCCTCGAGCTTCTGCACGACGGCATCGACCGCCTCTCGACGGGCTTCGCTTCCCTGCGGGGCGGTTACGCGGGGATCGAGGGCCGGATGGAGAGGGAAGTTCGAAAGAATATCGTCACCGGCCTGAAGGCCTTCGTCCTGATCATCGGTACGGTGAGAAGCGTCCTTGAAACCACCCGTCCGAGAGGGTGATCGTTTTTTCATTCTCCTGAACAGCGCATCCCGGAGGTCCCGTCATGAATGAAGAGAGACATGATTTTGCGAAAGGGCTTCTGATCGGCACCCTGATCGGCGGGCTGATCGGTGCCGTTGCGGCGCTCCTCTACGCGCCGAAAGGCGGGGCGGAGACGAGGGAGGCGCTGGCCGAAAAGGCGAAGGACATCGCCGACACCTTCAAGAACGAATGCGGGAAAGCCCTCGACAAAAGCAGGAAAACATACGAGTCCCTCATGAGGCGGCTGAAGGAACAGGAAGAGGACATCATCCGCCGGACCGACCGGATCATGAAGAAGATGAGTGACTGAGAGGGTCTTTCAGCGATCTCTTAAACCCGGGGGAGCCCTTCGCGATGTACTGGGAAATCAGCGTGACCATTCTGGGTCTGGCTGTTTTACTGCTGACGATCGTCGTCGTGCCGGTTCTGATTCAGATACGACGAACGGCCCGAAGCGCCGACCAGGTTCTCGAGCGCGTCAACAGGGAGATGCCCGCGATCCTGAACGATCTCCGGCAGACCTCGGCAAACATCCGAAGCGCCACGGACGCCGCTCGAAGCGTTTCGCGGCAGATCTCGACGGTGATCGAGGAGTATCAGGCGATCAGGGGGAAGGCGGCCGCGGTAAGAGACCTTTTGAAATCCCCCTTTTCAGTCCCCGCCCCCGGAGGGCTTTTGCCCGCCGGGAAATGGTCTTTCTTTGCTTCCGGTTTCATCCGGGCCATCGACTATCTCCGGTCGCGGAAGCGCTGAGCCCGGATGTGCCCCCCCCTCGCAGACCCCGCCTAAGATTTCGAATGTTCCCCCCTCAGGTGTTCTTTCAGCCAGCGGCCCACGTGAAAATAACCGAAGAGGGCGATCACCGTCATGATACCGAGCATCACGAAAAACACCGTGTCCTGATGTTCCCGTACGGAAGTCCCCTGGATCGACAGCAGGATGGTCCCGAGAAGACGGCCGCAGGTGGAGATCACAAGGAAGTTTCCCGCTTTCATGTGGCTGAGACCCAGGATGTAGCACAGCGTGTCCTTGGGGAACCCGGGGATCAGGAAAAGAACGAAGGACACGAAGAGGCCCCTGTGTTCCAGAAAATGGTCGTATTTCCGGATGACGGAGGGTTTGACGAATCGTTCCACGAAGGGCAGGCCCAGCAACCGGGCGAGGTAAAAGGCCGCCATGGAACCGATCACGAGGCCGATGGTGGAGTAAAGGGTCCCCATCACAGCCCCGTAGAGGTAGCCGCCGAGCAGACCCGTGACGTCCCCCGGCAGGGGCGACAGCAGGACCTGGAGCACCTGCACGAGGATGAAGACGAAGATGGAATAGGGACCGAAGGAGGTGAGATACTCCTCGAACCGGTCCTTGCTGAGGAACAGCCCGTAGAGGTCGAAGTGGAAGACCAGGAAGAACCCCCCGGCGATCAACAGGGGCAGCAGTATGAACCTCAGGACGGGTCTGGTCGTCGGCACGGCGAATCCTGCAGAACATGGCCCGGGAGCGGATCAGCGGGCAGGTGACGTCATCAAGCGGCCCCGGGCACGACGTCCCGGGAGAACGGCGGACGGGCCCGTGGGCTTTCGGCGTCACCGTCAACGGGAACGTAAATTACCACAGTCGGCCCCGATTCACAAAAGAATTATCGGCCCTCGATCCGGGTGCCGCCTTCAGCGGGGCTCTTCGACGGTCAGCGCCCTGCTTCGCGTCTGGAGCCAGTCTTTGACGAGCTTCGTGGCACGGCAGTCATCCTCATTGTAGTCGATGACGGCCTGCAGCTTTTGCCGGTAGCCCTCCGGATCCTTCTGAAAGCGGAGGTAGTAGGCGATGGCATCGAGTGCGTTGATGTCTTCATGACGCCACCGGTAGCCGAGAAAGGCGCCGATGTCCTTCAGGCCGTTCGTGTAGGTCGGGAAAACGAAAGCCGCCATGGCCATGCGGTGAAGATCGACCATGAACGGAAAAAGCGTCTTATCCGCCTCGGCGGCCATTCCGTATCGGTCGGCCAGCTTTCTCATGTGCCAGCGTTCATAGTGATGCCAGTGGTAGATGACGCAGTCTTTCAGGGATCCGATGAAGGCCATGAAGGCTTTGAACATGGTCTCCTCTTCCGCGGGGCGCCAGGCCACGAAGGAACGGTAATCTTCATTCCCCGATGAGCAGACCAGTGCGCCGATCAGGTAATCCACCTGTGAAAGCTCCCCTTCGTCCCCGGGCTGGTCCGTCCCTTCGAGATCGAGATAGACTTCGATGGTCCGGGCCGGGAAATCGAGCGCCGACCGGTCCAGGAGGATCAGCTCGCCCTTCTGGATCGCCTGCGCCGAACGGATCAGCTTCTGCGCCGTGATGTCGCCGAGGCGCGGTATGTTCTTCAGGTCGTTGATCCGGGACGGCGAGAGGTCCCAGACTTTCCTGAATCCGCGGCCGACGAGTTTTTCCTTCAGTTTGGGCCCGACCCGGCTGACGAGGGAGATATCACGGCTTTTCAGCGCGGCGTGATTGGTATAGGTTTTCCAGGGCCATTCGCCGGCATTGTAGGTCGGTGTCGGCAGTTCCCGGCCGTCCAGGATCGCCCGGGTGCCCCCTATGGCCCTGAGAAGATCCGCTTCATGGTCCCTGTAGTCATGGGCGGTCTCCTCGACGTCGCGGTTGATGATGAAAAACCTTTCGGGGAGGTGCTTCTGGATTTTCGAAAGAAGGTAGGTGTAGAAGGCGCCCTGGAGGATATGCTCCTCGCGGATGTTCTTGGAGACTTTGATCTCCTTGACGACGTAGTGGTAGGGCCCGAAGACGGAAGGCTGCCCCCGCCTTTTTTCGAGGATGTCGAAGCGGCCCTGGAGATTCTCGGGCAGATAGATCAGGGGAAGACCGCAGATGACGTCGGCACCCCGCTCCATTTCATCCAGGAGGAGTCTGAATCCCTGCCGGCTGTCGGTGTATTCCACGCGCTTGAGACCGGGGTGAAACTTCTCGAGGACGGCCGCCTCGTGTTCGATGCCCCGCTCCTGCAGAAGTTCCCGGTACGGGCCAAGGGGGTCTTTCTCCGAGGCCGGGACGAATTTCTCGCAATAGATGCTGAAGGGAGAGACGGTGTAAAGAGAAACGTTCTGGGCGGTGAGCTCGCCCGATGAGCGGCCCGCCGTGCAGGAACGGTATATCTCGGAGGCTTTTGACATGATGCTCTCCGCGGGATATGGTCAGGCCGGTACCAGATCGCAGAAATAAAACCTGCCGTCCCGGAGCCGGATCTCACCGGGTTCGAAAGAAACGGGCTGCCGGAAGAGTGGCCCGTCGAAGACGAACGTGTGGAATTCCCCGTTTTCACCCGAGGGATCCACCCCTTCGGGCAGATCCCCGAGAAAGGCATGATCCATGGTCCGGCCCGCAAAGGTCCGGTCGAGGCGGGTCGAGTCCACGCAGGTGACGACGGCCCTGAACCCCGCATCGATGAACGAGCGGGCGAGAACCCCGGAGTCTCTGCCCCAGAGGGGGAAAAGGCACCCCATGCCGGCTTTCTTCACCAGGTCTTCCCGGTATCTCCTGATGTCCTCGAGGAAAATATCCCCGAAGGCGACCTTCCGGATGCCCGACGCCCGGCACCTCAGAAGGGCTTCTTCCATCGAGGATTCGTATGCCTCGTTCGAGCAGGGACAGGGGATGAAAACCTCCTGCAGGGGGCAGCCGATCGAAGCGGCCTGCCGCTCGATCAGGATTCGTCGGACGCCGTGCATGCTGACCCGGTCAAAGTCCTTCGTAAGAGTGCAGAGCAGGGATGCAATCTCGCAGGTGCCCGACTTTCTGATGTCGTAAACGGCAAGGGCGCTGTCCTTTCCGCCGCTCCAGGCCACGACGACCTTTTCCCGTTCACCCATCGCTGCATCTCCGGGAGAGAAGGGATCGCTCACGGGGCATCCATGTTCAACGCCAGCGCGCGGCAATCCCGCCTGAGTTGAGAGAGGTCCTGAAAAAGAAGGCCAACCATCCCCGCCTTCTCCGCGCCTTCGATGTTTTCCGGGGAATCGTCGATAAAAAGCGCCGTGCCGGGCCGGACACCCAGGCGGTCGAGCACCGTCCCGTATATTTTCGGGTCGGGCTTGCTGACACCTTCCCGGCAGGAAAACACCGCAGCGTCAAACATGGGGTAATTCTTTTCGTGGAAAAACGTCACGCTCGGGGCCTCCGTGTTGGAACAGACGGCCGTCCTGTACCCCCGGGCGTGAAGCCCGGCGGCCAGGGCGAAAACATCCTCCCTTTCCCGGTAGACCGCGCGGAAGGCCTCGTCCAGGAGGGATGACCCGGGAGGTTTTACGGCTTTCAGATCGCCGCAGACTCTATGCCAGAACATTTTTTCCGAAATGCGGCCATCCTGAAGAAGCCCTTTGTGCATGAGAAAAGAAGGCCGCAGGACGTCGGGGTCGACCGTGAGCGCTCGAGCGGAATAAAGGATCATCTCCTCGACAGGGTTGTCGATGAGAACCCCTCCCCAGTCAAAAATCACGGCTCTGATCGTCATGGGCGGCGAAAGACGGAGAAATGCTCACAAATGATTATAAAAACATAGGGTTATGTATCTACCGGCCGTCCCGGAAATCATTCACCTTATACCGGTCTTTTGAAGCGATGTCAAAATCGAAAAGACGGCTGCGTAAAGGGGCCTGCCGGCGGCGGGGGGTGGGACGGTTCTCCCTCGGGGCATCCGGGACCGGAAAGATCAATGATTTTAAATAATTTTCTTGAATGTTGTCATGAATTTCGTTAAAAACAGGAATGATCTCTCATGAAAGAGAGCTTGCTTCGCGGACCCTGCATTTTTGATTTGAACATCGGTTCACCGGTTTTTGATGGTCATCTCTTCATTCGGAAATCTGTCTTCTTTTTTCGTATGCCGAACACCCTGAGGTTCGATAGGGGATAACCCATGATCAAGCCTCCCAAGATAGGCCTTGCCCTTGGCAGTGGATCGGCCCGCGGCCTGTCCCACATCGGTGTCATTCGCGGCCTGCAGGAGGCGAATATCCCTATTGACGTCGTCTGCGGGTCCTCCATGGGAGCGCTCGTGGGAGGGGCCTTCGCTTCGGGGAAACTGGACGTGATGGAACAGATCATGCGCAGGCTTTCCTGGGCGGAGTTTCTTCAGTTCATGGAGCTCCCTCTCCCGCGCTCCGGGTTGATCGACGGCGACAAGATCGCCCAGTACATGCGCGACAGGCTTGCGGACGTCAACATCGAGGATCTTCCGATCCCCTACGGCGCCGTCGCGACGGACTTGGCTTCGGGACAGGAAGTGTGGCTTCAAAAGGGATCGCTCATTAACGCCATCCGGGCCAGCATCTCCATGCCCGGGATGTTCACGCCTCTGAAGCGGGACGGCCTTCTGCTTGCAGACGGCGGGCTTGTCAATCCGGTTCCCGTATCGCTGTGCCGCGCCCTGGGCGCCCAGATCGTCATCGGCGTCAACCCCAACACCGACGTGCGGATTCGCTACGAGCTCTCCGACGGGGCCGTTCCGACCCCCGAGGCAAAGACGGACGTTTCGGAAGAGGCCGAGGAGTCCGACATCAAAATGCGGGATCTCTTTCTTGCCGGTCTGACGCTCTACGTCACCGAGCGGCTCCGGAAAGGGAAGTCTGCGCTTGTTTCACATTTTTCGGGGAAGGAAACCGAAGGCGATCATTCCGCCATCCGGGATCACGTCATGGGCTACATGACGGAATACATCAATTCGACGATGAAGCAGGGCAAATCCCTCGCGCTCGGCCGGCTCATGAAAGAGGGGGGGATTCTGGACCCCTCGCTTCTGGAAGTCGTCCTCGCCTCCATCAATCTGATGGCCGATCGCATCGCCAAGCAGAGGCTGGTGGGGGACCCGCCCGACGTCATGGTCCTTCCCCATGCCTCTCACGTCGGCCCCCTGGAATTCAGCCGCGCCGACGAAATCATCGATGCAGGGCGTCGCGCCGTGACGCTCATGCTGCCGATGCTCAAGGACCTCATCGGATACGTCCTCCGGGTCTGACCCCGGATTTTCGTCGCCGCCCCCGGGCCCCCCGGTCGTCAGCGGGCCCATATTTCCCCTTGACAAACGAAGGGTTTACGAAGAAAATGAATGCGAATTCAAAATATTAACTGATATTCATTAGTATGAACAAGGATTCAGAATATGGAAAAACGGAAGCGAAAGGAACGGGAGTTTCGGTTCCGGAGAAGTGAAATCCTCAGGGCGGCGGAGAAAATATTCGCCCTGAAGGGTTTCCATGAGACCACCATGGCCGAAATCGCCCGATCCGCGGGATTCGCCACGGGGAGCCTCTACCAATTTTTCGAGGGCAAGGAGGATCTCTATGCCACGATGTTGAAAGAGAAGCTCAGCCGGATGTTCTCCGACATCGAGGAGGCGGTGCGCCGCGGGCGGGACACGCCCGGGAAACTCAAGGCCCTTGTCACGTCGCATTTCAAATTTGTCGAGGAGAACAGGGGTTTTTACCGGTTGCTCATGCGCGGCGAGGGTGTCTCCTATTACGACGGTCAATCCACCCTGCGGGACCAGATCATCGGGTATTTCCTGGGTCACGTCGACTTTGTCGACAGGATGCTCCGGGAAGGGGTGAGGAGGAATTATTTCAAGAACACGAACACCCGGGCCATGACCTATTCGCTCATGGGCATCATGAGTTTCTTCAAGTTCATGTGTGTCATGAAACCCGAGGGTTCGCTCATGAAAAAGGTGCCCGTGGTCCTGGACACGTTTCTCAAAGGAGTGGGAAGAGATGAAGCGGCCTGAGGGTCCCCGGAAGCGGTTTTGGGTCATTCCCCTGTCGTTCCTCTGGTGTGCGATCGCATCGGCCGCCTCCGCCGACGGCCCCCTGTCGCTTCAGGAAAGCATTGAAACGGCCCTGCAGCGAAACGTCGTCGTTCACTCGGCCCGCGAGGGGGTCCGGGCGTCCGAAGCGAAAAAAAATGAAGCCTTCACGGGGTTTCTCCCCCGGTTGAGCACCGCCTACAGCTATTCCCGGCTGAACGAGCCGCCGCAGGTCCGGCTGCCTTTCACGGGCTACCAGCCGATCCAGACGGGCACAGAGGACAACTACAACTGGTTCATCGAGATGAGGCAGCCGGTCTTTGCCGGCGGGAGGATCCTGTCGACCTACCAGGCCGGCATCATCGGGCTGGATCTTTCCCGCGTGGAGGAAATGTCGGCCGTGCAGAGCATCGTCCTCGAGACCAAGACGGCCTATTTCACCGTCCTGAAGAACGAGAAACTGATGGACGTCGCGAGGCAGTCCGTCGAACAGCGAACGGCGCAAAGGGACCTGGCGCAAAATTTCTATGACGTGGGCCTGATTCCCAGGAATGATCTGTTAACCGCGGAAGTCGAACTGGCCAACGGCAACCAGATGCTCGTGCGCGCGGAGAACGCCCTGGAGATGGCCCGGGCGAAATTCAACACGGTCCTCCGGCGTGAAATCAACGAGCCCGTCCGTCTGGTGGACATCCTGCGATACGAGCCTTACGACAGAACGCTGAACGAGTGTCTCCGGACGGCGGCCGATCAAAGGCCTGAAATCAAGAGCGCCGGACTGCGGGTGGAGCAGGCCAAGAAGCAGGTCGATCTGGCCGCGAGCGATTTCTACCCCTCGGTCAACCTCTCCGGCCGGTACGGGCGATTCGGCGACCATGCCGATGTCCGGGGCTCCCTCTACCAGGATCCGGAGAGCTGGTCCGTCCTGGCGGTGGCCAGCTGGGATTTCTGGGAATGGGGGCGGACAAAGTACAACCGGGATTACCATCAAAGCAGGCAGAGGCAGACCCAGGACCAGCTGACGGACATCAGGGACCAGGTGGCCCTGGAGGTGAAGAGCGCCTATCTGCTGGTGAAGGAAGCGGAGAAGCGCATCGGGGTGACGGAAAAAAGCATTGTTCAGGCCGATGAGAATTTGAGGATCTATCAGGAGCGATACCGGGTGCAGGCGGCGACGTCCAAGGACGTGCTCGATGCCCAGACGCTCCTGGTCAGAGCCAGAGCCGATTACTACGACGCGCTGAGTGACCATTTCATCGCCCTGGCCAGGCTCGAGAGGTCCATGGGCGTCATCGGCGTCACGGGGGAAAACAGTAAACCATCGCCATAAACACACAGGGGGGATCCCATGCAGGACTGGATGAAAAAAATGATGTTATTCGGTGTCGGCCTCGCGGCTCTGACCCGGGAGAAGACGGAAGAATTCGTCAAGGAACTCGTCAAAAAAGGGGAGCTGAGCGAGACGGAAGGAAAGCAACTGATCCATGACCTCGTGGAAAAATCGAAGAAGGTGACCCGGGATCTCGAGACGAAGACGGAAGAGATGGTCACGGCGACTCTCCGGCGGCTCAACATCCCCACCCGGAAGGAAATGGACGAGCTCAAAGAGCGGATCGCGAAACTGGAGAAGCGGGGAGAATAGGGATCCGCCGATGCGATGGAGCAGGCTTGCCACGATTTCCCGGACGTACCGCCACGCCGGTCGTTACCGACAGATTCTTTCCGTCATGCTGAGGTACGGCTTCGGCGATCTGATCGATCGTCTCCAAACGGGGTCCTACCTGAAAGCGGGATGGACGATCGGTCAGCGGGAAGGTCTGGAAAAACTGACCCGCGCCGAGCGGGTGCGCATGGCTCTGGAGGAACTCGGGCCGACCTTTGTAAAAATGGGACAGATCCTCTCGACCCGTCCGGATCTGATCCCCATCGAATTTCTCGACGAACTGTCCAAGCTGCAGGACAATGTCCCCCCCTTCGACTTTGAGCAGGTGAAGGACATCCTCGAAGAGGAACTCCGGTGCCCCCTCCATGAACGCTTCCAGTCTCTGGATGACAAGCCTCTCGCGGCGGCTTCCATCGGGCAGGTCCACCGGGCGCGCCTGGTCAGCGGGGAAGAAGTGGCCGTGAAAATCCAGCGCCCGGGGATCGGTCCCGTGATCGAGACGGACATCGAGATCCTCGGGCATCTCGCGTCTCTGATGGAAAAGCACATCGAAGAGATGGCCCTTTACCGGCCGACGCGAATCGTCGAGGAGTTTGCAAGGACCCTCGAGCGCGAAATGGATTACACCATCGAGGCGGCCAACCAGGAGCGTTTTGCCCGCCAGTTCGCCGGGAACGACCGGGTGCACGTGCCGAAGATCTACCCTGAGGCGCTGACGGCCCGTGTCCTCACCATGGAGTATATCGACGGGATCAAGGCCTCTGAAACCGCCCGGCTCGACCAGGCCGGGCTGGACCGGAAGGTCATCGCCTCGAGAGGCGCCGGCCTGATCCTGGAACAGATCTTCCGGCACGGCTTTTTCCACGCCGATCCTCACCCGGGCAATATTTTTGTCCTGAGTCACAATGTCCTGTGCTATCTCGATTTCGGCATCATGGGATACGTGGACCGCGAGGCGAGAGAGAATTTTGTCGACATGATCCACAGCTATGTGTCCAGGGATGAAGCCGGCATTGCGTCGGCCCTGCTCCGGCTCACCGAGTGGGAGGAGACGCCGGATCGAGCGGCTCTCGAGAGGGATGTACGGAACATCATGGATCTGCATCTCTACAAACCGCTGAAGGAGCTGCAGATCAAGGGCCTGCTCAGAAAGATGCTGGAACTCATCGCCCGGCACAGGCTGATGCTGCCACCCGAGGTATTCCTGATGATCAAGGGACTCACGGCGGCGGAGGGATTGGGGCTGATGCTCGATCCCGATTTCGACATGACCGGGGTGTCGGAGCCTTTTGTCAAGGAGGTCAAACGGGAGCGGTTGAAAGCCGGGAGACTTTTATCCGATGTCCGGGAGTATGGCGGGGAACTCCTCGCGTTCCTCAGGGTTTTACCCGCCGATTTTCGGGATGTGGTCCGGCAGGTCCGGCAGGGGAAATTGAGGATCGGGTTCGAGCACCGGGGGCTTGAGAAGCTCATCTTCGAGATGGACCGGTCATCGAACCGGATCGCCTTCGCGCTCGTCATATCATCCATCGTTGTCGGTTCGTCCCTGATCATCACGGCGAACATGGGGCCCCGGTTTTTCGGTTTTCCGGTGCTCGGGCTGGCCGGCTACATGATCGCGGGTGTGCTCGGGATCTGGCTTCTCATCTCCATACTCCGGTCCGGCAGGTTATAAGCTCAATTCATACAGGAGGAAGGGAATCGTTATGCCGTTCATAAAAAACACGCGTTTGTGCTGCATCCTTGCCGTCATCGCCCTTTTTTCTCTCGTGTTCCCGGGGCCTCGGAACCTCGGCGCCACGGAATATTCCCTGCAGGACCTCTTCAGGATCTCCCTGGAGAAATCGGAAAAACTGAAGATATCGGAAGAGAACTTCTATATTTCCAAACAGGGGCAGACCCGGGCTCTCTCGGCATTGCTCCCGACGGTATCGGCCACGGGCTCCTACATCCGGTATGACAAGGACAAGTACTCCGATGTCGGCCATGCCCTCATCCAGCCGGAGAGCGCCTCCTCCTGGGGTTTCACGGCAACGGAAAGTCTTTCGCTCAGCGGACGGGAATTCACCTCCTACAGCGCCTCCAAGGATCATGTCCGGAAAAACGAGGAAGACCTCTTTGCGTCTCGTGAGGCCTACCTGCTGACCGTTGCGACGGCCTATTACGACGTCATGAAGGCAACGAAGCTTCTCGACATCTCCAATTCCAATGTGGAGCGTCTGACCACCCAGCGAAACGCGGCCCGTACCCGCCTCAGGGTCGGAGAGGTGACGAAGACAACCCTTTTGAGGGCTGAGGGGGAACTCTCCGGCGCCCTGGCGGACCAGGTGAGGGCGAAGAATCTTCTCGAGTACGCCCGGGCCAACCTGGCAAGGACCGTCGGCATCCCGAATGATTTCACCCTCCGGGAAACGTCCTTCGTGGACGTGGAAATCCTGCCGCTGGAAAGATACCAGGAAAGGGCCCTGAAAGAACGGGCGGAGCTCAAGAGTCTGGAGCTGGATCGGCGGATTGCGGAAAAGAAAGTCAGCGTCGCCCGCGGCGCCTTCTGGCCGGACATTGCACTGCAGGGCCTTTATTTGAAGAGCGACCAATCGCCCCAGACCGTCACGCTGGTCGACGAGTATTACGCCGGTGCCGTGCTGCTGAATTTCCCGCTCTTCGAGGGCGGGCTCCGGGTCGCCGACCTCAACGAAGCGAAGGCGAAGCAGAGACAGTCGGTGCTCAACTACGAGGACAACATCAAGTCGGTGAACATCGAGGTGCAGAACGCCTATCTCAACCTGATCACGCAGACGGGCATCTATAAATCCCTGGAGGATCAGCTCACGTTCGCCCGGGAGAACAACACCGCCGTGACCAAGCAGTTCGAATTCGGGCTCGCCTCGATCATCGACGTCATCGATGCCAATAACCTCCTTGTGACGGCGGAGAGGCAGCTCTACGATGCCGTCTACACCTATCAGCTTGCCGTTCTGAGGCTCAAGCGGGCGACGGGAGAACTCTTGAACGAGTATCTCGGACAGGAACAGGGCAAGACGGGCGGGGCCGGATCCTAAGGAGAAAGAGGAACGATACATGGCGCGAAACCCATTCAGACGAAGAGGGAACCCGATACGCGAAATCGGAAGGCCGGAAGCGATCACGTTGTTTCTGTCCGCTCTTCTGGCGGTCTCAACGGCCGGATGCGGGCAGAAGGACGCGAAGGTCATCGAGGAGAGAACCTTCAACGTGCAGGTTCAAACGGTCGAAAAGAAAACCCTTCGGCCGTATATCGAAACCATCGGATCCCTGAAGCCCTTCGAGGTGGTGATCGTCAGTACGGAGGTGGACGGCGTCCTCCATGACATCCGGGTCAAGGAGGGGGCGGCCGTTTCCAGGGGTACGCTGCTCGCCGTCATCGACGACCGGGATTACCGGAACGAAGCCATGCGGGCCGATGCCGCCCTGAGACAGGCGGAGGCGACGCTGGCCAACACCCGGCTCGAGTTTCAGAGAAAAGAAGCCCTCTTCAAGGAGGAACTCGTCACCCGGCAGCAGTACGACGATGTGACGACCCGGCTGGCCATCGCCGAGGCCGATGTGGACCGGGCCAGGGCGGCCCGGACCATGGCCAGGGAGAAGCTCGACAAAACCAGGATCTACTCCCCCCTGGGCGGGTACATCCAGGAGAAGAAGCATGCCGTCGGGAATTTCGTCAAGAACGGGAACCCGGTCTTCACCATTGTGCAGAACCACCCGCTGAAACTGGACTTCACGGTGGCGGAAAGAGAGATCGGAAAACTGAAAATAGGGCAGGACGTCATCTTCAACGTCGATACCCACGCGGGGCAGGAGTTCACGGGGACGCTGCAGACGATCTATCCCGCCCTCGAGGACAAAACAAGGACCCTGCAGGTCGAGGCACTGGTGCCAAATCCCCGGAATGTCCTCAAACCCGGAGTGTTTGCCAAGGTCAAGCTCTACACGAATGTCGCCGCCGACACCGTGGTGGTTCCGGT
The DNA here is from genome assembly GCA_035450185.1 of Syntrophales bacterium. Taxonomy (GTDB): domain Bacteria; phylum Desulfobacterota; class Syntrophia; order Syntrophales; family UBA2192; genus JAPLJU01. The sequence goes on along the minus strand of DAOTMG010000005.1, from coordinate 82,355 downwards.
GACATCGATCATCTACGAGAACACGACGACGAAGGTGTTCATCGCCGAGAGCGACCGGGCGAAGGAGAGGAAGATCAAAATCGGGAACAAATACGGAGAGACCGTGGAGGTGACGGAGGGTCTCCAGGGAGGGGAGACGCTGGTCATCGTGGGGCAGCGCAACCTGGCGGAAGGGGTGAAACTCCATGTGGCTCGCTGACACATCGATCAAACGACCTGTCTTCGCGACCATGTTCCTGATGGCCCTTGTGGTCCTGGGGATCGTCAGCTATCCGAGCATCGGTGTCGACCTCTACCCCAAGGTGGATCTCCCCATCGTGAACGTGACGACCCGCCTGACGGGGGCGAGCCCCGAGATCATGGATATCGACGTGACGGACAAGATCGAGGAGGCCATCAACACGATCAACGGCGTCAAGACGATCGCCTCCCAGAGCACCGAGGGGGTTTCCGTCGTCACCGTGGAGTTTGTCCTGGAGAGGGATATCGATCTGGCCGTCCAGGATGTGCGGGAGAAGATCTCCATCATTCGGAAGAAACTCCCCAATGATATCGACGAGCCGATCGTTGAGAAGGTGGACCCCGACGCAACGCCGGTTCTGTGGCTGAGCCTCTCCGGCAGCCGGTCCATCGGCGAGCTGTCGACCTATGCCGATGAGGTTCTGAAGGAGAAGCTCCAGAAGATATCGGGCGTCGGGGCGATCAACCTGGGAGGGCTCCGTCTCCGGCAGGTGCGCATCTGGCTGGACCAGAACAAGCTCCAGGCCTATCAGATCACGGCGAGCGACGTCTTCCAGGCCCTGGCCAGGGAAAATGTGGAGCTGCCGGGCGGACGGATTGAAACGGAATCCAAGGAATACGCCGTCAAGATCAAGGGGGAATTCCCCCGTGTTCCCGAATTCAACGATCTGATCGTGGCCTACTACAAAGGGGCGCCGGTGCGCATCCGGGACATCGGCCGAGCCGAGGACGGGCTCGAGGAGAGGCGCTCCATCGCCCGGCTCGACGGGGAGACGGCCGTCGGCCTGGGGATCCAGAAGCAGTCCGGCACCAACACCGTGGAGGTGATCGACCTCGTCAAAAAGGAGCTGAAAAAAGTCGAACCGACCCTGCCGCCCGGCATGAAGCTCAGCATCTCCTTCGATCAGTCCCGGTTTATCAAGACGTCCATCAGCGAGGTCCAGCACCACCTCATCATCGGCGGCTTTCTTGCCGTTCTGGCGGTATTCCTGTTTCTTCGGAATGTCCGGACGACGCTGATCAGCGCTCTGGCCCTTCCTGTTTCCGTGATTTCCACTTTTTTCCTGATCCAGACGTTCAACTTCACCTTCAACAACATGACGATGCTGGGCCTCACGCTCTCCATTGGAATCCTGATCGATGACGCCATCATTGTGATCGAAAATATCTACCGCCATATGGAAGAAGGGATGAAGCCGAGGGAGGCGGCGTCCTTCGCCACGGCGGAGATCGGTCTGGCCGTCATGGCGACGACCATGGCCATTGTGGCCATCTTTCTTCCCGTTGCCTTCATGAAGGGGATCATCGGGCGTTTCTTCCTGCAGTTCGCCCTCACCGTTGTCTTCGCCGTTCTGGTATCCCTCATCGTGTCCTTCACGCTGACACCCATGATGTCCTCGCGTTACCTCAGGGTCCGCGCGGCGGGAAACCCCGGTCACAACCCGGGAAACCCCCGTTTCCGCCTTTTTCATCGCGCCGGGGACCGGCTGGAACGATTCTACAAGAAAACGGAAGACCTCTACCGGCGGACCCTGGTCTTCTGCCTCAACCGCCGCAATACCGTCCTGGTCCTTGCCGTGGTGATTTTCGTCCTGAGCATGATGATGACCCGGGTCATCGGCAAGGAATTCGTCCCGCAGGAGGATCAGAGCCAGTTCATCGTCCGCCTCGAGGCCCCCATGGACTACTCCGTGGACCAGACGGACAGACTGTTCCGGAAGGCCGAAGCCGTCGTTAAAGAGATCCCGGAGATCATCCGTCTCTACTATTCCCAGGGCTACGGCCGGTTCCGGGAGATCAACAAGGCCGTTTTCTTCATCACCCTCTCGCCGAAGAAGGAACGAAAAAGAAGCCAGCAGGACATCCAGGCGGAGATCCGCAGGAAGCTGGCTCAGATTCCGGGCCTCAAAGCCTCGGCGGAGAACATCTCCCTGATCGGGGGCGGCCAGCGGAACGTCCCCATTCAGTATGCCGTTCGGGGAACCGATCTCGATGCCCTGTCGAAGTACGTCAAACAGATCACCGACGAGTTCTCCAAACTGCCTGGCATCGTCGACGTCGACACCACCATCGAGGCTGGGAAGCCGGAAATCAAGCTCTACATCGACCGGGAGAAGGCGGCCGATCTGGGGGTCAACACTGCAACCATCGCCGAGGCCGTCAATTTCCTGATCGGCGGCGAAGTGGACGTGACCAAGTACAAAGACGAGGCCAAGGGCAGGCGCTATGACGTGCGGGCGAGACTCAATCCCGAGAACCGGGTCAACCCCTCCGATATCGGCAGGATCTACGTGCGATCGAAGGACGGGCGGTTGCTGGAGCTTTCGAACATGGTCCGGCTGGTCGAGGGGGGCGGGCCGAGCATCATCAACCGGGTGGACCGCCAGCGGGCCGTGACCCTCTTCGCCAATCTGGAAAAGAAACCGATGGGACAGGCCATGGCGGAGCTCAACGGCATAACGGCCAGGGTGCTCCCTCCGGATTTCTCGACGAGCTATAAAGGGCAGGCCAATGTCATGCAGGAGTCCTTTCAGTATCTGCTGTTCGCGGTCCTGCTCGGCGTGATCATGGCCTACATGGTCCTGGCGGCGCAGTTCGAGAGTTTCATCCACCCCTTCACGGTTCTTCTTTCGATGCCCCTTTCGTTCATCGGCGCCTTCGGGGCTCTTTTCATCACCGGCAAGACCTTGAACGTCTTCAGTTATATCGGCCTCATCCTCCTGCTGGGACTGGTGAAGAAAAACGCCATTCTGCTGGTGGACTACACCAACACCCTGCGGGCCAGGGGTGTCGAGCGGCGGGAGGCGATCCTCGAGGCGGGACCGGTGCGACTGAGACCCATCCTGATGACCACCTTTGCCATGGTCTTCGGCATGCTGCCCGTCGCGCTGGGGGTCGGGGAAGGAGCCGAGACCCGCTCGCCCATGGGGGTCGCGGTGATCGGGGGGCTTCTGACGTCGCTCTTCCTGACCCTCGTCGTGGTTCCGGCGGCCTACGATCTTTTCGATGACGGGCAGGAGTGGTTCCGCAGGGGGGAGTTCAGGAAACTCGCATCTTTCGCCTACTGGCGGGGGGCGCTCAGACGGGGTCCGGCGGCGCTTTTCGCGGCCCTGGGACAACTGGCGAGCGTACCGGGGATGCTGCTCAATGCCGTGAGGGGCCTGTCCGGGGCCGGGAGCCGAAACAGACGGAAAGGGAGCTTGAAGTAGGGACCGGACGAACCCGGAGCCTTTTTATGGAATCCGAGGGGGGATTGCCGTGAAGATGTTCCTGATTGTCTACTGTGATGCCGCCGACCAGGACGTCATCGAAGCCTTCACCCGGTCGGGGGTCAAGGCCTATACGAAGTTGCAGGAGGTTCGCGGTGTGGGGACGGACACGGAACCCAAGCTCGGGACCCAATGCTGGCCCGGGAAAAACAACGTCCTCATCATCGCCGCCGAGGAGGTTCAGGTGCCCCTCATCCGGGAGGTGATCGCCTACCTTCGGAAGGAGCACCCCCGTTCCGGCATCAAGGGGTTCATCCTTCCCATGGAGGATGAGGTCTGACCGCCCGTCTCGGGGGTTACTCCTTTTCGACGTAGGCGTAGGCGCTGTGGTTGTGGATGCTCTCGATGTTTTCGGACTCCACGCTGTACCAGATGAAGTTCTCATCGGCGCTCAGCTTCTCGGCCACGCTTCTCACGACGTCCTCGACGAACATGGGGTTCTCGTAGGAGCGCTCCGTGACATACTTCTCGTCGGGCCTCTTCAGCAGGGAGTACACCTCGCCGCTGGCCGAGTCCTCCACGAGCCGGATGAGGTCCTCGATCCAGAAAAACCTTCTGAAGCGGACGTTCACCCGGACGATGCTCCGCTGGGTGTGCGCGCCCCTGAGGCTCATTTCCTTGGAACAGGGACAGACGGTGGTCACCGGGACCATGACCCCCACCTTGAAGTCCGTCTTTTCCCCGTCGTCCTCCCCGATGAAGGAACAGACGTAATCCATGATGCTCTTCGCGCCCGTGACGGGCGCGCTCTTCTCGATGAAATAGGGGAATTCAATCTCCATGTGGGCGGACTTGGCGTGGAGCTTCTCCCGCATCCTGCCGAGGATGACCCGAAAGGTCTTGATGTTGATCCGGCCCCGGTACTCGTTGAGGATCTCGATGAAACGGCTCATGTGGGTGCCCTTGAAGTGGTGGGGCAGATTGACATACATGTTGACGGTGGCGTTCACGTGCTGGACGCCCTTCGCGCGGTCCAGGACGACAACGGGGTAGTGGATGCCCTTGACGCCGACCTTCTTGATATCAAGGTTCCGGTCGTCCGTCCGGTTTTGAACGTCGATCATGTCCTCGCTCCGGTGTAGGAAACCCGGGCATTGTCGGATTCCCAGACCACCACCTCGTCGACCCTCACTTTGAGCGGTTTCACCTTCCGGGAAAGCCGGTCGTAGATGTACCTCGCGACGATTTCCGAAGAAGGGTTCACCCCGTCGAACTGGGGCAGGTCATTGAGGTACCGGTGATCCAGCTCCTCGAGGATCTCCCCCGTCCAGCCCTTGAGGACCCTGAAATCGATGAGGATGTCCTCGTCGTTCAGCCGACGGGACGACACGGTTACGTCCACCCTGAAGTTGTGGCCGTGGAGGGATTCGCACTTGCCGCCGATGTCTCTCAGCACATGGGCGGCGGAGAAGCTCCTGGTGATCGTGACCCTGAACATGGACGCTCCGCGAAAATGGGAGTGTTTCACTGACAATCACGGCATTCCTATCACAAATCAGGGGCACTTTCATGGTAAAAGTTGAATTTCCCGCAACCCTTCCGGCCTTCCGTCCATCGTGATTCTCAAGGCTTCGCCCTGCGGGACCGTTCCCGGGCCCCCCGCTCCCGTCCGGAATCCGGAAGGGCTCGGGAACTCCCCGGAAGTCATTGCCCTGACGAGCCTTTTATGATAATCCGGTCTGCGGTCGAAGCAGGCCATCCCATGAAGCGGAAAGGAGGATGCGACCCATGAGGTGGGGTCACGGAAGGATGATCAGAAGCGTCTCCTCGGTGCTTGCGGTTGTGTTCCTGTCGGCGGTGCTCCTGGGGTCGACGGCCGGGGTCCCCTCGGCACAGGACAGGAAACCCCTGGCGGACCGGCATAAGGACAGGGGGTTCGATTGCGCCGTCTGCCACAAGGAGCCCCCGCCGGCCCAGGTCAAGGCGGAGTCCTGCATGATGTGTCACGGCGATGCGGCCGGGCTGGCGGAGCGGACCAAGGGCAAGACGCCGAACCCTCACGCCCTGCCGAGCCTGGACTGCGTGATGTGCCACAGCGGGCATAAATAGGATCGGATCATCAGGGGGCCGGCGTTTCGGCCTTTTCCGTACGGCCCCGGCGGCGGAGTTCAGGGGAGGTAACGGACGATGTGGGTTGCGCGTTCGATGACGAGATCGGCGCCGGCCTCAAGCAGCGCGTCCGCCGCGGCGTAACCGGTCAGGACGCCGACGGTGCAGGCCCCCACGTCTTTGCCGATCCGGATGTCCATCGGGTGATCGCCTACCATGGCGGCCTCGTGAGGCCCCGAGTCGAGAAGCTTCAGGGCAAGCAGGATATGTTCCCTGTGCGGCTTCACCCGGGTGACCATTTCCCGGCTGACCACGGCATCACAGTAGGCGTGAATGTCCGGGAAGACGATGCGAAGAGCTTCCCCGCAATTGCGGGTCACGATCCCCGCCGTGACGCTCCTTTCCCGCAGGGTGATGAGCATGTCCCGCACGCCGTCGATCAGCCCGCCGGACTTCGCCCCCTCGACTTCGATGGCGGTGATCCGCTGCATGGCCTCTTCGGCGAACGCTTTCTCGCCGCCGGGGCGGCAGCGGGCAATCAGGGCTGCGCCGGCTTCGATCATCTCGAGGACGAAGAGACCCTCGAGCCCGTCCGCGGGTGCGTCGTAGGCGGCGACGAGATCCAGCACGGTCCGGCGCATCTCCCGGAAATCGATGTTGAGCCTGGCCAGCGTTCCATCGAAGTCGAAGAGGATGGTTTTGAGACGGCGGTCGAATTTGTCCATGTCTTTTCGGCGGTTTCGAGATTGCGTTGGCAGTCTGCCTTTTTGTCCTTTCAAGCCTTTCGCGCGTTCCCCGTCACGTAGTTTTCAAACAGGCTCTTGTGGATGACCTTTGCGGTGCCGTAGAGCGGCGGCTCGAACTCGAACACCGTCCGGATGAAATTCAGCAGGATGTTCATGGTCGCCCCCCACAGGATTTCACTCCCGCCCGTCGGATCCCGGTATATCAGGCAGGGGAAATCACGGATTCGCTCGATCGGACCCCGCAGGGGGACAAAGGTCTCTACGGCAACGGTCCCGTAGTTTTCGGCCAGGAAAAAATCCCGCAGGGGGATCTCGACGATTTTTTCCACTTCCCAGTTGGGTCTGCAGACCCAGGGGTTTTTCACATGACCCACAAGGGGGAAGATGCTCCTCCTGAACACAACGAGATCGTTGGAGGGCAGGGCTCCCAGGAAGCGGACATTGAGGGGGTTCAGGCCCGTCTCTTCCCAGGCTTCCCTGAGGGCGTTGATCAGGAAGAGGGAAAGAGTCCGGAAGACATCGGCCGGTCTTTTTTTCGCGTACGCCCGGGGTTTGCCCCGCATGATCGGCAGGAGGCCCGTCGAGACCAAAGGGCTGAACAGGGAATCGACCAGGGGGTGGAACATCCCCCCGGGACAGCTGAGGTCCCCCGGCTGGGGCACGCTTGCCGATCGTTTGATCAACTGAACGACGAACTCCCCCGACCGTCCTTTCTGCGTCTCCCCGGTCTCCCGGTAGAAAAGCAGGACGATGACGCCGGCGGCCCGCCAATCGTCCCCCCGGCCCTGAAAGGCGTTGATTTTGTCGGTATAGTCCACGGGTGTGCGGGCCAGTTTCTCGACGATCCGATCCAGGATCTGCTCCTTGTCGGAAAGGATGGAAAGGTCCATGAAGTCTCCCCGGCGATGTTGTTTCCGTTCTTATCCTATATCAGAAATGCCGGTTGTCAATGCGGTATGTTCCCGCAGCCTTTGTTCGATCTGTCGTTCGTACCAGGAACCCAGGGGGAAGGGGTCCAGAAAACCACAGTGACCCCCGAATCGTTCGATCTTCATCTCGAGATGTCGGTTCCCCCGGAGGGCGTGGAAATCCTCGACGGGAATCACGGGGTCGTCGGCCGAGGCTATGAGGAGGACGGGTACGGTGATGTCCCCGAAGATGTCCCCGAGCAGCGTGTAGGTCATGAAATATTCCTGATGGTTTCGAAAGGGGGAGTACCGGGGAATGACGGCGTCGGTGATCTCCATGCAGGTATGGTATTGCAGCACATCGTCGAACCGGTAACGGGACGGGTAGAGGTCCTGTTTTTTTTTCAGGGATCTTTTCCACTTGTTCACGAAGTAACGCCGGTACAGGGAAAACCCGTTGTCGATCGCCAGGGTGGCGCGCAGGGGGTTCAGCACGGGGCTGATGGCAAACACATGAGAGAGGTTCGGGATGGGCGTTGCCGTGTGCCTCAGGGCGATCCTCAGGCCGAAGTTTCCCCCGAGGGAGAAACCGATGATGAAAAAGGGTCTTCGGTCCGAGAGGGAGGAGACAAAACGGGCGGCGTTGAAGACCTCGTCGATCAGGGCGCTGTGAAAGAGGCCTTCGTTCAGATGGTGGCTGTCGCCGTGATCCCTCAGGTTCAGGCGGAAAATATCGAAGCCCCGCTCGAAGAGGTATCTCCCGGTGTGGCGGATGTAGGTGGAATCGGAGCTTCCTTCCCAGCCGTGCAGGAGGAGCACGAGCCCCGCCGATTTCCGGCCGACCCGGCGCGACCAATACCCCTGAAGGCGGACGCCGTTTCCCCCGTCGACGATCATACCCGCGGCGGCGTCGGCCATGGGGTTCCTTCCCATGGCCCGGATCCGGAGGCTTGAAAAAATGGTCTGGAGGTGGGGGTTTTTGGCCCAGGGCTTCGGTGTAAAGTGATCGTTCATCGGGGACAGCGCGGAACCAGACATTATCGGGGATGGCCGACGGGTATCAGATACAGGGGCCGGTGGCTTTCGGGAAGACCGAGTGCCTTCTGCACCCGGTCATCGTGGAAAGCCCCCACGGGGACGGCACCCAGTCCCAGGGCCGACGCCTGCAGGAGGACATTCTGCGCCGCATGACCGGCCTCCATGGCGACATACCGTTCGCTCCGCCCGCCGTATTTTCTCGACGTTCTTTCCAGGACGGCCGTCAGGACGATCACGGCCGGCGCCTCCCGGGTGGGGGCCTGCCCGAGGGCCGCATGACAGAGGTCCTTCATCAGGTTATGGTCTTTCAGGCGAAGCAGCTGATGGCGGGCCGGCAGGTACTGGAACAGCCCCTCCGCCGTGACGAGATAGGTCTCCAGGGGGTAGAGGGCGCCCGCCGACGGGACGGTCCGTCCGCCCCAGTTCCTCGTGACGCCCTGGGCGGCCCACAGAAGCTGGGAGATCTCCTGCGGCGCCAGGGGTTTGGCGGCGAAGTCCCGGACGGAGGCCCGCCGGGCGACGGCCTCTTCCAGGGAGGTCGTTCCTTTCATCACTGGTTTGGGGAGTTCAATGATCTTTTTTTCATCCATGGCCCACCCCGTGACGAACCATCCGAGGCATAAAAGGACGACAGCGGAGAGGCAGAAACCGGTGTCAAAACGATGATCTTCTCTTTTCAGCCCTTTGCATCGCATCTTCGCCGGGCAGTTTAACACAGTCGGGGCATAATTTTAACTTTTTTTCCGTTCTTTTCTATTGTATACAACGCCGACGAAACCTTCCGTCGCGCTCAGGCCCGGGGAAAGAAAGAAGCATGAACAAAATATGGCGTCACACCGTAGGCTGGTTCTTTGTTGTCCTGGGCATCATCGGTTGTTTCCTGCCCATTCTTCAGGGAATCCTGTTCATGATGATCGGATTTCTGATCCTGGCGCCGGAGGTCCCCTTCATCCATCGGATCCTTGAAAAGCTCAGGAACCGGTACCCCGACGTCTTTCAGAAGGCGGAGGAGTTCAAGGCAAAACTCAAGGCCGGCATCAAGCGCAGCGCGGACCCCTGAGGAACCATGAAACCTCTCCTCGGCGCGCACCTGTCGATCGCGGGAGGCCTCCCAAGAGCCCTGCTCAGGGGGGAGGCGCTTCACTGCCGCACGATCCAGATCTTCACCACGAATCCAAACCGGTGGAAGAGCCGGGATCTTCGGCCGGAGGAGATCCGTGCATTCCGCGAAATCCGTGCCCGCACGGGGATTCATCCCGTCATTTCCCACGGCAGCTACCTGGTCAACCTCGCCTCGAGCGACCCTTTCTTGTACGGGAAATCCATCGAAGTCATGGGGGTCGAGGTCCGCAGGTGTCATCTCCTGGGGATCTCCGCCGTTGTGGTTCATCCCGGATTTCACGGAGGCCGGGGGGAGAGGGAAGGGCTCAGGCGCGTTTCGGCCGCCGTCAACGAAATTCTGGCGGCGACGAACGGCCTCGATGTCCGGATCGTTCTCGAGTCGACGGCGGGGCAGGGTACCGCTCTGGGAGGCCGGTTCGAGCATTTTGCCGCCCTCTTCGACCACGTCGGACAGGTCAGGCGGGTGGGCCTCTGCATCGACACCTGCCACGTCTTCGCGGCGGGATACGACCTGCGGACTCCCGGGGCCTATGACCGGATGGTGACGGCCGTTGAGACGACGGTGGGTCTGGGGAAGCTGGAACTTTTTCATCTGAATGATTCCCTCGGCGAAGCGGGGTCGAGAGTCGATCGCCACGCCCACATCGGGGAGGGACGCATCGGGCTTCCGGCCTTTCGCCGTATCATGCGGGATGAGCGGTTTATCGGGGTTCCGAAGATCATCGAGACACCGAAGGGGGATCCCTTCCACGGCCGGGACGGGGCCGACCGCAGGAATCTCGCACTCCTGCGGCGTCTGTCCGCCCGGCGGCCAGATCGCACTTGAAATGCCTTTCTTTCGATGATAGAAGATAACCCTTCAAAATCGATCCGCAAAGAGGTTGAACAATGAAGAAAAGCCACGGGGTCATCACAGCCCTCCTTCTGGTTGTCATGCTCTTGAGCCCGGCAGCGGCGCAGCAGGTCAAGAAGGTCGCTGTCCTTCCCTTCCAGATGAACAGTCCGGAAAAACTGGATTATCTCAGGGACGGTGTCTGGGACATGCTCATGTCGCGCATCGAGGTGAGCGACAAGATCGAAGTCGCCGGCAAACCCTCGGTCCTCGACGCACTGGACCGGATCAAGAAAAAGCAGATCGCGGAGCCGGACGTCTTGAGCCTGGGCCAGGACCTGAAGGTGGACTATGTCGTCTGGGGGAGCATCACGAAGATCGGCGAGAATGTCAGCCTGGACGGGAAACTCCTGGATGTGACGGCGAAAAAATCTGCCCTGTCGGTCTTTGAGCAATCCAGAGGGTTGAATGAGGTCATCCCCAGGATCAACGACTTCGCCAAGAAGATCGACCAGCATATCCTGGGCGATGTCCCGGCATCTTTCGCCGCGGCACCGGCCGCACCGGCGGGCGTTCCCGCCGCCGCTCCGGCCGCGGCGGGAACCGCTGCGGCGGCACCCGGCATGGCCGGCGTCCCGAAAAGCGAGACCGAAGTCATCACGGGAATGCAGAGGGGACGGGGGACTTATACGGCCGCCATCAACCCGGACTTCATTCACTCCGGTAAACCGGACGACAGAAGGGGCTTCTGGATGAGCCCGAAGTACGGCACGGAGTTCCGGGGGATGGATATCGGCGACGTCAATAACGACGGACTCAACGAAGTGGTCATTATCGATATCAACAGCGTGATGATCTATCAAAGGAAGGGGAATGAGCTGCTCCTGCTCAACAAGATCACGGGGACCAAGACGGAAAAGTACATCTCCGTCGACGTGGCCGACATCAACGGAAACGGCATCCCCGAGATCTTTGTGACGAACTGGAACTTCGACCACCTGGAGTCCTTCGTTCTGGAATACCGGGACGGGAAATACGAGAAGATCGCCTCGGGTCTCCGGTGGTTCATGCGGGTCGTTCACACGGCCGACGGCCCGGTTCTGCTGTGCCAGGAGATGCAGATCGACATGACCGGGTACACGGGAAGCATGTTCAACTCGCAGTTCATGTTCCGCAACCCCATTCACGAAGCCGTCTGGTCCAACGGCAAATACAAAGAAGGGCGCCGGATGAAAATACCGGAAGGACTCCCCGTTTACGGACTGACCCTGGATGTGGTCGAACCGGGAAGGCCCGAAAGGGTGATCTGCCTGGATGATCTGGATTACCTGCGCATCTATGAAAAAACGGAGAAGTCTCTCGACAAGTTGAGCATCTTCGGCGGGGCCCCGGAGTTTCTTTTCAAGAGCGACAGCACCTTCGGCGGGAGCAACAATTACATCGAAATGCCCGTGAAGGCGATGTCCCTCGACAGGGATTACCCTCCCCAGTGGATCAATCTCCGGATTGTCTCTTATGATACGAACGGGGACGGGAAGAAGGAGCTGATTCTCGTCAAAAACATATCCCCCATCGGGGGAACCATGTCGAGAATAAAGCTCTTCGTGTCGAGCGAAGTATACAATGTCGAGTGGGACGGGATCGGTCTTCTCGAAAACTGGAAGACGAGGAAGATCAACGGCTATGTTGCGGATTATCAGATCAAGGATATCGACAATGACGGGCAGGATGAGATCGTCATGGCGATTGTTCTCTCCGTCGGTGCGACACTCAAGACGAACAGCGTTGTCGTGGCGTACAAACTCACCGCCCAGAAGCCTTGACAGGTCCCGCAAGATATTATAGAAAAATGCCCTGGGCGGTGTAGCTCAGTTGGTTAGAGCATGCGGCTCATATCCGCAGTGTCCGGGGTTCAAGTCCCTGCACCGCCACCATGGACATTCACGAAGCCCGTCGTGAACGACGGGCTTTTTTTTTGGTTGGCGATCCGGGTCTCGATGACCGGCCCGGGCGGCTTGACCGCAGACAGGGCATCAGGATGGGCCCATTCCAGGGAAGCGAGTCAGCCGAATCCAGGCGATGCCCAGGTACTCATGGACGGCCGTCTCGGCATTTCTCAGGGCCAGGGGTCTTGGAAAGACATCGCGGGGACTCCGGATTTCGGCGGTCCCTGCGCGGTGGGCCGTCGCCGCGGGCACGGGATGCATGCCGAGACGCCTGAAGAGGAACAGGGCACGCTGCATGTGCGAAGCCGACGTCACGAGCACAAAATCCCGCTCCCCCACGTGCTCCCGGATCAGCCGCACCTGCTCCTCCGTGTCCCGCGACCGGTCCTCCCTGACGATGTCCGACGGGGGGACGCCGAGGGCGACGGCGACGCGGGTCATCACGTTCGCCTCCGATTCCCGTTCAAAGCCCTTGCCGCCGGAGAGGAGGAGCCTGCTTCCCGGTCTTTGCCTGTAACAGACGATCCCCTCGGCCAGGTGCACCATGGAGGTGCTCGATAGCCGGGCCGTGAGGGGAGTCCGCTCGTCCCCGGAAAGCCCGGCTCCGAGGACGACGATCCATGGCTCCGGCGATGACTGCGGCGAAGCGGCGGTGGATCGGTACGGGTGTTCGAGGGGCCCGAGGAGCAGGTTTGATCCGGCGCCGGAACTGAAAAAAAGAAGCGCGATCGTTCCGGAGAGGACCAGGCTTTTGGCGAGCCGCTGCCTCTTCGTGAAGAGAAGAAGGATGAGCCCCGCGACGAGAAAAAGAGCGGTGATCGTCAGCGGGTAGAAGAAGGGGGTTATGATCTTTTTTATCATGAACATGAGGTCACCTGCCCGAGGAAAGAATGTTCGTCGCGGCTTCCGGGGAGCCGTGGAATCATCCTATCACTGAAGTCGGTTTGAAGGACAGCGCGTTTTTCCCGCGGCAACCCGCGAAAACCCCCGGCGTGCGCGGGGGGCTTTTTCGGAATTGCGCGCGGGTGAAAGCCGTGCGATAAAAACCTTGACGGGCCCGTCAAGTGAAAACAGGAAGGTAACGCCATGGACAAAAGGGTTAAGAGGGATGGGCGATGCCGTCCGGCCGGTGACCTGCCGGGAAGGCCGGAGACATGCTTTGTCGATACCGTTTTATTCGATTTCGGAGGGGTCCTGGCCGCGGAGGGGTTTGCGGGCGGTCTTGCGGCCATCGCGAGGAAGAACGGGATCGATGAAAAAGCCTTTGTGGCCCTCGGCCACGAACTGGTGCACGAGACGGGTTTTGTGACGGGCCGCTCCGACGAGGCAACGTACTGGGACGCCCTCCGCCGGGCGGCGGGCATCCGGGGGCGTGACGAGGATCTCCGGAAGGAGATCCTGTCGCGGTTCAGGCTTCGGCCCTGGCTTTTCCGAATCGTGAAGGCGATCCGGCAGAGGGGAACCCGGGTCGGCATATTGAGTGACCAGACCCTCTGGCTGGACGAGCTGAACGGGGAGCAGGGATTTTTCAGCGACTTCGATTATGTCTTCAACAGCTATCATCTGGGAAAGAGCAAGATGGACCCCACCCATTTTGACGATATCCTCGAAACGCTTCATCTGAAAGCCGGGTCTGTCCTTTTCGTCGATGACAATGAAGGGCACATCGGCCGGGCAAAACGGAAGGGCTGGCATACCATACTGTACAGAAATCGCAAGCAATTCATGAATGACATCAAGGTGTTTTGTAGTTATATCTAGAATCAATATCAGGGTTCCCGGTCGTTGTCTTTTGAACTGCGGCAGGTGGAACCGCCCGGTGGCGACTGCGTCCGAGGCTGAAATGCCTTGACGGATTTTCAGGAGATATATTAAGAACGGTCAGCGACAGAAAAGGCCGGGGGAGTCCGATGATACCGAGGTATTCGAGAGAGGAGATGGCGTCCGTATGGAGCCCTGAGAACAGGTTCAGGAAATGGCTCGACATAGAGATCCTGGTTTGCGAGGCCCTGGCCGGTAAGGGGCTCATCCCGAAAAAAGCCCTTGCGAAGATCAAGGCAAAGGCCGGGTTCGACGTGGCCCGCATCGACGAGGTGGAGAAGGTCGTCAAGCACGATGTGATCGCCTTCCTGACCAGCGTCGGCGAAAAGGTGGGACCCGATGCCCGTTTCATTCACATGGGCCTGACCTCCTCGGATATTCTCGACACCTCTTTTGCCCTTTTGCTCCGGGAGGCGGCGGACCTCCTGATCGCGGATATCGACCGGCTGCTGAAGATCACGCGGCAGAAGGCTTTTCGTTACAAAAAAACGTTGATGATCGGCCGGACCCACGGCGTCCACGCCGAGCCCATCACCTTCGGCCTGAAGATGGCCCTCTGGTACCAGGAGATGGAGAGGAACCGTCAGCGGCTCGTCCGGGCCCGGGAAACCGTCAGCGTCGGCAAGGTCTCAGGGGCCGTGGGGACATTTTCCTTTGTGGACCCCGGGGTGGAGGCCTACGTCTGCAGAAAACTGGGGCTACGGCCCGCTCCTGTTTCCACCCAGATCGTCCAGCGCGACCGCCATGCCGAGTATTTCTCCACGCTGGCGATCATTGCGTCATCGATCGAAAAGTTTGCGACGGAGATCCGTCTTCTCCAGAGGACGGAGGTCCGGGAGACCGAGGAGGAGTTCACCGAGGGGCAGAAGGGCTCTTCCGCAATGCCCCACAAGCGAAACCCCGTTCTTTCGGAAAATCTCTCGGGCCTCGCGCGACTCATGAGAGGCTACGCCCTGGCGTCGCTGGAGGACGTGGCCCTGTGGCACGAACGGGATATCAGCCACTCGTCGGTGGAACGGGTGATCGGGCCCGATGCGACCGTCCTCCTGGATTTCATGCTGAACCGTTTTTGCGGTTTGCTGAAAAACCTGGCCGTCCACCCGGAGAAAATGATGGCCAACATCGGCATGACCCGCGGCGTCATCTTCTCGCAGATGGTCCTTCTCAGGCTGATCGACAAGGGGATGTCCCGGGAGGCGGCCTACGCGGTGGTTCAGAGAAATGCCATGCGGTCCTGGCGGGAGGGGCTGGAGTTCGAGGGTCTCATCTCGGGGGACCACGAGATCCGGCGGTACCTGAACGCCGGGGAGATCGAAAAAATATTCGATCTCCGGAACTTTCTCAAGCACCTCGATGACATATTCCGGCGGGTCTTCGGGCGGGGGGCATGACGGCGGCCGTTCCGGGGGACGAGGGGATCTTCCCGGGACCGGGTCCGGCCATCAGGAGAAGGCCCGGGGCTTTCGGGGGTTTCCGGTCGGCCTTTTGAGGACGGTGTCCCGGAGCCAGTTCCGGTCATCCCGGTCGGGGTAGTCGATGTTGTAGTGGAGACCCCGGCTCTCTTTTCGCGACATGGCGCACTCGATGATGAGTTTCGCCACGATGGTGATGTTCCGAAGTTCCAGAAGGTCCCTGGTGACGGTGAACTTCCTGTAATATTCGTGTATCTCCTGCCGGATGAGCTCCACCCTTTTCCTGGCCCGCTCCAGCCGCTTGTCGGACCGGACGATCCCCACGTAATTCCACATGGATCTCCGGACTTCATCCCAGTTCTGGGTGATGACGACCGATTCGTCGCTTTCGGTCACGCCCGTCAGGTCCCATCCCGGGACGGTCAACTCCTCATCCCGGACGTGCGGGAACGTCCCGGCGATCCTTTCGAAGGCACGGTGGGCGAACACCACGGCCTCGAGGAGCGAATTGCTTGCCAGACGGTTCGCCCCGTGCAGGCCCGTGCAGGCCACTTCACCCGCCGCGAAGAGCCTCTCGATGCTCGTCTCTCCGTATTCGTTCACCACGACACCGCCGCAGATGTAATGGGCCGCGGGAACGACGGGAATCGGGTCTTTCGTGATGTCGATGCCGAAGGTCAGGCAGTTTCTGTAAATGTTGGGGAACCGCTCCATCACGAAACGGGGATCCCGATGGGTGATGTCCAGAAGGACGTACTCTTCCCCCGATTTCTTCAGCTCCCGGTCGATGGCCTGGGCGACGACGTCCCGCGGGGCGAGACTCTTCATCGGGTGGTAGCGCTCCATGAAGCTCGAACCGTTTCTCAGCCGGAGGATCCCGCCTTCGCCGCGGACCGCCTCGCTGATCAGGAAGGACTTCGCATCGGGATGATACAGGCAGGTGGGGTGGAACTGGATGAACTCCAGGTTGGCGACCTCGGCGCCGGCCCGGTAGGCCATGGCGATGCCGTCACCGGTCGCGATATCCGGGTTCGATGTGATCAGGTAGACCTTGCCCGCACCGCCCGTCGCCAGGAGAACGAAGGAGGCGCGAAAAACGCGGATCCTGTTGTTCTGCACGTCGAGGACATAGGCCCCGAGGCATCTGTCTTCCCCGGCCGGGGCCGGTTCTCCATCGCCCCGGACGCCCGAGGCCAGGATCAGATCGACGGAAATGCAGTTCTCGAAAAAGGAGATGTTTTTCTTCGTCCCCGCCTTTTCGATAAGGGCCCGTTCGATCTCACGGCCCGTCAGGTCGGCGGCATGGAGGACCCGCCTGTGGGAATGGCCGCCCTCTTTCCCGAGATCATAAGCAGGGGGAGGACCCTCGCTGCTCCTGGAGAACTCCACGCCCCAGCGGATGAGTTCCCGGACTCTCTCGGGGCCTTCCTGCACAACGAAGCGGGCGACGGGTTCATGGCACATCCCGGCCCCGGCGGTCAGGGTGTCGCGGACGTGGTCCTCGAAACTGTCCGAGGCGTCCATGACGGCCGCGATCCCGCCCTGGGCCATGTTGGTCGTCGACTCTATCTTTTCTTTCTTGGTCACGATGGCCACGGAACCGAGGTCCGCCGCCTTGATGGCGAAGCAGAGCCCTGCGATGCCGCTTCCGATGACGAGAAAATCGGTTCTGATTTCCATGGGAAAACCCCGGGGCGCCGGGAACAACCCGGAAGCTCAAAAAAAATGGCCGTTTACAATCGGCGGTCGTTCCTGTATATACCTTTCCGAATTTTATGGAAAGGGAAATGTTCGTCGGCGCACATGAAGGTGCTCGCGATCGAAACCTCCTGTGACGAAACGGCGGCCGCCGTCGTGAGAGACGGCCGGGAAGTGCTCTCGAGCGTCGTTTCATCCCAGGTGGACATTCACAGCAGATACGGCGGGGTCGTCCCCGAAATCGCCTCGAGGAAACACGTGGAATCCATTGTTCCCGTGATCCTGCAGGCCCTTGAAAACGCCCGGCTGGAACTGGGTGACGTGGACGGCATCGCCGTGACGCGGGGGCCGGGGCTCGTGGGTTCCCTTCTCGTCGGCCTGTCCGTCGCCAAGGCCGTCGCATTCACGAACAGGAAACCCATGGTCGGCGTGAACCATCTCGAGGGGCACGTGGCCGCGGTCTTCCTGAGTGATCGAACCCCGGCGTTTCCCTTCGTGGCTCTCGTGGTGTCGGGGGGGCACACCATGGTCTACCTGGCCAGGGATTTCCAGGATTTCGTCCTCCTGGGCCAGACGCGGGACGATGCGGCCGGTGAGGCCTTCGACAAGGCGGCGAAGCTCCTCGATATCGGATACCCGGGCGGTGTGGTCATCGACAGGCTCGCAAAGTCGGGTAACCCCCGGGCCCTGAACTTTCCCCGTGCCATGCGGGACAGCCTGGATTTCAGCTTCAGCGGGGTCAAGACGGCCCTGCTGACCTATATCCGGAAGCGGGAGCGGCCCATCGAGGAAGGCGAGATCCCGGATATCGTCGCGAGTTACCAGGAGGCCATTGTCGACGTGCTCGTCGATAAGACCCTGCGGGCTGCGGAATCAAAGGGCATGACCCGGGTGGCGGTGGTCGGCGGTGTCGCGGCCAACAGCCGGCTGCGGCACAGGTTCATGGAGGAAGCGCAGAGGCGGTCCGTCGAGGTCTTCATCCCGCCGCCGGTTCTCTGCACGGACAATGCGGCCATGATCGCCGTCGTGGGCGAGCACCTGCTCGCGAGAGGGAGGCGGGACGGCTATGACTTGAACGCCGTCTCCCGCTGGCCCCTCAATCAGATTGAAAAATAGCCGCTGCATGGCGGTTGCGGGGAAGAAGCCGTCAGTGAGAGCGCGGCGTTGAGTTCTGAAAAAAGGGTTCATGTTTTTCAGAGAAAAGATCGGGGAATTCTATCGGCGGTTCATCAGTCTGAAAGGAGAGCCGGGGAATATCGCCGCCGGCATGGCCATCGGTGTCTTCATCGGCGTTACGCCGACGATCCCGTTCCATACCGTCGCGATCATTTTCTTGTGTCTCCTCTTCCGGCAGAACCTGACAGCGGCCCTCCTGGGGGCGACCTGTATCTCCAATCCCGTGACGATCCCCCTGTTCTACGTCGCGCAGTACGAACTCGGCCGGTCACTGCTCAATCACGATCCCTTGACCGTCGCCTTCAGCGACTACAGCCTGAGATCGATCCTTGAACTGGGATGGCACATCCTGTATCCGCTCCAGGTCGGCGGGTTTCTGATGGCCGTTGTTTTCACGGTTCCTGCCTATTTTCTCACGTACCGTGCCGTTTCAGCCCTGAGGAGCAAGCATGTCGAACCCACGGACGATCCTGGCGAAGCATCAGATCCGTCCGCTTAAGAGGCTGGGCCAGTCCTTCCTCTCCGACCCGAACGTCACCCGGAAGATCGTTGAGGTTTCCGGTCTCCGTCACGATGACTGTGTGGTCGAGATCGGGGCCGGGCTGGGCCTCATGACCGCCCGGATGGCCCGGAAAGCCGGATGGGTCGTGGCCGTTGAGATCGACCGGGCATTGATCCCCGTTCTCCGGGAGGAACTGAAGCCATACCCCAACGTGGAGATCGTCCACGGCGACGTGTTGAAGTTCGATTTCCATTCCCTCTGGGAGTCCCGCGGCCGGGTGAACATCAAGGTCGTGGGGAACATCCCCTACAACCTGTCTTCACCGATCCTTTTCCGGCTGCTGGAGGCGAGAAGATGCATTTCGTCCATGGTCCTCATGTTTCAAAGGGAAGTGGCCGAACGGCTTGTTGCCGGGCCGGGGTCGAAAGTCTACGGCATCCTTTCCGTCCTCGTCCGGCTCTACACGGAGCCGGCGGTCGTCCTGAAGGTCCCCCCCCAGTGTTTTTATCCCAGGCCCCGGGTGGAATCGGCGGTGGTCCGGATGGTCGTCCCGAAGCGTCCGCCGGCGGACGTGGATGACGATACTTTTTTGCGGGCTGTCGTCCGGGCGGCTTTCTCGAAACGGAGGAAGACGCTTTTGAACAATTTGAAGGCCTCGTCCCTGTTCGAAACCCGACGGGAAACCCTTCCGGTTATCCTGGAGGACCTCGGCATCGATCTCACCAGCAGGGCCGAGACGCTCTCGCCGGAGGACTTTGTGCGACTGAGCAGCGCCCTCAGGAGGTCATAATTTCCTTGACAAAAAGAGCGTCTTTTGTTAGATCGGGCACACCGCTTGGATCCGGTGACGGACCGGGACGGAAGGTTGTTTCGACGATCGATTGAGGAAGCCGCGAAATGCAAAGCCTCCCGTCCTCCGGCGGGGGGCTTTTTTTTTGCGGGTGAGGGTCGATGAAGGTCATCGAAGGCGCGGCGGACATGCAGCGGTACGCCGAAACGCTCAGGAACTCGGGGAAGAAGATAGCCTTTGTGCCCACCATGGGGTACCTCCACCGGGGCCATCTGAGCCTCATGGAGGCGGGCCGGAAGATGGGGGACTGCCTGGTGACGAGCATCTATGTCAACCCCACGCAATTCGGCCCCACGGAAGACCTCGCGAAGTACCCCAGGGACTTCCAGCGGGATGAGACGCTCTGCCGGGAGGTCGGTGTGGACGTCATCTTCTACCCCGGGGACCGCGACATGTACCCGGAACACTACCAGACCTATGTCCATGTCGAGGGGGTGACGGAAAACCTCTGCGGGTTGTCCAGACCGGGTCACTTCCGGGGGGTCGCCACGGTCTGCGCGAAACTTTTCAACATCGTGAAACCCCATGTCGCCGTCTTCGGTAAGAAGGACTTTCAGCAGCTGGTGGTCATCCGGCGGATGGTCGAGGACCTCAACATGGACCTCGAGATCATCGGCCTTCCAACCGTGCGCGAGCCGGACGGGCTGGCCATGAGTTCCCGGAACACCTACCTGAAGCCCGATGAACGGAAGGCCGCGCTGAGCCTGAGCCGGTCGCTCCTCATGGCGAAGACGCTCTACGAGAAGGGGGAAAGGGATGCCGGAAAGATCATTGAAGAGGTCACCCGGTTCATCGGCCGGCATCCCGAGGGCAAGATCGATTACGTGAAGATCTGTGACACCACGACGATGAAGGACGTAAATCGCCTTCAGGGGAAGGAAGTCATCGCGCTGGCCGTGAGGGTCGGTGTCGCGAGGCTGATCGACAACTACGTTTTCGGCGATCCTCTGGAATTGCCAAAGGGACAGAGGGCTCACCCTGAAAAGCGGGTGTGAGGACGGGACCATGCAGAGATTCATGCTGAAATCGAAGCTGCACAGGGTGACGGTCACCGATGCCAACCTCAACTATGAGGGGAGCATCACCATTGACGAAGCGCTGATGCAGAAGGCGGACCTGGTGCCCTTCGAAAAGGTAAGCATCTACAATGTCTCCAACGGGGAGCGGTTTTCCACCTACGTGATCAAGGGCAGGAAGGGAAGCGGCGTCATTTGCCTCAACGGGGCGGCGGCTCGGAAGGCCTCCAGGGGCGACGTCATCATCGTTGCCAGTTATGTCATGGTGGATGACGATTCCATTAAAAAGTGGGCGCCGAAGTGTGTCTACGTGGATGAAAAAAACAGGATCAAGCGGCCCTGACGGTCTGCCGTCGCGGACGGGAAGGCAAAGTCGCCGGACTTTGCCTTTTTTTTTGAATAAATAGTTGTTGAAAGTACCGGGCACTTCTGTTATGGGAAGGCCCAGCAAAGCCCGCGAAAAAATGAGAAAAAAGATCAAGCCCATATTCCTGACGGGACTGGCTGTCACCATTCCGATCGGGTTGACCATTTATATCCTCTTTTTTCTGATCAGCCTGATGGACGGACTGCTCCATATCATCCCGAGCCGCCATCATCCGGACCAGGTCCTTGGGTTCCACATTCCGGGGTTGGGCATCATCTTCACCCTGATTCTCATCTTCGCCGTGGGACTGGCGACCCGCAGCCTTCTGGGCCGGCGTCTGCTGCTCTGGGGGGAGTCGCTGGTCTACAGGGTCCCGCTGGTCCGGGGGATCTACCAGGCCCTGAAACAGATCGTCGACGCCATGGTGAGCGCGAAGGGTGAGAGTTTCAAGCGGGTTGTTCTGGTGGAGTTTCCCAGAAAAGGTCTGTACACGGTGGCCTTTGTCACAGGAATGGCGTCGGGGGAGGTCCAGGAAAAAACAGAAGAGAAATGCATCAACATATTCATCCCGACGACCCCCAACCCCACGTCCGGGTTCTACATGATGGTCCCTGAACGTGAGACCACCCGTCTTGACATGACGGTCGAGGAGGCCTTCAAGCTGATCATGTCCGGGGGGATCGTCGCACCGCCGCATCCGCGGACGGGCCGTGCCGGCGGGTCTTCCGAAAACCCGCAGGCGGCTGTCATTCCCTATGACGTACATCGGATAACGGAAAAAAACGCGAACCATTGATAACGGAGGTAGGTTTTATGCTCGTATCAGCGGAAAGCATCAAAGTAGGACACCCCGATCTGGTTGCGGACCAGATTTCCGCCAACATCATCGCCGACATTCTCGACAAGGAACGGAAGATGGGGCTCCATGTTCACAATATGCCCCACTGCGGCATCGAGGTCTTTCTCGGGAAGGCCTTCTGTCTCGTCGGCGGCGAGGTGACGACCCGGGCCCATATCGATGTGGAAAGGATCGTCCGGGAAACGGTCCTTTCCCTGGGTTACAACGATGCGGCCGTCGGTCTGAACGGCAACAACATGGGCATCCTGAACGCGATCATCCCGCAGTCCCCGGATATCAATATCGGGACAAGGGCGCACCTGAGCGCTCACAAGGAGATCGGGGCCGGTGACCAGGGCATCATGTACGGATTTGCCGTCGATGAGACGCCCGAACTGCTCCCTCTGCCCTATGTACTCGTCAATCGTCTCATGAGGGTTCTCGAGAATTGCGGAAACCCCGTCTTCGCGCCCGACGGCAAGGGACAGGTGACGGTGGAGTACGATGACGATACGGGAAAGCCGCTGCGGGTCGCCAAGGTGCTGGTTTCCAATGCGGTGGACTACCGGAAGGTGAAAAAGGGGCAAAGAGACAAGGTGAAATCGATGGCCCGGCAGTTGGCCTTTCGTTCCCTGGGGAAATGGGCGGACGGCAAGACGGAGTTTTTCTTCAATCCGACGGGGGAGTGGAGCGCCGTCAACTCCTGCAGCGCGGCCGATTCCGGTGTCACGGGGCGCAAGCTCGTTGTCCAGTTCTACGGCGGCTACCCCGGTGCCCAGGTGGGCGGCGGCTCGGTCGTCAACAAATCGCCCGAGAAGGTCGATTGTTCGGCCGCCTTCGGCGCCCGGTACGCGGCGAAGAATGTGGTGGCCGCCGGCCTTGCCCGGAAGATTTCCATCCAGCTGGCCTACGCGATCGGCATCGCCCGGCCCTTCAACGTCTTTGTGGACACCTTCGGGACGGGCAAACTGCCCGACCGGAAGCTCTCCGAAATCATCACGCGGGTCTTTGATTTCACCCCCGCCGGCATGATCCGGCAATTCGATCTGCTCAACGGTGATGTCTACCGCCGGATCCCCAGGAGCTTTTTCCTCGATGGATTCCGCTGGGAGAAGACGGACAAGGCCGCGCGTCTCCGGAAGGCGGCGGGTCTGCGGTAGCGCCGGATCCGGAGGAAGAGCGAGGAAGGGATGAAATACGACGTCAAGGATCTGAGACTCGCCGACCAGGGCAAGTCGAGCGTCGAATGGGCGGCGATGAGCATGCCCGTGCTGAACATCATCCGGGAGAGGTTCCGGAAAGAAAAGCCTCTCCGGGGCGTGCGGGTCGGCGCCTGCCTGCATGTGACGGCGGAGACGGCGAATCTTGCGGAAACCCTACAGGCCGGCGGTGCCGAGGTTCATCTCTGCGCCTCCAATCCCCTGAGCACGCAGGACCCCGTGGCCGCCTACCTCGTCCGGTTCAAGAAGATGGCCGTGTACGCCGTCAAGGGGGAAGACACCCGGACCTACTACGGGCACATCAACGCCGTGCTCGATGCCCGGCCGTCCCTGACCATGGATGACGGGGCCGATCTCGTTTCCACGATCCACGCCAAGCGCCGGGAACTGATCCGGAACATTCTGGGCGGAACGGAGGAAACGACGACGGGCGTCATTCGCCTGAGGGCCATGGCGGAAAAAGGGATTCTGCGGTTCCCCCTGATCGCGGTCAATGACGCCCGGACCAAGTTCATGTTCGACAACCGCTACGGAACCGGTCAGAGCACTCTCGACGGGATCATCCGGGCGACGAACCGGCTCATAGCGGGAACGAATTTCGTGGTCTGCGGCTACGGGTGGTGCGGAAAGGGTGTTGCGCTGCGGGCTGCGGGGATGGGAGCGAACGTCATTGTGACCGAGGTCGACCCGCTCCGGGCCCTCGAGGCCGTCATGGACGGTCACCGTGTGATCCCCCTTTCGCAGGCCGCGAGGGAAGGGGATGTGTTCTGCACCCTCACGGGCGATGTGAATGTCATCCGAAGGGAGCATTTCCTGAAAATGAAAGACGGCGCCATCGTAGCCAATTCCGGTCATTTCAACGTCGAACTGGATCTGGAGGGTCTCGAGGCCGTCTCCCGGGGCAAGCGGAGAGTCAGGGATTACATCCAGGAATACCGTCTGACGAACGGCAGGCGCGTCTATGTTCTCGGGGAGGGACGGCTCATCAATCTGACGGCGGCGGAGGGGCATCCGCCCGGCGTCATGGACATGAGTTTCGCCAATCAGGCCCTGTCGGCGGAATACCTGGTGAAGAAGGGGAAGACGCTTCAGAACATCGTTTACGCCGTGCCGGATGCCATAGACCGTGAAATTGCGCGCCTCAAGCTCAAGAGCATGGGTGTGCGGATCGACGGGCTGACGGCGGAACAGAAAAAGTACCTGCGGTCCTGGGAGCTGGGCACCTGATTCCGGGACCGGTTCAGGTGTGGATGCCCTTGAAGAGGTAGGCTGAGAGTGAACCGAAGAGGAGGTTGGGCGTCCAGGCGGCGAGCATCGGCGGGAGCGTTCCGGAGCGTCCCAGGGACAGGCAGAAGGCGAAAAGGATCCAGTAGGAAAAGCCGATGATGAGGCCGATGCCGATGCCCTGCGCAACCCCGCCGCTTCTCTCGGGCCGCATGGAAAAGGCGATGCCGACCATGACCACGAAGACACTCACCAGCGAAAAGGCGATTTTCCCCTGCAGATCCGCTTCATAGCGGGTCACGTCGTAACCTTCCTCCTGAATTTTCCGGATGTACCCCCGTAACTCCAGATAGCCCATCTCGTCGGCGCTTTTCTGAACCACCTGAAAATCGGAAGGTTTCTCCGGGATGTCGATGGCCATGGTGTCGAATCGTTCGAAGGTTGGAACGGAGCCGGCGGGGAAACGGGTCACCAGGACATCGGAGAACACCCAGTGATCGTCGACCCAGGCGGCGCTCCGGGCGTCGATCCGCTTGATCAGGTTGAAGTCCGGGTCGAAGTAATGGATGCTGATGCCCTGGAGGGTGTTCTTCTCGGGGTCGAAGATCGTGAAGTTGTAGATGCTGTTCTTCGCCCTGAACCAGACCTGGTTCTTCTTGAAGACACCCGTTTTTTTCTGCTTCTGGATCTCCACCAGCTTGATGTGACGTGCCCGCTGGTTGGTGTGGGGGGTCACGAATTCGTTGAGAAAGAAGACCAGAAGACAGGCGGCGGCGGCCAGGTAGAGGATCGGCAGAGAGGCCCGGTGCATGCTGATCCCTCCGGCTTTCAGGGCGACCAGTTCGTGATTCCTCGACAGCATGCCGAAGGTGAGCAGGGTCGCAAGGAGGACCGAGACCGGGACGGCCTGGGCGGCGATCATCGGCAGCGTGTAGAGAAAGTAGGAGGCCATCTGGCCGATGGAGGCCTGGTTGCTTAGAAACATGCGGATCCGCTCGAAGAAATCGACAATCAGGTAGATCGAAAGAAAGGACAGGAGGACCAGCCCGAAGAGCTTCAGAAACTCCCTCGTGATGTATCGACGGACAATCGTCACGGTGTCCCCCCCCGCTTGAGAAACGACCGTACCTTCTGGCGGAGGTCCCAGTCCAGGGATTTCTCCTCGGCTTTACGGACGAAGAGGACCGCGCCCGCCGCGGCGAAAACGGCATTGGGCACCCAGGCACCGACGGCGGGGGGGATGCGGCCCGTTTCCCCGAGAGCCGTGCCGCTCAGCGTGAGCAGGTAATAGGCGACGACGACGGCCAGGGCCGTGGTGAAACCCCTCAGACGGGCGGAACGGCCCGGCGTGATGCCCAGGGGCATCCCGACGACGGCGAAGATCAGGCAGGAAAGAGGAATGGCGAAACGCTTGTGGAGTTCGATTTTCATTTCCCGGAGTCTCGAGACCGGCAGCGACGGTTCGAGACTGCCGAGGTGGCGGACCATTTCCGGAAAGGTCATCTCCTGGATTCTTTTCACGGCGAATTTGCCGGCGTCGGCGACGCTCGTCTGCAGCTCCAGACTGACGTCATAGCTGCTGAAGTCGATTTTTTTGTAACTCCTGAGATTCGGATTCACGGAGTGGATGCTCCCGTTCTCCAATCGCAGGGTCACGGCCGGCGAGTCCGGCGATGCGACCAGGTAGCCTTTCCGGGCGATGATGGTGCTCGGTTCCGACTGGATGCGGTCGTCAAAGAGCAGCAGGCCCTCCATGGATTCGCCGTCGACGGGGATCTCGTCGGCATAGAGGACGATGCCGCTGAAGTCGTCGTTGAAGACTTTCTCCTTGATGCCCGCGCTGGCCTTCTGCCGGGCGATCTCGATGATCAGATTTCTCGAAGCCTGGTTGCCCTCGGGGAAGAGAAAGAGGGAGGTCACGGTCGTCATGACAAAGGCGACAACGGCGAGGGCAAAGACAGGCCGCGAGAGCTGGTAGAGGCTGAGTCCGGCGTTCTTCATGACGGTCCACTCGTTATCCCTGGAGAGTCGCCCGATACCCATCAGGATGGCGATGAGAAAAGCGAGCGGGATGGTGAACAGAAGGAGCCCCGGCATCATGAAGAGGATCAGCTTCGATATGTTCCAGAACCCCACGCCCTTGTTGATGACGAGTTCCATCAGCTGGATGATCTTGCCCATCATGAGGGCGAAGGTCGCCACGAAAAGGGCAAGGATGAACGGGTAGGTGATCTCCCGCAGGATGTAGCGGTACAGGATTTTCGTCATCGGCGGCCTCTGCTGTTTGCCCCCCGGTAGCCGGACCGGACTTTCCTCTCTCCGGCCCGGTTACATTCATATACAACTGGCAGCGCGAAATCAATGGATAACTTGTTTGACGGGCCGATGAAAATCTGTTAGATGTCGTGCGGTTGGATGATTCAAAACCCGGAAGGTGGATCGCCGGGAAACCTCCGGGACGCCCCGGGGAGATCGGCCGGAAACCCATCTCAACGAAGGGGGAAGGAGCCCCACATGATTGATCTGCACACGCACTCCATCTTCAGCGACGGGGAGCTCATCCCGTCGGAGCTCATCCGCAGGGCCGTGGCGACGGGATACCGGGCCATCGCCATCACGGATCACGCCGATCACTCCAATCTGGATTTTATTCTGCCCCGCGTCCGTCAGGCCTGCCGCGAGATCTCCGCGGTTTGTCCCATCCAGGCCATCGCCGGGATCGAAATCACCCATGTGCCCCCCGTTCTCATCCCGGGGCTCGTCAAGGAGGCCCGCCGGCTCGGTGCGAAAATCGTCGTTGTTCACGGGGAGACGATTGTTGAGCCCGTCGCCCCGGGGACCAACCGGGCGGCCATCGAATCCCGTGTGGATATTCTGGCGCACCCCGGCCTCATCACGCCCGACTGCGTGAAGAAAGCGGCAAAAAACGGGGTTTGCCTCGAGATCACCACCCGTCACGGGCACGGTTACACCAACGGACACGTCGCGAGACTTGCCCGGGAGTTCAAGGCCCCTCTTGTCCTGAACACCGACAGTCACGCGCCACGGGATCTGGTCGGCCCGGAGATGGCGCGTCGAATCGCCGCCGGGGCCGGCCTCAGGCCCGCTGAGATAAAAGACATGTTCCGAAATTCCGAAAAGCTGGTCAGAGGAAGCCTCTAAGGCGGCACGCCGGTGTGGTTTCCGCCGCCGCGGGTCCTCGAGTAAGATGAAAACAGTCTTCATTGCCGACGCCCATCTCCGTCACCGAGACGACATCGGTTATGACCGCCTGATCCGGTTCCTCGGTTCGCTGAAGGGACAGGCCGATCACCTCTACATCCTCGGCGATTTTTTCGACTTCTGGTTCTCCGACGACGGTCTGGTCTATCCCGACTTTCAGGATATGATCGGGAAGCTGGTCGAGGTGAAGGAAAGCGGGGTTTCCGTCCATCTCCTGGAGGGAAACCACGACTTCGCCCTGAGAGCGTACTTCAGTGACAGACTCGGCATGGAGGTGATCCCGGACTGGACCGTGGTGACGCTGGAAGGCAAAAAACTGTACCTGGCCCACGGAGACCTGGTGGACACGGGGGACACCTCGTACCTGTTTCTCCGGAGAATCCTGCGGAGCAAAACATTCGGCCGGCTCAGGGCATGGCTTCCATCGACGTTCTGGTGGAAAGTCGCCAAGGGCAGTTCGACGGCGAGCAAGAAGTGGCTCGGCGAAACCCGGGAGAGACTGGCGGGGAAAATGTATGATTTTTCTCTCCGAAAGTTCGAGGAGGGATTCGACGCCGTGATCCTGGCCCATTGCCACGACCCCCTGCTCAGAAAGACGGAGGTGAATGGCCGGGAGCGGGTATTCGTGACCCTGGGGGACTGGATCGAGCACTTTTCCTATCTCGTTTTTGAAGGGGGGCAGTTCAACCTGCTCTTCTACAGGCCCTCCTTCTGATCCGGGAACCCCGGACCACGCTCCGGTGAGGCCGTCCAACATCTCCGGCAAACCCCTGCGGACGGGGGCGGCCCGCGGCGCGGGGGACGGCGCGCGGACTCTGCGAAAAGGAGGCCGAAAAAGACTGGACAGGGTCTGTAGAATGTGTTAGGTCGTCAAACCGATTCCAGGGGGTCTGCGATGAATTTCGGCGGGATCGAGAAGGCGTTTTCGGGTTTCAGGAAGGCTTCCTTCGTCGTCCTGCCGGTTCCTTATGATCTGACCTCCACCTACCAGTCGGGATCACGCCGCGGGCCCGCCGCCATCCTCGACGCCTCCTGCAACATGGAACTCTATGACGAGGAACTCCGCAGGGAAACCTACCGGGCGGGAATCCACACGCTTCCCTTCCTGGAACCCGATGCCCGGGGGCCGCGGGAGATGATCCGGAAGGTCGAAGAGGTTGTAGACGGGATCGTCCGGCACGGCAAGATCCCGGTGGTCCTCGGCGGGGAGCACAGCATCTCCACGGGCTGCGTGCGGGCATTGAAGAAAAAGTACCCCCGTCTGTCCGTGCTCCACCTGGATGCCCACGCGGACATGAGGGATCGTTACCAGGGATCGCCCTTCAGTCACGCCTGCGTGGCCCGCAGGATCCTGGAGATCTGTCCCGTGGTCCACGTCGGGATACGCAGCATGAGCCGGGAAGAGGCCCTCTTCATCGGGAAGAAGGGCATCCGGGTGTTTCCCCCGGACGTTCTGCGGAAGACACCGGAGTGGGAAAAAAAGGTTTGCGAAAATTTGACGGAAGATGTTTATATATCCGTCGACCTGGATGTCTTTGACCCTTCCCTGATGCCGGCGACGGGCACGCCGGAACCGGGAGGGCTCGACTGGCACGATGTGATTTCTCTTGTCCGGGAAGTAGCCGGGACAAGTCGTATCAGGGGGTTCGACGTCGTCGAACTGTCGCCCATCCCCGGGATGGTGGCGCCGGAGTTCCTGGCGGCGAAACTCGCCTACCGGATGATGGGATATGCCGTAAAATGAATGGAAGAAGAGGAGAGGGCAGGGTGCAGGTATTCGTTCCCAAGATGATTTTCTTCACGAAGGGAGTCGGGGTCCACAAGGAGGAGCTTCACTCCTTCGAGCTGGCCCTCCGGGATGCGGGAATCGAGAAATTCAACCTGGTTTACGTCTCCAGCATCTTCCCGCCGGGCTGCAGGATGATTTCCAGGGGAAGGGGGCTGAAGGAGTTGATCCCGGGAGGCATAACGTACACGGTGATGAGCCGTTGCGGCAGCAACGAACCCAACCGGTTGCTCGCGGCATCGGTCGGCTGCGCCGTTCCGGCGGATCTCACCCAGTACGGCTATATCAGCGAGCATCATGCCTTCGGGCAGACGGAAAAACAGGCGGGGGATTACGCGGAAGACCTGGCCGCCGCCATGCTCGCCTCCACCCTCGGCATCGATTTTGACGTGGACAAGAGCTGGGACGAAAAGAAAGAGGTCTTCAAGATCAGCGGCAAAATCGTCCGGACGCGCAACGTCACCCAGTCCTTCATCGTTCCCAAGAAGGGTCCCTACACAACGGTGATTGCGGCGGCCGTTTTCGTTTTCTGAAGGGCCGTCAGACGCAGCGGGACGAAAAAACAGCGTCGGGTCGTTCTTTCCGTGTGCAGCGCGGGGTGTCGATGCCGGTTTTACCGATGACCGACCGGCCGGGCCCGATGGCGATACAACGCAGGGGCCGGAGGACGCCTCCGGCCGAACTCGCGATTCTTGACATGGACAAAGTGGAAAGCGAAAAGGCCGGGACCGTCCAGATCCTCGTCGTCGACGATGAAAAGCCGATCTGCGACATCATCCAGGAGGCCCTGCAGCATTTCGGCTATCACTGCCTTTCCGCTCTGAGCGGGGAAGAGGCCCTCAAGATCCTCGAAAAACACAAGGTGGACATCGTCATCACCGACATCAAGATGCCCGGGGGCATGAACGGCATCGAGCTCACCACCCTCATCAAGGCGAACCACGGCGCCGACGTCATCGTGATGACGGGTTTTGCCGAGGATTTCACCTATGAGCAGATCATCGAGAAGGGTGCCAGCGATTTCATGCTGAAACCGGTCGGCATCAAGGAGCTCCTGATCCGGTTGAAGCGCGTCCTGAGGGAGAGGGCGATGCTGTCGGAGAGGAATCGGGCGGAGGCCTTGCTCCGGGAAAGTGAACGGCGCTACCAGGAGCTGAGCATCACCGACAACCTGACCAAACTCTACAACTCGAGGCAATTCTACAACCAGATCACGGCGGAGATCGAGCGAACGAACCGCTACAACCACAACTTGACCCTGCTCATGATGGATATCGACAATTTCAAGCAATACAACGACGCCTACGGCCATCTCGAGGGCGACAATGTCCTTCTGCGGTTTGCCGACGTCATTCGGAATTGCCTGAGGCGAACGGACTCGGCTTACCGTTACGGGGGCGAGGAGTTCGTTGTCATTCTGCCCGACACCGACGGGGAGCAGGGGATGGTGACGGCCGAACGTATCCGGCAGGAGTTCAAGAAGGAGGTCTTTACCCCGAAACCCGGGAAAACGGTGCGGGTGACCGTCAGCACGGGTGTCTCCCAGTTCAACCATAACGAGGACCTGGTGACCTTTATCCGGAGGGCTGATCTGAACATGTACAGGGCCAAGGAAAAGGGGAAGGACCAGGTTGTCTTTTCGCACGAGACGCCCTGAGAGAGACATCGCCGAACCAGGCGTCGATACAGGGTCGGGAAGGGCATTTATCAAAATGTCCTTGACAATGGAAGTTTAATGAAATTAATATGTTTTATCAGGACGCGGGGTGGAGCAGTCCGGTAGCTCGTTGGGCTCATAACCCAAAGGTCGGTGGTTCAAATCCACCCCCCGCTACCAAACAAATTCAAGGGGTTGCGAAGTGTGCGTGACCCCTTTTTTCCGTTTCCGGGGGAATTTCGAAGCGGAGTTTGACGGATCGAAGCAAGGGCCCATGGAGGGCAACCTCTTTTCTCTTGGGCATTTCAACACCATTGGGATGGCCGCGGGTAACCAAGAGGAACTCGCTGCCCGTTTCTTTCGTCCCGGATACGGGGTTCTTACCGTGGGCCTAATACTTTTTTCTGATTCAAAATCATATCTTCAGCGTATTGTTTTTGCGGTTTTTTTTGGCGAATATGGTGATAAATTCCGTGGAGGACACAAGAGACGGACGCGGGCGACAGGGACAGACCGGCCAAGCAAAAGGCCCTGGGGAGTGACACGGAGGGGGATGCCCTCGTGCAGGCTCTCCGCAGATATTTTGATCAGCCCGCCCACGGGGGCGACGGCCATTTTGTCAACCCCGGCGAGAAATTGATCATCAGGGCACTGAAGAATTATTTCAAAAGGGAGGGTTGGTCCTGATGGGGTCATCGCAGTACGGATGCAAGGCATGGATTGTTCAGAACCGGGAAGGTGATGCGGTTGACCCGTGTCACGCCGGGACGCAAAAGCGGAAGTCGGGAAAAGTCGTATGACGGGGAAACAGTTTACGCTTGAGCAGATTGTCGGGTTGGTTCGTGAAGCCGATGCAAGGCTCGCACAAGGCAAAAATCTGGGGCAGATCTGCCGCGAGCTGGGCATCACGCAGGAGAACTATTACCGCTGTCGAATGGCCTATGGGGAGATGATGAACGGCCGGGTCGGGGAAAAATCCTCCGGCCGAGGCGGCGGCGGAAGGGATCTTCGGTGAATCGGCATCGAAGGGGCTTCCCGGGGGTCAGGGACGAGTCCTGACAGGGTTTGCCCGGCCGTCATCGGATAGGCAGGACCGATGACACGGGACGAGATCTCCGTTTCAGGAAAACGGCGGATCCCCGAAAAAAAATTGCAGGACAGGCAGGGAGAGCGTTGAACAGGAAAAGAAGGTATAAACGGCTCAAACTCAACTGCTCCGCCATCGTCACCGTTCACCCGGGCTCCCGGGAGAAGAAAATCTATTTGCTCCGGATCGCGAACATCTCCACCGCAGGCGCGATGTTCGTCACGGAAATACAACTGGCCGTCGGCACACCCGTCCAGGTGTATCTGCATCTGGAAATCGGCCGGGAGAAAGAGAAGAAAATATTCAGAGTCAGATTCTCCGGGACGGTGGTTCGTACCGAGCCAGGGGGCTTCGCCGTCGAATTCGATGAAGCCCAGCAGAACATCATGGTTCAGGAAGGAATCCCCCCCGTATGACTCCGGGTTCGCTTCCCCGCCGGGCAGACGAATTCCGGCAGGCCCCCCGACAGGTCCGCTCCTTTAACCGTCCGCCTCCCGGTTTGTCGATGGCGGCGGACGCTTCGACGAAATGGCCCTTTCCGGTTTCTCACCTGATTTTGTCAATATCGGCCTCTTTGCCGACCACAACGATGACATCACTGTCCTTGAAGACGAAATCCGCCGAAGGCACCATCTCGACGCGGTCTGTCAGTGTGTCGCGGATCGCGATCACCCCGATGTTGTAGTTGCTTCGGACCTTCAGACCGCCCAGCGTCTTGCCGATAAAGCTCTTGGGTGTCGCGATTTCACAGATCATGTAATCTTCCGACAGGGGAATGTAATCCAGCACGTTCGGGCTGACGATCCCCTTGACGATCTTGTCCGCCATTTCCTTTTCCGGGATGATCACCTCCGTGGCGCCGACCTTTTCGAGGATGAGTTTGTGCTCTTCGTTGGGAGCCTTGACGATGATGTCTTTGACCTTCATCTGGCGGAGGTGCAGGGTGATGAGGGTGCTGGCCGCCAGGTCTTCCCCGAAGGAGACGATGACCATGTCGTCCTCCCGGATCCCGATACTGTCCATCAAATCCTTGTCCGTGCCGTCGGCAACAATGGCCCTGGCGGCGAAGTCCCGGACGGCCTGGACGGCCTCTTTCTTCTTGTCGATGGCGAACACCTCGACGTTGTTTTCGTGGAGTTCCCTGACGACGTTGTAACCGAAAATCCCCAGTCCGATGACGATGACTCTTTTCATCTGCATCCCCCTTATCCGACCATCACGGTTTCTTCCGCGTAGGTAATTCCCTTCCTGGACTGCCGAAGTGCGAGCGAGAAGGCCAGGGTGAGGGGACCCACTCTTCCGGCAAACATCATGAGGACGATCGCGAGTTTCTGAAGGTCGTTCATGTTCGGCGTAACCCCCATGGACAGGCCGACGGTCCCGAAGGCCGAGACCGTTTCAAAAAGATACTCCACGAACAGGTGACGGCTCTTGAGGGGCGTCAGGTCTCCGCCGCCCGCCAGAAGCAGAATGGACGTGATGAGAAACACGGACATCGCCGCGGCGAAAATGATCGAGATCGTCTTGGTGATCTGCTCTTTGGGGATGGTCCGGTTGAAGACGTTCACCTCTTCGTATCCCTTCCAGCGGTTCCAGATCAGAAGCAGAAGCAGGGTTGCGCTGGTCGTTTTGATCCCGCCCCCCGTGGATCCCGGGGAGGCGCCGATGAACATCAGGACGATCATCACGAGGATGGTCGCGTTGGTCAGGCTCCCGATATCCACGGTGTTGAATCCGGCGGTTCTGGGGGTCACGGACTGAAAGAAGGAAACGAGGACCTGCGCGTGGAAAGGCATGTCCCGGATGATGTGATTCCGCTCGAAAAAATAAAACAGCAGGGCACCCGAGAGGACCAGGATCGCCGTGGTATAAATGACGATCCTGCTGTGAACGGAGAGGTGTTCCTGCCGGCTGCGAAACCGGGAATAAACCTCGTGATGGACGACGAATCCGAGCCCCCCCAGGATGATGAGGGCCATGACGGCCAGATTGACGATCCAGTCCCCTTGGTAGCGGATCAGGTTGTCCGTGAAGAGGGAGTAACCGCAGTTGTTGAAGGCGGAGACGGCGTGGTAAAGGGCGTAATAGAAGGCGGTGCCGGAGGGAAATTCCTGTGAAAACCGGATGAAAAGAACCAGGACGCCGACGGACTCGATCGCAAAGGTCGAGACGAGCACGGCCTTGAGGATGATGATAAAGTCCCGCTTCGGCGTGTGGAGAAAAGTCGTCTGGACGATCTCCCTCTCTTTGAACGATATGCCGCGACCCATAATGCCGAAGAGGAACACGGAAAAGGTGATGATGCCGAGACCGCCGATCTGGAAAAGGATAAGGGTGATGACCTGCCCGGCGAAGGAGAGGTCTTTACCGATGTCTAAAACGGCGAGACCCGTGACGCAGACCGCCGACGTGGCCGTGAAGAGCGCGTCGATGAAATCAAGGGGTTCACCCGAAGAGGAGAAGGGAAACCAGAGAAAGAAAGCGCCCGTGAGGATCAGGCCGGCGAAACTGAGGATGAAGATTTGCCCCGGAGCAAGTTGGTGAAAGAAAAGGCCTTTCTGTCGGGGATCGTTTTTACGCTGCATGAGCTTCAGGTTGCACGGAACCCCTCATTGCGTTGCCGACAGGCTCCGTCGGGTCGACGGGGCACAGGTTCCTCCTCGGGCGATGTCGGAGGGTCATGGAATTTTAGGGGGGATCATGGCATATTTCTCAGGCCGTTGCAATGACATTCCCGGGAAGACGCGGACAATGGGACCGCCCGGCGGTATCGGGTTACCGTCCGCCCTTGCGGGATGTTACGAGAACAGCCGGCCTTTGAGCGGCCGGCTGTCTGTTCGCGTGAAGACCCCGCCGGATCCGGCGAGGGGGATGGCAGGGAGATTAACCTTTGAGTTCCGATGTGCAGTTCGGGCAGCGTGTGGCCTTGACGGGGATGACGGAGAAGCAGTAGGGGCAATCCTTGGTCGTCGGGGCCGCCGGCACCTCGGCCCTTTTCAGGGCATTGATCTGCCGGATCAGGAGGAACACGGCCAAGGCCACGATCAGGAAGCTGATCACCGAGTTCGCGAAGACGCCCATATTGACCGTCACGGCCCCCGCCGCCTTGGCTTCGGCGAGCGTCGCGTACGGGCCGGCGGTTTTCCCCGCCTTGATCACCATGAAGATATTCGAAAAATCGACATTGCCGAGAAGCAGTCCGATGGGCGGCATGAGGATGTCGTCCACGAGGGACTTGACGATGGTCCCGAAGGCACCGCCGATGATGATGCCGACGGCCATGTCCACGACATTGCCTCGCATCGCGAATTCTTTGAACTCCTTCAACATGTCATCCTCCTTCTTTTACGTCGGTTTTAACGGCACGGCATGGATATCCCGGAGGAAATCGGGCTTCCCCGTTTATTTCGGCTTGTAGTACCGCAGGGCCTCGGGGATCCGTGCCTGAATGTCCCTGATCCGAGATTCCGGCGCGGGGTGCGTCGAGAGAAACTCCGGGGGTCTGGCTCCCCCGTGCTGGTTCATCCGCTGCCACAGCGCAACGGCAGCCCGGGGGTCGTACCCTGCTTTGGCCATGAGAATAAGGCCGATGTGATCGGCCTCAGACTCGTGAAGGCGGCTGTACGGAAGGAGAACACCCACCTGAGTCCCCACGCCGTAGGCCTGCATGAATATGCTCTGCGTCGCCGCCGGCTGCGTCGACAGAGCGACGGCAAGGCCGACCCCGCCGAGCTGGGCGAGAAGGCCCTGGCTCATTCGCTCGCCGCCGTGTCTGGCGATGGCGTGGGCGACCTCATGGCCCACAACGACGGCGAGGCCCGTCTCGTCTCGCGTGATGGGGAGGAGACCCGTGTAAACGGCCACCTTGCCGCCGGGCATACACCACGCGTTCACCGTCTTGTCGTCCTCGATGAGATTGAACTCCCATTTGTAGTTTTTGACTTCCGATCCCAGACCTTCCTCGACGAGAAATTCTTCTGCGGCAGCGGCAATCCGTTTGCCCACGCGACGGACCATGTCGACCTTGTCCTGATCCGTTGAGAGTTTGGATTTCTTCATCACCGTTGCGTACTCCGAATAGCTCATCGCCACAAGTTCGGAGTCCGGCACGAGGTCCAGTTGTCTCCTGCCGGTGACGGGCACGGTGGCGCAGGCGGCGAAGAAAAGAAAAAGGGAGAGGATGACGACGGTCCGGAACACAAACTCCGTTTTGTTTTTCATTCTTCTGTCCTCTGTGATGACGATCCGGTCTGAACGGCCATGGACGGCGTGCGGTTCGTTTTCACAACGAAATCCACGGCGAAAAAAACACAACGGCCGGCATCGGCTGCATCCGGGGCTGCCGGCGGCTCTTGACCCTCGCGAAAAACGCAGCACCAATATAATACAAAGGGGTTGTCCTTGAAAGGAGTTTTTTGGTCCGTCAGGCGGAAGCAGGGGAGGGAGCCGGACTCAGCCCTGGTTCGGCCCGTATTTCTCCCACCTCGAACGAAAAGCCTTTTCACTGATGCCGAGAAGGCGAGAGGCCTTTGAAACGACGTAATGCGCTTTCACCATGGCCTTGCGGATCAGCGCCTTTTCGAGGTCTTCGTAGTTGACGCCGCCGCCGGGGATTTCAAAGCGGAAGAGATCCTCGCCGGGGATGCGATCCGCTGTCGCGTCCAGGTCGAACTTCTCCCAGCGGTACCAGAAGGTCTTGTAGGTGAGGCCGAGCAATTTGGCCGCACGGGCGGCAACGTGATCGGTTTTTTGCATGGCCTTTTTCAGAACGGCCTTTTCAAAATCGTCGAGGGAAATGCCCTCGTCGGGCAAATCGAAATCGAGGATGTCTTTCGACGGGGACCCCGACGTCAGTTCGTCCCGAATATCCCGGAGCGAGATCGTGTCGGAATCACACAAAAGAACGGCCTTTTCGATCACCGACTGGAGCTGCCGGATGTTGCCGGGCCAGTGGAAGTCCGTCAGGGCCTTCAGGGCCGGCTCATCGACCCTCCGGATTCTCTTGTCGAATTCTTGGTTGTATTTCTGCAGGAAGTACTGAATGAGGTCGGGAATATCCTCCCGCCGTTCCCGCAGGGGCGGCAGCTCGATCGTGACGACCTTCAGGCGGTAAAAAAGGTCTTCCCGGAACTTGTTTTCCTTCATCTCCCGTTCGAGGTCCTTGTTGGTCGCGGCGATGATGCGGACGTCGATCTTGATGGAGTCCCGGCCTCCCAGTCTGCGGATTTCCCTTTCCTGGAGGACCCGGAGAATCTTGGACTGGGTCATGGCAGGGAGGTCTCCCACCTCGTCGAGAAGGACGGTGCCGCCGTTGGTCGCCTCGAAAAGACCGATCTTGCGGGCGACGGCGCCGGTGAAGGCGCCCGGCTCGTAGCCGAAGAGTTCGCTTTCGAGGAGGGTCTCCGGTATGGCGGCACAGTTGATGGCGGTGAAGGATTTGGGGGCCCGCCGGCTGTTGAAATGGATCGCGCGGGCAATGAGCTCCTTCCCCGTTCCGCTCTCGCCGAGGATGAGGACCGTGGCGGGGCTGTCCGACACCTTCTTGATGATGTGGATGACGTCCTGGACCGATTTGGACTTGCCGACGATGCCCTCGATCTTGAATTTGTCCATCAGGGCCTGCTGGAGTTCCAGGTTTTTCCGCAGGAGTTCCGACCGTTCCAGGGCCCGCCGGACGGTCATGATGACCACGTCCTTATCGAGGGGCTTCGTCATGTAATCGAAGGCCCCCTTCTTCATGGCCTCCACGGCCGAGTCGATGGTGCCGAAGGCCGTCATGATGAGTACCGTCGGCGACTCCCCCCGGGCCATCAGTCGCTCCAGGAGTTCGATGCCGTCCATCCCCTTCATCCTTAGGTCGGTCAGGACGACATCGGGGCTGTAGGTCCGGGTCAGCCTGAGGGCTTCCTCGCCGGACGCCGCGGTGAGGGTTTCGTAACCGGCGTCCGTCAGAATGGTTTTCAGGATGTCCCGCTGGAGGGGTTCGTCATCGACGACGAGGATCACGGCCATGGCTGTCTGTTGACTCCTGGTGAATAGGGGCTGTCGCCTCAGAGGCTCGCCAGGGGCAGGGTGATCGACACCTCGCTGCCCCTGCCCTCGGAACTGAGAAAGTCGATTTTCCCGCCGTGCTCTTCGATCACCCGCCGGGTGATCGCAAGGCCCAGCCCGAGCCCGCCGCTCTTCGTGGTGAAGAACGGTTCAAAGATTCTTTCGAGGTTTTCCCTGGGAACTCCGGCACCCGTGTCGAGAATGTGCAGGTTGAACTTGCCGTCGCTCCGTTCCGTCCTGAAGGTGATGGTGCCGCCCTCCGGCATGGCCTGGAAGGCATTGGATACGATGTTGAACAGGCAGGTCTTCATCAGGTCGTAGTCGAGCATCAGTTCCGGCAGGAAGTCGTAACTCTCAATAATCGCCACGTGCTCGGTGTCGGCCTTGGCCTTGATGATCTCCACGATGTGGGAGAGAAGCTTTTTCGTATCGACGGGCTGCAGATTCAGGCGGAGCGGTTTGCCGTAGTCCAGGAAGTCGCCGACCAGCTTGTCGAGACGGTGCACCTCCTGTTTCATGGACGAAATCAGGCTGTCGAATTTATTCTCCCGGGCCTCATCGGCCGGGCGGTACTTTTCCTTGAGATGATCGATGGAAAGACTGATGTAGTTCAGCGGGTTGCGGATTTCATGGGCGATGCCCCGGGCGAGCTGTCCCACGGCGGAGAGATGCTCGGCTTCACGGAGGCGCTCCTCGAGCTTTTTCTCCTCCTTGAGCTTCTGCACCATGTAATTGAAGCTTTCGGTGAGTTCCCCGATCTCGTCTTTCCGGTCCATCGGCAGGCTCTGGTTGAGATCACCGGCAGCGACTTTCTTTGCCGCCTCGACGACGTTGTGTATGGGTTCCGTGTATCTCAGGGCCAGGAAAATGGAAATGGCGATACCCAGAGAGAAGACGAGAAGGGTGGCTGCGATACGCTTCAACGTGTTCAGCTTGAGCTGCTCGGAAAAATTGTCCGCGTTGATCTGGAGATGGACATAGCCGTAATGAGCCTCCCCGGCGATGACGGGGATGATGACGTTGTAGGTCTTGCCCTCCTCATCGACGGCCCTTTCACCGAGTTCGGCCTTGATGATCAATTCCTTCTTCTTGGGGCCGACGGGGGTGCCGACGCTTTTGGGATTGGTGCTTGCGATGATTTCTTCCTTGTTGCTGATGATGGAAATCTCCTTGATCCCCCTGGACTTGAGGGATTTGAGATACTGTCTCAGCCGCATCTCGTCGGTCCCGCCGGTGCCGGTGACCTCCTCGACGCCGACCTGAATGGCCTGGGTGAGCTCGACGATCTGCGTTTCCAGCTGTTTCTCCAGGACCCGCTCGGACTGCAAATAGATGATGAAGAGGAGGGAAAGGAGCAGGAAACTCAGGCCGAGCATCATGAAAACGAGCTTCTTGTTCAGCGACAGATTCAGGAACAAATTTCTGAACATAAACGGGAGCTCTGGGATGAAAGTACCCGAATAAATGAGAGTGTCGAGCTTCTTTAGCACCAAACGGGGAGGCTGTCAATTCCGGCATGAACCCTGGGGAGGCGAAGATCGCAGCGGGTTTTGACCGGACCCGTGACTCAGCCGGGTCCGTCGGGACGGTTTCGGTCCCGGCCTGTCGCGGCGGATCGCGCCATTTTCAGTGTTTGACACGGCGTAAACCCTTTCACTATAATCCCCCACCGGCTCCGGGTGCCCGGAGCGGCCGACGAAAGGGCCTCTCTCCTCTCATGCCGCAGAACGGAATGGGCCATGCGTGAAAAAATTAGACATTTCATCGATGACCCCGAAGAGCGATTCGGGTACCCCTACCTGATTCTCCGGGGGTCCCTCAGGTCCTTCGGGCGCAACAACGGACTGGAGACATCGGCGACCCTCGCCTTTTTCGGATTTTTTTCTCTGATCCCGCTCTTCATCCTGATCGTTTATATTCTCAGCAACGTCATTCTGACCTCCCAGGCGGCCGTCAGAGGGATCGAGAATCTCGCAGAGCAGATCTTTCCCGCCTATCACAAGGTGTTGCTCAAGGAAGTCTACGCCGTGGCGAAGCAGAGGACATGGGGCCTTTTGAGCCTGATCGTGCTCTTCTGGTCGGTCACCCCGCTGGCGTCGTCTCTGCGTTTTGCTTTTCTGCGGATTTTCAAGGAAGAGAGGGATGCTCCCTACTGGAAAAACAAACTCATCAATGCCGTTGCCGTTTTCATCCTCCTGGTTCTGTTCATCGGCGTGATCCTCGGCGAAATCCTCTACGCCTCCGTCATGACGCCCTATGCCGGGAGCCCGGGTGTCCTCATGCGTGTTTTCAACGTCATCTCCGCCCCGCTTCTGGCGACGCTGGTCATCGCCCTTTTTTATCTCATCTTCTGCCCCGTCCAGCTGAAGGCCGCGAACCTCGCGGTCGGATCGTTCATCACCGCCACCCTTTGGCTGGTTGCGAAACCGGTTTTTCTCCTCTTTCTGAAGTTCAACCCGAACTACGGCGTCACCTTCGGTTCCCTGAAGGCGATTTTCATCCTGATCATCTGGGTGTACTACCAGTTCGTCGTCATCCTCTTCGGGATGGAGATCATGGCCAATATCCGCAGGCGGGAGGCCCTTCTCCTCTCCGGCCTCCTGCAGCAGAAGTCCCTGCCGTCGAGAAAGGGGCCGCGAAGAATCATGGACCGGTTTGCGACACCCTACAGCCGCGGGGAAGTGGTCTGCAGGGAAGGGGAGGAAGGGACGGACATGTTCTATATCCTCAACGGGGCCGTGGAGATCCGCCGGAAGGACAAGACGCTGCGGGTTCTGAAGGAAGGGGACTATTTCGGGGAAATGGCCATGCTGCTTCGGTCGCCGAGGACGGCAACGGTCATTGCCGTCGAGGACGACACACGCCTGATCAGGATCCGGGAGGACAATTTCGAGACCATCCTCCGGGAGAATCCCAAGATCGTCCACGGGATTCTGAAGGAGATGGCGGAGCGGGTGAAAAGGACCGACGAACTCGTCGATGAGCTCGAGGGCGGAAAGAGCCGGCAGCCCTGAGGGCCGGCATGGAAAAGACACCGCCGGCGGGCCCCTCCGGAAAACCGCGAGGATCCACCGGGTTCGCGATTCAAAGGATTGAAAGCGTTCCTTCGGGATCCAACAGGTCCATGGAAAGGAGAAGAAATGAAGATCGCCATTTCGTCGACGGGTCCGGATTTGACGGATCTGGTGGACCCGCGCTTCGGTCGTTGCCCCTTCTTTGTCTTCTGGGACATGGAAACCAACGAGCACCGGGCCGTTGAAAACACAGGCGCACGGGCCCAGTGAGTGACCCGGGGAACGGCTACCGGGAATCTCGTAGCCGGACAGCGGGTGGATGCGGTCCTCACGGGGCACATCGGTCGCAAGGCCACGGCGGCCCTGAGGACGGCCGACGTCAGGATCTACATCGGCGCCTCGGGGACGGTCCAATCCGCCCTCGAGGCCTTCAAGGCCGGCAAGCTCGAAGAAAAACCCTGATATCTCGAATGAAAGACCTCGCCCGTTCGCAGGGATGTACGAGGTCTTCCTGTCTCTGCCTGAGGCCTTCAGGCCGCTAAAAGGAGTGTTCCGGGCCGGGGAACTGACCTTCCCGGACCTCCCGGATGTACTGCCCGACGGCAGCCTTGATCTCGACGTTCAGATTCGCGTATTTTTTGACGAACTTGGGTGTGAATCGTTCAAAGAGCCCCAGCATGTCGTTGACGACGAGAACCTGCCCGTCGCAGTGAACCCCGGCGCCGATGCCGATTGTCACCATCGAGAGCGATGTCGTGATCTTTTCCGCCAGCGCCGCCGGCACGCACTCCAGGACGATGGAAAAAGCGCCCGCCTCCTCGAGGATCTTCGCATCTTCCATGAGCCTCATCGCCGAGGGGTGATCCTTGCCCTGCACTTTGTATCCGCCGAGCTGGTGCACCGACTGCGGCGTGAGGCCGATATGGGCCATGACGGGGATGCCCGCCTGGACGATCCGGCGCGTCACCTCTGCAACCTCCCGGCCCCCTTCAAGTTTGATTCCGTGGGCCCCGGCCTCCTGCATGAATCGGCCGGCATTGCGCAGGGCCTCCTCGACGGAAACCTGGTAGGACATGAACGGCATGTCGCCGATCACCATGGCGCGCTTCGCCGCCCGCGTGACCGCCTTGGTGTGGCGAATCATGTCCTCCATCGTCACGGGCAGCGTGCTGTCATACCCGAGGACCACCATGCCCAGCGAATCCCCGACGAGGATGATGTCGATGCCGGCCTCGTCCACGGCCGCCGCCGTCGGGTAATCGTAGGCGGTCAACATGGTGATTTTCTCTTTTTTCTGTTTCATCTGCCGGACGACGGCGGTGGTGACGGTGGTGATCTTGCTCTGTGTGCTCATTTCAATCTCCCCTCCATGAGAAGCGTTTTGATTTCCTGAACCTTCTCCGCAGAAAGCGTCCCTTTTTCAAACCCCACGGCTGCGGCCTGGAGACCCAGGGCCCTGTAGAGGCCGTCCAGTTCCGGGATTTCCTTCTCAAAGGCCTCCACGTGCTTCTTCACGGTGCCGACGTCTCCACGGGAGATGGGTCCCGTGAGAGACTGGACCGTTCCCTTCGCTTCGATATTCCGGATGGTCCCGCGGACGAGAGGCCAGAACGCCCGCAGGGCATCGTCGCCTTCGAGGCCGATCCTCCGATAGATCCTCTCGACGAGGTGCATCAGGGTGACCAGGTAATTGGAGGCCATGCATGCCGCCGCGTGGTACAGAGGTTTGTCGGCATCGGCGATGATGAACGATCGGCCGCCGAGGTCCTGGACGACCTGCAGGGCCCAGGGCTCGATCTCCCCTTCGGCGGTGACACCGAAAGAACTGCCCGGGATGTTTTCGATGGCGTTTCGGACATCGGCAAAGGACTGGATCGGGTGTATGCAGGCCACAGAGGCTCCCGTCTCCTTCGCGGATCGAAGAACGTCGAGTCCGCAGGCGCCGCTCATGTGCACGACCTTTTTCCCGGGGCCGACGGCGCCTCCCCGGGCGATCCTTTCGCAGACGGGGGCAATGGCGTCATCGACCGTCGTGATCAGGATGAAGGATCCCCTCCGCGCCGCTTCCGTGTAATCCTCGAAGATCGTGCCGCCGGTGAATTCCACTCCTCTGGATGCCGACGCCGTCGAACGAGCGGCCACGGCGGAGACGGGGTATCCGGCACGGCGAAGGAAAAAGCCGACGGCGGTGCCGACCTTGCCGAGACCGAGAATGGCGACGGCGTCCTTTTCCATTTCCTTTCTTACCGCGGGGTCTTTCATGATCGAAAAAAAGGCCTTCCGGACGGCAGGGGAAGGCCTTGTCAAAGCGATGGGGACATCCTATGTTCTTCCAACCTTCCGTCTCAGTCCTGAATTCACGGATCCAAGCGGGTGATTGTGCCCTACCATAGATGGCCGGGGGCGTCAATCAAAATAAGTACCGGGACACGAACGGTCTTGCCCCGTTTGACCCTTGTAATCCCGCAGGAGATTATATATATTTTCACAAGGAAATTATATTTTTACACCGCAGGGATGGCCAATGAAGCCGATCGATCTCATGGTCTTTGATTTTGACGGGACCCTGGTCCAATCCGGAGAGGATATTGCAAGCTCCGTGAACCGAACGTTGCGGGGCCTCGGTCTTCAGCCGCTGGAGCGGGAAAGGATCATCCGTTTTGTGGGGGACGGTGTGAACAAACTGATCGAACGGTCCCTCGGTGCGGCTCACCGGGATCTCTTCGACAGGGCCCTTTCGATGTTCAGGGACGTCTACGGGAAGCACCTGCTGGATTCGACGGGGCTCTACCCCGGGGTCCGGGAGGTCCTGGAGCATTTTCGGGAAAAACGGAAGGTCATCCTGACGAACAAGAGTCACGTCTTCACGATGAGAATTGCGGAAGCCCTGGACCTGAAAGGGCACTTCGACGACATCATCGCCGGTGACTCGACGCCCTACGTCAAACCGGATCCGCGGTTGATCCGGCCGCTCATGGAGCGTTTCCGGGCGAATCCGGACCGCACGGCCGTGATCGGGGACGGCCCCCAGGACGTCCTCCTCGCCAGAAGCGCCGGCGCGCTCTCCTGCGCGTTTCTGAACGGTCTGGCGCCCCGTACCGACCTGCTGGCGCTTGAACCGGACCTCACCTGCGAACGCCTCGATGAGCTGAAGACCTTTTTCGCATGAAACTGTTGCTGAAAGTCGAAAAAACGATCAGGGAGCACGACATGATTCGCCCCGGGGAGCGGGTCCTCGTGGCCCTTTCCGGCGGTCCCGACTCCGTCGCGTGCCTGCGCTGCCTTCAGCGTCTGGCCGGAAAGTGGCGCATCGAAATCGGTGCGGCCTATTTCAACCACCGGCTC
Organism: Syntrophales bacterium; assembly: GCA_035450185.1. Classification (GTDB taxonomy): domain Bacteria; phylum Desulfobacterota; class Syntrophia; order Syntrophales; family UBA2192; genus JAPLJU01. The sequence continues at coordinate 37,919 of DAOTMG010000005.1, read as the reverse complement.
CGGGGTCCGGAATCGCGGGAGGAGGAAGCCTTTGTCGGGGGTCTGTGCCGGAGTCTCGGCGTTCCCCTGTCAACGAAACGCATGGACCCCCGACGGCTGAAGAAAGGGACGGAGACGAATCTCGAAGCGTTCTGCCGGGAGGAACGGTACCGGTTCCTCGCGGCGGCCCGGGAGAAACTCGGGTATGACAAAATCGCGCTGGGACACAATCGAAGCGATCAGGCCGAGACGGTCCTCATGCACCTTTTGAGGGGAAGCGGTCTCGAGGGGATGAAGGGGATGCTTCCCATCCGGGACGGTGTCTATATCCGTCCGATTCTGGAGGCGACCCGGAAGGAGATCCTCCTGTTTCTCCAGGAGGAAAAACTCGATTATGTCCTGGACAGCACCAATGCATCGGAGGCCTTTCATCGCAACAGGATCCGGCACCATCTCATCGGAGAGATTCTCGTGACGTACAACCCCCGGGTGGAGGAAAATATCGCTCAACTCGCCCGCATCATCGCCGATGAAAATGACTATATAAACTCCGTGGTGGACGGCCTGATCGAAGCATGGGGCCTCGGGGGCGATCGAACCGCCTGCCGCGTGAAGATCGAAAAACTCGAAGGGCTCCATCCGGCCCTGCGCAAAAGGGTGATTCTCGGGCTTCTCCAGCGTCTCGCCCGGAAAGGGGCGGAGATCGGCCATGTCCATGTCGAGGCCGTTCAGGGGCTGATCACCGCGGGCAGAACGGGAAAGGCCCTGGACTTGCCGGGAGAAATCAGGGTCTGCCGCGAGTACGGGATGCTGGTCATGGCGAGGGGCAGAAGGACGGGGTCTTCGCCGCGAAAGAACGGGCGGGCCTCTCGACCGCAGGGGGACTATTCCTACGATGTCCGTGTGCCGGGCGCCGTCGGGGTCGCGGAAGCCGGCCGGAGACTGTCCTTTGATTTCGTCGGCGCCGGGGATGCGCGCTTCGATTGCGGAAAGAGGGTCTACATGGATTACGACCGGATCGTCCTTCCGGTTGTGGTGAGGAATGTCCGCCCCGGGGACCGGATCCAGCCCCTCGGCATGAAGGGTCGCAAGAAGGTCAAGTCTCTCTTCATCGACGAGAAGATCGCAAGGGACGAGAGGGACAGGCTTCCCGTTGTCGCGGACAGAAAATCCGTCCTCTGGGTTCCCGGCCTGAGGATGTCGGAACGAGTGAGGATCCGGCCGGGGACGGAGACGGTTTTAAAAATAGAAATTAATTGAAATTCAAGGATTTCTGTTGTAATTCAATGTCCACTGGAGGGATGCGCTCCCGCCGGGATCTACGTCCATGGATTAGCAGGAAGGAGTCGATCTGTTGAATCCGCTACAGAAAAATATAGCCCTCTGGCTTGTCATCAGTCTGATTTTCGTGATGCTCTATCACCTGTTCACTCAGCCGAAGGAGTCGCACGAGAGCATCATCTACAGCGATTTCATCGCGGCCGTCGAAAACGGACAGGTCCTGGAAGTGAGCGTCCAGGGCGACAACATTACCGGGAAGTTTCTGAACGGCAAGAGCTTCAAGACTTACGCTCCGAAGGATTCCGGTGTTGTTCCCCTTCTGAAACAGAAAGGGGTCCGGATCGCCGCCAAACCGGCCGACGAATCCCCCTGGTACCTGAACGTCCTTGTGTCGTGGTTCCCGATGATCCTCCTCATCGCCATCTGGATCTTCTTCATGCGGCAGATGCAGGCCGGGGGCGGGAAGGCCATGTCCTTCGGAAAGAGCCGCGCGCGGCTCCTCACGGAGAGCTCGAAGAAGGTGACTTTCGACGACGTGGCAGGGATCGACGAGGCGAAGTTTGAGCTGCAGGAGATCATCGATTTCCTCAAGGACCCGAAGAAATTCACCCGCCTCGGCGGCCGGATACCGAAAGGGGTCCTTCTGGTCGGTCCTCCCGGCACGGGAAAGACGCTTCTGGCACGGGCGATTGCCGGTGAGGCCGGTGTGCCCTTTTTCAGCATCAGCGGCTCCGACTTCGTCGAGATGTTCGTCGGCGTGGGCGCCTCCCGTGTGCGGGATCTGTTCACACAGGGGAAGAAACACGCGCCCTGCATCATTTTCATCGATGAGATCGACGCCGTCGGCCGGCACCGGGGCGCCGGTCTCGGCGGAGGTCACGACGAGCGCGAGCAGACGCTGAATCAGCTCCTGGTCGAGATGGACGGGTTCGAATCCTCCGAGGGCGTTATTCTCGTTTCGGCGACGAACCGTCCCGATGTGCTGGACCCGGCCCTCCTGCGGCCGGGGCGCTTCGACCGGCAGGTCGTTGTCCCGCTGCCGGACGTCAAAGGCAGGGAGAAGATCCTGGAGGTTCACACGCGAAAGATGCCCCTCGCCGAGGATGTCCGGCTGCCCGTGCTGGCCAGAGGCACACCGGGGTTTTCAGGGGCCGATATCGAGAACCTGGTCAATGAAGCGGCCCTGCACGCGGCCCGTATATCGAGGGATCGCATCACCATGAGCGATCTGGAATTCGCCAAGGACAAGGTGCTCATGGGAACGGAGCGCCGGAGCATGGTCATCAGCGACGATGAGAAGAGGATCACGGCTTACCACGAGTCCGGCCATGCCCTCGTGGCCAAGCTCCTGCCCGGAACGGACCCGATTCACAAGATCACGATCATCCCCCGGGGGAGGGCACTGGGCCTCACCCAGCAGCTGCCCATCGACGAGAAGCACACCTATCCCCGAAAGTACCTTCTCAACAACATCTCCATTCTCCTCGGCGGACGGGCGGCCGAGGAGCTCGTCCTGAAGGATTTCACCACCGGCGCCGGGAACGACATCGAGCGGGCGACGGACCTGGCGCGCAAGATGGTCTGCGAATGGGGCATGAGTCCCGAGATGGGTCCCATGAGTTACGGCAAGAAAGAAGAGCAGATCTTCCTGGGCCGGGAGCTGGCCATGCACAAGGACTACAGCGAGGAGACGGCCCGGAAGATCGACCGGGAGGTCGGCACCATCGTTCTCGAAAGCTACGAACAGGCCAAGAGACTGCTGGCCGATCACATCGACACGCTCCACAACCTCGCCAGTGAACTGATCAGGAAAGAAGTCCTCAACGCCGATGAACTCGACCAGATCATCCACGGCGGTTCGGTGACGCAGGGCGGAACGGCGGAAGCCCTCCATTAGAAGCGGTCTTTCCGCGGGTCTTTCCGAATCGACGTCGCTCGAGGTTGTGTGAAAAGGTGCGTTTTCACGCACCCTTTTTTTAAGCGAGATGCGAGGCGGCATGTGAGGTACCTCCAGATCTCATCTCCGGTCGAGGCCGTGCGGTGCCTGAAGGAAATCGGTGTGGACCCCTACGGCATCGCGGCGATGGCGCCGAAAATGTCCGGCGTCAACATCCGGATCGACGGACTCCGGCCCGCGGTGGCGAACATCATCAAACAGGAGATGCTGGCTCTGGGCGGAGACGCAGCGGTTTCCAGAGGGACGATCGACTGCACGGTCCGACGGACCGACGTCATTGTCATGGGAACGGAGAAGCAGATCGAGCGCTTCATCGAAAAGATCTCCCGTCAGCCCCTCGGTTTGAGAGATATCTCCGCGGGTCTCGGCGACCTTCTGTCCAACCTTCGAAGGGACAGCTTTGTGCTGACGACGCCGAGAAGGCGGATCGCCATTGGCGGCCGGACCCTGATCATGGGAATCATCAATATGACGCCGGATTCCTTTTCCGACGGCGGCCGGTTCGGGAACATCGATGACGCCGTGGACTACGGTGTGAGGCTCGAGGAGGAAGGAGCCGACCTGATTGACATCGGCGGGGAGTCGACGCGGCCCGGTTCGAGGCGGTTGAGTTACAGGGAGGAGATCAAGCGCGTCATTCCCCTGATCGACCGGCTCGCCCGCAGGATCGGCACGCCTCTTTCGGCGGACACCATGAAAGCCGAAGTCGCTCGGGCCGCCGTCGATGCCGGTGCCGAGATCATCAATGACGTCAGTGCCATGCGTTACGACAGGAAAATGGCGGGGGTGATGGCGGCCAGTCGCGTCGCCGTCATTCTGATGCACATGAGGGGCACCCCCCGGACCATGCAGGAGGGGGATCTCCGTTACCGCTCCCTGACGGGGGAGATCATCCGGTTTCTGGGTATGCGCATCGAAAAGGCCGTTGCCGCGGGCGTGGCCAGGGAAAATATCATCGTCGACCCGGGGATCGGTTTCGGCAAGCGGATGGAGGACAATTTCACACTCATCCGGCATCTGCGGGAATTGAAGACGCTGGGCCGCCCCATTGCGCTCGGTCCCTCCAGGAAAGCCTTCCTCGGGGTTTCCACGGGCGTCAAGGTGCCCGCCGAACGGGTGGAAGGGACGGCCGCCGCCGTGACAGCCGCCATTATGAACGGGGCGAACATCCTGAGAGTCCACGACGTCCGGTTCATGAAGAGGGTATCCGCCACGGCCGACGCCCTCGCGAGGGACGGAAATGATTTACGGCATCGGGATTGATCTGGTGGAGATTCCGCGGCTGGAGCGGGCGCTCCGACGCTGGGGCGAGCGCTTCGAAAAGAGGGTCTTCTCCGAGCGGGAGATCGTCTACTGCCGGAGGCACGCCCGGCCTCATGTCCACTACGCCGGACGGTTTGCCGCGAAAGAGGCCTTCATCAAAGCCCTCGGCGGTTCCCGCGGACTCGCGATGAGGGACATCGAGATCCTGAACGACGCCGACGGAAAACCCGGATTCGATCTGAGTGGGACCGTCCGGAGGGCACTGGAGGAACGCGGCGTTCTGCGTGTCTGCCTGAGCCTGACCCACACGGATCACCAGGCTTCGGCCCTGGTCGTCATGGAGGCCTGAGACCCGCCGGAAGTGAAAAATTTTTCTTTTCTTTCATCGAAAGGACATGTAAGGGACTCCTTCATGAGGGAAGGTGCCGGGACCCTGAAGATCCTGTCGAACTCCGCCGAGGACACCCTTCGCCTCGGGGAGATTCTCGGCAGATGCCTTGCCCCGGGGGACGTCGTCGCCCTCGTGGGGGAACTGGGGTCGGGCAAGACCTGCATCACCCAGGGGATCGCCCGGGGGTTGGGCGTTTCGCCGAATAATCCCGTGACGAGCCCCACGTTCACGCTCATCAACGAATACCCTGGGGATGTCACGCTCTACCACCTCGATATCTACCGTCTGTCCGGTCCGGTCGATCTCGAGGACCTCGGCTATGAGGAGTACTTTTACGGGGACGGCGTTGTCGTCGTCGAATGGGCGGAGAAGATCGAAAGTCTTCTGCCGAGGGACAAGAGCCATTGGATCCGCCTCCGGTACGTCGATGAAAACACCCGGGAAATCAGACTATCCGGGCCGAAAGACAGGATGACGAGGGTCGCGAAAGCGTTAACCGAAGGAGGTTTCATATAGATGGGTCTCATTGTTCAAAAATACGGGGGGACATCGGTCGCCAATCTGGATAAGATCAGGAGCGTGGCGCAACGGGTGATCCAGACAAAAGAGGCGGGGAATCAGCTGGTGGTGGTGCTGTCGGCCATGGCCGGCGAAACAGACCGGCTCATCGCCCTGTCCCACGGGGCCTCGGACAGACCCGACGAGAGGGAACACGACGCCCTGATCGCAACGGGCGAAATGGTGACGGTGGCGCTTCTGGCCAGCATGCTGAACAGGATGGGGCACCGGGCGAAGTCCTTCCTGGCCCACCAGGTGAAAATCCGGACGGACTCGGCCCACGGACGGGCCAGGATCCTGAAGGTCGACACGAAGGTCATCGGGGAGGAGTTGAAGAACGGGGGGATCGTCGTTGTCGCCGGTTTCCAGGGCGTCGACGAAAACAACAACATCACGACCCTCGGCAGGGGCGGGTCGGACACCAGCGCCGTCGCCATTGCGGCGGTACTGAAAGCCGATATCTGTGAGATCTACACCGACGTCGAGGGTGTCTATACCACCGATCCCAATCTCTGCAGCAAGGCGGTCAAACTCTCCAGGATCTCCTACGATGAGATGCTCGAGATGACGAGCGCGGGGGCGAAGGTCCTTCACCCCAGATCGGTGGAACTGGCCAAGAAATACAACGTCCCCGTCTTCGTGAGATCGTCCTTCAATGATAATGCGGGAACACTGGTGACAAAGGAGGATAGCGAAATGGAAAAGGTCGTCGTTTCGGGTGTGAGTTATGACAGGGACCAGGCCAAGGTGACGGTGGTCCGGGTTCCGGACAGACCCGGCATCGCCGCGCGGTTGTTCACCCCGATTTCCGACAAGAACATCCCCGTGGATATGATCATCCAGAACGCCAGCATCGATGCCTACACGGACCTTTCCTTCACGGTTTCGAGGAAGGATATCCGGGAGGTGAGGCAGATGATCGAGGTTGCGGCCAAGGAGGTCGGGGCCCAGGGCGTCGAATACGACGAGAACATTTCCAAGGTGTCGATCGTCGGGGTGGGGATGAGAAGTCATGCCGGTGTGGCTTCGAGGATGTTCTCCGCCCTGGCAAGCGAGGGCATCAACATCCTCATGATCAGCACATCGGAGATCAAGATCTCCTGCGTCATCGAGGCGAAATACACGGAACTGGCCGTCATGGTTCTTCATGACGCTTTCGGGCTCGAAAATTTGAAGTAATCGGCTGCAGCGGGGGACACTCTCATCGCGCCATGAAAAATCGGGATCCAATACGCGGGGCGGCGGTTATCGTCATGATAGCGGTCGCCTTCTGTTTTTTCAGGTTGGCGGCCCCTGTGCTGTCCCCCGGCGCGACGGGCGAGCGGCCGCCTCACAGCAACGGAAAAAGCGGCGACTGGGTCGTCGCGCTCGCGGGGGAGGCGGGGCACCGGGGCGTTTACTTCATCCCCCGCGGGTCGAGTCTGCGGGATTTCTTGGCCGTGGCCGGCGTCGACGCGGACCGGATGCCGGCGGCAGCCGTATCGAAAGAACGTCTGAAGAATGCATCCGTGGTGACCGTCCGGGCCGCCGGCCCCGCAGGGGCATCGTCGGTCACCGTCGGCGGAATGACCGGTTCGATGCGGTATGCACTGGGTCTTCCGATCGACCTGAATTCAGCGTCACAGGCCGATCTCGAAGTCGTGCCCGGAATCGGCGAAAAGACGGCGCTGCGGATCATCGACTACCGGCGGGGAAACGGCCCTTTTAGGACCGTTTCCGATCTCCGGAACGTCAAGGGGATCAAGGAAAAGAAATACGATGCTCTCCGACGTTATTTCTGCGTTGAATGAAAGAACCTTTTGCCTCTGCCGGGATGCCCGGACCTTCCCTTCTAACGACCTCTATGCGCAAGGCCCGCAGGCTTCCCGGAAGTGGAATCCGATGCTTCAGGCCATTCGTGCATCTTGCTGTATGGGAAGACGATTGTAATTTCGTGTTTCGAGACATCCCCGGCAATACCTGGTTGCGTTCGGTACCGGTGAGGGGCTGCATCGATCGGCAAAAACAGAGACAATTCGCCTTGACAATCCCCCGGCGCTCCCTTATATTCCAGCAGCTTTTAAGGCGGTGTGGTCTGTAATCCATTCGCCGTTCAACCGACAGAAACGATCAAGGGTCCGTCTATGCCGAAGCGAGAGGATATCCACAAAGTCATGATCATCGGCTCGGGGCCTATCGTTATCGGCCAGGCCTGCGAGTTTGATTATTCGGGCACCCAGGCCTGCAAGGCCCTCCGGAAGCTGGGGTACGAAATCGTGCTCGTCAACTCGAACCCGGCGACGATCATGACGGATCCCGGCATGGCCGATGTGACCTACATCGAGCCCCTGAATCTCCAGAGCATGATCGAGATCATCGAAAACGAGCGTCCCGACGCCATCCTTCCGAATCTCGGCGGACAGACGGGGCTCAACCTGACCTCGGAGCTCCACAGAAAAGGGATCCTCGGGAAATACGGCGTCCAGGTCATCGGCGTTCAGGTCGACGCCATCGAGCGCGGCGAGGACCGGATGGCCTTCAAGGAGACGATGAACCGCCTCGGCATCGAAATGCCGAAGAGCGAAATCGCCTACAGCGTCGATCAGGCCGAGGCCATTGCTGCGAATCTGGGCTACCCCGTCGTCATCCGGCCGGCCTACACCATGGGGGGCACGGGCGGCGGGCACGTATACAATCCCGAAGAGCTTCGCGTCATCGCGGCTCGCGGACTTGCCGCGAGCCCGGTGGGCCAGATCCTCGTCGAGGAGTCCGTTCTGGGGTGGGAGGAACTGGAAATCGAGGTTGTCCGCGACGCCAAGAACCGGATGATCACGGTCTGTTTTATCGAAAACGTCGACGCCATGGGCGTGCACACCGGTGATTCCTTCTGCACGGCGCCCATGCTCACGATCAGCAAGGAGCTGCAGAACAAACTCCAGAAGTACTCCTACGACATCGTCGAAGCGATCCGGGTCATCGGCGGCACCAATATCCAGTTCGCCCACGACCCGAAAACCGGACGGGTCGTCGTCATCGAGATCAACCCCCGCACGTCGCGCTCTTCCGCCCTGGCGTCGAAGGCGACGGGGTTTCCCATCGCCTTCATCTCGGCCATGCTGGCGGTGGGGTTGACGATGGATGAGATCCCCTACTGGCGGGAGGGGACCCTGGAGAAGTACACCCCCTGGGGCGATCATGTCGTCGTGAAGTTCGCCCGCTGGGATTTCGAGAAATTTCCCGGTGCCGAGGACAAGCTGGGCACCCAGATGCGGGCCGTGGGCGAGGTGATGAGCATCGGGAAGACCTACAAGGAGGCCTTCCAGAAATCCATCCGATCCCTGGAGAAGGGCCGATACGGTCTCGGCTTCGCACGGGATTACAACCATAAAACCCTCGAAGAGCTGATGGATCTCCTCGTGGAACCATCAAGCGAACGCCAGTTCATCATGTACGAGGCCCTTCGGAAGGGTGCCGGCGTGGACGAACTCTCCCGGAAGACCCACATCAAGGACTGGTTCATCGAGCAGATGAAGGAACTGGTCGAACTGGAGGAGGATATCCTGAAATATCGAAACGGGGAACTGCCCGACGGGCTCCTCGTCCAGGCCAAGAAGGACGGTTTTGCCGACCGCTACCTCTCACAGATCCTGGGGATTCCCGAAGAGAAGATCCGCACGAGACGGATCGGCCTCGGTGTGGTCGAGAGCTGGGACGCCGTGCCCGTCTCCGGCGTCGATAACGCCGCGTATTACTACTCCACCTACAACGCGCCGGACCGGGTCGCCGCGACGGCCAATCGCAAGGTGATGGTTCTCGGCGGGGGACCGAACCGGATCGGGCAGGGAATCGAATTCGACTACTGCTGCGTTCACGCCGCTTTTGCCCTGCGCGACGAGGGTATCGAGTCCATCATGGTCAACTGCAACCCCGAAACCGTCTCCACGGACTATGACACCTCCGACAGGCTGTATTTCGAGCCCCTCACGGTGGAGGACGTCCTGGCCATCTACGAGAAGGAGAAGCCGGAAGGCGTGATCGTCCAGTTCGGCGGCCAGACGCCGCTCAACATCGCAGGGGAGCTTGCCCGGGCGGGGGTGAAAATCCTGGGCACGTCCGTTGACACGATCGATCTGGCTGAAGACCGCGATCGCTTCCGCCGGATGATGGACCGGCTCGACATCCCCATGCCCGCCTCGGGAATGGCGATCAATATCGAGGAGGCCCTGACGATCGCAAAGAAGCTGGGCTACCCCCTCATGGTGCGACCCTCCTACGTGCTGGGAGGGCGCGGCATGGAAGTGGTTCATGACGAGGAGATGCTGAAGCTTTATATGAAGAACGCCGTCGTCGTGACGCCGGATCGGCCGATTCTGATCGACAAATTCCTGGACAACGCCATCGAGTGCGAGGCCGACGCCATCTCCGACGGGAAGGACACCTTCGTCCCCGCCGTTATGGAGCACATCGAACTGGCGGGGATTCACTCGGGAGATTCGGCCTGCGTCATACCGCCGATCAGCATCCCGGCGAGGCACATTGACACCATCGTCGAGTACACGAGCAAGATCGCCCGGGAGCTGAACGTCGTGGGGCTGATGAACATGCAGTACGCCATCGCCAACGACGTGGTCTATGTTCTCGAGGCCAACCCGCGCGCGTCACGGACCGTGCCGCTCGTCTCCAAGGTGTGCAATGTCTCCATGGCGAGGATCGCCACACAGCTGATGCTCGGCCGGAGACTCAGAGACCTCAACCTCAAAAACCGGGTCGTGCCTCACTTCGGCGTGAAGGAGGCCGTTTTCCCCTTCAATATGTATCCCGAAGTGGACCCGCTGCTCGGTCCGGAAATGCGATCGACGGGAGAAGTGCTGGGTCTGGCGGACTCCTTCGGCCTGGCCTTCTACAAGGCCGAGGAGGCCGCGGACCAGGTGCTTCCCGCCGAGGGAACGGTTCTCATCACCGTCTCGGACCGCGACAAGCACGCTGCCGTCGAAATGGCCCGGGAGTTCAAAAAACTCGGTTTCCGGATCAAAGCAACGAAAGGCACCCACCGGTTCCTGAATGACAACGGTGTCGAGGCGGATGCCATCCTCAAGATGCACGAGGGGAGGCCCCACATCGTCGACGCGATCAAGAACAAAGAAATCGACCTGATCATCAACACGCCCAGCGGGAAGCTCAGCAAGTACGATGACTCCTACATCCGGAAAGCCGCCATACGATACAGAGTTCCCTACATCACGACCCTTGCCGCTTCCGTCGCGGCCGCCAGGGGCATCGGCGCCCTGAAACACGGCCACGGGCGGGCGAGATCCCTCCAGAGCTACCACCGGGACATCCTGGTGTAAGCGAAGGGCCTTCAGGGTCTCGCCGCCGACGGGAAACAGGATCACACTGAAGAGAAGACCTGCGGACCCCGGAACGGGGTCTCTGACCGATGGACGAAGAAAAAAAGACGCAGCAAAAACCCGATATCCCTGATGATTTCGATACTTGCCGGGGTGCATGCGGATACGAAATCTGGTGCAGAGATTGCATTAAATACAAGAAGGAGCCGGAAAAACCGATCGCAGCAACGGGCCCCGAGGGGAGCACTACCGGTCAGGACGACTAAACCGCGAAGGCCCTTCGTCCGATAGTATGGTCAGAGACCCCGGGACAGGGAGGAAAGAGCGATGAAAGTATCACCGACGGGTTCCATCGTCACAGCTGAAATCGCCGCGGAAAAGAGGAAAGATTCCGGGTCGTCGTCAGAGAGCGCTTTTGAGACGCTATTGAGGAAGGCCGTTGGCGAAACCGGCGCCGATGTACCCGCAAAGGCCTTGAATAACACGATCTTTCCCGCCGTCTCGGGAATCCTGCACCCCGGCGCGGTCAGCCGGATGGAAACCATCGGCCGTGCCGAGAAACTACTCGCCGTCCTCGATGACTACTCGTCGAAGCTGGCCGACCCGCGATACTCCCTCAGGGATATTCACGAGCTCGTCGTCGGGATGGAAACCGAAAAAGACCGACTTCTTCCCCTCATGGAATCACTCCCGGAAAGCGACGCCGCACGGGATCTGATCAACCGGATTCTCGTCACGGTCTCCGTGGAGTCGATCAAGTTCAACCGGGGTGACTACCTGACCTGAGAGCAAGGGAGCTCGATCAGGGCTCCGCACGGTCTGTCAGAGGTTACCATTCAGACATCGCCGGACATCCCTTTCCCAGCCCGAGCCGCTCCCGGGGTTTTCCGCGCTTTTTTCAGCCTTTTACAGGTGTAAGCGGGCGGATAGCCCTTGACAGCGCTTTTATTGAATGGTACAAACTCCCCGTCGGGGCGTGGCGCAGTCTGGTAGCGTATCTGAATGGGGTTCAGAGGGTCGCTGGTTCAAATCCAGTCGCCCCGACCATTTTGCTCTAAACCGCCGGAATGGCGGTTTTTTTATATCATACTGCCATCAGAATCCATGTTGACATCGGAAGGGGTTGTTACTATATAAACGCCAGGACTGACGGCGGCGAGAGTGGCGGAACTGGAAGACGCACTGGACTTAGGATCCAGCCCGCTTGCGCGGGTAGGGGTTCGACTCCCCTCTCTCGCACCAGGTCAGGACATAACTCAAGAAAAAGAGGGTGGTCGTGAAAACCGCTGAAGTGAGAATTGAAGAGATCAGTTCTGTCAGGAAGAAACTGTCCTTTGAGATCCCCTGGGAGGAAGTAAAAAAAGCGCTCGACAGGGCCTATGAATCGGTCGGCAGGAAAGCGAGGGTCAAGGGGTTCAGACCGGGCAAAACCCCGAGGAGGATTCTCGAAACCTACTTCAAAGACCAGGCCGAAGGGGAGGCCATCACAAAACTGGTGAATGATACCTACGTGGAGGCGCTGCGGGAGAACGGCATCACCGCCGTTGCGGACCCCGAGATCGATCAGCACGGGATCGAGGAGAACAAGAGCTTCAGCTTCGAAGCCACCGTGGAAATCGAACCGATCATTGACCCCCGGGGCTACACGGAACTCACGCTCGAGAAAAGAGCCGTGTCCGTAACCGACGAGGACGTGGATTTGAGGCTTCAGGATCTCAGGTCCATGTACAGCTCGGTGAAGGATCTGGAAGAGGAAAGGGGCGTGATCAGCGGGGATTATGTTCTTGTCGATTTCGAGGGGAGGATCGGCGGGGAACTCCGGAAGGAATTGACGGAAGACAACTATGGTTTGACGGTCGGAGCCGGGAAGCTGATGCCCGGTTTCGAGGAGCATCTGATCGGCATGAAGAAAGGAGACTCCAGGGAATTTACGATTCCCTTCCCGTCGGACTATCCCACGAAGGAACTGGCCGGCAGCGAGGCAACCTTCCGGGTCTTGCTCAAGGACATCAAGGTGAGGGTTCTTCCGGAACTGAATGAGGATTTCATCAAAAATTTTGATCAGTACGACTCGCTGGCGGCCCTGAGAGAGGACATTCGCAAGTCGACTCAGGAGCAGAAGGAGTCGGAAGCCCGTTCGGGGTTGAGGAAAAGCCTCGTGGACAAACTCCTGGAGAACAATCTTTTTGAAGTCCCTTCCGCCTATGTGGAGCGACAGATCCTGAACATGATGGTCGATGCCCAGAAGAGGATGGTCTATGGGGGCATGGACCCCGAGCAGGCAGCAAGCATGGCGGTGAATTTGCATGATCGGTTCAAGGAGGATGCCGTTCGAATCGTCAAATCGACCCTCCTGCTGCATAAAATAGCCGAAAAAGAGTCTATTCAGGTAGATGACGCAGAGGTTGAAGAAAAGTTAAAGGAAATTGGACAGAGATACAGACAAAACTATGAATCCATCCGACAATCGTACGAACAACAAAATTTGTTGGAGTCTTTCAAGTTGAAATTATTGGAAGAAAAAACCCTTGATTTTATCGAGAGCAGGGCTAATATTATCATGAAAAAGGAAGCTTGAGGGGACATGCCGCTGATACCGATCGTCATAGAACAGGATGGACGGGGTGAAAGAGCCTTCGATATTTACTCGAGGCTGCTCAAGGACCGTATCATTTTCCTGGGTGTACCGATCAACGATGATGTGGCGAATCTCATCATTGCCCAGATGCTGTACCTCGAATCGGAGGACCCCGACAAGGACATCTATTTTTATATCAATTCCCCCGGGGGGATCGTAAGCGCGGGGCTCGCCATCTATGACACCATGCAGTACATCAAACCGGCCGTTTGCACCGTTTGCATGGGCCAGGCCGCGAGCATGGGAGCGCTTATCCTTGCGGCGGGAGAGGCCGGCAAGAGATATGCCCTGCCACATTCGAGGATCTTGATCCACCAGCCTCTCGGCGGGTTCGAGGGACAGGCGACGGATGTGGAGATCCAGGCGAAAGAAATTTTGCGGCTCCGTCAGGAACTGAATCATATCCTGGCGTTGCATACAAAACAGTCGATCGAGAAGATTGAAAAAGACACGGAACGTGATTATTATATGAGCGGAGAACAGGCGAGGTCCTACGGCATCATCGACGAGGTCATTTCCAAACGGCAAATGGTCAAGAAATAGAAGGGAGCAGTCATGGCCAAGAAGAACAAGGACGGCGAAGGGGGGATCCTTTTCTGCTCATTCTGCGGCAAGACGCAGAATGAGGTGAAAAAGCTCGTTGCCGGCCCGTCGGCGTATATCTGCGATGAGTGCATCGAACTGTGCCGTTGCATCATCCAGGAAGAGACAGAGATTGCGGGCATCGAGGAGGGCAAGAAGAGAATCCCCGAACCGAGGGACATCAAGAAGTTCCTGGCCCAGTACGTCATCGCTCAGGAGAGGACGAAGAAGGTTCTGTCCGTCGCCGTCTACAACCATTACAAGCGTCTTTTCACGGACATCGACCTGGGCGGCGTCGAGCTCCAGAAGAGTAATATTCTCCTGATCGGCCCGACGGGATCGGGAAAAACGCTCCTCGCCAGGACGCTGGCAAAAATCCTGAATGTGCCTTTCGCGATCGCCGATGCGACCTCCCTGACGGAAGCCGGTTACGTCGGAGAGGACGTGGAAAATATCATCCTCAGTCTGCTGCAGAACGCCGACTATGACGTGGAAAAGGCGTCCAAGGGCATCGTTTACATTGACGAGATCGACAAGATCTCAAGAAAATCAGGCAGCCCGTCGATAACGAGAGATGTGTCGGGGGAGGGCGTTCAGCAGGCCCTTCTGAAGATCATCGAGGGGACCCTCGCCAACATCCCGCCGAAGGGCGGGCGAAAGCACCCGCAGCAGGAGTTCATCCAGGTCGACACGACCAACATCCTGTTTATCTGCGGCGGCGCCTTTGTCGGCCTCGAGGACATCATCCAGAAAAGGATCGGCTCCAGTCTCATGGGGTTTGGAGCCGACATCAAGAGCAAGAAGGAAAAAAGGATCGGCGAGATCCTGAAGGAGGTTCAGCCGGAAGATCTCCTGAAATACGGACTCATCCCGGAATTCGTGGGCCGTCTTCCCGTCATCAGCACGCTGGACGAGCTCGATGAGGAGAGCCTCATGCGCGTGCTGGTGGAACCCAAGGACTCGATCGTCAAGCAGTACCAGAAGATCTTTGAAATGGAAAACGTCAAACTGAAACTGACCGACGGGGCCGTCCGGGCCATCGCCCGGCTCGCCGTCGAGCGAAAGTCCGGCGCGCGGGGTCTGCGGGCCATACTGGAGAACACCATGCTGGACATCATGTACGATATCCCCTCGCGGACGGATGTGAAGGAATGTGTGATCAACGAAGATGTGGTCGTCTCCAAGGGGAAACCCATCCTCTTATTCGAGTCCAAGTCGGAAACGGCGTAAGCTGAACGGAGAAGAAAGATACTCATGTTCGATTTTATGAAAGACGGAAAGAAAACGGACAAGATATACAAGGTGCCGCTCCTGCCGCTGAGGGATGTGGTGGTCTTCCCCTACATGATCGTCCCCCTCTTTGTGGGCCGAGAGAAGTCCATCAGCGCCCTCGAGTCGGCCATGAAACACGAAAACGAGATATTTCTCGTCGCGCAGAGAAGCGCCCAGAAGGACGACCCGGACGAGGGCGACATCTACCGCATCGGGACCATCGGGGTGATCATCCAGCTCCTCCGCCTGCCCGACGGGACCGTGAAGGCCCTGGTGGAGGGGAAGAAGCGCGGGGTCATCCGCGAATATCTGGCGCATGACACCCACTTTCTGGTGAACGTATCGGAGGTGGAGGAGTCCTCCAGCAAGTCCCTTTCGGACCTGCAGGCCCTGATCCGCCTGGTCGTCGACGCCTTCAAGGCCTACGCGAAACTCAGCAAGAAGATTCAGCCGGAAATGCTGGACACCATCGCCGGCATCGATCAGCCCGGCAAGCTCTCCGATGTCGTCGCCTCCCATCTCAACGTCAAGCTCGACCAGAAGCAGAACATCCTGGAGATCGTCGACGTGGCCGAGCGACTGGAGAAGATCTACGCCCAGATCCTCTCGGAGACGGAAATCCTCGAGCTGGAGGAACGGATCAAGCGCAGGGTCAAGAAGCAGATGGAGAAGACCCAGAAGGATTATTACCTCAACGAGCAGATGAGGGCCATCCAGAAGGAGATCGGCGACAAGGACGACCTGAGCAGCGAGATCGAGGAGCTCGAGAAGCGCCTCAAGCAGAAGAAGCTCTCCGAGGAGGCGCACAAGAAAGTCAGGCACGAAATCAAGAAACTCAAGATGATGTCCCCCATGTCGGCCGAAGCCACGGTCGTGAGGAATTACATCGACTGGCTGCTCGACATGCCCTGGGCGGAGAAAACGGAGAACAAGCACACCCTGAAAGAGTCGGAGCAGATCCTGGAAGAGGATCACTACGGTCTGAAGAAGGTCAAGGAGAGGATCCTCGAGTACCTGGCGGTGCAGTCGCTGGTCAAGAAGAACAAGGCGTCGATCCTCTGCCTTGTCGGACCTCCCGGTGTCGGCAAGACCTCCGTCGCCAAGTCCATTGCCCGGGCCACCAACCGGCGTTTCGTCCGTTTGTCCCTGGGTGGATTGAGGGACGAGGCGGAGATCCGGGGTCACCGGCGAACTTACATCGGCGCCCTGCCCGGCAAGATCATCCAGCTTCTGAAGAAGGCCGGGACGAGCAATCCCGTCTTCTGCCTCGACGAAATCGACAAGCTGAGCTCCGATTTCCGGGGGGACCCCTCGGCGGCGCTCCTGGAGGTTCTGGATCCCGAGCAGAACACGGCCTTCAACGACAACTACCTGGAGGTCGACTATGACCTGTCCGACGTGATGTTCATCACGACAGCCAACATCCTCCAGACCATCCCGGCGGCCCTTCAGGACCGGATGGAGGTGATCCGGATCGCCGGGTACACGGAGCCCGAGAAGCTCAACATCGCCAAGAAGTTTCTCGTTCCCAAACAGCTGGAGGCCAACGGGCTGACGTCCAACGACATCCTCTTCACCGACGGGTCCATTCTGGAGGTCATCCGGCGCTACACGCGGGAAGCGGGTGTCCGCAACCTCGAGAGAGAGATCGCTTCCATCTGCCGGAAGGTGGCACGCGAGATCGTCACCAACGGTCACAAGGGGACGATCAAGATCTCGTCGAAATCCGTTGAAAAATATCTGGGGGTTCCGAAATTCCGTTTTGGCGAAACCGAGGGGAAGGATTCCGTGGGGTTGACGATCGGACTGGCCTGGACCGAGGTGGGCGGGGAACTCCTGACGGTGGAGGCCACCACGATGCCCGGGTCGGGGAAACTGACCCTGACGGGCAAGCTGGGCGACGTGATGCAGGAATCGGCGCAGGCGGCCCTCACCTATGTCCGCTCGAGAGCCGACGTGCTCGGCATTGACGAGAGCTCATACAAAGAAAGGGACATCCATGTTCATGTGCCCGAAGGGGCCATTCAGAAGGACGGACCCTCGGCCGGGATCGCCATCGCCACATCCATCGCCTCGGCGCTTCTCAAGCGCAAGGTCCGGGGAGACCTTGCCATGACCGGCGAGATCACCCTGAGGGGTCGCGTCCTGCCCATCGGCGGCGTCAAGGAAAAACTCCTGGCGGCCCACCGGGGGAACATCAAGACCGTCATTATCCCGCGGGAGAATGAAAAAGACATGGTGGACATTCCCGGCAACGTGCTGAAAGCTCTTGAAATCGTGTATGTGGAAAATGTAGACGAGGTGCTGAAGGTGGCCTTCATGGAGAAACCGGCCCCTGAGCCTCAGGAAGACAGACCGGAGCGGGAGCCGGTGGCGAAACGGGTCCCGATCCACGCCTGAGGGGGTCCCTGTCGTCGTGCCGGAGCGCAAAACAGCGTCCGATGGATTTGCCTGCCGGTGCCGCGAAGCATTTACGGCTTGACAATTCACCGCCGGAATGGTTAAAGAGTCCACACTTTTTCTCAGGCGAATGCATTCACAGGGGCGGATAGCTCAGCTGGGAGAGCGCCACGCTTACACCGTGGATGTCACAGGTTCAAGTCCTGTTCCGCCTACCATATGGCTTGAAATGCGGGGTCGTAGTTAAGCTTGGTTATAACGCCGGCCTGTCACGTCGGAGGGCGTGGGTTCAAATCCCATCGGCCCCGCCAGAAAATAACAAAGGGTTTCGGTCCGCGGACCGAAACCCTTTTGCGCTTTGCCCGTTGTCGGCCCGGCGAATCATTTACGGGGGAACCTTTTCATGAAAGCGACAATGCAGCTGGATGTGCTGGCGGCGACCCCCACGGATGCCCAGCGTATTCTTCTGGCGATCGGCAAAAAATTGAGATCGGACGGATTCATCACGGCGTATCATTTCGAGATCGACAGTCCCGATGGCGTGATCACTGAAAAAAACGATCTCGGCAACGAACTGAAGTACACCGGCCCCTGAGGGTGTCACAGGCGTCTGCGCCATCGAAGAGAAAGACCTCGAAATACCCTTTCGGGACGTCAACCCCGACCGTCGTCCCACCCGACGCAGTCTCCCCCTGTTTCCTGATCGTGAATGTGAAGCGACCGCCTTTTTTGAAACCGGCATTTCACCGACGAAAAGCCCCGGCAACAATCTCGGCGATGAGATCGGTATAATCAAGACCGCTTTCCGCCGCGGCCGCCACGAAGCCGCTGTCCGGCGTCAGGCAGGGATTGGTGTTGATTTCCAGAATCCAGGGAACGCCTTTGCGATCCACCCGGAAATCCACACGGGCATACCCCCTGAGTCCGAAGAGATCCCAGCAGGATCTCGAAAGGGTCTTGAGCCTCTCGAGCAGCTCCCGGTCCCCCGCGGGGAAGTCGAAACTGCGGGGGGTGTTGTGGTATTCGTGCGCCCCCTCGTCCCATTTCGCACGGTATCCGACGATCCGGGGCTTGTCGGCCGGGAAATCCCTGAACAGGATCTCCGCCGGCGGCAGGACCGAAACCCCCTCCTTTCTTTCGAGGAGGGAGAGATTGAACTCGCGGCCGTCGATATAGCGTTCCGCAAAGGCCTCGCCGCCCAGCTGTTCCTTCCTTTTTTCCAG
The DNA here is from genome assembly GCA_035450185.1 of Syntrophales bacterium. GTDB lineage: Bacteria > Desulfobacterota > Syntrophia > Syntrophales > UBA2192 > JAPLJU01. The sequence goes on along the minus strand of DAOTMG010000005.1, from coordinate 19,048 downwards.
TTCAACCTGCAACTCCCCTGCGTCCGCGGGTACGATGATGGAATCGTCACCCAGCCCGATGGAGGCGTGTTCCCAGACCGATTTGATGATGAAGGGAACGCCGGAAACAGGGGTGTCGGCCGAAGCATCGTCTGTCGAGTGCCACGGAGGGGTGGGCAGACCGGCCGATCGGAGACGCTTTTTGGTTTCGAGTTTGTGGGAAGTCAGAAAAACGGCTGATGTCGGCGATCCCGTATAGGGTGTCGATAGGGCGTCCAGCACCGCCGGTGCCAGGTGGATGAACCGTCCCTGGCCGCCGACGGACTCGACGAGGTTGAAGACCCCGTCGGGCCTCTGCCGGGAGAATCTTTCGACGACCTCCCGGATATCCATCGGAAAGGGGATCAGGACGGTCTCGTGACCGAGTGTCAGCAGGGCGGAACGGACAGCCTCCGCCTGCAGAAGGGCGTCTTTTTCGTCCGGGGGGGCTGTGTCCGGAACGTCATTGTGGAGAACGGCGATTCTCATAATCCGGTGATCATCGGCCGGTCCATCCGGAGAAAGGACCGGAAAGTCATATGTTCCCGGCGGCACCGCCCGTCGGCGTCCGGGGAATCCTCTTCAGTGCCGAGTCCATGATCGCGCGGATGAGCTTCCGATAGCTCAGACCGGCCAGGTTGCACAGAATGGGCAGGTCCGAGTGTGTGGGATGGAGCCCCGCCAGGGGATTGACCTCGATGAAGTTCGGTTCACCCCTGCCGTCCGATCGCAGATCCACCCGGCCGGCATCCCGGCAACCCAGCGCACGCCATGCGGCGAGGGCCACGTCCGCGGCCCGCCGGGCCTCGGCATCATGGGCCAGGAAGTAATCCACGAGGGTTTCGCAGTGTTCCTTGTTGAGGTACGAATAGACCCCCCGTTCCGCCTCGGCCCGGAGAGCGATTTCGAGCACTGCGACGGCCCTGGCATCCTTTCCCGTTCCGATGATCCCCACGGTAAACTCGCGGCCGGGGAGGAAGGTCTCCACGATGACGGGTTGGCTGTAACGCTTTATCAGCTCCCGGCACAGCCGTCGCAGCTCGCGCCGGTGGCGGACCTTCGATGCCACGGTGACGCCCTTCCCCGTCCCTTCGGCGACAGGCTTGACGAAGAGCGGCAAGGGGAGGCGGACACGCTCGACGTCGGCGTCACGGGTGACGACGGCGAAGTCCGCCGTCGGGATGCCGAGATCCCGCAGCACGTGCTTGGTCAGCCCTTTGTGGAGGGTCAGGGCAAGGACGAGCGCGTCCGAGAAGGTGTAGGGGATGCCGTAGGCGTCCAGCAGGGCCGGGACCTGCGCCTCTCTCCCGAGACCGTACATGCCTTCGGCGATGTTGAAGACGATGTCCCAGCGCTCTCCACGCGCGAGGCGCCGCGTCAGGTTCCGGACATGGCCGATGCGGTCCGTCCGGAATCCGAGAGACCGCAGGGTCTGATCAATGGCGTCGATCGTGGAAGGTTGATCGAACTCCGCCGTTTCCTCTTCACTGTAACCCTCCCGGAGGTAGTCCTCCCGGAGATCGTAGGTGATACCGACAATCGTCTTGCCCCTGTTCCTCGAGTCACGACGAGGTCTTCGGGCGGGGGGGGCCGGGTTGTGCAAAGAGACGCTCTCTGATGGATAAGGGTTCACGCACGTCGATTCCGGCACTGCTCGGCACCCCGGCGTCCTGAATCCTCAGATACACGGGGAGAACGGTCCGGGATCGTTCGACTGTCGCACGTCCGGGTAGCGGTATAGCTGCCCCTGGTAGTTCCGGAGGAGCAGGTGATGATCGTCCCGACCGACAACGTACTCCGGCAGCAGGGGAATCTTCCCGCCCCCGCCCGGCGCGTCGATCACGTAGGTCGGGACGGCGTAACCCGTCGTGTGCCCGCGGAGGCCGCGGATGATCTCGAGTCCTTTTTCGATCGATGTCCGGAAGTGCGAGGATCCCGAGATGGGATCGCACTGGTAAAGGTAATAGGGCTTCACCCGGATCTTGATCAAGCCGTGGACCAGCCGGGTCATCACCTCCACGTCGTCGTTGATGCCCGCGAGGAGAACCGTCTGGCTGCCCAGGGGGATGCCGGCGTCGGCGAGCCGGGCACAGGCCTGCCCCACCTCGGGGGTGAGCTCTTCGGGGTGGGTAAAGTGGATGCTCATCCACAGAGGATGGTAACGCTTCAGAACGGAAGTCAGCTTCGCCGTGATGCGCTGGGGGAGCACGACGGGCGCCTTGGTCCCGATCCGCAAAAGCTCCACATGGGGGATGGCCCGCAGTTTCTGGAGGAGCCAGTCGATGCTCTCGTCGCTCATGGTCAGGGGGTCACCGCCGGACAGGAGGACGTCGCGGACCTGGGGCGTCGATGCGATGTAATCGATGGCCTGCTCCCATCTCTCCTTGCCGGGCGGGATTCCGTTGCCGTGGTCGAGGATGCGGGAGCGGGTGCAGTACCGGCAGTAGGTCGAGCAGAAATTCGTCACGAGGAAGAGGACACGGTCCGGGTATCGGTGGACCAGGCCCGGAACGGGGCTGTCGCTTTCTTCGCCGAGAGGGTCGTCGGATTCCTCCCAGGAGTGATGGAATTCGAGGCTCCGGGGGATCACGGTCCTGCGGACGGGTTGTTCGGGATCCATCGCGTCCAGGAGACTGGCGTAATAGGGAGTGATGCTCAGGGGGATGCTGCCTCCCCGTCGGATGATGGTGCTGGTCTCGTCATCGGAGAGCCAGATCATCCGCGAGAGCGTTTCCAGGCCTGTGATGCGGTTCTTCAGCTGCCATTGCCAGTCATTCCATTCGACGGACGAGATGCCGGGGTAAAAGCGTTTCTGAAAAGCCTTGGACCGTGCGCTGGGTTTGCAGGTGCTGATGCCGCGGGTGGGAAAGAGAAACAGGGATCTGTTCTTCCTGGTCGTGGTGATTGCCACGGAAGGGGAGGTGTGTTGTTCCTTCAGCTCATCCAGAGCCGAACCGGCGGGGCCGGCGTGTCTACCGGGAGGCTCCGCCTCCTGGGTTAGACAGACATTGTCTTCCATTCAACGCTCTCCTTTTCTGCTTTATCGGTCGCCCTGTGTCCATCTTTGCGACGACGATCTCTTTCGATCCGTGATCGATGAAAAAAATTCCTTCGAGTTGAGAACCGTTATAAAGAATGTTTGCATAATGTCAAGTGATATTTGTAAAAAACGTCGAAAAAGAGAAAAAATTTTTTTCGAGCACATCGAAGCGAGAAATTTTTTTGCAAGATGTCTGCCATTCTCGTTTTTTACGCTTGAAAAACCTTTTTAAAACTCCACGCGGGCAGCTTGCGTTTTACCGGAGCATGATATAAATTACCCGCGACGGTCGGGAAAGGAGATGCGACGATGATCGTGACAGACGGAACGGAGCTCTGCGGAGTCTGCAAGACAAAAAACTCGGTTGTTCTCTGTGATGGATGCGCCATCCCGCTGTGCTCGGGATGCCGGACCATCGATCTCTGGGGTTACGGCTGCGGGCACGTGGACCCGAAAGCCTTCTGCCGCAAGTGTTTTCACGATGGCAGGATCAACCCGTACAGCGGCAACCTGGATTAGGACGGCATGAGGTACGAAGGCACGATCATCCGTCCTCCCAGCGAGGCACGGAGCCTGCTCCTGCAGGCGACCGTCGGTTGTTCCCACAACCGGTGCACCTTCTGCTCCGCCTACAAGCAGAAGAGATTCAGGATCCGCTCGCAGGGTGAGATCGAGGAGGATCTTCGGGAAGCCGGAACGAGGCTGCGATCGGCGAAGCGGGTCTTCCTCTGCGACGGGGATGCCCTCATCATCCCCCAGAAGAGGCTTCTGGGGATCCTGAAGTCCATCGGTGAGAACATCGGCGGGGTGGAACGAGTCGGAACGTACGCCAATGCGAAGAGCATCCTCCGAAAAAACAGGGAAGAACTTGCCGCCCTGAGGGAGGAAGGGCTCAAGATCGTTTACCTGGGCGTGGAGACCGGGAGCGAGGAGGTTCTCCGGAGGGTTCGGAAGGGGGTCACCTATGATCAGATGGTCGAGGCCGGCCGGCGGGTGAAGGAGGCCGGCATCACGCTTTCGGTCACGGCCCTCCTGGGCATCGGGGGAGTCGAGCTGAGCGCGAAGCACGCAAGGGAGACCGCCCGGATCCTGACGGACATCGACCCGGAATACGCCGGCATCCTCACGGTCATGCTCATTGCCGGCACACCTCTTTACGAGGCCTGGCGCAGCGGGACCTTCGTCCTGCCGGATGTGTTTGCCCTTCTGGGGGAACTCCGCACCATCGTCGAGGCCTCGAACTTCACGGACTGCTTCTTCACCTCCAATCACGCCTCGAACTACCTGCCCGTCCGGGCGAGGCTGCCGGCCGACCGGGAGAGCCTCCTTCAGGTTCTCGATGCCGTGATCGCGAAACGGCGCCCGGACTATTTGAGACCGGAATTCATGCGGGGATTGTGAGAGTCGGTGCCCTTTATGGGGAAAATCTGGGATCGCATAGGGAAAATTTTTTCCTCCGGCACAGCCGGCGAGGATCAGAACCGCCTCGAGGAGGAAATACACTCCATTATCGATGCCGGTGAGGAAAAGGGCCTCATCGACGCGCAGTCCGGGGCCATGATCGAGAGCATCCTCGAGTTCCGGGAAACCCTGGCCCGTGAAGTCATGGTGCCGAGGACCGACATCCTGGCGATCGGAAGCCACGTTCCCATCGACGACATCATCGAACTGATCATCCGGCACGGCCACACCCGGTTGCCCGTCTACAGTGGAAGCATCGACAACATCATCGGGATCCTCAACGTAAAGGACCTCCTGAAGTTCTGGTCGAAGTCCGTCCGGCAGGAGGACATCCTGTCCATCCTCAGAAAACCCTACTTCATCCCGGAAACGAAGAACGTCCATCTTCTCCTTCATGAACTGAAGGAGAAGAAGCTGCACATGGCCATCGTCATAGACGAGTACGGCGGTACCTCGGGGCTCGTCACGCTGGAGGACCTGATCGAGGAGATCGTCGGCGAGATCCGGGATGAGCACGACCGGGAAGAGGAGAAATTCCTCGAACTCCCCGACGGGTACACCCTGGTGGACAGCCGGGTGGAGATCGAAGACTTCGAGCAGCACTTCGGGATCGAAATCCCCCCGGGCAAGTACGAAACCCTGGGCGGATTCATCCTGGACACCCTGAAGCGGATCCCCTTGACGGGAGATGTGGTCGCCCACGAGGGACTCGAGATGGTGATCGCCTCGGCCGACGAGCGGAGCATCAAGAAGGTGCGAATCAAGAAAAAAGGAGAGACCCGATAGAAAGGGCATCGAAGACCCGGGAATCCCGCCGCGCATCGGCCGGAGAAAGGGGCCGTCCGCTGAAGGCGCTGCTCCTTGCCGCAGTATCCGGGCTTCTCCTTTTCCTCTCCTTCCCGAAATTCGGGCAGGGGGCCCTGGCGTGGGTCTGCCTGGTCCCCCTCTTCGCTTCCCTGCGGGGGCGGGATATCGCCGGCGCCCTGATGCTGGGTCTTGCCGGCGGCCTTGTCTTCCATGTCGGGCTCCTTTACTGGGTCTCCGGTGTTGTCGTCCGGTACGGCCATCTCCCTTTTCTTCTCGGTGTGGTCGTCATGCTTCTCCTGGCTCTTTACATGAGCCTCTACGTCTCTCTCTTTGCCGCCGGTGTCACCTATTTCGGGAGAAAGCAGGTCCCCCTCGCCGTCGCGGCGCCCGTCCTCTGGGTCCTTCTGGAGTACGGGAAGGCGAACCTCCTGACGGGCTTTCCCTGGGGAGCCCTCGCCCAGAGCCAGTATCTGAACCTTCCCATGATCCAGATCGCCGACCTCACCGGCACCTACGGGATCTCCTTCCTCATCGTCTTCGTGAACGCCGTGCTCTACGACCTGGTCACGAGAAGAGAAAGCCGGTTTTTCACCATCGCGGAGCTCGCTCTCGGCGGCCTCCTTGTTTCGGCCGTCTACGGTTACGGGGTGTACCGCCTCGCCGACACGGACGCCCAAGTGAAGAACACCCCGGCGAAAGCCGCCTCGATCGTGCAGGGAAACATCGATCAGAGCGTCAAGTGGGATCCCCGTTTCCAGGAGGAAACGATTCGCAGATATGTGGAGTATTCCGGGAAAGCCGCCGCGAGAAGTCCTTACCTGATCGTCTGGCCGGAGACGGCCACGCCTTTCTTCTTCCAGCAGACCGATGACAAACAGAGGGAAGTCCTTTCCGTGGCCGAAAGCACGCAGGCTTTTCTCATCTTCGGGAGCCCCAGCCACCGGCAGGTCGACGGACGGTTGCACTATCAGAACAGCGCCTATCTCCTGTCGCCGGGGGGGGAGGTGCTCGGCAGGTATGACAAGGTCCACCTGGTCCCCTACGGCGAATACGTGCCCCTGAGGCCCTTTTTCCCCTTTATCGAGAAACTGGCCGTCGGTATCGGGGACTTTCTGCCCGGTGAGAACCTCGAGCCCCTTGCCCTGGACGGTGCCAGGGCCGGGATTCTGATATGCTACGAGGCGATTTTCCCGGAGATCAGCCGGACCTACCGGCAGAAGGGTGCCTCTCTGCTGGTCAACCTGACGAATGATGCCTGGTTCGGGACGTCATCAGCCCCATACCAGCATCTGGCGATCACCACGTTCCGGGCGGTGGAGAACCGGCTCTTCGTGATCCGGGCGGCCAATACCGGGATCAGTGCCTTCATCGCGCCGACGGGAGAGATCCTCTCTCAGACCGGCCTTTTTGAAACGACGACCCTGGATGGCGTCTTTGGTGTCATGGATGTTCGAACCTTTTATTCCCGATTCGGGGATCTTTTTGTCTATCTCTGCATGGCTTTTTTCGTTATGATAGGCATTATGAAAAGAGGGAGGAGCGCATAAATGTTTGAAGATCTACCGGGCAAAATCAAAGAGATCCGAAAAAAACTGGAAACCCTTCGAGGCTATCTTTGAAATAGAAAACCGGCGGAAGAGGCTGGGGGAACTGGAAAAGGTCACCGCGAGGCAGGATCTCTGGGATCAGCCTGAAAAGGCCAGAGAACTCTTGAAGGAAAAGAACCGGCTGGAGGCCACCCTCGCACGGTTTGCCGGACTCGAAGGAGACGCGCGGGACCTCGAGGAGCTTTTCGAGATCGCCCGGGAGGAGGACGATGAAAAGGCCCTGGCGGAGATGGACGACGACGGCGACAGGCTGCTGGAGGCGGTCAGGGACGAAGAGATCAAGGCCATCCTGGGACAGGCCGAAGACGGGAAGAACGCCATCATGACCGTCCATGCCGGCGCCGGCGGCACGGAGGCGCAGGACTGGGCGGAGATGCTCCTGCGGATGTACCTGCGGTGGGCGGAAAAGAAGGGCTTCAAGACCCGGATTCTGGATTACCAGTCCGGTGAGGAAGCCGGGGTGAAGAGTGTCACCCTCCACATCGAGGGGGAATACGCATTCGGGTACAGCAAGGCCGAGTCGGGCATCCACCGGCTCGTCCGCATTTCTCCCTTCGATGCCGGCAGCCGCCGGCACACATCCTTCGCTTCTGTTTTCGTCTATCCCGAGGTCGATGAGGAAATCGTCGTCGATATCGATGAAAAAGACCTGAAGATCGACACCTACCGGGCTGGCGGCAAGGGGGGACAGCATGTGAACAAGACCGATTCGGCCGTCCGGATCACCCATCTCCCCACGGGTCTCGTCGTGCAGTGCCAGAACGAACGCTCACAGCACAAAAACAAGGCGATGGCCCTGAAGGTGCTCCGGTCCAGACTTTTCGAGCTCAAGAAAAAAGAGCAGGAAGAAAAGATGGATACGCTGCACTCGTCGAAGAAAGACATCGCCTGGGGAAGCCAGATCCGATCCTACGTGCTCCACCCCTACAAACTGATCAAGGATCACCGCACCAACCTTGAGGTCGGAAACGTCCAGCGGGTGCTCGACGGGGATATCGACGGCTTCATCGAGGCTTACCTTTTGAGTGAAGCGGCGGCATCGGGTTGAAATCCTCTTGTTTTTTCATTGGCGGGGTTCATTTAACCGCCGGAAGCCCCCGAAAGGCTCTTTTTTTGCATAGAATAGGCGCCGGGTAATAAAATCGCGGTCTTGCGCTGCCGACCCGCCGGTAAAAGGCAAATAATCTTTGACATTCCGCGCGGAGGTCTGGTAGATGCACCGAGAACATCGGAAGCGGAGAAGAAAAGAAAGGGCTTGGGGCCGCGGCCGGCCTTGCCGCCGGTATGAGGATTGCGGGATCCGCGCGAGTCCCGCCAGCAAACCATAGAATTCATCTCAAGGAGTTTTCCCTGATGTCGTTTGCGAAGCGGTTGATTTTCCCGATCCTCCTTCTATTCCTGATCTCCTGTGCCCATACCACGCCCCCCGTCACGGCGTCCGGGAGTCCGGACTCGAAGACCGTCCAGACGAAAAAGAAAAGCCGGCTGGTGAGAGAGGGTTCGTCCGAGAAGCCCGTTCAGCTCTCCACGTCTGGCGGCGTCCCGGCACCGGCGGCCGGGAACAGAGCAGACTGTCCCCCTGAAGAAGCGATCAAAAAGGTGCTTGGCGAGGCGGATCATCGAAACGGTCTTTCCCAGGTCAGAACGGAGACGGGACGGGACCACCAGGTCGATTCGGCGGACGTCGCAACGGACGAACCGGACGACGAGACGGACGATGCCCTCATCCTTCTCAAGCAGGCGGAGGAGTACCGCCGGAAGGGGGATATCGAGCGGGCGCTCAAAACCCTCGACCAGGCTTACGGGCTTCTTCTGGATGTCAACGGGGAATCGACCCTGGCCCGCCAGAAGGATGACCTCCGCCTGATGATCTCCATGCGCATCGTGCAGATCTACACCTCCAAGAGCGGTCTCACGAACGGCCGGCGCAGCGAAATACCCCTCCTGATGAATGAGGACGTGGAAAAGGAGATCCGGTCCTTTCAGACGATCGAGAGGAGTTTCTTCATCCGGTCTTACCAGCGCTCCGGCTTTTATCTGCCCACCGTCAAGGGCTATCTCAAGGACGCGGGGTTGCCCCAGGAGCTGGCCTGGCTTCCTCTGGTGGAAAGCGGCTTCCAGGTCCACGCCCTTTCGAGGGCGAGAGCCCTCGGCCTGTGGCAGTTCATTCCCTCGACGGGGTACAAGTACGGGCTGAATCGTGACCTCTGGGTGGATGAGCGGATGAGCGTTGAGAAATCCACCCGGGCGGCCATCGCTTACATGAAGGATCTCCACGGCATCTTCGGGGACTGGCTCACCGTTCTGGCCGCCTACAACTGCGGGGAGGGGAGGGTGCTGAAGGTTATCTCGACGCAGCAGATCAACTATCTCGACCGGTTCTGGGACCTCTATCACATGCTTCCCTATGAGACGGCACGGTACGTCCCGCGCTTCCTCGCCACCCTGCACATCATCAGGAACCCCAAGAAATACGGCATGGACCTCGAGGGGGACATGGCCTGCCCGATCGAATATGAAACCGTCAAGACCGGCAAGAGCATGCGCCTTCAGGATGTCGCGGTGAACCTCAACATTCCGAAAGAGACCCTGACGCTTCTCAACCCGGAGCTGCGCCACCAGCAGACCCCCGACAAGGAGTACAGCCTGAAGATTCCCGTCGGACTCGGCAGACAGTATGCCATGGTGGAGAATCAGATCGCGGAGGCCAAGCCGCCCCTTTACGAGCGGGTGAAGGGGAAAAGATATGTCAAGCACCGTGTCCGACCGGGCGAGACGGCCCAGACGATCTCGAAGCAGTACGGCGTGCCGGCGAGGACCATTCTCGCCTACAACGGCTTGGGTGCCGATGCGAAGCTGAAATCGGGCAAGGTCATCCGGGTGCCTCTGGCCGCGTCGCCGAAGAAAACGAAGGCGCCCAAGAAGGTGCAGGCCAGGAAGACGGGGCAGGCCCCTGCGGCCGGTCAGGGCGTTGTCACCTATACGGTGAAGAAAGGCGACACGCTCTACGCGCTTGCATCGCGGTACAACACGACGACGTCGGAGATCCGTAAGCTGAACCAGTTGAAAAGCGATCAACTGAAAGCAGGGCAGGTCATCAGGATCAAGACCGCCAAGATCGATGCGGGGGGGTGATCCGATCCTGAAGATCGCACGATCGGGCGACGCCGGGAACCGGCGTCGCTTTTTTTATTTCCCGGCGGTGTTTTTCACGGCGTCGAAGACCCTCCGCTCCTGGTCCCTCATGCGTCGGCCGTCGGCCCCGGTTCCCTCGTGGTCGTAGCCGAGGAGATGGAGCACGCCGTGGATCATAAGAAATAGAATTTCATCCTCGAGGGTCACCCCTTCCTTTGCCGCGTCACGGGCGGCGGTCTCTATGGAAATAACGACGTCGCCCAGCAACCGCGGGTGAAGATCCCGGAAGGGGCCCTCGTGCATGGGGAAGGCGATGACATTGGTCGGACGGTCCCGCTTGAGGTAGGTCCTGTTCATGTCCCGGATCTCCCGGTCGTCCACGAGCAGGATGCTGACTTCGTCCCGGGGGCGGCCCAGGTATCTCAGGACCGTCCGGGCGGAACGACGAAGGGCCGGGATATCGACTTTTGGGGACGCCTGCCTGTTCTGAATGATGACGGCCATGGATGATCCCGGATTTTTTTCGTGGAAAGCGACGGCAGGTCAGGTTTCCCTGGGCCGCGCCTTTTTCCGGTCGATGTGGTTGTAGGCGCGGATGATGTCCTGAACCAGGGGATGCCGTACCACGTCGATCTCGGTGAAATAGATGAAGCTGATACCCGGTGTCTGTCCCAGGATGCCCTCCACCTCGATCAGGCCCGAGGTCCTGTCGGAGGGCAGGTCGGTCTGGGTCACGTCCCCCGTGATGATCGCCTTCGAGCCGAACCCGAGTCTCGTGAGAAACATCTTCATCTGCTCGGAGGTGGTGTTCTGCGCTTCGTCGAGGATTACGATCGAGTCATTGAGCGTGCGCCCTCTCATGAAGGCGAGCGGAGCGACCTCGATGACGCCTTTGGCCGTGAGATCCATGGCCTTGTCGAAATCCATCATGTCGTACAGGGCGTCGTAGAGCGGCCGGAGATAGGGGTTGATCTTGTCGGCCAGATCGCCGGGGAGGAAGCCCAGTTTTTCGCCGGCCTCCAGCGCCGGCCTCGTCAGGACGATGCGGTTCACTTTCTTGTCGATGAGGTAGGCCACCGCCATCGCCATGGCGAGGTAGGTCTTTCCCGTGCCCGCCGGGCCGATCCCGAACACCATGTCGTGCTTCCGGATGGCGTCGATGTACTGTTTCTGGGCGATGCTCTTGGGGGTGATGATCCGTTTCTTCGAGGAGATGAAGACCCGGTCGAGGAAGATATCCTCGAGGTGGGTGGATCTGTTTTCCGTCAGAATCCGGAGGGCGAAATCGATATCGGTCGAAAAGACGGGGTAGCCCTTTTCGATGAGGCCGTAGAGCTGGACGAGGAGCCGTTCGGTGAGGTCGACGTCGAAGCGGTCCCCCGAGAGGGAGACCTGGTTCCCCCGGACGGAGATCTTCACCTTCCGAAGCTTTTCGATGAGTTTGATGTGCTGGTCCCGTTCGCCGAAAAGAAGGCGCAGGACGCTGTTGTTGGGAAAGCTTAACTTGCGAAGGGATAAATCTTCCAGCTGTGCCTTCAATAAAAGACCCGGTTTTTCCGTCTGATTTTCATAAGGATGCTAACATGTTAGCCCTTTCATTGCAACCGGTTTTACGGTCTCCTCAGGGCTGGAGGAAAAGGCGGCAGTAGACCTTGGCGTTTCCGATCATGTTTTCGATGAGGCAGCTTTCATTGGGCTGATGGGCGTTCTGGCCGATCCGGCTCCACACGGCGGCCGGAAACCCCCCGCTGCGGAAGAAGGCGGCCACCGTTCCGCCGCCGATCCCCACGGGAGATGCCGAGACGCCGTACACCTCCCTGACGGCTTCCTGGAGGGCCCGGACGACCGGTGCGTTGTCCGGAGTCGGCGGCGGGGCCTGAAGCTTCTGGATCGTCGAGATTTCGATGCGGACGCCGAAAGCGGTTTCAACTTCATCGGCGATGGTCCGCATCCGCCCGAGCACGTCGTCCAGAGAATAGTCCGGCAGAATCCTGCAGTCCAGGTAGAAAATGTCGTCGCCGGGGATCGTGTTGACGTTCGGAACATTGGCCTCTTTTTTCGTCGGCTCGAAAGTGCTCCCGGGGGGGTCGTAGCGCGGGTCCACGGCGTCGAACAGGGTGTGCAGCGTCTGAAGCCTGACGACGAGGTTCGAGGCCGCCAGGAAGGCGTTGTTCCCGAGGGAGGGTTTGCTCGCGTGGCACTGCCTGCCTTTCGTCTGGAAACGGACCCAGAGCACGCTCTTTTCCGCCACCTCGATCATGGAGCCGTCGTCGTTTCCGAAATCGGGGATGACCACGAGATCGGTTTCATGGACGGAAATCCTGCCGTTCGTGACCAGATAATCGATGCCCCATTTGCTTCCCGTTTCCTCATCGGCGACAAAGACGAGCCCGATCGGGCGTTCGGGCCGGATTCCCTCGTCGAGGAAGGCCTTGACGGCGAAGATCGAGGCCACCATGTCCTGCTGATTGTCTTCCGTGCCGCGGCCGTAAACGCGGCCGTCGCGCTCGAAACCCTGGTAGGGATCGTTCTCCCAGGCTGTCCGCTCCCCCGGCGGGACGATGTCCAGGTGGGTCAGGATCCAGACCTTCCCGTCCGGCCGTTTCCCCTGGATATGAACGGCGATGTTCGGACGGTATCCGCAGGACACCCGGTCGTCGGGAACCCGATGCTCCTCGATGCCGTCGAAACCCAGGGATCGGAGCCGCTTCGCGAGATAGGCGGCTTTTCTCTCCTCCCCGTCCCCCCCGTTTTCGGGGGCCAGAGCCGGGATGGCCGTCAGTTCGATCTGCATCCGGACCATGTCATCACGGTAGGAGTCGATACGTCCCGCGATTCTCTGATAAAGGGAACGATCGATCATGGTCTACTTTGCCTCTATTTTCCTCACGTCCCCGAAGGAGGAAAGGGGACGGTCGAAATTTTTTTCGTCGCCGACGATCAGGACGGTTGCTCGATCGCCGCGGAGGTATCGCACCGCGACCCGGAGGAGGTCTTCCGGCGGCACAGCCTCGATGCGGCCGCGATAATCGCGGAGATAACCGGGCGGGAGGCCGAGGAATTCGATCATCATCTGCTGTGTCGCGATCATGTCGGTCGAGCTGAAGGAGAAGATAAAGCTGTTGACGATCGAGCGCTTGGCCCAGAGGAGCTCCTCTTCCCCGACCCTCCGGCGGGTGACGTCCTTAAGGATTTCCTGCAGCCGGGCGAAAACCCTGCCTGTGGCATCGGATTTCGTGATGGCATAGGAACCGAAGACACCGTACCCCGTCCGGCCCTCGTAGTAACTGCCCGCGCTGTAGGCGAGCCCCAGGTTGCTGCGGATTTCGCTGAAGATCCGGGACCGGAACCCGCCGCTTCCGACAATGAAGTCGAGAAGAGTGAAGGGATAAAAATCGTCGCTCTTTTTCTCGGGGGCGAGAAACCCGATGATGATCGTCGACTGAGGCCCCTCCTTTTGGAGATAGTGGATCGAAGCGGAGAGTTTTTCTCCCGGCGGCGGGACATCCCTGACGGGCCCGTCACCCCGCCAGGACCCGAAATGACGGCGGAATTTCTCTACGATCTCCCTGCCGTCGATATCGCCGGAGACGGCCATCATGACGTTGCGGGGGGAGAAGAACCGACGGTGGAATCCTTCCAGATCCTCCCTTTCAATGCGGCCGATGGATTCTACGGTCGACAGCCGCCCCCGCGGATTTCCGCTGTAGAGCACTTTCCGGAACTCCCGGAAAGCCAGTTTCTGAGGGACGTCGGCAATTCGCCGCAATTCCTCGATCTTGAGGTTCTTGGCCAGTTCGAGCTTTTTTTCATTGAAAGCGGGGGCCATCAGGATGTCGGCAAAGACCCCGAAGACGCGGTCGAAGTCCTTTTTCAGGACAAAGAAATCGGCCGTGGCGGCGTCGGTCCCCGCCGAGAGCGACAGGGTCGCGGCGGTGAATTCGAGGAGATTGTCGACTTCGTCCCCGGTCATGCTCCGCGTGCCGCCCGTCCTCATGACACGGGCCGTGAGGTCGGCGAGCCCCTCCCGCCCCTCCGGGTCGTAGGCGGACCCGGTCCGGATGACGGCCGAAATGTTGACCACGGGCAATTCCCGGTCTTCGAGCACGTAAAGGACCATGCCGTTTTCGAGCTCGACGCGCTGCGGCTCCGGGGGAGAAAAAGTAAGAGCGGGGTATTTCAGCTTTTGCGGGTCCGGCAGGGGCGGAGCTCCGTTCCCGTCACCCGGGGGCAACAGGAGGACCGCGATCAGGAAGATGAAGAACAGCCGCCCGGCGCTCATGGTTTTTCCTTTCGGACCACCGTGGCGACGGTCCTGTTTTCGGAGGTGAGATAGGTCCGGGCGGTCTTCATGATGTCCTCGGGCCGGATCGACTCGACGACCTGGAGGTGCCCTGTGATGTAACGGAAATCGCCGGCGATCGCCTCGTAATAGGACAGCTTGCTCGCCAGTCCTCTGTTGGAGTCGAGGTCACGGACCAGGTCGGCCCGGAACTGGTTCAGGACCTTTTCGAGCTCCCGGGCGGTCACCGGCTCACGCTTCAACTTTTCGATCTCCTCATAAATCGCATCTTCGAGCTCCTTTGCCGTGTGCGGGTGCCGCGGCGCGGCCATGAAGACGAAGAGGTTGGGATATTTGGAGCCCGGGAAGCCGTTTGCCGTGTCGATGCTCTCCGCGAGACCCCGCTCCTCCACCAGAGCCCTGTAAAGCCGGGACGTCCGGCCCCGGGTCAGAAGAGCGTCGATGACGTCGAAGACGTAGTCGTCGAAAGCGGGGAGGGCGGGTTTGTGATAGCCGATCAGGAGGTAGGGGTTCGCGTCGGCCAGGAGTTCCACGCGCCTCTCGCCCGCCTGCGGCGGCTCCGTCGTCACGCGGAGAGGAGGGAGCGGCGCCCGGCCGATGGCGCCGAAGTATTTCTTCACAACCTTCAGGGTCGCGGCCGGATCGATGTCGCCGACGACGGCGATGACGGTGTTATTCGGTGCATGGTAGGTCTTGAAAAACCGCTCGACGTAGTCGATGGGGAGCGAAGAAACGTCCGAGGGCCACCCGATGATCGGTCGCCGGTAAGGATGGGCCTTGAAGGCCGTGGCCAGAAAAAGCTCCATGAGTTTCCGCTTGGGAACCGATTCGACGGTCTGCCTTCTTTCCTCATTGACGACGTCCCGCTCAGAGTAGAACTCGCGGAAAACCGTGTTCTCCATCCGGTCGGACTCGATCCGGGCCCACAGTTCCACCTTGTTGGCCGGCAGACTCACATGATAGGTCGTCAGGTCCTGGCCCGTCGAGGCGTTGAGATCGACGGCGCCGTTTTCGGTGTAAAGTCTGTCGATTTCATTATCGACCATCAGGCCCTTGGCCCGGGTCTGGAGTTCGCGAAGTTCGGCAGACAGACGCTCGACGGTCTTTTTGTCGGCCTGCTCGCCCTTGAGACGCTCCAGATCGAGGGCGTTTCCCGTCTTGCGGATTTCGTCCAGGACTTTCTTCTCCCTGCGGTAGTCTTTCGTCCCGATCGTCTTCGTCCCCTTGAAGAGCATGTGTTCGAGGAGATGGGCCGTTCCCGTCAATCCTTCACCCTCTTCGAGGGCTCCGACCCGGTGGCGGATATAGAAGGACACGGTGGGGTTGACGTGCCTCTCCAGGAGAAGGACGACGAGACCGTTTTCCAGTTCGTATTTCCGGACCTTTTTCTCGAGATCGCAGGCAGGCGCAGACGACGGCGCGAAAACAAACGTTGCCATCAGTGCCAGGAGAGGGAGCCAGGTACGGAGGAGCGTCCTTTTATCGATGAGGGACATCGGTTTCATTCCGTCCTCAGGTCTTGAGGGATTTCAGATGCGAAAAGATCTTGAACACCGGGTAGGAGAGTCCCACCAAGCTGATCAGGATGATGAGGTTCGACGCGAAGAAAGTCATGATGAACTCGTGGGGGTTTTTCATGCCATAGGCCGAAAAGAGGAGATAGACGCCGAACAGCAGGAACAACAGGGACAAAAGAGCGATGGTGATTTGCCTGATCCAGAAGATGTGTGTCATAAAAATCCACCCATGGCAATGCAAGGGTTTCTATATAATGGCTTTTCGCCGTCGATGCAAGAGGAAAACCGCGTCTAGCGGTTCCGGCAGAGCCTCTTCAGCTCTTGGTAGACCTCCGGTGTCAGGCTTTCGCTCCGGCAGGGCAGCAGGGTGTTGTTGTGGAAGAGAGGCTCCTCGGCAATGGGGTAGAACGATGCGCCGACGGCCTCTTCCCAGACCGGCGTACCGGGGATCGGTGAAAACTCGGCAAGGACGGGTCTTGCCCCGCAGGATTTCGCAAAATCGATAGACTCCCGGATCTCTCGCGCCTCCTGGTGCGGAAGACCGCAGAGGATATAAACCCCTATGTCCTCCGGGCGATAACCCGCCTCTTTCAGGTAGGCGATGGCGCGGCGGAATTCCTCGTTGGTCACCTTGCCTCCCGTTGTCTCCTGACGCGTCTCGCAGGCCGTTTCAAGGCCGAAGCGGATGGTCCGGAAACGGGCCCGATGGAGGAGTCCTGCGACCTCGGCGGTGACCTCCCGCAGGTGCAGGCCGTTCGGGCAGTGGAAATCACAGTCGAGACCCCGCCGTATGATCTCCCGCATCATCGGGACGGCCCGCTGCCCCGCCCCGACCAGGAGGGCGTCGTCGTAAAAGGAGAAGTTCCGGATGCCGTAGAGCCGGTGCCAGTGATCGATCTCGTCGACGACTCGGATGGGATCCCTGCACCGGAAGTCTTTTCTCAGGAGGTGCGATGCGCAGTAACTGCAGCGGAAGGGGCAGCCCCTGGAGGTCATGATCGGAAGCTGGTCTTTGACGGGCAGAAGATCAAAAGCGGGATAAGGACGGGCGTCCAGGTTTGGGCTTCCGGTTTCCGCGACGGACCGATCGCCGAAATGATCCCTGATCCAGCCGGCGAGGGCCGCTTCTCCCTCGCCGGGCAGCACCCAGTCGGCGCCGCTCGCGCGAACGGCGTGGTCAGGACAAAGTGTCGCGTAAATTCCACCGAGGATCACCGGCACACCGGGGAAGACGTCGCGGATGAACCGAATGGCTTCCGACACGCCGGGATACCAGTAGGTCATCATGGAGGTCACAAGGATGAGATCCGGCCGGGGGAGTGCCCGGAGATCATCCCGGAACATGCGTGGGGTGATGCCGTATCGCTTGTATCTGCGGGGAACCGACGCCAGAGCCGCCGGGCGTGGGATGATTTCCCTCGGGAGGCTTCCCCGACCCGAGGGATGTCTTTTGAAACCCCCGACCTGCATCTGTGAGGGGAGAGCCGGGTGAAGGATGTTCAGGCAGTCCAGAAAGGCGACGCCGTAACCGCAGGCCCTGAGGAAGGAGGCGATGTACAGGATGCCGAGCGGTTTCAACCAGAAGTCATAGGCGGCAAAATCCTGAATCCAGGGGTTGATCAGGAGACATGTTTTCTTTTTTGCAGACACGGATAAGATATAGCAAGTTGCGTTTCGCCGAACAAGGGAAAAGCGATCGGGCCTTCGGTGCGAAGAGAGAAAAGGCTTGAAGGGAAACAGGTTTGTTGCTAACATCCCCCAAACCGCAGCGGACAGGGTCACCCATGAGAGCGCTCATCCAGCGCGTCGGAGAGGCTTCCATCACCGTGGATCAAAAGGAGATCTCCCGGATCGGAAAGGGGATCCTCGTCCTGCTCGGTGTGGGAAGAAGGGACACCCGGGAGGATGCCGAATACCTGCTGGACAAAATCATCCACCTTCGAATCTTCGAAGACGCCGAAGGCAAGATGAACCTCTCCCTCCTCGAGACGGGCGGTGAGCTGCTGGTTGTATCCCAGTTCACCCTCTGGGCGGATTGCCGGAAAGGGCGGCGGCCCTCATTCACCGATGCCGCCGACCCGCAGGCGGCCAGGGATCTCTACCGATACTTCGTCGAGACGGCCCGGGCAAGAATGAACCGTGTACGGGAGGGCGAATTCCAGGCCATGATGAAGGTCCGGCTCGTCAATGACGGGCCGGTGACGATCCTGCTCGACAGCGAAGCGCTCCGGGTCGGCGGTCTGCGGCCCGCCGGCTGATTCCTTTCGCAGGTCCCTACGAATTCCACCGGACTCAAGAGCGATATTTCAAAAAAAAAGGACTCCCAGAGTATCCCCGCATGACAGTCAAGGCCCAGGATCTGCCCCCAAGCTTCATCCGGATCGACAAAGAAGGCGTGTGGTACTATAAAGGGGCTGAGATGTTCCGAAAGGAAATCGTCAACCTCTTCTACCAGAACCTCCACCGGGATGATTCAGGGGGGTACTATATCGAATATGCCAATGATATCGCATCCGTGGAGGTGGAAGACACGGCCTTCGTGGTTCGCGCCGTGTACCACGCCGGTTCGGCTGAAGACGGTGACGAGAAACTCCTTCTTTTCCTGAGCGACGAAACATGTGAGGAGCTCGCACCGGAGACCGTCCGCATCGGCCGGGAGAATGTTCTTTACTGCGACGTCAAGGAAAAGCGTTTTCCGGCGCGTTTTCTCAGGGCGAGCTATTACCAGATCGCCGATTATTTCGCGCAGGAAGAGGGGAGGGAGGACTTCTTCCTCGACCTGAACGGGAAGAAATATTATATACGGAATCACGACTCCTAGGGAGAAAGACCATGCCCCGGGGGTGATCCCGTCAGGCCCGCCGCGGGCGAGGGGTTCCGCATTTCAAGACGGAGGTTTATCATGCTGGAAGATCAGGTGAGAGACGCCCTGACATTCGACGATCTTCTTCTGATGCCGGCCCTGTCGAGTATCCTGCCGAAAGATGTCGACACCTCGACTCATCTGACGAAGAATGTCGCCATGAAGATCCCGATCGTCAGCGCCGCCATGGACACGGTCACGGAATCACGCACCGCCATCTGCATGGCCCAGCAGGGCGGCATCGGCATCATCCACCGGAACATGAGCATCGAGCGCCAGGCCCTGGAAGTCGACAAG
>DAOTMG010000004.1:0-104172 GCA_035450185.1 Syntrophales bacterium | reverse complement strand
TTCTGGGGGTCGCTGATGTGCCCGAAGATGCGGATCAGGCTGATGATGGTTCCGGCGAGCCCCAGGGCCGGCGCAAGGCGGGCCATGTTGTAGAGCATCTTGTGCGACGTCTCGCACTGGTTGTGCGTGAACAGGGCCTCCTTGAGCAGAATCTGCTCGATCTTTTCCCGCGAGTAGCGGTAGGTGATCAGATCGACACCGGTCTTCAGAAGACCCGGCGGCAGATTGCCCGCCTCCTGCTCCAGCTGGCGGACCCCCTTTTTCCGGTAGGTATAAGCCAGGTTGACGATACTCTCGATCGTCGCGTTCATCTCCTCGCGGCGGGTAAAGGATTTTTTGAGGAGATGCGCGGTCCAGAGCAGCTTTTTCAGCGGGTAAGCGATGAGCGTGGCCGCAAAGGTCCCCCCCAAAACAACCAGGAGGGCGTAAAAATTGGAGGCCAGTCCCATCTCCTTGACCTCCATGTTGAAGGCCGTGACAAATATGGCAGCCAGAAGAAGCAGAGAGAAGGTCGTCTGTGCAATCATGAGGCGGCTCCTTTCACAACAGAGTTCGATCCTGTTCAAGGGCAGAAAATGTGCCATCGGGTTGAAAAAGCCGCCTTTTTTTCAAACCACGGATATGACAGGGATAATGACTCGACATGCCCCGGGGTCCCCTGTTCCGGGCGGTTACTTTCGGGGCTCCGGAAGGCATTTTTTTCCGGGGCGGGAATTCACGGTTATTCAGGGACCCGCCCCGGCTCGGGAGTCCACGGATGTGACGGGGCGCGAGAGAGATGACGGGTCATAAGAAAATCAATACACATAGGGAAAGAAGATGCTGGTGTGAACATGAGAGATGTCCTTCTCAAGCCGCCGGATTTCCTGCGAGGGTTCCGGGTAACGAAAGACATCCGGGTGGGTTTCAATGTAACCGGTGTCGAATGTTTCATTGATGAAATCGGGGTCGCGACAGATGGCCCTGTAAAAGGGGATGGTCGTCTCCGGTCCGACAATCAAGAAGATGTTCAGAGCCCGCCGGAGTCTCTCCACCGTCTGTTCCCAGTTGCGGGCACGAACGGTAAGCTTCACCAGCAGAGAATCATATTCCGTCGGAACCCTGTAGCCTTCGTAGATCACGCCGTCCAGGCGGATGCCGGGACCGCCCGGCGGCAGATAAAAATGGACGGTTTTACCTCCCTGAGGCGCAAAGTTGTTCATGGGATTCTCGGCGTTGATCCGGACCTGTACGGCCTTTCCCCAAAGCCGGATACGCCCTTCCGGAATGTCCAGAGGTTTCCCCTCGGCAATCTTGATCTGTTCCCGCACGAGATCAACGTTCACAAGCTCTTCCGTGACCGTGTGCTCGACCTGAAGACGCGTGTTCATCTCCATGAACCAGAACTCGTTCGTTTTCCGATCGACAAGGAACTCGACGGTCCCCGCGTTGACATACCCGGCTTCCCGGGTGACACGAACGGCGGCATCGTTCATTTTCTGCAGGACGTTCTCCGGCAGACTCGCCGGCGCGAGTTCAAGCATTTTCTGATGTCTCCGCTGTATTGAACAGTCACGGGATCCCAGGTGAATGACGTTGCCATGTTCGTCGGCCAGCACCTGTATTTCGATGTGCCGCGGCGATTCGATGCATTTCTCCACGAAGACATTTTCGTTCTTGAAAGCTTTGAGAGCCTCCACTCGCGATCGCCGGATCTGCTGGGCCAGTTCCTCTTCGCTCTTCACCTTCCGGATCCCACGCCCTCCGCCTCCGGCCGAGGCCTTGATCATAACGGGGTAGCCGCATTTCCCCGCAAAATCCGCCGCCTGTTTGATGCCCTCTTCGCCGGAAGGCAGGTCGCAGGACCCGGGGATACAGGGGATTCCGGCCCGTCGCGCAATCTCCCTGGCCAGCACTTTATTCCCCAGGTCTCGAACCACGCGGGAGGGCGGGCCCACAAACAGGATCCCCGCCCTTTCACAGGCCTCGGCAAAATCCGGATTCTCCGAAAGGAAGCCGTAGCCCGGGTGCACGGCGTCTGCCCCTGTTTCGCGGGCGACGCGGATGATCTTCTCAATGTCGAGATAGTCTCTGATGGGACCGTCCCCGATCAAGACCGCCTCCTCGGCCGTCCGGATGTAATAGGCCTCGCGATCCGGTTTTTCATAAACGAGCACGACCTGAAGACCCATCTCGGTGGCGGTTCGCAGAACACGCAGGGCCACCTCTCCCCGGTTTGCAATCAGCAGCTTTTTGATCCTGCGCTTCACTATCCGAGCGGACATGACCAAAACCGTCAAAAGCGACTCAGAGCCATTCGGCCCAGTTGGCCGGGAGAACTTCCTCCAAATAGATTTCCATGAGGAACGACTCAAGCCTCGCAATCCTCCGACCGGGATCGGGGTACTGGAAGACCTGGGGATGTGTCTGGATGTAGGCCGTGTCGATCTTCTCCTGTCTGAAGTCCGGCTCGTCGCAAATGGCCCGGTAGAGGGGGATCGTGGTCTGGGGACCAACGATGAGAAAGGAATCGAGTGCCCGCTCGAGACGGTTCACCACCTGCTCCCAGTCGTAACCTCGAACGGTCATTTTGACGAGAAGGGAGTCGTACTCAGCGGGAATGCTGTACCCCGGGTACAGGATGCCGTCCAGCCGAATACCCGGTCCGCCGGGAGGCATATAAAGGTCTATTTTTTTCCCCGCCTCGGGTCTGAAATTGTTGAGAGGGTCTTCGGCGTTGATCCGGACCTGTACGGCCTTTCCGAGCAGTTTTATATCTTCCTGCCGGATGTCGAGCCTGTGGCCCTCGGCAATTCGGATCTGCTCTCTCACGATATCTACAGCGGTCAATTCTTCCGTAATGGTATGGGGCACCTGCAGGCGCCTGTTGATCGCGACAAACCAGTATTCACCGGTCTCCGGGTCGACCAGAAACTCAATGGAACCGGCGCTGACATATCCGACTTCCCGGGCAATCCGGGTCGCCGCGTCGTAAAGGGACTCGAGAGTATCCTCCGGAACATTCGCGGGCGCGATTTCCAGGATCTTCTGGAACCTCCTCTGGATGGACCCGTCACGGGATCCCAGGTGAATGACGTTCCCGTAACGATCCGCCAGTATGGGTATCGAGACCGTCTTGACCGACTCGATGCACTTCTCCAGGAAAGCGCCCTTGAGCCAGACCTGCCGGGGTCTGGCCCGGATCCGGGTCAGATGTTTGACGAGTGTTCCTTCGTCACGAATCATGCGGACCCCGCGGCCGCCTCCGCTTTCCGTTGCCTTGACGATGACGGGGTAACCGTAACGCCTTCCAAAGGCCACGGCCTCATGGAGCCCCCTTTCGCCGGATGAAAGAAGCTGCGTTCCCGGAATGGTGGGCACATCGGCCCGCAGCATGAGACCCCGCGTTGTCGCCTTGTTGATCAGGTTGCGAAGCACGACGGCGGGCGGGCCGATAAAGATCACTCCCGCTTTCTCGCAGGCCTCGGCGAAATCGGGATTCTCCGAAAGGAAACCGTAGCCCGGATGGATGGCATCGGCACCGGTTCGCCGGGCGGCCCAGATCATTTTTTCGATATCCAGATAGTCCTTCACCGGACCGCTACCGATCAGGATGGCCTCATCGGCAAAACGGATGAAACAGGCATCGCTGTCCGGCTCTTCATAGGCCATGGCGACATCGATGCCCATCTCCTTCGCCGCGACCAGGATTCGGAGGCAGACTTCCCCCCGGTTCGCGACGAGGATCTTCCTGATTTTTCTCCGGTCTCTGTCCGCCGTCAAAACCGCAGCCTCCCCGGGAGCCGGGGATGAATACCCCGGAACCCGGAAGGGATACAAATGAAAATCATCCTAACCCTCTTTGCGGTTGCCCCTTTCGTCTCCCTTTTTCTCGTCCGGTTCGTTGATGGCCTTCTTGAAATCCCGGATCGCCTTGCCCAGGGACGAACCGAGATCAGGCAACTTGCGGGGACCAAAGATGACCAGAGCAATCACAAGAATGATGATGAGTTCCGGCATGCCGATGCTTCCCATACCCACATTCTCCTTTCCGCCACAGGCTGCAGAGGGGATCACGGCCGGCACATCCGGCCGTGGGAATCCAAATTCCGTCGGGGTTCTTTTTCCAATTTCAGAATCCCCCGGACGCCGGATGAAGCCCTGTCCCCGGCTTCTCCGGGACCAGGAGCGGAGGTGAGACACCACGGGATTTTCCCGTCCTGCATCCTTCCGCCCGGGATCATCGACCCCTCGTTCGGCGGGACCGATCCCGGATATGGATCCCTTTATAAGGAAAAAACTGTTCCGATGACCCGGGATTAAAGGCAAAACAAATGAGATAAGACGTGACCCGGTGGAGCACGCATCGCAGAGGGTGGGATGACCGCCCGGAGCTGCACCCGGGCGCTGCCATCAGGAAAAACAAAAGGCCGACAGGAGCTTTCCCCGGGGGAATCCGGCCGAATGAAATGAGCAGGCCCCTGGATGTGCTGGCACTGGGTCGCGCCTTCAGAATCACCCGGGTCGGAGAGAAAGGCAAAGTCGGGAACATTCAGGGGGATCCGCCCTTCAAAAAAACCCGTTACAGCCAGAATCGAGAAGAACACCAAAAGGGCGATCGCAACCGATCTACAGGGGGATTCTTTCATCACAAGGCCTTCCGCAGGATTACTTTATGCTTCCTACCACGCGGGGCCCGGCCTGTAAACTCTAAAAATGGACCCCGCAACAAAAGAAGCACCGGGGAGCTTCTCTTGTATTCCTGATAATACATGGACTCTAACAGGAGAGAATGATGGCGCTGTGAGCCTTTTCCTTGATCCGGCGGCTGATCCTCTTGCGGTGGAAGAAGATCTCCTCGCGGATCCGATTGAAAAGCTCGTTGAAATCGACGTCGTCGGACTGGACGGCCCCGTAGAACTCACTCACGGCGAGTTCAGCATAGGAGATCATCTCCAGGACCCCCTGGACTGCCTGGAGGTCCTTCGAGGGCACTTTTGACATCTTCCGGGAAAAAGCGTTGTGTCAGATTCACGCAAAAAAGATGCAGAATGCCCGATGTCGGGATAAAAAAGGAAGGGCGTTCCCTGTCTTTATCAGGGGGACTGCAGACGTCTCAAAGACTGGATCAGGACCCCGACTTCCTGTTCGGTGACACGGAGGGCCGTTCCACCTTTGCGGATCTCAACCCCGGGGCCTTCACCCGTCTCGACCCTCTGCACGGCCAGAGGCCCCTGGTCCGCGTCCGATTTCTCCTGCGGGACGAACTCACGGTACGCCGCAGGGATGTAGCCGGGCTCAATCCAGTCGAGGGGATCAAACTCCGCCAGCTGGATGAGGACCCCGAAGGCATGCTTCGGGTGGATGTAGGCCTCCTTCCAGCCCGCGATGGGCTGCCGCATCCCGAACGTGGGAACCCCGCGGGATTCGAGTGTCCGGCAGGCCTCCTCAATGTTTTTCACCTGGATCGTGATGTGGTGAAGCCCTTCGCCCCGTTTCCTGAGGAATTCGTCCACGAACCCTTCTTCACCCCCGAGCGGATCGATAAGTTCAAGGAGGCAGGAAGTCCCGAGTTCAATGGTCGTCCAGCGATACTTCTCCGCCGGTACGGGACCGGTGAAGAGCACACGCCCCCCGAGGGCATCGATGAAAAAAGATCTGGCCCGGGCCAGATCCCTTACGGCAACGGAAACATGGTCTATCCGCCGTATCATGCACACCTCCGCAGGCTCTTAGGCTCGAATGAGAACAGACCCTCTTCAGATCACCTGAAGAGAGGATATGACACGCTCGAGGATGACACGGTGTTTTTCGAAATCCGTTCGGGCACCGGCAGCCACAACGCTCAGCAGGCGCTTCTTGCCCAGAGCGAGCGCGGAAAGAGCGGTGATGATGTTTTCGCCCGACCCGTACTGAAACTCGTAGACGACCGCCGAGTCCGCGTTCTTGACGCTGTTCGAGACGTGCTTCACAAACCGGTAATCGGGGTACTCGCCGGAGCGGGACTTGACCATTTCCTTGACCAGCATCTTGTCCGCGCCGGGGGCGTCTTTCGCCGTCAGCTCCACGCGCGGGGTCGACACCTCTTTCCCCCTCGAGGGATCGGTTACGCGCCCGCTGTCGGGCGGGCGGACCTCGATGCCGCCTTCGATGCCGCTGATGCGCCAGTCCGCCGGACAGGAAAACTTGAGCCCCAGGTCCGTCCGTTCATGAAGCTGCCAGCCTTCAGGCGCCGCGGCTTCCTTGGCTCCGAACATTTTGTCGAAAAACCCCATAGGTGACCTCCTTTCATTCGCTCAACCTCAGCCCGTCTGCACCGGGGCATCCCGTCGAACCCGTCATTTCAAAATTTTTTCTCCTAATGTAAAGAATTCGTCCGAAAATGCAATATCTAATGTAGGTCGTCTCCGGTCTTCCCGTGGAGCGTACGACGGCAGACGGCACCGGCGATTTTTCCAAAGCGTTTTCACGGGTTCCCGGTAAAATGAATCCTTGACGGCCGTCACAATTCGGTGTTAGTCTTCTCCCCGATTCAGGTTGGACTCTGTCGCTTCCGGCGGGAAGCGGGGCCCGAAGAGCCCGAGAGCAAGAACATACCGTCAGGAAACCGGCCACCATGCTCTCAGGAGGGTGGTGGTTTTTTTTGAAAGGAGAAAAGCATGGCAAAAAAACTTTACGTGGGCAACCTCTCCAATGATGTAACCGAAGAGGATCTCAAAACCCACTTCTCCACGCTGGGAAACGTGATGTCCGCTACGATCATCAGGGACAAACTGACCGGCATGGGAAAAGGATTCGGTTTCGTCGAAATGGAGACCGACGAAGCCGCCCGTGAAGCCATCGGGAAACTGAGCGGAAGTTCGTTGCGCGGCAAGACGATCGTCGTGAACGAGGCCAGGCCGAGAAAAGACCAGGGCGGCCCGAGGCGCGACAGTCGAGGCGGAGGCGGATTTCGGGGTGGCCCCGGCAGGATGGGCGGCGGAGGCGGCGGCCGGAGATATTGATCGGTCCGCTCTTTTTTTTCGACCGCTTTCAGGCACGGTTCCCGCTCTTTCAAAAAGGGCGCTCATCAGATCATGACAGCCGATCCATCAATCCGCTTCATCCGGGTCGGCCCGATCAAGACGCGTTTTCGGGCCCTGGGGGATTCAGGGACGCCCGTTGTCCTCCTCCACGGCCTGGGGGATTCGGCCGAAATCTGGAAACAAAATTTCGAAGCTCTGGCGGCAGCCCATCGCGTTTTCGCACCCGATCTTCCCGGCTTCGGTTACACCGACAAGCCGGACATCGAATACACCCCTGAAGTGTTCAGACGTTTCATCGGTGAATTCCTGTCGGCACTGGACATCGGGCGCTGTCACCTCGTGGGGCACTCCCTCGGCGGCGGGCTTGCCCTTCAATATACCCTCACCCACCCCGACCAGGTTGAAAAACTTGTCCTCGTATCGAGCGCGGGCCTCGGCCCCGAAACGACCTGGCCTCTGCGCCTCTCGACCCTCCCTTTTCTCGGACCCTGGGTGCTCCACCCCGCACGCAGAGTCCTTCCTGTTTTTTTCAGGAGACTCGTCTATGACCCCGCGGTGATCACCGATGACTTCGTCGAACTCCGGTACGGACTGCTTCTGCCCCGGGAAAACCGCAGGGCCCTTCTGAAGATTCTCCGGTCGCTCCTGACCCTCCGGGGTGTCCGCCCCGCTGTTCTGAATCCCCTCCTGGAAAACCTCGGCAGCGTCCGGGCCCCGACACTGATCGTCTGGGGAACCCATGACCGGATCCTCCCTCTGCGGCACGCCCACCGTGCAAAGGCCGGTATCCCGGACGCGGTTCTCCACGTCTTCGATAAATGCGGTCACATGCCGAACTACGAGTACCCCGAAAAATTCAACGGTCTGGTTACGACCTTCCTGCGGGGGTGAGCCTCCGGCGCCCCTTCGTTGTTTTCCGGGGCGGACACACCCGCCGCAGGCCTCCGGAACCTTCGGGCGACGATATCCGGGGGTGTGGAAGATACGTCCCTTTTCCATGTCGGTGACGGGAAATTTTCGCTTGCAATCTGTCCATCCCTTGTGAAAAAGTGAACAGCTTTTTTAACACAGGAACCGTCACAGGATCTTCTCAGGTGAGAAAAAAATGAAGCAAACACTGGAAGGCATTCGGGTGCTCGATCTCGCACCGCTTCTGCCCGGCTCCCTCTGCACGCAGATGCTGGCCGATCTCGGCGCGGAAATTATCAAGATCGAAAGCCCCGACGGGGGGGACAATTTCCGGACGGCGCCGCCCCTGATCGGGACCACGGGAAGTTTTTTTCACATCCTGAACCGGAACAAGAAGGGCATGAAACTCGATCTCAAACACCCGCGGGGCCGCGATGTATTCCTGCGGATGGTCCGGAAGTCCGACATGATCATAGAGAACTTCCGCCCGGGGACCCTGCAGCAGATGGGGCTCGGCTATGATGATCTGAAAAAGATCAACGAACGCATCATCTACTGCTCTCTCACCGGCTTCGGCCAGGACGGCCCGTACAGCCGGCTTCCCGCTCACGACATCAACTTCCTGGGCCTTTCCGGCATCCTCGATCTCATCGGTGAAAAAAACGGAAATCCCGCCGTCCCCGCCGTTCAGATCGCCGGGGCGGGCGGAGGCCTGCAGGCCGTCGTCGGCATTCTCGCGGCACTCCTGCGACGCGAAAAAACGGGGAAAGGCCAGCACCTCGACGTGGCCATCCTCGACGGTCTGACACCCTTTCTCGGACTGGTCATGTCACAGTACCTCGCGGACGGACGGCTGCCGCGTCGCGGCGGGACCCTGGTGGGCGGGGGCTACGCCTTTTACAACGTCTACGAAACGAAGGACGGCCGTCACATCACGATCGGCAGCGTCGAAAAAAAATACTGGGTCACCCTCTGCGCGCTGATCGGGAGACCGGACCTCGCGGAGGAGCAGTTCGCACCCCCACCGCGACAGGACGAGATCATCGGAGAGCTTCGCGCCGTCTTCCGCCGGAAGACCAAACAGGAATGGGTGGATCTCCTGGAAGGCGCAGGCATCTGTTTCGCGCCGGTGAACACTCTCGAAGAAGCCCTGCAGGACCCGCAAATCCGCCACAGGGACCTGTGGTTCAAGGCGAGGCACCCCGTGGACGGTGATATCCCCCAGCAGGCATTCCCGATCAAATTCTCCGAAGATCAGCCCGGCTGGAAATTCCACCCGCCCGTTCACGGCGAACACACGCTGGAGGTCCTCCGGGAGATGGGATTCGACAGAGAGGAGATCGCCAGCCTGGCGTCGGAAGGAATCATTTGAAGGCCGATCTCACGGCGAGTCATGAATGTCCGGTTGACGAGACGCGGTTCGGGTTTTACAAGGGGCGCGAAGCGTCAGCGAAAAGAAGAAGAGCGGGTCCATCGAGCCGCCCTTCCCGTCGCGGTGCTCAAAACTTTCTAAGGAACACCTTTTGGCGGTCGGCACGTCCAAAGAGGGCGGCGGAGGCGGCGACCCCCCCTCCCCCGAGCGTTGAAGTGATCGAATCAGGGGTTCCGGTCAAAGCGCTCCCGCTTCCGCCGGAACAAGGCATGGTCATCGGCAACAAAGCGGTCTGGAAATATTATCAAGGGAGACATTCCGAAGACAATCGGAAGGGGGTATGAATTTCGACTCGTATTTTTCCGGGCATTGGATACGAATAACGTGTGAGAGGAGGTTTCATCGCCTCCCGCCCTACCGGAGCCAAAGCGCAAGCAGGATAGCGTAAAGGAGCGCGGGGACCATGTTGCCCACGCGGATCTTCTTGAGATCGAGGATGCTGATGCCGATGCCGACGATGAGAAGGCCCCCCGTCGATGTCACGGCATCGAGGACCGCCGGGTCCTGGAGAAAGGCAAGCTTCGCCGCCAGTAGCGTGATCGACCCCTGGACAGCGAAAACCGAAAGGGCCGAGAAGGCAACCCCCATCCCCATCGATGAAGCGAGGGCCACCGAGAAGGTCCCGTCGAGCAGGGACTTGAGATACAGGGTGCTTGTATCTCCCACGGTCCCGTCCTGGATGGACCCGACGATCACCAGGGCGCCGGTGCAGTAGAGGACCGACGCAATCACGAAACCCTCGACAAAGGTCGACGAGTCCGAACGGGCACGCTCCTTCAGCCACTCCCCGAGCCTTTCGATCCCTCGCTCGATATCGACGATTTCGCCGGTGATCGCCCCCAGGAGGAGGCAGCCGATCGTGGCGAGAAGGTTCTTTCCCGAAAGGGCCATCTGGAGACCGATGAGGATGACGGCAAGCCCGAGGGCCTGCATGACGATTTCCTTCAGTCTGTCGGGAAGCCTCTTGCCGACGATCACCCCGATGACGCTCCCGGCGACGATGGCACCGGTGTTCACGATGGTCCCGAGCATCTGGGTCCTGCCTCCGGATGAAGTGCCCGTCTCATACCATCGATCACCGGGGCTGGCAAGGCGCAAATCCGGGGGTCCACAAACAGGATTGACAGGCGGGGAGAATGGCTGCTATGGAAAAACAACTCTTTTCAACGGGGCCGGGGGCATGAAGCACACGTTCATCCTGGAGGAAGGGGTGTGGCTCGCGACGGGCCGCTACTTCGACGATGCGGGGAAAGCCGTCCCCATCGAGGGGAGCGCCCGCATCACCCACCTGAAACAGTTCTGGCTCAATGAAAGCCGGATGAAACTGCTCCTCGAAGACAAGCCCATCGGCATCGTCAACGACTACGAAATCACGCCTTTCGAGGAAGGGAAGGAGTCCACCGAATGGAAATCCTCCAACCCATCCCTCGGTCATCTCTACGGGCAGTTCGTCATCGTCGGCGACTCAATCCTTTCGATCTGCAAGTCGAAGAACGGCACCTACAGGGCCATGGAATATTTCCTGAAGGTGACCGCCGAGCATTACAGAAACAGGGGAGCGTTCTTCCGGGATGATCAGAAGGTGTCTTCCTGGGAGATTGAACTCGAAAAAGTGGAACAGGGAAAGCATAAGTAACCGGCGCGATCCAACAAGAAAGGCCAATCGGACATGCCCGTCATCACCCTTTATGAAAAATGGCGCATCTGGCTGTCGCGGGCCTTGCTCATCCCCCTGGCCATCCTTTTCATCTTTTCGAAAGTTGGATGGGAAGAGACTTCCATCGTCAGCACCATCCTCTTTCTGGTCGGCTGCATTCTCGTGGGAATCGGGACTCTGGGGCGGTTATGGTGCACGCTTTACATTGCCGGGTACAAGGACAACACCCTGGTGACGGAAGGCCCCTATTCCCTCTGTCGACATCCTCTTTATTTCTTCAGTTTCGTTGCCGGAGCCGGTGTGGGGTGCGCGACAGAGACCCTGTTGGTTCCTTTGGTCGTCATCATTGCCTTTTCCCTTTACTATCCGGCCGTCATCCGGAGCGAGGAATCCCGGATGCTCCAAATTCACGGCGATGAAGCCCGGCGATATATGAAATCCACACCGGCCTTCATACCGAGGTTTTCGAACTTCAAGGAGCCCGAACAGTATCTCGCCAATCCGAGGATCTTCAGGAAAAACCTCTTCGACGCCCTCTGGTTCATTTGGATCGTCGGATTGCTGGAACTTGTGGAAGGGTTGCACGAAGCCGGCATCCTACCGACATTCTGCACTCTTTACTGAATAAAAACGGTAGGCCATACCGCGCAGGACAAGCCGTTCACGGCGGGTATGGATCGAAGAAACAGAGTCGTTCCCCCGGGTGGAGCGGCGCCTCCTTTAACCCTCAGGCGTTGATCTCGACGATGTCCCGGTCCTTCAGGACGTAGTTTCTCTCCACCTTCATCCCCTCGAACTTCGCCGATCCCCAGATCCGGGCGAACTTCATCTGCGTGACGAATTCCTTGTGGATCTTCTCGGCCAGTTCCGTCACGGTGCACCCGGCGGGGACGGTGAAGGGCATGGAAAGGTCCGGGGGTTTCCCCGGCGGCTTGGAGTAGACGCGGATGACCCCGGAGAGTCTGAAGATCTCCTGCTTCAGGTCCTCCAGCCCCTCCTTCCTCAGACAGGAGACGGCGACCATGGGGAAGACCGTCCCGAAGCCTTCTTTCAGCCTCTCGAAATTCTCCTCCGCGCCGGGGAGGTCTTTTTTGTTCGCCACCACGAGGGCGCGCTTGGTGACGCCCCGGAACTCGGCGGTCTTTTCCGCCTGCGTGCTAATGTTCCACTTCCCGAGCTGGTCCAGGATGAGCTCGAGCTGAACGACGGCGTCCTCGGCAAGATCCAGAATGACGAGTACCCCGTCGGCGATCCGGATGATCCCTGAGACCCAGCCGTCCGTCGTCTCGTTGGCGATGGGCGGAAGATCCACGAGCTGGAACTGGATGTCCTCGTAAGGCATCATCCCGGGCAGCGGCAGAAGCGTCGAAAGGGGGTAATCGGCGATGACGGGGGTTGCCTTGGTGAGGCTCGCCAGGATGGATGATTTGCCCGCGTTGGCGAATCCCACGAGAGCCATCTGGGCAGCGCCCTCCCTGGAGACATTGTAGAGACTGTCGCGCCCGCCCCCTTTTCTCTTGCGCTGATCGAGGGCCTCCTTATTGAGCTGGGAGAGCCGGCGTCGCAGGTCGGCACGGAGATGGTCCGTGCCCTTGTGTTTCGGGACCGTGGAAATGAGGTCCTCCAGAGCCGCGATCTTCTCGGCGACGGTCGACGCCGCCTTGAACTTCTTTTCGGCCGCTTTGTATTCCGGTGGAAGGTTTGCCGGCATTTCTTTTCTTGCCTGTGCGTCGAATTTCTTCGGGGAGCAAGGGTCACGGTCCCGGCTGGAAGCCGCCGCTGTCCTGCCCGCGGATATCCGGGTGAGCTTCCTTCGAGATCCCCCTGATCCGTCCCGCCCTGAAAACGGCGAGTGCTCCGAGGATCACAAGAAGAGCGCCCACGGCTGACATGACAAAAACACCGGCCGGCTTCAAGCCCCCTGAAGAGGCGATGAAAGCATTATAGACCATCCAGGCCCCAGCGGCAAGAAACAGCGCCCCGACGACATATCCGGTGAAAACACCTGCAGAAGGTACCTTCACCGCGGGGGCCATCCCCGACGATTCGTTCCCGGGGGAAGTCCCTTCTTTCTCGAATGAGGCGAGAATCTCAAGGATTTTAGCCCTCTCACCGGGGTCCCTTGCGTCTCTCAGCCTTTGGATCAGTTCATCCCGTTCCATGGCCACTGTGAGAAATTATGATGAAAGTTCATGAATTTCAAGCATTTTTTAGCGGGCAACACGCCGGGGAAAGCCCCGGGGTGACCGAAAGGGAACCCTGTCGTCGCAGAGACGAAAAAAATCAAAGGGATATCGTCCATGTGCCGATGATATACTACGGCCCCCGCGACGGTAACGACCCCCGCCCGGATAACGCGGCAGGACCCTGCCGGGCGTATTGAAAAGCGGGCTGCGATGTGTTAAACGAAGGTCAAAAATGATTGAACGTCAGGTGGTTAAGCCCATTCATGCCCGTTTATGAGTATGTCGCCCTCGACACGAGGGGGAAAAAACTCAAAGGCATCATCGACGCCGGCAGCCTCCCCGCCGCCAGGCAGCGGCTGCGGGACAGCAGCATCTACCCGATAGAGGTGAAGGAGACAGCGGGCCGGAAAAAGGAAAACGCCATCGACGGCCGCTCCGTCGGCAACCTCCTCAACCGCGTCGGCATCCGGGAACTCTCGGCCATGACAAGACAGCTGGCGACCCTCCTCGGCGCCGGGCTCCCCCTGGTCCAGTCGATCAATGTCATGGTTTCCCAGACCGCCAACCCGGTGCTCAAAAAGACACTGGCCCGGATCAAGGAGGAGGTCAACGAGGGAAGCAGCCTGACACAGAGCATGTCCCACTACCCGAAGATCTTTTCATCTTTCTTCATCAACATGGTCCGTGCCGGTGAGGCATCGGGGACTCTGAACATCGTTCTGGAACGTCTGGCGGACTTCAATGAAAGCCAGCAGGCCCTCCGGGGGAAAATCCGGGCCGCCCTGGCCTACCCCGTCTTCATGTTCCTCATCGGTTCCGCCGTCCTCTTCTTCCTGATCGCTTTCGTCGTGCCCAACATCACCCGGATTTTCGAAGAGATGCACCAGACCCTGCCGGCCATAACGGTTTTTCTCATCGTCGTGAGCCGTTTCCTGGAATCCTTCTGGTGGGCAATCGTCATCGCCCTCGCCGGCGCCGTCGTGGTCCTTCGATACCTGATCAGGAACACCGAGAAGGGACGTCGTTCCTGGGACCGTTTCAAGCTCTCGACGCCCGTCATCGGGACGATCAACCGCAAGATGGCCGTGGCCCGGTTCGGGAGAACCCTCGGCACACTTTTGGAGAGCGGGGTGCCGCTCCTTACATCCCTCGAGATCGCGAAGAACGTTGTCGGCAATTCCCGCATCGCCGACGCCGTGCAGAAAGCGAGCGACGAGGTCCGGGAGGGCCAGAGCCTCTCGCTGCCGCTGGCCCGCAGCGGCCTCTTTCCGCCGATCGCGACGGAGATGATCGGCGTGGGTGAACAGAGCGGCAATCTCGAGCAGATGCTTTACAAGATCGCCGACGCCTACGAAAAGGAGGTCGAGTCCAACGTGACCACCATGACCTCCATGCTCGAACCCGTGATGATCCTCGTCATGGGTCTCATCGTGGGGTTCATCGTCGTCTCCATCCTGCTGCCCATTTTCGAAATGAACCAGCTGGTGCGATAGTCAGGGGCACCCCGCATCACCGGGGGGAAGAGGACATCCATGAAGGGAGACATCATGAGAAGAAAAAAAGACAGTCGCGGTTTCACGCTCATTGAGCTGATGGTGGTGATCGTCATTCTCGGCATCCTCGCGGGGCTCATCATCCCGAGGATCATGGGCCGACCCGACGAGGCGAGACAGGCCAAGGCCCGGATCCAGATCCAGGCCCTCGAAACGGCCCTGAAGCTCTACAGGCTCGACAATGGAGACTACCCGACGACCGAGCAGGGACTCAAGGCCCTGGTGGAGCCCCCTACGGTGGGCGTCCTCGCGAAGAACTGGCGTGAAGGCGGGTATCTCGAAAAGGGCAAAGTCCCGAAGGATCCCTGGGGCAATGACTTTGTTTATCTCTACCCGGGGACCAAAGGGGATTTCGATCTCCTTTCACTGGGCGCCGACGGAGAACCGGGCGGTGATGGCAAGAACAAAGATATCACAAACTGGGAGGACTGAAGCGCCGGGACCCCGTCACCGAACACAGGCGCGGCTTTGCCGGCCCGACACCACCGGCAGCGGGGGGTACACGCTCATCGAGCTTTCCATCGTCGTCTTTCTCATCGGGCTCATGCTTCTCATAGCCGTTCCCCGGGTGCGGGAATCCCTTTTCACCGATCAGCTGAGCTCGGCGGCAAGGAGGCTCGTCGGTGCGGCCCGGGAGCTGCGGAGCGTGGCGGTCCGTGATCAGGTGGATCAGATCCTCCAGATCAGCCTGGACGAGAAGAGCTACTGGATCTACAGCGCCGACATGACGCCCGAGAAAAAAGAGGAGATGAAAAAGCGCGCGTTGCACCTTCCGGGAGATGTGAAGTTCGCCGACGCATACGTCGCGGGGAAGGAAAAGAAGACCGCCGGCGAAGTCTCCATCCGTTTTTTCAGCCGCGGTTACGTCGAACCGGCCGTGATTCACCTCGCCGACGGGGAGCGTTTCATGACCCTGGTGCTCCACCCCTTCATCCACACCGTCGAGACCCACGAAAAGTACCTCGATTTCTGGCAGGCAGGATAGCCTGCCCTTGCGGGCAGTTGCGAATTTTGAATTTTGAGTTTCAATTGTGATGCAAGGTGGACAGGCCAGAGGCCTGAATTATGACCGGGGCACCCAACTCGGCAGAGGGGCGAACCAGGAAGAAACCATTCCTTACCGGGGGCGCCATCAAGGCGACCATTTTGAGTTTTTTTAATTGAAGAAAGATGAAAATTCAACACTCAAAACTCAACACTCAAAACTGCCGCGTCCCTGCGGCACGCGGCTTCACCCTCCTTGAGGTCATGGTGGCCATGGCCATCCTTGCCGTCTCGCTCCTGGCCGTTTTCTGGTCCCAGTCCCAGAGCATTTCCATGGCGCAGCAGTCGAGGACAACCACGATGATGGCTCTCCTTGCTCAGAGCCGGATGACGGACCTCGAAGCCCAGGAGGTGCTGAGCACGGGAACGCAGACGGGGGATTTCGGCAGCGACTACATCGACTACACCTGGCGGACGGTCGTGGCTCCCTCGGACGTCCAGTCCCTGGGGCGCGTGGAGGTGATCGTCACGAACCTCAGGATGAAGACGAACAACACCTACCGCCTGATCTTCTACAGGCCCATGGACCGGAAGACCTGGCAGCAGGGATCATAGGCCAACAGGCCTAAGGCCTGAGTTACGAATTATGAATGTTGAATTATGAATTGAAGGAAGATGAAAATTCAACACTCAAAACTCAACACTCATAACTGCCGCAGGCCTGCGGCCTGTGGCTTCACCCTTCTTGAAATCCTCATCGCCATCGTCATCCTGGCCGTGGTGCTGTCGACCATCTACGCCTCCTACACGGGCACGCTGCGGGTGATCCGGGATCTCGAGACAGGGGACAGGATCTACAGCATGGCGCGGAGTTCCCTTGACCGGATGATGATCGACCTCTCCTGCGCCGGAGCCTACGAAGAGGGATCGGATTTCGGCACCCGGAGGGATCCTTCCGGAAAGGCCGCCGGGAGTCTCACCTTCATCTCCACGGCCGCCACGAACTTTGAGAACAACACGCTTCTGGAAGGGATCGCAAAGATCACCTATTACCTGGAGCAGGACCTGGAAAACGGCGGTTACAATCTCATGAGGCGGGAGGAGCCCCTCGATGCGAAGAGTCCTTCGAACACGGGCAGCCAGGCGTTCATCCTCTGCAGGGGGCTCCAGTCCATGGCCTTCAAGTTCTACGACTCGGGGGGGAAGGAATACGACACCTGGGATTCAGCGCCCACGGGGTCCTCCGAATCGAAACCCCTGCCCCGGGCGGTGGCGATCCACCTCACCTTCGAGAACCCGGCGGACCGGAACCTGCCCTACCGGTTCATGACGAAGATCCTCCTGGCCGAGACGCACGAGGGGGCGTGAGGACCCATGAAGAGGATCCCTGAAAATCAACGGGGTGTGGCCCTGATCCTGGTCCTCCTGATGATGAGCGTCATCGTCGCCGTGACCCTCCAGATCAACGTGGCGTCGCGGGCCCAGGTCTACGAGGTCTCGAACCTCGGAGACGGCATCAGGGCCATTTACATCGCCAAGTCGGGTCTCTTCGGCGCCGGCATGGTCCTCTCGAACGACAAGAACGCCTACGACGGCCTCGACGAGGAGTGGGCCAACCTGGAACCCCTCACGGAGAAATCGAGAGCCCTTTTCGACGGAGGCTATCTGAAGCTCACCATTGTGGACGAATCCGGGAAGATCCAGGTCAACCGGCTCGCCGACGGGGACAAATACAATAACGACATCAAGGATCTCCTGACGAGGCTCCTCAGCCTGCCGGAGTACAACCTGAACGAGCGACAGGTGAACGACCTCGTCGATGCCATCAAGGACTGGCTGGACCCCGACAGCGCCGTCACCGGGGGCGGCGCCGAGAATGCCTATTACTCAAGCCTGCCCGAACCTTACGTCTGCAAGAACGGCCCCCTGGATTCTCTGGAAGAGCTTCTGAAAGTCCGGGGGATGACACGGGAGCTTTTCTACGGGGTGGAGGGCCGACCGGGGGTCAGCACATGCCTCACCACGGAGGGGAGCGGCAGGATCAACATCAACACGGCCCCGCGGCAGGTCCTGCGGGCGCTCGCACCGGGCATCACGGAATCGGCCGCGGAGGAGATGGAGCTGTTCAGGAAAAAAGAGAGAGATAGACTTTCCGACCCCCTGTGGTATAAGAAAGTCGCCGGCATGGAGACCGTCAACATCCCATCGGGCATCCTCACCGTCCGGAGCGAGGTGTTCTCCGTCACCTCCACGGGCGTGGTCGGAACCCTGAGCCGCTCGATCAACGGCATGCTCGAGAGAGACGAAAGCGGGAAGATCAAGATCCTGTCCTGGAAGGTGCGTTGATGTCGAAGAAGATCTTGGGGCTGGACATCGGAAACGATACCGTGAAGATCGTGCAGGTCACGCGAGCCCTCAAGCAGGACTACCGGATCACCGGCTGGGACGTGGTAGACCTCCGTCAGTCCGGCAGCCTCTACCAGGGCCTCCAGAGGGTTTTCGCCGACCCGGCCTTCCGGGGCGGCACGGTCGTCATGTCCCTGCCGGCGAAGAACTTCTTCTTCCGCAACGTCCGGCTCCCTTTCACGGAAAAGGGGAAGATCGCGCAGACGCTCCCCTTCGAGATCGAACCGCTCATTCCCCATCCCGTCGACGACGTTCTCATCGATTTTCTCATCGTCTCGCAGGCGGCGGAGTCGGACATTTTCGCCGCTGTCATACCGAAATCCGTCGCCCGGGATCGCATGGAGCTGATCACCGCATCGGATGCATCGCTTGCCGCCGTCGACGTGGAGGCGATGCCGCTTGCGAGCCGGCTGATCAAGGCCGGCATCCCCACGGGTTTTCACCTCCTCCTGGACGTCGGCGCCCGTCACAGCGTCGGTGTTTTCTTTCGGAACGGGAAGTTTTTCCAGATCCGCTCATATGCCTTCGGCGGCGACAGGATCACCGAAACCCTGGCGGAGACGCTGAAGATCCCCCTGCCCGACGCGGAAGCGAGGAAGCGCAGGGGCGAACTTCACGGGGCGGAGAAAGAAATCTCCCAGGCGTGCCGGCGGTTCTTTGACGAGTTGAGGAACACCCTTCAGTCCCTCAAGATGATGGGCAACTTCGAGGAAGAGCTGACAAGGGCGTCCCTCACCGGCGGGGGCGCGCTCTGCAGCAGGCTTCACGAAGAGATGGGACGGTACTTCGGCGTGCCCGTCGACTTTGTCGACCTGGCATCCATGGAAAACATCGCTCTGGCGGGGGAACGGGATCGGTGGAACCCCCTTCTTATGAACGAGGCCCTTGCCCTGGCGATCCGGCCGTCACGGGGGGCGACGGGATTCAATTTCAAAGGGACGGCTTTCACGTTCAAGCTTTCCTGGACGGACCTGCAGAAGGAAGTCAAGTGGGCGGCGATCGGCGCCGGTCTGCTTTTCGCTCTGGCCGCCGCCGATGTGGGCGCGGACTATTTCGCCGACCGCACCCGCCTCGGAAACATCCAGAAGGATATCCAGAGCATCTTCCACCGGTGCTGCCCCGAGGTGACGAGCGTCGTCGACCCCGCGGCCCAGATGAAAACAAAGATGACGGAGATCAGGAAATTCGCCGCTCTCGCCAGGGGGCTCGGCGGGCAGGCCGATGTCCTGACGGTCCTCAGGGACATCTCCGAGCGCGTCCCCGCGTCGTACCCGTTCCAGATCCTGAGCTTCTCCTTCGACGGCGAGAGTATCCGTTTCCGAGGCGAGACGGACAACTTCGAGACGGCGGACAAGATCAAGAAAGAACTGGGCGGTTCGGAATTCCTCCGGAACGTCGCCATGACCTCCTCGAGCCTCACCCGCGCCGGAAACCGGGTGGAATTCGAGATGAAGGCCACGCTGGCAAAGCCGATATGAGAAACCTCTGGTCGAAGCTGGGAAAAAGAGAAAGAATGTTCGTCGCGGGCGGCGTGGGGCTTTTGGGGCTCATCGCCCTCGTCCAGTTCGCCCTTGTCCCCTTCTTCCAGGAGAAGAAAAGGGTCACAAGCGCCCTCGACCGGCAGGATAAAGTCCTCAAGGAGATGATCGCCTTCAGCAGGGAGTACGAGAGCCTCAAGGAGGACACGGAGATGATGAAGGGCGCTCTCGAGCGGCGGCCGCCCGATTTCACCCTCATGTCTTTTCTGGAACAAAAATCGAGGCAGGCCGGCGTGCGGCAGAACATCAAATCCATGAACGCCACGAAGGGAGCGGCGGCGGGCGCTTACGAGGAGACGCTCGTCGACATCCGTCTCGAAAAACTGACGCTTCGGCAGCTTGTCGAGTTTCTCTATCATGCCGACTCCCCCGAGGATGCCGTGGGTGTGAAGAAGATCGCCGTCAACAAGAACAAGGAGAGCCCCGAGTATCTCACGGCCCAGGTGCAGATGGTGACCTACCAGCCGGCGGGGGCCGCGGCGAGACCGGCAAAGGGCCCCTGAAAAACGGCGAGGCGGCATGCGGTCAACCTGGCTCGCAAGATCGATCGGTTACGGGGCCTTCGCCCTGATCGTGCTGGCGGTGATCATCTATCTCCGGCTCCCGTCGGATTTTCTCGAACGGTGTATCGTATCGACCATCACGGAGAACCGGCCGGACCTCCTGGTGACCGTGACGGACGCGAAGCCGCAGTTTCCTCCGGGTGTGAGGCTGGATCACCTGGTAATCCGGTTCCTCGATCTGGAAAGCGCCTCCGTGGAATTCGAGCGGATCTCCGTTGCGGCGGCGATCACGAAACTTCTCCTTGGCCGCCTGGCCTTCTCCCTGGAGGCCCGGGCCTATGGCGGGGACATCCGGGGGAATTTGTCTTTTGC
The DNA here is from genome assembly GCA_035450185.1 of Syntrophales bacterium. Classification (GTDB taxonomy): domain Bacteria; phylum Desulfobacterota; class Syntrophia; order Syntrophales; family UBA2192; genus JAPLJU01. Next base: position 83,628 of record DAOTMG010000004.1, on the reverse strand, counting down.
GGATCGCTTCTCGGGCTCGGGTCCGCTCCGGGCCGAGATGACCTTCTCGGAAGTCAGCGTCGGGAGATGCAGCTACCTGAAGGCCCTATCGGGCCGCCGGGTCGAGGGGATGCTCAGCGGCACGCTTCTTTACAACGGCCGGGTCGAAGACGCCGTCAACGGCAGGGGCCGGCTGGAAATCAGGCTCCGGGACGGGTCTATTGGTTTCCTGAGCCCGGTTCTGGGTTTTGACCGGCTGGATTTCAGCCGCGCCGACGGTGAAGCGGCGCTGGAAAACCGGATCCTGACCGTCAGGACCATCCGGTTCACGGGACGGGATTTCCAGGGAACCCTGAGCGGCCGGGTTTTCCTGGACAGAGACTTCCGGAAGAGCCGCCTCGATATGGAAGGAACACTGACGTTTGCGGCCTCGAACGCGGGCCCTCAGGCCGTGTCACTGACCGGCTCCGTGGGCGATCCGGTCGTGCAGTTCATGTAAACAACCGGGGAATTGCAGATCCGATGAAGTTCAAAGTCAGAAAAATCCGGATGGAAAAGCCCGGGAGAACCAGGACGATCCTTATCCTTCTCTTCATCACCCTGGCCGTCGGCCTCATCGCCGACATCATCTTTCGACTCGTCAACGCGCGCGTTGCTTCGGTGTCGCCCGTGCAGACGGCGGTCGCGGAACCCGCGGGCGCCCCGGAAGAAAAAGAACCCCTGGACACCTACAGGGTCATCTGGGAGCGGAACCTCCTGCAGACAACGAACGAGGTGATCGCCGACGCGCAGATGGACGTGAATTCCCTCCAGGCCACACGGCTCCAGCTCGAACTCCTGGGGACCGTGGCGGGAGACGGAGAGTACAACTACGCCATCATCGAGGAGAAGGACAAGAAGAAGCAAAGACTCTTCAAGGTGGGGGACTCCGTCGGGAACGCCACGCTGGCCCGGGTGATGAGAAACGCGGTGGTGCTCCGGGTCGGTGACCGTGACGAGGTTCTGAAGATGAAAAAACCGGAGGATCGCGCACCGTCGCGGACCGAACGGATCCCCGGCCGGGTGCCGACGACGGCAGAGCCCCGCGAACAGGGTGTCGCACCGCCCGTCGAGCCGGGTTCGCAGGCCGACGTTCTCAACATCCTGACACAGGCAAGGCTCTCGCCCCATATCTCCATGGGTTCCTCCGGGAAACCGGACGGGGTCGCCGTCAGCAACATCCGGCCCGGAAGCGTGCTGCAGAACATCGGCCTGGTGAACGGCGACATCATCAGGGAGGTGAACGGCAAAGCCATCTCCAATCCCTCGGACATCGTCGACGCCTACAAGGACCTCAAACCGGGCGCGACGATCAGCGTCAAAATTCAGCGGATGGGAAAACAGGTTACCCTGAACTACAACATGGACTGAGGTCCCGCCTCTTTTCAGAACAGGCCGCATGTATACGAGTTTTTTCAATCTACGCGAAAACCCCTTCAGCCTCACGCCCGACCCGCGCTACCTCTACCTGAGCCCGCAGCACCGGGAAGCGATGAACCACCTCATCTACGGAATCCACGAGAAGAAGGGCTTCATCCTGATCACCGGCGGCATCGGAACGGGCAAAACCACCATCTGCAGGTCGATCATCAAGAAACTGGACCCCTCCGTGCAGACCGCCTTCATCCTGAACCCCTTTCTGTCCGATATAGAACTGCTGGAGACCATCACCCAGGAGTTCCATATCCCCGTCGAGAGCGCCCAGAGGACGAAAAAAAATTTTGTCGACGCCCTGAACGGTTTTCTTTTGAATAATTTCGCCGCAGGAAAAAACGCCGTGGTCTTCATCGACGAGGCACAGAACCTGCCGAGGGCGACTCTGGAGCAGATCCGAATGCTCTCCAATCTCGAGACGGAGCAGGAAAAACTCATACAGATCGTCCTCGTCGGCCAGCCCGAACTGCAGGAAATCCTCGCCTCACCCACCCTCCGCCAGATCAATGACCGGATCATGCTCCGCTACCATCTGGAGCCGCTCCGGCGGGCCGATGTGAAGCACTACATCGAGCACCGCCTCTCCGTGGCGACGGGGGACGGGCAGCTGAGCTTCTCCGAGGGGGCTTTCAAAAAGGTTTTCGAGTTCAGCCGGGGATATCCCAGACGCATCAACGCCATCTGCGACCGGGCGCTCCTCGTGGCCTACACGGAAAGCGCCCGTGTCATCGAAAAGAAAACGATCGAGAACGCCATGAGGGACATGAGCACCGGCTACATGACGGGGGGGCAGACCGAGCCCTCCAAGGGTCGGCGGTGGCTGGCCCCCGTCCTGATTCTTGTTTTCGCTGTCCTTATCGCCGCGGGTGTGATATACGGTGGGCAAATACTGCGGTCAATCTCTCCTTTCAGGCTTTTTTAGCATAGAAACCGATGAGTTACATCCATAAAGCCCTCAAGAAATCCCAAGGGGACCGTGAAAGCCTCTATGCCCGTTACCGTGGCATAATATCTGCAGAATTCACACCCGGCGACCGCGGCAGAAAAAGGCTTGTACTGGGACTGACCGTCACGATCGTGATTCTTCTGGCCTCGACGGCATTTTCGCTCATCGCCTACTACCGGGTCGATGCCCCCGTGAAGGCCCTCCCGGCTGCGGAGTCGCCATCGTTTCACCGCTCCAAGATCGAGGCGCGGCAGGTCGTCGCAGACCCGTTGCCGAGCCCGTCGGCCTCGGCAGCGGCCCTCTACGAGGCGGCGCTCCGTCACCAGCTGGCCGGCAAGCCCGTCGAGGCCGAGCGGCTCTACAGGAAACTTCTCGAACTCGAACCGGAGCATTACAGGGCGATGAACAACCTCGGTGTTCTCTACATGAGCCAGAGGAAGGATCAGGAGGCGATCGGCGTTTTCAACCACATTATCGCCCTCAAGGGAGATTTCGCCGACCCCTATTACAACCTGGCCTGCCTCTATGCCCAGACGGGCAACATCCCCCGGAGCCTCTGGTCTTTGAAAGTCGCCATTTCCATCAACAAGGAATTCAAGGCCTGGGCAAGAGAGGACAGGGACCTGGAAAAGATCCGTCACACGCCCGAATTCAGGAGAATCTGCGGCACCTAGGACCGTTCGTACAATGCACAGCAGAAACAAAATTCTCTGGATGCTGACCCTCCTCGCGGTGGCCCTCTGGGCGATGCCGGGGTTCGTCGCGGCCGCTCGCCTGGCGGGGAACGACCGGCCCGTGAGCACCTCCGTTGAGACGCCCCCCGCACCCGTCGACGCCGGCACACCCAAGATCCAAGCCGCCCCTCCTTCGGCGCCCGCAAAAGCGCCGCCGGCTCCACCGGCCCAGAAAAAGGGCACACCGAAAAAGAAGCCCGTGCAGCCGGCCAGGAAAACGACGGCCAGGCCGCCCCAGGCGACGGGCGGCCTCCCCGCCGAGGCCAACAAGGCAAAGTATATCACCATGGACTTCGACAACGTCGATGTCGCCGTCTTCGTCAAGTTCATGAGCGAGATGACGCACAAGAATTTCGTGATCGACGACAACGTCAAGGGCAAGATCACCGTCTTCTCGCCCCGGAAGATCTCCGTCGATGAGGCCTACAAGGTTTTCGAATCCGTCCTGGAAGTCCACGGGCTTACCGCCGTCCCCTCGGGCGGCGTCATCAAGATCGTCCAGGCCAAGGACGCCAAAGAAAAGAACATCGAAACCAGACTCCGGGCACAGGCCGTAAGCCCCGAGGACAGAATCGTCACGCAGATCGCGTCCCTCAAACACGCCAACCCCGACGACATGAAAAAGGTCCTGGACCCCCTCATCTCCCGCACAAGCATCATTGTCTCCTATCCCCCGACGGGGATGCTGATCATCACGGACGTCCTTTCAAACATCAAGAGGCTCCTGGCCATCATCTCCGCCCTGGACGTGAGCGGCGTGGGAGAGCAGATCACCGTCATCCCGCTCAAGCACGCGGGAGCCGTGGACATGGTCTACTCCCTGAACGCCATCTTCGGCACCGACGTCACGGCGGCGCGCCGGACGGTACTGCCCTACTCGATGAAGATCATCCCCGACGAGCGGACGAACTCCATCCTGATCCGGGCCAGCGAGGTGGACACGGTTCGCGTACAGGAACTGGTGAAGCTCCTCGATCGGGAGGCCCCGAAGGGTGAATCGAGGATGCAGGTCTACCGGCTCCAGTACGCCAATGCCGAGGATCTGGCCAAGATCCTTATGAACCTGCCCGTGGTCAAGGAAGCAAAAACGCCCGCACCGGGCATGCCGGCGGCGCCGGGAGTGAGAGCCGGCCGGCCGGCGGAGACTCAGATCGTCGCGGACAAGGCGACGAACACGCTGATCATCACGGCCTCCAAGGACGACTACAGAACCCTGGAAGAGGTTATCCGAAAAGTCGACGTCCCCCGCTCCATGGTCTACCTCGAGGCGCTCCTGATGGAAGTGAGCGTCCGGAAGGACTTCAAGGTCGGTGTGGAATGGCGCGTCCTCAAGGACACCGGAAGCCTGCCGGGATTCGACACGGGGCGGTCGGCCGCCTTCGGCGGTTCCGGCGGTCTGGGAGTGGGCGGCGCCTACTCGATCATCCCCGGAGATTCGACCGCACCGCAATTCCCGCCGGGCTTTTCCCTCGGCGTCATCGGGGCGGGGATCTCCATCGGGAGCGTCGTCTTCCCCAACATCGGGGCGGTCCTGCAGGCGGTACAGAACGATTCCGACGTCTACATCCTCTCCAACCCGCAGCTCCTGACGAGCGACAACGAGGAAGCGACCGTGATCGTGGGGAAGAACATCCCCTACATCACGCGGCAGGAACGGTCCACCGCGAGCGTGGACTACACCAACTACGAGTACAAGGACGTCGGCGTGACCCTGAAGATCACGCCCACCATCAACACGGAAAAGTTCGTCCGCCAGAAGATCGAGCTCGAAGTGACTCAGCTGGTCACCTCGGAGTCCTCGACGGGACTGCCCACGACCCTCAAGCGGGCGACGAAGACCGTGGTCTCCGTGAAGGACGGCCAGACCGTCGTGATCAGCGGCATCATGGGCGACTCGACGGAAAAGGCGGTCTACAAGGTTCCGCTGCTGGGCGACATCCCGATCCTCGGGTGGCTCTTCAAATCCAAGTCCGACACCCGGGACAAGACGAATCTCTACGTCTTCATCACGCCCCACGTGATCGACAACCAAGGGCAGGAGGTCGCCATCAAGAAGAAGAAGCAGGAACAGATCGAGACCTTCGAAGGGGGGGTGATCAAGGGCTACAAGTGGAGGGATTTCGGCATCGATTCCCCGAGATCCGGCACGACGCCCCAGAACCCGGCCAAACCGGAGGAAGTGAAAAAACCGTAACCTGCATGCCGCCGCCCATTGACACACAGAGGCCCGCACCGGGCCAGGACCCGGTTGAGCGGGAGAATCCCATGCCGGGCGAAGCAGACCCCGGCACGGCGACCCCGCCGGTGACGGGCGAAGCCGTCCGGCGAAGGAACATCGGGGAGCTCTTCGCACAGAAAAAGTCCGTCAGCGAGGCGAGCCTCCTCCAGACCACAAGCACCCGGTTCGGTTTCCCCCTCTGGAACGAGCTTCCTTCGGAAAACATCCGGACGGAATTCACCCGGCTGGTCCCCATCCAGTACCTGCGGAAACACAAGATGGTCCCCGTGGAAACGGCGGACCAGAGGGTCATCGCCATCCACGACCCGGCCAATTTCCAGCCCCTCGACGACCTCCGGCGCCTTCTCGGCTGGGAAACCGCCCCGGTCGTCCTGGCCACGGAGGGATCGATCCTCTCGACGATCAGCTACGCCTACGACGTGAGCCGGGACTCCACACAGGAGTTCTTCGAGATCATGAACGGCGAGGTGGCCGAGGACCTCATATCGGAAATCGAGGAAACGGGCGATCTCCTCGACGACACGAGCGACGCCCCGATCATCAAGCTCGTCAACCTCCTCCTGTCTCACGCCATCAAGGACCGCGCGAGCGACATCCACATCGAGCCTTTCCAGAACTCCCTCAAGGTCCGCTACCGCATCGACGGCATGCTCTACAACCTTCTGAACCTGCCGAAGCGGATCCAGGCCTCCCTCGTCTCGCGCATCAAGGTCATGGCGAAGCTCAACATTGCGGAAAAGCGGCTCCCCCAGGACGGCAGGATCGAGGTCAAAGTCGGCGACCGGAGCGTGGATATCCGTGTTTCCGTCATTCCCACGGCCTTCGGCGAACGGGTGGTGCTGAGGCTCCTGGACAAATCCAGTACGATCCTGAGGCTCGCCGACCTGGGACTCGAAGAAAAAAAGATTCGGCTCTTCAACAAGCTGATCAAATCCCCCTACGGGATTGTCCTCGTGACGGGACCCACGGGAAGCGGAAAGACGACGACGCTGTATGCCGCGCTTCTCACCATCAACAATCCCGAAATCAACATCATCACCATCGAGGACCCCATCGAATACCAGATCGAGGGCATCGGCCAGATCCAGGTCAACCCCAAGATCGACCTCACCTTCGCCAACGGGCTGCGGTCCATCGTCCGCCAGGATCCCGACGTGATCCTCGTCGGCGAGATCCGCGACCGGGAGACGGCCGAGATCGCGATCCAGTCCTCACTCACGGGGCATCTCGTTTTCTCGACTCTGCACACCAACGACGCGGCAAGCGCCGTCACGCGCCTCATCGACATGGGGATCGAACCCTTCCTCGTCGCCTCCTCGGTGATCGCCATTGTGGCCCAGAGGCTCGTCCGGGTGCTCTGCCCCCGATGCAAGGAACCCTACGTCCCCGACGACGAATCCCTGCGGGACATCGGGTTCAAGAAAAACGTCATCCTCGAATACGAACTCTTCCGGAGAAAGGGTTGCCCTGCCTGCATGAACACCGGCTACCGGGGCAGGACGGCGATCTTCGAAATCCTGATCATGGACGAAAACGTCAAGAAGCTCATCCTCCGGACGACCGACGCCAACCAGATCAACGAAGAGGCCGTGAAGCGGGGGATGGAAACTCTCATTCAGGACGGCGCCCGCAAGGTCCTGCAGGGGATCACGACGATCGAAGAAGTTCTGCGGGTCACGCGCATCCTCAACCGTGAAGCGGCCCTGCCCCTGCTGGAAGGTCTGGAATAGCCGGGCTCATCCGACCGGCCCCGTACCGCCCTTTCTCGCGGTCCCGCCGTTTCCCCGCCGCAACGCAAGAATCAGAAAAGCCGACGCAACCAGCATCACGAAGTTGAAGACCCAGACGGTGCGGTAGGAACCGGTCCGATCGTAGATCAGCCCGCCGAAAAGGGGACCCAGGCTCCCTGCCACCCCGACGGTGAAAAAGGTGAGAAGCCCGTAGACGGACCCCATGACGAGTCTCCCGAAGCGATCGGCGACCATGACCGGCAGCATCGGCGCGAGGGAGCCGTACCCGATGCCGAAGATGACGGCATACAGATAAAGCATCGTCGCGTCCGTCGACTGCAGGAGAAGGACCATCCCGGCCGCCATGACGGCGTAGCCGATGGAGGCGGCGTACTTCGGGTCCCTCATCCGGTCACTGAGCCACCCGAACGACAACTGGCCGAGGATGCCGAAGATGCTCACGGCCCCGAGGGACGAGGCCGCGGCGACCTTCCCGATGCCGTTGTCAAGAGCGTAATTCACCTGGTGCGTCATGACGGTAAGGAAGGCCATGACGGGAAGGCCGTGCCCGACGGCCAGGACGTAGAATCGTGAATCCCTGAAGAGCTCCGGCCGGCGAGGGGCGATCTCCTGCCGGGTATTGTTCCGTTCACCCGATTCGGTGGCGGTGTCCCTTTCTCCGTCGGGATAACAACCGCAGTCCTCCGGTGACGCCACGCGCATCAGGAACTGTGAGACGATGAGCCCCACCGCGAGCATCACCGCGCCGAGGAAAAGAAACCCGTCCTGCCAGGTGTAACTCCTTATGATATAGCCTGCAACGGGGCTCAGGACCACGGTGCCGAATCCGACACCCATCGAGCTGATGCCGAGGGCGAGACCGCGTTTTTTCACAAACCACCGTCCCACGTAGGGGTTGCAGACGACAACACCCGTCGCCGCGGAGCCCAGCCCGAAGAGGATCCCGTAGGCGAGGTAGAGTTCCAGGGGGGTTGTCGCGTGGGCGCCAAGGACAAAGCCCGCAGCCGCAGCCAATGTTCCCGCAAGGACCAGCCGGCGGGGCCCCGTCCTGTCCAGGCTTCTCCCCACAACGACAGCCGACAGGGCATAGACGATGAGATAGATCGAGGCCGCAAGGGACACCGTCGAGATGGACCACGAGTATTGCCCGGCCATCGGCTTCATGAAGACACCGAAGCAATAGCGAGCCCCATAGTTCACCGACATGAGGGAGAAACAGCCGAGGACGACGTACCAGCCCCGGAAGATACCCTGTCCTTTCATTTTCTGATGCTCACCCCGCGCTGCGGCCGTTGAAATTTCGGGGCACTGTAATATTGAATTCATCTCTTTGTCAAACGCAAAGGGAGACGGCCCTTTACGGTCGCGATGATTTGTGTTATGGAAAACCGCGGGATGGTGATACCGGTCGACCGGGGCCGCCGTCCCGGGTGTGACCCCCAAGTCCATCCGCACAGAACCCGCATGCATCGAGGCTCATCCAGAAGACCCTTTCGAAAGAAGATTCCTCTCAAGCGGAAGACACACCACCCGGTTGCCCTGAAACCGGAGCTCGACGGTGACCTCTACGAGGTCTTCTCGAAGATCGGAAGACCCCCTGCCGCGCCCTTCACCCCGGACCCTTTCCAGCTCGAGGCCCTGGAGGCGATCAAGCGCACCGACTGCCTGGTCATGGCTCCCACGGGGTCCGGCAAGACCTGGATCGCCGAGCAGGCGATCCGTCACGTCTTCGATCAGGGGAAACGCTGCTGGTACGCATCGCCCCTGAAGGCGCTCACCAACGCCAAGTGGGTGGAGTTCGGCGACCACTTCGACCCGCACAACGTGGGCATCCTCACGGGGGACACCAAGGAGAACGCCGATGCGCCGATCATCGTGGGCACAACGGAGATCCTGAGAAACCAGCTCTATGACGCGATGTACGAGGTCCGGGATCTCGACTGCGACCTCGTCATTCTCGATGAGGCTCACTTTCTGGGCGACGCGGAGCGGGGGGTGGTCTGGGAGGAGATCATGATCTATCTCCCCGCGCGGATCAACCTCCTCCTTCTTTCGGCCACGATTGAAAACGGACGGGAGATCGCCGCCTGGCTGGGCGGTCTCCGGAGAAAAGAGTGTGTCGTCATCGAGGAAAGGAAACGGCCCGTCCCTCTGTTCCCCCTCTTCCTCCACCCCTCCGGAAGGATTCTGCCCTTTGTGGAGAAGAGGAGGCTTCACCGGAAAGTGGAGCCCTTCATCGGCGAAAAAAACAAGAAGCACCTGCTTTCGGGGAAAACGCCCCCCTACGCGGAGATCATGCGTGTCCTCAGAAAGTACCGGCTTCTCCCCGCCATTTTCTTCCTCCAGTCGAGATCCGCCTGCGACGCCGCTCTTTCTCACTTCAGGGGCGAGCCGGTTCCGCCGGACGCAGCCTTTCAGGAGGCCCTCAGGGGGCTTCTGGAGCGAAACCCCCGCCTCGAGCCTCACCGGCAGCTCAGAGCACTTCTCACCCACCGCGTGGGGTCTCACCATGGGGGGCAGCTTCCGGCCTGGAAGTTTCTCATCGAGACCATGATGAAGAAAGGTTACCTCGACGCCATCTTCGCCACCTCGACCGTCGCGGCAGGCGTGAACTTCCCGGCCAGGACCATCGTGCTCTTCAACTCGGACTACTACAACGGTCACGAATGCGTCCCCCTCGACGCCACGGCCTTCCATCAGATGACGGGACGGGCGGGCCGGCGGGGCCAGGATCGGATCGGTTTCATGCTGCTCGTCCCGGGTCGTTTCATGGATGTCCTTCACGTCAAGCGCCTCCTGTTCTCGAGACCCGAAGACATCGAAAGCCGGATCAAGAACGACTTCTCGATGGTCCTGAACCTCCTGCTCTCACAGAAACTGGACGACATACGGCACATCTTCGAGAACTCGCTCGCCGCTTACCAGCAGGCGGGAAAAGCAAAAAAGGGGAGAGAGAATGTCGAGGCGGAGCTCTGGCGTGATTTCGGGAGGCATCTCGATTTTCTGAAATCGGAAGGCTTTGTGGACGTGGATAGCCGGCTGACCGCAGACGGCCTGTGGGCATCCAAGCTCCGGCTGGACCAACCCGTCCTCATCGCCGAGTGCCTCCGGGAGAACGCTCTACCCCTCGAAAATGAAGCCCTGCTCGCCGCGGTGATCGCACCCTTCGTGTACGACCGGGGGCAGGACATCAGCGTCACACGGAAACTCCTGGCGAAAAAACTCGTCCGCGCCTGCGATGAAATCTTCGATTGCATCCGTCCCGTGGCAAAGAGGCTGGAGTCCGCGGGGTTCCACGTGGATCCCCTCCCCCTCTGGCCCGCCGTTGTCATTTATGAATGGGCCCGGGGACGGGACTGGGACGAGATCATCGGGGAGCGGGGGATCGCCGACGGGGACATGGCCATGCTCGTCTCCCGTACGGCCGACAACCTGCGACAGATCGCCTCGCTGAGGGACACTCATCCCCGGGTGGCCGAACTCGCGTCGAAGGCCCGCGAGGCCATCCTGAGAGAGCCCGTCGTCTTCGAATAAATCGCCGGAGTTTTTATTCGATAGAGGGCTTCTGAGACTTATTTTTCATTCATAACTCAACACTTATCATTCAAAATTGCGGGACGGGCATGCCGTCCCGCCTATTAATTTGTCTCTTGACATCACCCCCCCATGCAGATATAAAAGCGGCTCTTTCTTAAGACCGGTAAAGCCGTAAAAAAAGCTTTCCGGCTTTGTTTTTTGACAGACCACAGAGCGTCCCCATCGTCTAGAGGCCCAGGACACCGGCCTTTCACGCCGGTAACCGGGGTTCGAATCCCCGTGGGGACGCCAGAATCGGCACAGGGGCGGCGGGTAATCCCCGCCGCTCCCCGCCACACCGCCCGGCATGCGGACTCACGGTGGAGCCTTCGGAGCCGTTGAGATCCGTGCGCTTGTGATTTTCCCGGTGCGTCGCCCGGTGTTGCTTGTCTCCGTTTCGCCGGGTTCGGTTCTTCGTCGCCGCTCCGTTCGAGATTCACCCCGCCCGGATGCCGGCGAGCTTCACGCTGCGCACATCTGAGGCATTCCTTATCCAAAATCAGAGGACGTCTCCTCTTGTTCCGTCGGCTCCTCGTCTCCCGTCTAATGCGGTTCCTGCCGACTCCTCGCTCTGCATCGCCGCGTCAGTCTTTCAGACGCAAGACGAGATTTACACCGATAAGGACACAACCCCTCCCCGCGCGGCCGCCGAATTTACGCAGTCTCGGACCGAACCACGAGAGTTTTGCGGTTATTGGCTTGCTCGTCCTGCCGGGCCCCGGTTTCTGTTCGTCGACCCGCAGTTTTTCTCCACACCTTCTCCCACGATCGGTCACCTTCAGTTAGTTGCACTTCGCTTTCTTTGTCGTGGTCAACTCACGGGAGGACTTCCACCTCCAAGACCGCGTTCATGCCGGACGCACAAAAAAAGAGTCAGGATCCATCCTGACTCTTTTTTGTTCACGCCCGTAGGGTTACGATTGATATTTTAGATATCTCTCCTGGTTTACGGGCTTTTTCGCATCAAAATCCCCCATCCCGCAGGTGCATGCCCGTTCAACTCCGACTTCCGGCACCGGAAAATCATGGGATTACAACTCCAAGGATTCCAGTCCTTTTGGCCTTCGGGGGCTTACGATCGGGTTGACAGCTTCCACTATTTTACGCGGAGTCCCATCTCCGCAACAATGACGTTCCTCAGAATCTGGTTTGTTCCGCCGCCAATGGTCTGGAGCTTTGCATCCCGGTAAAGCCGCTCGACTCGATACTCTCTGATGAATCCATAGCCGCCATGAATCTGAACAGCCTTATCAACGACGCGAAGCAACATCTCGGCACACCAATACTTCGCCATGGACGCTTCCTTGTTGCATCGAATACCCGCATTCATCAACGACACCGCATGATAAGCCAGCTGCCGGCCGGCCTCAATTTCCGTGGCCATTTCGGCGATCATGTGACTGATCGCCTGAAAACCAATGATCGGTGTGCCGAATTGGATCCTTGTCTTTGCATACTCAATCGAATCCTCAAGGGCGAGTTCTGCCATACTATAACTAAGAACCGCTCCGGACAGACGCTCTCTTTCCAGCCCTGCCATGAGGTAGTAGAAGCCCTGCCCTTCCTTACCGATCAGATTTTCTTTCGGCACAAGACAATCTTCATAGACAAGCTCCGCCGTGTCGGATGAAAGCATTCCCATTTTGTGAAGTCTCCGTCCGACGGAGAAGCCTTTCGTGTCGGTATCCACAAGGATAAGGCTGATCCCCTTGGCGCCGGGGCCTCCCGTCCGGACAACGGTGTTGACCACATCCGCCTGTGTCCCGTTGGTGATGAACATCTTCGACCCCGAGATGCGATAATGATCTCCCTCCAATGTGGCCCTCGTTTCAATGGCGGCCACATCGGAACCGTGATTCGGTTCCGTGATACCTATCGCAAAAAGCCTCTCCCCGCTGCAGACGTCCTTCAGATACTTCTCTTTCAATGCCGAACTGCCCGCATGTACGAGAGAGGCGCTGCCATAATCTGTGTGAACCATGACACTCATGGCAAAGCCGGAGATTCCGCTGCGGCAGAGCTCTTCCCAGAAGACGAGATGAGTCTTGAGATCCGCACCCTGCCCGCCATACTCCACCGGATAATTTATGCCGAGAAGACCCAGCTCCCCCATGCGCTTGAAGATCGCCTTGTCGTAACAACCCTGCTCTTCCCATTTCTCGGCGTTCGGCTTGATCTCCTTTTGAACAAACCGCTGCATCATATCCCTGAAGGCGTTTTGCTCATCTGAAAAAAAATATCCTGTGCCCATATGCTCCTCTCCCTCAACAGTTCATTTAAACTGCGGCAACCTATGCGCGGCCGACTTCATCATCTCTTTTTATTGACGAAAGCAAGCATCTTCTCTTTCTGCTCCTCCGTGGCGAAGCACAGTCCGAAGCAGTCGATCTCAAAAAGCGACGCCGACTCCAGGTCCATACCGGTGCCCCTGTTGATGGCCGATTTGATCAACGTGAGTGCCGGCGCACTTTTCGAGGCAATCTTCTTCGCCAGTTCGATCGTCTTGTCCATGAGTGAATCCGCCGGATGAATTTCATTGATCAGGCCGAGAGCCAACGCCTCCTCTGCCTCAATCATGTCGCCGGTGAAACAGAGCTGCTTGGCCTTGGTGACACCGATCAGGCGGGACAGGCGCTGCGTGCCGGCGCTGCCGGGCATGATCCCGATATTGATCTCCGGCTGCCCGAAGCGTGCTTTCTCCGAAGCCGTCCGCAGATCGCAGGCCATGGCGTATTCAAGCCCCCCGCCGAGACAGAGACCCTGAATAGCTGCAATGACCGGCTTTTTCAGGTTCCAGATCCTGTCTATAACCCGCTTGGCAGCCAGGGCGTAATCCCTGGCCTCCATGGCGTTCTTGTGGATCATTTCCTTTATATCGCCCCCCGCTATGAAGGCCTTGTCTCCCGCTCCCTTCAGGATGATGACCCGCACCTCGTTGTCCGCCTCCGCCTGGTCGAGCCGTTGGATCAGTTTGAGATTTACTTCCGTGTTGAGAGCATTCAGAGCTTCCGGACGGTTGATCGTCAGGAAAGCGATGGAATCCCTCTTTTCGTAGAGCACAACATCTGTGTTCACCATATCGTCTTAACTCCTCTTTTTAATGGGTCTGTCCGGATTCGTACAAATACTTTTTGATTTCGAAACATCTGCGCGCAGGGCCATCCCATCGCCGCCTATGGGAGGGAAGACAGGGCAGCCGCCGTCTTCTCGACATCCCCGTTTTCCGTATTCAGGCAGGATTCGATCAGCGACCGGTACGCATTGGCGTCCCTGATGGCCATATCCATGAGGCGCGGTACGTCTCCGTCCGTGTAAAAGTAAAGATAGAACACGGCGATGACTTTCACGAAGGGCTTGAGCGTCATCAACTTTTCGATGGATCTCACAACGTCCGGGAAAGAGATGAAGCATTCGACCTTGACCAGATCTTCCCGCTCCATAGTCATATTTCTCAGCGCCTCCCTCAGAAAGGGGATCCCCGGCTCCCGCAGAAAAAAAGAGAGGTGGCCTGTGGTGTGGCCGGACGTTGAGATCACCTCGCAGGAGCAGTCTCCCAGATCGATGGCATCGCCTTCGCGCTGTGGATCGAAAAATTTCACGTCGCCGAGCTTGACCTCATCCGCGTTTATCTCATCCAGTGCCATTCCGCCAAAATATTGCGACGTTTTCAAATAGCGCGGTCCAAGGCTGTTCAAACCAGTCTCGATCATCAGGCTGTGTCTGCTGACGACAATGATATATCCAGGGTAAATGGTGTACCCCGTTATGAAGCTAGAATCGTTGATTTTATCTTCGGCCGCGATTCTCAATTCAGATCTCCCCACCTGCGTCTCCAGTATGCCGTCATCTGCGCCTGAAAATCGGAGTCCGTTTTTCAATAAAAGCACTTACCCCTTCCGCCAGATCTTTCGTCAGGAAAAGATCGCCCTCGAGTTTCGCCTCATACATCAATCCATCTTCAAGAGACATTTCAACACCCCGGTTTATGGCGCGCTTGCCCGCCTCGACGGCCAGGGGCGCGTTGCCCAGGATTGTAGCGGCAATCTTCTTCGCTGCTGCAAGAACATCCTTCTCCGGCACCACCCTGTCCACGAGCCCCAATCGATAAGCCTCTTGGGCATTCAAAAATTCTCCTGTGAAAATCATGTATTTGGCAGGTCCTTTTCCCAGCAGGCGGACAAGACGCTGCGTCCCCCCCGCACCCGGAATGAGGCCGAGCTTGACTTCAGGCACGCCGATCACAATGCTGTCGCCTGCGACCCGTATGTCGCATGCAATCGCTAGCTCACAGCCGCCGCCGAGGGCCAAGCCGTTGATAGCGGCAATCACAACCAGACGCGAATTTTCAATTTTTGAGAAAACAGCCTGCATTCTGCGTGAGTCGTTGATGGCTCCCTGGCGGTTCCCCATGAGTTTCTCGAAACCCTTGATGTCGGCACCGGCTACAAAAGCCTTTGTTCCGCCGCCGGTAATGATGGCCACACCGATTTCCGTGCGGGCTTCCAACTCATCAAATACCGCGTCGAGTTCATCCATGACCTCATCACTCAGGGCATTCATCTTCGGGTTATCGATCGTGACAACGGCAAGACGGTTTTCAATCGCGTAATTCACGTATTTTCTTTCCATCTTTCTTCCATCTTTCCTTTCCGAATGAAATTTTGACCCCTCTACCGATAAAGAACACTCATGGCAAGTCCGTTAAACCATATCGGGAGAAAGCGGGCGGTAAAAGGAGGGAGAAAACCGCCCGCTCGAACCCTCCCGTTGATCACTTGTTCATTCCCATTCCTTCGCTTATCCCTTTTTCAGTCTATTCCTTCGCAGTTTCAAAATATGGAAACTACCGTCGCTTCAGCTTAAGAATTTCCCGGGCCTCGGCCGGCGTGGCAGGTTCGAAGTCATATTCGCGCATGATGCGCACCATCTTCTCCACGAGTTCAGCGTTGCTCTTGCAGAGGACCCCTTTTGAAAGATAGAGATTGTCTTCCATGCCGACCCTCGCGTTTCCCCCGAGAAAGAGGGCCGTCGTGGCCATGGGAAACTCCATCCGGCCGGCGCTCAATACGGACCAGTTGTACTTTCCCGCGCCGAAGATTCGGTCGGCAGTCTGGTGGAGGGTCATTAGATCGTAAATCGTACCCCCGATGCCTCCGAGAATCCCGGTGACGAACTGAAGGAACACAGGCTCTTCCAGCACGCCGGCGTTCAGGAGATACCGGACATTGTAAAGATGGCCGACATCATAGATTTCCAGTTCCGGCTTCGTGCCGTTTTCCTTCATGATCCGACACATCCCTTCCATGGTCTTGAAGGTGTTGGCGAAGACAAAATCGTACGTGGATTCCAGAAGGGGCTTTTCCCATTCGAATTTTCCATCCTTTAGCATACTGGCCATGGGGAACAGACCGAAGTTGATGCTTCCGGCATTCATCGAGGCCAGCTCGGGCTTGAAGGCCGGAACGACGGAAACCCGCTGTTCTACGGTCATGCCGACGCCGCCCCCCGTCGTGCAGCAGATATTGACATCCGATTCCGCACGGACCATGTCGACAATTTCCCGGAAAATATTTAGATCTGCGCTGGGGCGTCCGTCTTTCGGGTCGCGGGCATGGAGGTGCACAGAGGCCGCACCGGCTTTGGCAGCATCAATGGCCTGCCGGGCAATGTCCTTCGGCTTCCAGGGCAAATAGGGTGACAGACTGGGCGTGTGAATCGAACCCGTGATGGCGCAGCTGACAATCCTTTTGTTTGTTTTCGACATATGTTTGCTCCTTCCTTATTCCACCGATTCAGGGTTACAGCCGGCCGGAATCGCTGAGAGCCCGCGAAGATCCGCCTGGACTTTATGTTCGACAATGAATCAATCCTCTCCAAGGCGTTTCTTCCAGACCTCCGTGCTGACGAGACGATCTGATAACGAATTATCTCATGACGTGTTTCACTTCCCTGTCTTCTCGTACTCTTCCTTTAGAGCGGTTTTCATGACCTTTCCAGCAGGGCTCAATGGAAGTTCGCGCCTGAAAGCGATCTGCCGGGGAACTTTGCAATCTGCCATATTCTGACGGCAGTATTCCTTGATCTCTTTCTCTGTGAGTTCCATGCCCGGTTTGGGAATGATATAATAACGACCGACTTCTCCCAGCACAGGGTCCGGAACCCCGATTCCGGCCACCATCAGGATCTTGGGGTGCTTGGACAGGATATTTTCAATTTCCACGGGGTGAACATTAAATCCTCCCTGGACATACATTTCCTTCTTGCGGCCCATGAGGGTGACGTTGCCGTTATCGTCAATGTAAGCCATGTCTCCCGTATGAAGCCGGCCGCCTTTAAACGATTCCTCGGTTTCCTTTTCCATGTGGAAGTAACGCTTGATAACCGCATCGCTCCTGACGCAGAGCTCCCCCGTTTGTCCGGCGGGGAGATCTTTACCCCCGAATCGACCACGTTGACCTTAAAGTTCCCGATGGGTTTCCCGATGCTTCTAACGGTTGTGTCGAAATCGATGTCCCACGGACTCAGGATGACTGCACCCGAGGATTCACTCGGTCCGTAAAGATTCATTATGGTCGCGCTGGGAAAAGATTCATTGATTTTTTTCAGAAGATCGGGGTCCGCGCTGGCTCCCCCGTAATGACGATCCGGACATTATGCTCATTCAACGCGATAACCCCGATCCGGTCGCCTCTCTTGAAATCCATTTTCAAAAACCCCAATCCACCCGGTCCGTAATTTGATCCATCTCTCTGAAGCTGATTTCTTTCCCCGCATCAATGAAACCCGTCCGATCGGGCATCGCTTTGAGGGGGGGCTGACGTTCTCCATACGGTATCCGCCTTGGTGATTCCGGCCATGATGGCTCTCTTCCTTTATGGTTTTCAGATTTTCTTAAGGCGTTTTCATTTTTTTGCATAAACATCCGTCTTGTAAGCCTTTACCAGTCATGGCTGCAGACCAAAGCACTTTTATTTCAGTATCTGTCCGGCAACGATGGTGCGCTGGATCTGATTCGTCCCCTCGTAGATCTGGGTGATCTTCGCGTCTCGCATCATCCGCTCCACGGGATATTCCCGGATGTAGCCGTACCCTCCGAAAATCTGGACCGCATCCGTGGTTACCTTCATCGCCACATCCGAGGCGTACCACTTGGCCATGGAGGCTATCTTCGGCTGGTCCGGTGATTCCGGTTCGGTGTCGATCATCGAAGCGGCCCTGTACACGATGGACCGCGCCGTCTCCACGGAAAGGGCCATCTCGGCGAGCATCCACTGTATCCCCTGGAAGGAGGCAAGGGGCTTGCCGAACTGCACCCGCTCCTTGGCATACCGGATCGACGCATCGAGCGCCCCTTGGGCGATTCCCAGGGCCTGTCCACCCACGGCGGGTCGCGTGTAGTTGAACGTCGTCATGAGGGTCCGGAACCCGCCGCCCTCAGTACCCAGCAGCCGGTTCGCGGGAACAAACACATTTTCAAATACAAGCTCACGGGTATCCGATCCGTGAAGGCCCATCTTGTGCTCTTTCTTCCCCACGGTGAACCCAGGCTCGCCTTTCTCCAGGATGAACATACTGATGCCCCGGTTGCCCTTTTCCCGGTCCGTATAGGCCAGAACCGTCACGATTTCCGCCTCACCTCCGTTGGTGATGAAAATCTTTGCGCCGTCCAGGATGTAGCCACCGTCCACTTTCTTCGCCACCGTCTTCATTCCCGACACGTCGGAACCTGCCCCCGGCTCGGTGATCGCGCATGCACCGAGGCACTCCCCCGAGGCCATACGGTAGAGATAATTCCTCCTCTGGTCCTCCGTGCCGACCAGAAGCAGGGGATCGCTCGCCAGCGCCTGGGTCGTCAGGATGACGGAGGTGGAGCAGCAGACACGGGCGATCTCCTCCACAGCGAGAACCATCGCCAGCATCCCCGCGCCCGCGCCGCCGTATGTCTCGGGGATCTGGATACCCAAAAGCCCGTTTTCCGCCAAGACCTTCACCGACTCGGACGGAAAAACCTCCTTCTCGTCGATCTCCGCGGCGATGGGAGCAAACTTTTCTTGAGCAATCCGGCGCACGGTATCTCTCAACATTTTTTGGTCTTCGTTCAAAATGAAATCCATTTTCTTCCTCCTTCAGAGGCCCTTCGGGCCCAGGTACTCAAAAGTCTTCCCGGTTCACAAAAGACTCCCACATCATGTATTCGCCGGCCGGATTTTGCAGGCGGAGAAGTCTCTTTGCTTCCGTTTCTGCAGTGACGCCCCCGAAAAGGATCTCACAGGCTTCAGGAAAGGGTCCATCCGGAGCAAGCACCAGGAGAGCGAGGTCATCTCTCTTCGATTTGCAGGACTCACAGCCGTCTATCAGGATGTCCGGGACATCTTCAACGGGATGTCGCCGGATCAGTTCCGCAAGGTATTCGTCCAATCCTTTACCCACCGGCGGCGACAGATCATGCAAACCGTCTGTTGCCAGTAGAAATCTCTCTCCAGGCTCGAGATCTAAAAACTCAATCTGGTAGAATTCGCGGACTTTTCCAATCAACCATAAATTACTTTCTGTGAGCTTGCGTATGCCGCTCCGCGGGTGATAGGCGTACAAAACGGAATCGCCCGCGTGAAATATGACCGCCCTGATTCGACGATCCGTCCTGATAAGCAGAAGACCCGTAAAGGTGCTGGTACCCCGAAAAGACTCCCGGCGCAACATCTCGCTCGACCTCGAGATGATTTCCGTCTGCAGGCATTCGAGCTGATCATCCGGTATCACCGTACGGGGGGAAAGGACTGAAATATCCGCAAGCAAACGAGAAAACTGACTCATGAAAACCCGGGCGGCACGGGGCTCCCTGTCCGAACTGTCGCCCACGGCGAAAAACCCCTTCGCCAGATCGATGAGAATGGTATCACCCACTCCCGCCGGGCTGTGCCCGATATTACCGGACCTCAATCTTGCGCCAAAGAGCCCGGCGAATTTCACGGCCCGACTGCATTCATTGACCCAAACTGCATTCATAAACCCAGGGCATCTTTCGGGACTGGAGTGCTTTTGCCTTTTTACAGATATTCCAATCCCGCTCTAGTATTCATAGAATCCCCGTTTGGTTTTCCGTCCCAGGCGGTTTTCCTTGATCATCTTTTCGAAGAGAGGGGATGGTTTGTAACGCTCTTCTCCGGTCATCTCATAGAGCGCCTTGAGGGCGTTGAAAACCACGTCCACACCGGCCATATCCATGATTTCCACCGGCCCCATGGGATGGTTGGAGCCCAGTTTCAACCCGAGGTCGATGTCCTGCGACGTGGCGTAACCCTTGTAGATCTGATCGGCCGCCTCGTTGTACAGCAGGCAAAGAAAGCGGTTCACTATGAATCCCGGAACGTCCTTCGCCAGGATAGGCGTTTTCCCGATGGCCTTGCAGAAATCCACGACGGTCTTGACAATGGCTTCGTCGGTGCGCTCCCCCTGGATGACCTCCACCAGCCGCATCAGCGGCACGGGGCTGAAGAAATGAGTCCCGATCACACGGTGAGGGTTTTTAGTGACGGAGGCAATTTTGGAAATGCTCAGCGTCGATGTGTTCGATGACAGGATGGTTTCCCTCGGGCACAGGTCATCGAGCTCCGCGAAGACGCTTTGTTTCAGCTTCATGTCCTCGAAGACCGCCTCAATCACCATATCCACCCCGGCAACGGCCTCTTCCATGCTGCGGGTCCCTCTCAGGCGACCCAGGATTTGATCGTGTTCCGCCTGAGTCAGCTTCCCCTTTTCCAGCTTCTTTCCGACAAAGGTCTTGATGGTGTCCAGCCCGCGCTGGACAAAGCGGTCTTCTACATCCCGCAGGGTGGTTTCGATGCCGCTCTCCACGGCCACCTGGGCTATACCCGCCCCCATCGTGCCTGCACCGATGACGCACAGTTTCTTGATCATTGCTCCTGCCTTTCCTTTCTAAAGAATGATTGACCCGACCATACCGACATCGCGTTTCCTCGACGACCCTTACAGGATCCCCCGTTCCCCGGCTATTCGGACCTTCATGTCCGAGATATCTTTCGGCGGGGCATAGCGCTCCTGCTTGCCCTTCTATCGGAGTCTGATGGCCCTCGTCGGACAGGCTCCCACGCAGACACTGCAACCGATACACCGTTCTCCATTCATACCGGCGGCAGCCTCCACCTGGATGGCCCCCATGGGACAGCGATCCTCACAGAAGCCGCAGGCGTTGCATTCGTCAGCCGTGCGTCGGCATAAAAGCTGGTGTGGGCCACCTGAGCAGACTTCTCCATTTTCTTCAGCGCTTTGAGAAGCAGACAGCCGCAACCCCAGCACATGCAGATACTCCAGGTCTTTCGGCCGTTCCCGGGCTGCAGCACAAGCCCGGCATCCATGGTCTCTTTCAGGGTCTTCAAGGCTTCTTCCTGAGATTTCCCTTCCAACCCCGTTCTCGATGTAAAAGTGAGCCCACGTGCCGAAGGCCATGCAGACCTCGAGGGGATGTTCACATCCCTTTCCCATCACCCTGCTTTATTTTCTGCAGATACACTGGGTGACGGCGATTCCCGACAGGGAGCGGATCACCTCTTTCGTCCGCTCATAAGACAGAATCTCCATTTCCGGTGACAGGCCTGCATCACCGGTATAACCCGGTGCTACGACGTCTCGGTCCCGTACCAGCTTTTCTCCATGAAATAGGCACTGAGGTCGTTCAGATCTTCCGGGGTCATCGATTAGATATGAAACTCCCACCCCCCTCCTGCTAAGGGAATAATGTTGTAGCGGTGTTCCTGTCTCCGCAGAGAGCGAAAAATCCATCCCTTCGTCGACATGTGATACAAAATCGGCGACAGGGTTTCCGGGGCCATCTTCAGGCGCCCGGCGGTGGCCGCCACGGGTTCGGGCTGACCCCGTATGACGAGTGCTGCTTTCGTCTCCTCCGTGAATCAGTGCTCCACGATCCGGAGTTCGACGCCGGACCCGGTTGAGGGATAGGCTACGGACAGGCGGTCCAGGTGTTTTGCCAGAGGGGCATAGACGTTCTCAAACATGCCCGATTCCTGATGGACTTATCGCTCCTGCTCCGCAGAAAGAGCGCTTATTTCTTCAGTTCCTTGAGAATCAGATCCGCGCACATCATGGCACTCAACGACGCACCGTTGACGGCCAACCCCCGGCCCACATAGGTGTCGCCGGCAAAATAGAGGTTAGGGATACCGGGAGCTTGCAAACCCGGTTTGAAGTTTCCGACAAGGCCCGGCTGCCGCGCCAGACCGTCACACCCGTCAACGTAGTAAGGAAGACGCCATTCGAGCTTTTTCTCGAGCCCGGGAAACATTTCCTTCATATCTTCCCACATCAGCGCCAGAAGACGTTCCCGCTCGAATTTGTCCGAAGCCTGGGCATGCTCCACCACGATGTCTGTGTGGAAGAGCTGCTTGCCTTCAGGGGCCACCGCGCTGGAAAAATTCGATACCGGACAAGCCTGGAACGGGAAACCGCTGCGTTTCAGCTTCAAGGCACTGTAAAAAACCCTTTTCCTCGGGTCCACGAGGTGCTCCTTTGTCCCGAAGACATACCCGATCAACCCCGTTCTCTCGCACTGAATATCCTCGATCCGCTTGACCCACCACCGAGGAAGCGGGCTGGTCTGCGGATTGAAGTCAATGATTTCCGCCAGCTTGTAAATAGGCAGAGCGCAGATGACACGTTCGGCCTCGATAAACTCCGTCTCGTACATGCGGTACTCTTCTTCATAAATATGCCTCTTCGAGGGCACTCTTACACCTACCGCCCTTTTGTCCCTGATGACGACTTCCTGAACATCACAGTTCAACCGGATCTCTCCATTGTTTTCCCGGATGACTTCCACCAGGCCCCGCGTGATACCGTCCATCCCGTCGATCGGATAACTGGCCTGGAGCGCCTGGCGGACCTTGAGGAGATTGTGCTTCGCAATCCAGAGAACCTCACCGGCCGCCATGTCAATGGCATGGGGTATCGTGGTCATGATCATCCCCAGGTCGGTCAGAAGCTCACGAACGGCGGGCTGGGGTACGTTCTCGTGGAGCCATTCCTCAAGGGAGCGATTGTCCCACTTCTCGATCTCCTCTTCACTCAAAGCGGCAATCCTCCCGAGCAACTCCCGGAAGGCTATCTTGTCCTCCTGGGACATGGGGACCAGTTCTGCGACGTTCATGAACTTTTCACCATTCCAGATATCAACGGTTTCGCTGAAGGGGCCCCAGGCGACCTTCTTTCCGACGCGGGCGTTGAGTTCCGTACAGGCTGATTTCTCTCCCAACTCTATCAGATGCAGACCGATATCCACCCGCCATCCCTTCCCGGGATAGCCGTCATAGCTCATCGTCCTTCCGCCCGCCTTGGGGTAGCGGTCCAGGACCAAAACCTTCTGTTTGCCTTCCTTTGACAGAATTGCGCCCAGGCCTAGTCCGGCAATGCCGGCGCCCACAATGATTACGTCGTATTTGCTTTTTTTGTCTGACATCACGTCTCCTCCTCAATCTCTGCATCGGCCTCCCCGAAGTCACAGGGCTCCGGTCCAGCCGGAATAACGACCTGCAACCCCCGGTCACGCCTCGTTAGCGATTAATCCACCTTGGGTCTTTTATCTACCACGCGGACGCTCTTCAGCGTCTTGGAGGTATCGAAAATCTCGACCATCTCAACGAAAACCACATCCGGCGTCATCTCAACGGCACGACGCGCCCGCTCGATGACCTCCTTCTTCACCTTTTCCCGATCGGTGCCGGCTGCCGCGGCCACCAGAATTTGCAGCTTATCCAGCGAAAAGGGATCCTTCAAGTCCTCCTTCGTGAAGACGATCTGGTACTCGTCGATGCCCTTAATCTGGGTGATCTCCGTCTTCAGGATATCCGGGTTAATCAGCGTCCCCTTGATGTTGACCAGTTCCATCGTCCGGATGGGCTGCATGACTACGCGTGCGTCATTCCGTCCGCAGTGGGGACATGTTTCGTGAGTCAGGGTGGTGATGTCCCCGACGACATAGCGCAGAAAGCAGGTACCCCGTCGGTCCACGTGGGTAATGGTCAGAAGCCCCTTTTCACCGTCCGGCAACCTCTTGCCCGTTTTCTCATCCACGATCTCGAGGAAGTGAAGATCAGGTGCGCAGAGGTGCATCCCCCCGCGCTCTGTGCACTCGAGAGTCGTCCCCTGCATCTCCGTGAAGCCGAGTCCGCTGCAGATAAAAGGATCTTTGGCCCCCATCTTGATGAGCCGTTGCTTCATGTCGGTGCGCATTCCCTCGGGACAGGCCTCGCCGAGAACGAAGCACATGCGGACACTGGAAAAGTCCTTGTCCAGTTCCTCAGCCCGCATGATGGTCCGTCGCACGAAGGAAACAATACCGGAAAGGACGGTGGCTTTGTTTTTCACGACCATGTCCACGGCATAGTCCAGGGGGCGGTGTATAGGAAAAGGAGAATAGGCTGCACCCGTCAGGGCGTTGCAGACCTTGGCGCCGCAGGCGATGGAGTAATCGACCGTTTTCCAGAACCCGATGTGCGGAACAGGCGTCAAGGGGAAGATGTTGGCCACCGTGTCGCCGGGACCGATCGTGCCCACTTCATCCATGCGGGCCAGCTGCACGAGATTTCCGAAATAATCGTGGGTGTTGGAGAAAAAAGGCGTGGGGATACCGGAGGTGGTGCCCGTTGTGTAATGAACACCCCAGAGGATCCGCTCATGGGGCTGAACCGGCGCATCGGGCGGGATTGCCAGCCTGAAACTCATGGGATCCGCCATGTAATCCTTCTTGTAAAGGAGGGGAATCTTCTGCAGGTCGTCCACACCCTGAACGTCGGCAGGGGCAATCCCCCATTCCTTGAACTTCTTTCCATAATAGGGACTGTACTTTTCGAGCAGTGTCATCTGATGCTTCAGCTTTGCATTCTGCACTGCCCGGATTTCGTCCTGAGACTTGTAAAGAAATTTCCCGAACTCGCTTACAACTTTTGGTTTCCCTGGATAAGCTGCCATGTTGTCTTACCTCTCTTCCCTTTCTTCGCGCCGTCTGCGCGATTTTTTTAATCGTTTTGAAAGTGCTTTTCCTCGAGTCTTCAAATCATTTTGCTGATGACCTCTTTCATGATCTCCGTGGTACCGCCCCCGATACTGAGAACGCGCGAGTCTCGATAGAGCCTCTCAACCAGGTATTCCCGTGCGTACCCGTAACCGCCGTGTATCTGGACCGCATCAAAGACCACCTTGTCGCAGGCCTCGCAGGCGAAGTTTTTGGCCATGGAAACTTCCCGGGTCGCGTCTTTGCCTGCATCCATCATGGCCGCCACACGGTAATTGAACTCTTTTGCGACCTCGACCCTTGTTGCCATATCCGCGAGTTTGTGCGCAATGACCTGCAATCCAAAAATAGGTTTTCCAAAGGCTTCACGGCTCTTGGCATATTTTATGGATTCTTCGAGAGCCAGTTGGGCGCAGGCATGGGCGGTCACGGCCAGCTCAAGCCTTTCATTCTGGAAATTGACCATCAGTCCCTTGAAACCGTCACCCTCTTTTCCCAGTAGATTCTCCACGGGAACCCGGCAGTCCTCAAAACTCAATTCCGCCGTGTCCGAAGCATTCCAGCCCATTTTGCGGAGTTTCTTGGCAACCTTAAAGCCCGGGGTGGATGAATCGATCACCAAGAGGCTCACGCCCTTATGTCCGGGCCCTCCTGTTCTTACGGCCGTTGTAATGAAATTGGCGCGGGTGCCGCTCGAGATAAATGTTTTGGATCCATTGACAACGTAATGGTCGCCATCCCGGACGGCTCGCGTGAGGATGTTTGCCACGTCCGAGCCGGCATTGGGCTCCGTGACACCCAGTGCGCCGATTTTTTCCCCTTTCAGAACGGGTACGATAAACCGCTTTTTCTGTTCATCCGTCCCGAGCTTCAGGATGTGCGGCATCGAGATGTGGTGGGTCGAAAGGCCGATGGACACCCCCAGGGAACCGCAGCGTACCAGTTCCTCCACATAGGCGACGAACATGAATTTGTCGGCGGGTGTTCCCCCCAATTCCTCCGGATACTCCAGCCCCAGATAGCCCGCATCGCCTGCTTTCTTGTAAAGTTCCCTGGGGAACATTTCCTTTTCCTCCCATTCTTCGACATGGGGCTTGATTTCTTTCTCAACGAAACGCCTGACACTGTCCCTCAATATATTGTGTTCTTCTTCGAAATATTCCTGGTACACCTTTCGTCCTCCAAAGACGGAAAATTGGTTATGAAAAAGTCATCAATTCCTTTTCGACCGGAGCAGCCTTCGCAAAGCCCTTTTAAATTCTTCACCCGGCAGAACGATGGACTGATTCGCGGCCTCCCGTTCGAGGGCCTCCGCCAGCGTCATGTCGAAACTCTCGTTCAGGCTCTTTTTTTATGACCGACAGGGCCGTGATGGATTTCCGGGCCAGAACCGACGCCAGGGTGTCGACCTCGCCATCGAGTTCATCGGCCGCAGCGGATTTATAGATAAGCCCTATGGCGACAGCCGTTTTCCCGTCGATCTCTTCGCCCAATAAGGCGAGGGCCCTCGCCCCGGCCATGCCGACCAGCCTCGGAAGAAAATAGCTCCCCCCGCAGTCCAGGGTTATGCCGATGTTGACAAACGACTGGCTGATCCGCGCCTCATGGGAGGCCACGACGAAATCCCCGGCGAGGGCCAGGTTCGCTCCACCGCCATTGGCAACGCTCCGCACCCTGCATATGACGGGCTGAGGGATTTCTCGCATGGACTTGATCAACCGGCCGATGCGCAGCATCTCCCTGTAGGCATCCTCCGCGGTGATGCCTGAACCGAGAAGAGAAAGTTCCGCACCCGAGCAGAAGTTCCCACCGGCTCCTTCAAGGACGACAACCCGGCTATTCCTGTCA
This sequence comes from Syntrophales bacterium, assembly GCA_035450185.1. Classification (GTDB taxonomy): domain Bacteria; phylum Desulfobacterota; class Syntrophia; order Syntrophales; family UBA2192; genus JAPLJU01. The sequence goes on along the minus strand of DAOTMG010000004.1, from coordinate 57,038 downwards.
GCCACCACATCATTAAAGTCGGCTTCGAGGGACAGGAGCATCTCCCGAGCCAGAGCATTCATCTTCTTCGGGGCGTTCATGGTGAACGTGCAGAGGGGCTCTTTCTTCTGAATCAAGACCTTTTGTTCCGGCATCCGGTTTCCTTCCTTCCATCGATTTTCGCTTGATCGCTGCCCTGTAAATACCCAAGGCTTTTTTCATTTCCTCCAGGAGGGCCTTTGCGTCTATTTTACCCGAGGAATGCATCGGCCACTGCCCTTCCCACTTCAGAATTTCTCTCGGAACCTCGTATTCCGTCATCTTGCCTTTGCACCTCTCCCTGATTTCTTTGAGAGGCCGCAATTCCTTCCCGGGTTTCAGACGCACCCATGAAATGATCTTGGTTCCCCAGTAAGGGTCGGGTACCCCGAACGTCTGAGCGTCGCAAACTCGTCGGGGAATATGTCGAGGAGCAGCGAGTTCACGTAAGTCGTGGAGACATTTTCGCCGTCTGACTTAACGACACCGCCGAAACGCCCGAGAAAGGTCACATATCCGTTGTCAGAGATTCCGTAATCCCCGCTGGGGAAATAGCCCTCTTCGTCAAACTGCTTCCTCGTCTCTCCCTCCTGCTTGTAATAGCCCTTGAAGAGGTAGGGGCTCCTGTAGCAGATTTCACCTTGCATATTGGGTGGAAGCTTCTCTCCGGTTTCGGTGTCCTTGATCACCAGTTCCACACCGGCGAGCGGCCTGCCGTTCGTGTATTTCCGTATGTCATATAGAACGCAATCCGGTTCCACGAACGTGACAGCGGGATCGTTCTCCGTCTGGGCATAAAGCTGCACGATGTTGACGTCCCTCGTTTTACACATGTCATCGTGAACCATATCAAAGGTCTTCGGGGTAATGGCCGTACAGGCCTTCCGGATAGTAAACTTGTAATTGCCGGTGCCGAGAACTTTTCTCATTGCCTGCCAGTGAGGGTCGAAGCCGAAACTGGACGTAGTGCCGTATTGGTCGGTGAGTTCTACGGCTTTCTTGGGATCGAAGACTTCGTTCAAAAAGAGAAGGGCGCCGCTAAGAGCAATCACGACGTTCAGGGCAAATATGCCGCTGTTGTGATAATAGGGGGCGAGGTTGATGTAGGTGTCCTCCTCGGTGAAGTTCATAAAGCGGATGCCGAAATGGGCCGTCGAAAGGGGCGGGCGGTTATCCCAGAGTGCGCTCTTGGACAGACCGGTACTGACCGAAGTCTGGCAGATGAACTGGATGTCCGTGCTCTTCCCGGACTTCGTGAGGGCGGCCATCTCTTTCTCGCTGTACCCCGAGCCGTTTTTCAGAAACTCCCCGAAATCGATGAAACCTTCGTGTTTTCCCCCCTGCCTGCTGAGGCTGATCAGGTGCGTCAGGGTCGGTATTTTCCCGGCGGATACGGAAGATCCCTCGACCTGGAGATCCGGGATGGACTTGCGGATCAGTTTGATGTAATCCCTGCCGCCGTACCTGTCGACCGTCACGATGACCTTCGGGTCGTTTCTCTGGAAGATGCCTGTAAACTCAATAACGCCCCAAAGCAGATTCAGCGGGTTGATCACAGCACCGATCTGCAGGGTCGCGAAATGCAGAGCGGTGAATCCAGGGCAGGGGCTCGGCATCATCACCACACGGTCGCCGCGTTTGACTCCCAATTTGATCAAGGTCTGGGCGTGTTGATGGACGCTGGACTGAAGCTCCCCGTAACTGATCCACCGGTCATTGAAAAAAATCGTATTCTTGTCCTTTTTCAGCTGACACGTTTCGCAGAAAAGTTCCTGCACCGTCGACTTGTACCACCTGTTCTCCGTCAGTCTTTTCTGCAACATTTCCTTACATACTTCCTGTTACGTCAGTCCTACCTGACAATTTCAAAATATTTAATGTCCTCCGTGTTGCCTTTCATGTCCTCCCTGTCCTTGAAGACGGCCCGGACTTTCATACCTACCTTGATTTTGTTCAAATCCATCTCGTTAATAATATGAGAAAAGATGTTGTCCGCACCGTCGAGCCGGATGTATCCGTAGGTGTAGGGGATGGGGCGCTGCTTCCCCGTGTTCGGATCGATGAAGGGGTAGTTCACCACCGAGAAGGCCGTGATGACTCCGGTGTCCGAAAGCGGCACCAGCTCATGGAGCTCCCTGAAACAGGGGCCGCACACCCGCCGCGGTGGCACGTAGATCTTCCCGCAGCCTTCGCATTTGATCCCGATGAAACGCCTGCGTTTCTTGATCTCCTGAAAAAACCGGCTCCCGTACAGTCCGACGGACCATTCGTAGGGCATCGGGTACGTGAATGTTGTTTCCAGTCGCTCGATCGGTGCATTGTCTTTTGGCATGGCGACTCCCCCTTTCCCTATGCCGGCCTCTCGGAGCTCAAGATGACGACATCCGACCAGAAGCAGCCCCCGAATCCTGTAGCAAGCGCGTTCTTTACGTCGGGCACCTGCCTCTTGCCGCCCTTGCCCATGATCTGGATTGCCGCCTCCGCAACCCGCAGCAGCGCCGTGGCGCCGATGCAGTTCGTGGAGATCACGCCTCCCGACGGGTTGATCGGAAGCTTCCCGCCCATGTGGGTATTCCGATCCCCCACAAACCTCGCCGCTTTTCCGGGCCCGCAGAAACCGATGTCCTCGATCCATTTTAGTCCCGCCCAAGTGTAGGGGAGATAGAGCTCGGCCACGTCGATCTCCTCCACGGGGTTCGTGATCCCCGCTTGATCATAGGCTTCCTTCGATGCCCGCTGCAACGAAACGAGCCCCTTGTTGTAGTCTGTAGAGTCCCCGAACCATGTGTACGTGTGCCTGACCGATGCCGCCTTGAACCAGGCCGGCTTCCGGGTGAGCTTCTGGGCAATCCCGTCCGCCGCCATGATGCAGGCGCAGGCGCCGTCGCTGCGCGGGCAGATGTCGCCTAGCTTGATCGGGTAGGCCAGCATGGGCGAACCCATGATGTCTGCCACCGTCAGGGGCTTCTGCAGATGCGCATAGGGGTTGTTCAGGGCGTGATTTCGATCCCGCTCTCCAATCAGTGCGGCGTCCTCCTGGGTGGCACCGTACTTCTCCATGTACGCGGTCGCTTCCGTCGCCAGGCTCGGGATCGCCCCTGAATAGGAAAACCGGTCCCATATCGCATCCGAGCAGGTGATGATGGCCCCGGTCGTATCGCTCTCGGAGTTCTTCTCGAACCCGATGGCCATCACCCGGTCAAAAAGCCCCGAGGCCACATGATAATAGGCCGCAATCGCCACCGTCGTACCCGTCGTGCCGCCCGTCGTGACTTTCATGATGGGCTTCATGAAGGCGCCGGAACCCTCGACGCTGTATGCATCCACATAGTTGATGGACTCAAAATGGTCCATGTTCCCGATCACGATAGCGTCGATGTCCCGGATGGCCAGTTCGGCATCCGCAAGGGCCGCCGTGACGGCCTCATAGATCATCTCCTTCGACGTCACATCGGGCCTGTGGCTTTTGTGATATGTCTGTCCCGTTCCCACGATCGCTACTCTTCTTCCCATATCTCACCTCACTTCTTTCCGCCGACGATCCACACACAGTGACTCTGGCCGCAGGCTCCGTTAAAGCCGTGTGCCAGTGCCGTATTGACTTTTTTCACCTGCCTCGCCCCGGCCTCGCCGCGAACCTGCAAGACCGCTTCAATCAGCCTGGCCAGGCCGGCCACCAGGATGGGGTTTGACGAGAGCGCTCCACCGGAGGCGTTGACGGGCAGTTTGCCGTCCATGGTCGTGATCCCTTTCCCGATCAGTGTTCCGCCCTCCCCGGGTTCGCAGAACCCCAGCCCCTCAAGCCACAAAGGCTCCATGTAACTGTAAGGCTCCAGCACCTCCGCCACGTCGATCTCTTTCAAAGGGGTCTTGATGCCAGCCATGGCGTATGCCTTCATTGCCGCTTCGCGGAGCGCCACGGGGCTTGCAAGGTCTCGATCCCCCAGGAAGTAGTCCTCGCAACAGTGCGCCACACCTTTGATCCAAACGGGTTTCTTTTTCCCACGAGCTGCGATTTTTTCATCGGCGATAACAATCGCCGCCGCCCCGTCGCTGATGGGGCCGCAGTCCAGGAGCTTCAGAGGCTCCGCGATCTTTCTTGACTTCATGACGTCCTTCACCGTGATTTTCATTGGAAGCTGGGCAAAGGGATTGTTTTGGGCATTGCCGTGATTCTTGACGGAAACCTCGGCAAACGCTTCTTCGCCGATGCCGTACCGGTTCATGTAGGCGTTCGCCTGGAGCGCCGCCGCCGAGATCATCTCGATGCCCAAGAGGCGGTGAAAAATGGGGTCGAACATTCCGTTGGTCGTTATTTTCACATCACTTTCGCTACCCTTGTAGTGGGCGACCACGATGGTAGCTTGATATCCGGAAAGAACCCTCATAAGGCCGTAAAAGGCACCGAATGTGCCGTCCCCTGACACGGTCGAGATGTTTTTGTCCTGCCCGCCGGAAGCGTCGCCGACGGACATGCCCGAGATGGTCCGACCATCAAAAAAGTCGTTTGACACTGTGACGACACTGTCGATGTCATCAAGCACAAGACCCGCATCATCCAGAGCTGCACGAGTTACATCGAACACCATGTCTGCGAAGATCTGATCCTTTTTTCTTCGCTCATATTTGGTCTGTGCCACACCGATAATTGCTGCTTTGTTCATTTTCACGTCCTCCGGAGGGGCTCAATGAGCTCGAAGGAGTCAATATCCAAGACCTGACCAACGCGCTTCTTCCTGAATACCGCCTTCACTCTGAGACCGTTTCTAATCTTGCCCAGGTCTTTCTTGATCAGGTGCAGAAAACCGACGTCCGCCCCGTCCAACCTGATCAACGCGTAGGCAAAGGGCGGCTTCACCGGCTGTACGGCGTAGCTGTAATGCACGATCGTATAGGCCTCTATGGTCCCCTCGGAGGCAACTTCCACCCATTCATCGATGTCAACAAAGCATCGGCCGCAGTTCTTGCGGGGCGGCACGTACACCTTCCCGCACTTCCCGCACTTTGATCCGAGAATCTTTTGTTCGTCCCGAAGGGCCACCAAAAATCGGCTCCCTACATCCCCGACCCACCAGGCATAGGGAACGGCGATCTGACCCTTCAGGGTCAAAGGTTCCACCTCTTTCAGCCATTCAGTCATGATTCCCCTCCGATATCCTTTTCATTGATTGCTGATAGCATGGATCAAACCCGGATCAGGATCGCCTCGCCCTGGGACAGACCGCCGCAAATGGCCGCAACGCCCAGACCGCCGCCGCGCCGCATGAGTTCGTACATCATCGTCATCGTGATCCGGGCACCGCTCGCGCCCACGGGGTGCCCGATGGCAATGGCTCCGCCGTTGACATTCGTCTTGTCCTGAAGGACCTGCCACTTCGTCGAATCATCCTTGGCCAGCATCTTGAGCGACACCAGCGTCACGGCGGCAAAGGCCTCATTGATCTCGATGAGGCTCATGTCGTCGATCCGATGGCCCGTCCTGGCGAACATCTTTTCGATGGCCTGGGCGGGAACACAGGCCATGTACTTTGGGCTGCCCGCCGCGGCCTCGCAGGCCTCGATCGTCGCCAGCGGCTTCAGGCCGAGCGACTCCGCTCTCTTCCGGGACATGATGACCACCGCCGAAGCGCCAGAATTGAGGCCCGGCGCGTTTCCGGCCGTCACCGTGGGGCTTCCGTACACGGGCTTCAGGGCGGCCATCTTCTCCATGCTGAGGTTGTCCCGGGGAGACTCGTCCCTCTCCAGGACAATGGGCACCTTCTTCCCGGGGATTTCCAGACGCATCAGCTCCCCACCGATGTCGAACTTCCCCGCTTTATAGGCGGCGTGGTACTTCTCGTGGCTGGAAAGCGCCCAAGTATCCTGTTTCTCCCGGCTGACGCCGAACTCCACGGCCACATGTCCGGCGTCTGTGGCCACCGGGGCAAACCCCTTTCGGCTGTAGCCCAGTTCGAATAGGACATCTTCCAATGCCACATGACCCAGACGGCTTCCCCAGCGCGTCTTTTCGGCTGAGGCAATCAGGGGTACGTTACCCATATTCTCCGCTCCCGAGGCGACAACAATTTCGGCATCGCCTGACTTGATGGCCCGGTAACCCAGGCGCAAGGCCGTCATGGAGGAGCAGCAGGCCCTGTCGATGGTAAGTGAAATGTTGTTTTCAGGAAAACCGGCTAACAGCGTGATCTGCCGGGCCGGTACGTTTGTGTAGATGGCATATTCCGCGGGGATGCATGTGCCGTAATACACTTCGTTCACGTGTCGCGGATCGAGGTTGATACGACGGACGGCCTCTTTCAGAGCCAGAACGCCGAGGTCCATGCTGAGTACCGTTTTGAGAACGCCATCGAAACGGCCGAAGGGTGTTCGCACAGCACTCACGATTACGACATCGTTTTCTTCTTTCATTTTTTCACCTCACAATCAGTGAAAGTAACAATTTATATGAACAAAAGTCATGCCAGATGCTGATATGTAAAATTCGCATTAATTACAAGCATATAGAAATGTCAATTTTTATAATGTCAATAAAATTAAATTGACATCTGTTAATTATTGAACAGATGTTGACAGGCTTGTTCCATTGTGAGATATGGATATGAGATTCGGTGTGCCCGAATGGAGGGTGACGATGTCAAAAATCGAAAATGTCGTGACCGGAATGTCCGTAGATGAGAGGCATGTCCTTTATGATTTTGCGGCCTTTCCAGATTTTTTCTCTGTGGATTGGTTATCTTTCTACCCGCCGTCGAGATTGATGTCTGTAATCCAATTACTCATGAAAGAAGAGTGGATCACGCCGAAGCCGGGAGATCAGGGATGCTATGCATGGTCTTCAGATTTTCCCCGGCATGAATTGACGGACCTGATACCGCCTGATGATCTGTCGAAGCGTTACCGAAAGGCGATCGCCATTTTGTTAGAGAACGCCCTCCTCGATGATGGCATGATCCTCACCATTGCCCGACAATGCCTTCTGGTCGGGTTGAGAGAAGAGGATCTTGACTTCATCCTGAAGGCGGCGAATCTTGAAGAGCAAAGCCACAAGATTTCGTCCGCCATTCACCTCTATGACGCCATACTGGAATTCGTGGAAACATTTATGGTCGACGAAAATCAGGTGGTGTCGGACAGTATGTGGTTCATCTTTATAAAGGCCATCGAGCGTCGAGCATCCCTTTCACTTTTTTATCCCGACTTGAAAAAAATCAATCGGTATCTGCGGGCTGCCCTCGGCGCAGCCCAACGCCTTCATGATTTAAAAGCAGAGGCTTCTCTCGAGCTGCTGATCGGGCAGAACGACTGGATGTATTTCCAGTATGAACAGGCCGTTCAGCATTTCAGCCGGGGCTGGGACATTATCAAAGAGATCGAAGACGAAGAATTGTACAAGCGGGGCTTGAAGGTTCAGGGCTTGACATACATCATCAAAGGACAATTTTTTAAAGCCATTGAAGCCTACGAGCAATCCCTGGGGAAACTGGAGTCCACCGACAAAAGCGATTTCCATCAGCTCATCGCCCTGAATATGGCCCTTTGCTATACCCAGGTCGGTATGCCTCAGCGAGGCCTGGGTATCACGGAAACGATTCAGTACCACTGTCGGAAAAACGCGAATCTTCCTCTGCTGTCCTACGCTCTCGTGACGGCGGGTATTATTCTTCTGGAAATCAAACAATGGAAGAACAGCCGCTCTTATTTTGAAAAGGCCCTCGAGTTTGCCCGGAACGAAAACATCCCGATGGTGGAGGTCCTGGCAGGGATAGGCCTGGCAGGCATTGAGTGTCAGGAAGGGAACTTCGGTCAAGCAGCGGAACACTATAAAGCGCTCTGGAAAATCAAGAAGTCAAGCTGGTATCATATTCTTAATTTCTACCCCCTGCTCGATACCGGATACATTTTACATTCCAAAGGCGTTTCCCCCATCGATTTGAGGCCCGTCTTTGATTTTCTTTACCATCTTAAAAAGGAGGAGGTGAATCCTCTTATATATGGAATGATCCAACGCCTTCAGCTCGGTCTCATTGAAAATAAGACACCGATGGCGGAAAAAATCAGCCTACTCGCCGGTCTCGAAAAAACAGTCGAACAAATGGGCGCGACCTTCGAATTGGCGAAGATCAGAATTGAGCTGGCAAGACTTTTTCTCCAGATGAGCGAGTGGCAGAAAGCTGAAAGCTGTGCCAGAAAGGCCTATGAGTTTTTCAGCCCCATTGCCAGGGATTGTTACCCCCCGGATCTGCAACACCTGGTTCCTCAGGACAGACGGCAAAAGGATGACCGGTTGTTCGACCTGATCGTCGAAATGGGTGAAGCCTTAACCAATCAGGAAAATATCGAGATACTTCTCACAAGTATCACCACCTCCATATCACGACTCATGGGATCGGAACGCGTAGCCCTCTTCATCAAAAGCGAGGGGACATCAGATCTCAAAATGGTTGCTTCAAGGAACCTCTTGAAAGAGGAGATCGAAGGCCCCCTGTTCGAAGGTATTCTTCAGAATATCCGGTCCGCCGCGGATTCCGAGAATGGAAAGATCGTCCAATATGAAACGAGCGGAGCGGGATCTGCGGATTTCCGTCGCGTTATCATCGTACCTTTAAAGTTGGGGATGCGGATCATCGGTGTCCTCTATCAGGACAGCCGATTTTTCACTTTCGATGTCGGCCCAGATCAAATCAAGCTTCTTTCCGCCATCGCCTCACAGATCGCCGTATCCATCGACCGTGCACAGGCCTATGATGAAATCGCTCAATTGAACAAAAGACTCATCCAGGAAAACCTTTATTACCTCGAGGAGATGGAAGAACTCCAGCCCTTTGGTGACATCATCGGTACAAGCAACGCTATACTGAACGTGCACCGCCTTATCCAGAAGGTTGCTCCCACCCAGTCTACCGTCCTCATCCACGGGGAGACCGGAGTCGGGAAAGAACTCGTCGCCAGGGCGATTCATCGAGAAAGCCCGAGAAAAGATGGCCCGTTTATCCGGGTAAACTGTGCCGCACTTCCAGACACGCTGATCGACAGCGAGCTCTTCGGCTACGAAAAGGGAGCATTTACGGGAGCAACGAAGACCAAAGAGGGCCGATTCGAATTAGCCCATGGAGGCACCATATTTTTGGACGAAGTGTCTGAACTCCCCCATTCCTCGCAGAGCAGACTGCTGCGGATTCTTCAAGAAAAAGAATTTCAACGCGTCGGCGGGACGAAAACCTTACGGTCCGATTTCCGGCTGATCACTGCCACGAACAAAGATTTGAATCAGGCCGTCGTCGAGGGAAAATTCCGGGCGGACCTTCTTTTTCGATTAAATGTGTTTCCGATTTTCGTTCCGCCCCTGAGAGAAAGAACCGAAGACATCCCGCATCTCGCCATTCATTTCCTTAAACTCTATAATTCTCATTTAAAGAAAGATTATTCAGGTATCCCGGAGTCGGAGATGAAAAAATTGCAATCATACACCTGGCCCGGCAACATTCGGGAACTCTCAAACATGATTGAGCGAGCCGTCATCATGGGCGGACCGAAAATCAGGTTTCCGGAATTGGAAGGCGTGAGGATCAGGGAGTCATTTATCGATGATAGTGGAAAACTCAAAGATCTCGAACGAACACGTATTCTTGAGGCACTGAAAAAAACCGGTGGGAAAGTCGGCGGAAAAGACGGCGCCGCCACACTTCTAGGGTTAAACCGAACAACCCTAATTCACCGAATGAAGAAACTCGGCATCAGGGTTAAACAAAACAAAACGGTTCTGGATTCTGTCGCTGAGGTTTAGCGTAACTCTCTTTTTTATTTCTCTTTTGTCTCAGCTTCTGTAAGAAAGGGTCTGCACGACCTCACATCAGGACAAAACGATCATTTTTTTCTTGCACCCGACCCTCCTTCATGAGGCGTTCCAAGTGCTTTCTGATCATGGCCCTCTCTCCAAATTCGAAGAAGAAACGAGGTTTACGCTCCCTACCATATATGAGCCAGCGATTGACGATTTCTTTCATCGTTCTCGGCTGCTCGAGAAATTTGATCAGTCTTTTCTCCCGTTGATCGATCACCTCCAAGTATTGCGCCGCGAGACGGGTTATATCCCCCTCGACAACACCGATTTCATGAGAGGTAATGTAGATATCGGCTGAAAGTTCCAGCAGACGATTCATCGAGGATCGGGTCTGATCGATGTCGGAAAACCGGTCTCCATACCATGGCCCGAAGGGGGATAAATCCATGTCCGAAAGAAAGAGAATCCCTTCGTTTGGGAAGTAAAAAGAGCAGTGTCCGGGCGAGTGCCCCGGCGTATGGATGACTTGAACCATCGTCTGACCGAAATCCAGGATATCGCCGTCTTTGAATTCACTCGTGGGATTGCGTTCCCGAAAGTTGCATCTCCTTACCAACAGATCATGCCACTCTTTCTGATAGGGGCTATCCACAAGACCGGAATACTCCAGGTAGGTATCATAGGACCGATAACAGGGAGCTTCTCTTTCGTGGACCCAGAGTTCCGAGTGCTCAAAGAGATAATGATAACATCCGTGATCCTCATGGTAGTGGCTTGCAATAATGATGTCCACCCTTTGACTTGAGGACAAACGCCTCAGCACCGTCTCATCGGAACCCGGATCAATCAGAACCTTCTTTTCGTCATCAATATAGAGAGAATTACAGTAAGGGTATCGAGATCCATTCTCTCCGGCGATGCACGTGATGCGGCCAAACTTTCGATTTTTCATAGGGATAGCCGCGCAACTTAACCTGTCTGCGGATTATGAATCATACGCTGATTCAAAGTTCTGCCATTTTTTATGTTTTTCTGTTCAGCCGTGTCTCCGGCGGCGGGTCTCGATACTTCAATGATCCGTGCTGTTGGATCATGCTGTATTCCAGCACTACATAAACCTCTCTCCGCAGTCAAGGCAGAAAATGAGCTCGTTTAAGGTGCATGGCCGGGTAAGCCTGCACGTGGGTTCAAATTAAACGGTCTGCCGGAATAGACCTCGTAGGGCGTCCGGTATCCTAATGCCTCATGGATCCGCTCCCTGCAGTATAATTGCAAATAGGCGGTCGGGCGAAAGCGGACGCCCGAAACACTCAAATAATCATGAAAATAAACCTCTTCGTCCTTGACGGTTCTCCAGAGCCTCTCAGCTCGGATGTTGCCGTAGAGCCGACCTCGGCCGTCCATGCTGATTCGGATACTGTTCTTTTCGAGAGGACTGATGAAATCCGCTGCCGTAAACTGTATCCCCTGAAATCTCCGGTTTGGAAATAATTCATGCTTTTCCCGGGGCTTCCACACAGGACGTCCTATCCAGGGTGATCGGCAACTCCCCGGCAAGGACGTGACGGCTGAACCGCTCCTGCTTCTTAATCCCTTTTTCGTAGGAAAAATCATGAATTCGTCGTATTGTTCCCGCGTCTTTTTCCCCCTATAGTGGAGTCAGGCCCAGGGAGGAGAGACGTCCTGTGATGGAGGCACGCAATCTCGTCAAGGTCAGGTACCTGTCCGACAGGGAGGAATACGTTGACGACACGACCCTGAACGAGCTGATATCCTCAAAAAAGATACGAGAGCTCTACCGTCCTTCCGAAGGCCGGTGGGTGGGGAAAACCCTTCTCGCGATCCGGAGGGAGAGAAGCCTTTACCCGGGTATGGAACGGAGAGCCCTCAACCGCAGGATCTTTGCCCTGAAAGACCGGACGCTCGACGATTATCGCCGCAGCAAATCGGAAGCCCCGCCGGCGCGCCGCCGCATCGACATCTACTGCTGACCGTCTCTTTCCGCCGGCACCTCAATTTGATTTGACATTTTTCGTTCCTGGTGTTTTTATAAATCTGTCCACAGGGCGTGACTTCGCACCTTTACGTGTTATCCACGCGTCGCTGAAGACAAAGAGGCTCTTTCTGTTCGTCCGGAGAACGTCATGAAACGTGAAAACGACCCCGCCACCCCTGTGAGCGGGGTTCCTCGTTTGTGTTGCTGTGATGCCGCCGGAACGTGCAGGCGGCTCGAGGCACGGTTCCCATGAACAAAATACTGATCACCGACGGAGAAAGGGATCTTCGCGAATCACTGAAGGATACCCTCGCCGGCGAAGGGTACAGCGTCGTCCTTGCCGGAAGCGGCCTGGAGTGTCTCGAAAAGACGAGGAACGAGGAATTCGACCTGACGCTCCTTGCCATGCGCCTCCCCGACATGAGCGGCATCGAAGTCCTTCAGAACCTGATGGAACATCATCACGATGCCACTGTGATCATCATGACCGCCTTCGGTGATGTAGAATCGACCCGTGAAGCCCTCGAGATGGGTGCCTTTGATTTCATCCACAAGCCCGTCAAGAGGAAGACCATTGCCTGTATCGTCAAGACAGCCCTTGAAATGCGCTGCCTGCGACCCGAATTCCGGAAGATCATCCACAAGAACAAGCAACGCTACGGCTACCACAACATCATCGGAAGGAGCGAGGCTCTCCAGCACGTCCTCGAGGTCCTTACCCGGGCGGCCAGCAGCGAGTCGGTCACGATCCTCATCGAAGGGGCGAGCGGCACCGGAAAAAGCCTGGTTGCCAAATGCCTTCACTACAACGGTCTGCGGGCCTTCCAGCCCTTTGTCGAGATCAGTTGCGCATCCATTCCCCCCACCCTGCTCGAGACCGAGCTCTTCGGCTACGAGGCCGGTGCCTTCACGGACGCAAAGAGACCCAAGAAGGGGCTTGTGGAACTGGCCCACGGCGGGACGATCTTTCTCGACGAAATCGGTGAGATGCACCCGGCGCTTCAGTCCAAGGTGTTGCAGGTGCTCGAGGAGAAGACCTTCCGGCGTGTCGGCGGGACGAAAAACATGGAGGTGGATGTCCGCATCATCGCCGCGACCAACAAGGATTTGAGGTCGGCCATCACGAACGGCACGTTCCGGGAAGACCTCTACTACCGGCTGAACGTCGTCAACATCCACCTGCCGACGTTGCGGGAACGGAAGGCGGACATCATGCCCCTCGTCGAGCACTTCACACACCTCTACAGCAGGGAATTCCGCAAGCCGCTCAAGACCGTCTCCGATGAAGCAAGGGACCTCCTCGTTCGCTATGACTGGCCCGGGAATGTCCGAGAATTGCTCAACACCATCGAGCGGATCATGATCCTGGAGGATGGAAACGTCATCCGGCCGGAGAATCTACCGGCGGAAATCCTGACGCGGAGCGGCAATGGGAGAAGTATTCCGGTTCCCGACCCGGCAGATTTCCTGGATGAAAAATCCGCCGCGAACTATGAAGAACTGACGAGAGAGTTCCAGACAGGGCTGATCCGGAGGGCTCTGGAGAGGAGCCACGGAAACAAGACGGAGGCGGCCCGTTTTCTCGGCCTGCCCCGCCTTGCCCTCTACCATCAGATGAAACGTCTTGGATTGTTAAAGAAATGAACGTTCGTTTTCTCAACAGATGCTGATATTTTTAACGCTTTTCTTTCATCATCCGATTTTTCCTGTCCATACCGCAAACCCTGTCTTCACTTGTTCTATCTCGGGAAGTCTTTGTTTTTTTTGCCGAATGACCGGCTCTTTTGTTTCCCTCAACCTCCCTGCATTGCTCCGGTCGGTCGAGTCAGAGGCGTGTACATCGATGGCATCTCCTTTGCTGTAGATAGAATGCGCTACAAGAAGATCATGCGCCAAAGATCTTCCGAAAGGGCTGTGCAGGATGCCTCAAACCCCCGTGGGTCCTGCACAACCTGTGAATGCTTAAAGGATGGGAAAGAGGTTCCACCGGGCGAGAAGGAAACCATAAGGAGGATGTCGCTTTTCCACCCTTTTGTTTTAGTCTTTCATTTCATCGGCAATACCTGCCTGGGCGGAATGGTTGCTCGGGGAGTATTGTGTTTTTTTTAGGCAAGGCGTCTATTCCACAGAGAAAGGAGGTGTGAAAAAGTTTTTCAAGAGGATACAGCGTCTTGACATTCCACCGTTCTTACTTGTTCATTGACCCACAAAAAAGGAGGATTTTTTATGGCACATGAACATAGCTTTGCAACTCCCGCTCCTGCGGGACTCGGGGCTCTCGCAGTAGCCTGCTTTGGTTTCGCCGCAGTATTTCTTGGCTGGGTAAAGGTAGAAGGCCTGCCCATCCTGACAGCCTGGCTCATCGGCGGCGGTGTCGTCCAGTACACCACGGCCGTCATCGAGCTCAAAGACCACAACGTCACCGGCGGAAACGTCTTCCTGTTCTTCTCCGCCTTCTTCATGTTCGGTGCCTCTCTCAGCGTTCTCTCCAAGTTCTTCATGATCAAGTTCGGCATGGCTCCTCACGCCTACGTTGAGGGATGGACCTGGATGGCCGGGGCCGGCTTCCTCACCGCCGTGACCCCTGCTTACGCGAAGGGCAACAAGCTCATTTTCATCCTCGTTGTCCTGATCGACATCGTGCTGTGGTGCATCGTCGGTCTCGACCTGGGCAAGATGGATCCCGCGATCGGCAAGCCGATCGTCGGCTGGCTCCTGATTGTTTCCGGCTGGATCGGAGTGTATCTTGCCGGCGCCGTGGTCTGCAACACCGTCTACGGCAAGGTCATCTACCCGATTCCCGCACCTTTCGTGAAATAACGGGAATCCTCTAACCCTGTTTCTTATCTCCAGCCAAGAAGGCAGGTCACAGAGAAGTGACCTGCCTTCTTTTTTTCTCGTTCAACGGAAACCCGTGCAGCGGCCCTGCGGGTATCCCGGGGGCGACATTCAAAAATTCTGTTTCATTCGCCGGGCCGCTCGATCTCGATATCCTCGCTCAAAAGCTCGTCGGCGTATTGACCGATTTTCTCCGTCATCTTCCTGGAGAAATAGGCAAAAACGGGGGCCGTGGCAAACGAAAGCCAGCGGCCGACACTTCTCTGGACGACGGCGGAGCCGATCCGGGTACCGATGGCACCCGCTATTTTCTGCGCCGCCTGGGTACTCAGTGTCTTGATGATCATCCGGCTGCCGATCCACTGCACCAGGATGCGTCCGGCCGTCACACCCAAAGCCCCGGCAAACACGCAAAGGACGAGCGACCGGTTCACCCGGTCGACTTTTTGATGATACTTTGCGATCTTGTAGATGAGATCCATCTGGATTTTCGTGACGGCGGCAAGCTCCGGCAGGATGGTTGCCATCCCGAAGGGCCCCGGCATGACGCCCGAGGCAAAACTGACGGAAAAAGCCTTGTTGGAGGCAAAATCCGTCATATCTTTCGGCGCACCGTCCACCTGAATGCCGGCCGGGTCCGGTGCTAGATTCATCATCGCATCCACAAACCATTTTTCGAAACTGAAATCGGTCCCTGTCTCCATGGTTCGCCTCCGTTCCATCGGCGGCATGATCGCCGCCGATCAGATCATCCCCCGGTTCATGGAATTCGCCCAAAAAAAACGGCGTGATTTCAGGCTCTCTACACGAGCTTTTGCCCCGGTTCCCCGGCCTCCCGCAAGAGGGCCCTGTTCGACCGGATGTCGCCGGACTTCATGGCACTGCCGTAGACCATGCCGACGATGTCGGCACCGACATCGTTGTACGCATCCTGAAAGGTTTGCAGACCGTTTATGCACCCCCAGTCGTAGGGGTCCTCGCTCCGTAGGTCATGGCGACGGCGACCCGCTTCCCCTCGAAGGGATCCCTGCCGTATGCCGGGAAGGCCAGGCAACGATCCATCCGGAGTTTCACCTGGGCCGACAGGGTGAACCCGTAAACGGGGCTTGCGATCACCCGGGCGTCGGCCTCCAGCATCACCCGGTAGAGGGGCTGCATGTCATCGTCGGTCACGCAGTCCCTGCTCTTCCGTTTCCGGCAGGCGTAGCAGGCCGTGCAGGAAGGCGGTCATCACGCTTGCGCCCGACGACCTCGCGTCCTCAGCGATTTTCCTTGCCAGGGTGGCGCTGTGCCCTTTCGTCGGGGACTGCCCGGCAGGACGAGTACTTTCTTTCCCTTCTTCATTGCGATCCCCCTTCGCTGTTTCCTTCACAGGCACGAACAGCAGTCCCCGCCGCAACCGCTATCTCAGCGCCGCCGCCAGCACGGCGGCGCCGATGGCCCCGTTGACCTGGGCGTATTGCGAGACCCGGATGGATATCCCGAGTTTCTTCTCCAATGCTCTGACCACCCCGGCGTTCTTGGCCACACCGCCCGTCATGACGAGAGGCGGCACCATACCCACGCGGTTTGCCATGGCTCCCACCCTCGCCGCGATGGATTCGTGGATGCCGGCAATGATGTTTTCGCGGCCCTCGCCCCCGGAGATGAGCGAAATGACCTCCGACTCGGCGAAGACCGTGCAGAGGCTGCTGATTTTCGATGGATTCCGGGCCTTAAGCGACAGGGCGCCGAATCCTTCGAGGTCGACTTCCAGGGCCCTTGCCATGACCTCCAGGAACCGGCCGGTCCCGGCGGCACACTTGTCGTTCATGGCGAAGTTCTTCACTTTCCCTTTCTGATCGATGACAATGGCTTTGCTGTCCTGTCCGCCGATGTCGATGATGGATCGAACCCGGGGGTCCAGGTAGTGCGCCCCGGCGCCGTGGCAGGTAATCTCCGTGACGGCCTTGTCGACGAACCTGACGCTGTTTCTCCCGTAGCCGGTGGATATCACCCTGCGGACGGCCGAGTGCTCCAGCCCCAGTTCTTTCAGAAGATCCTCGAAGGCACGCCGCCCCGCGACCTCCGCATTGTATCCGGTGAAGATAACCCGGGTGCCGAGGAGTTTTCCCTCCGAGAGAACGGCGGCCTTGGTCGAAACGGATCCGATGTCGATTCCGGCGGTGATCATGTCTTTCTGGTCTTTCTGGTCTTTCTAATCCCTCTCACCACTCTCCACTATTTTGCCGCCTTGATCATCTCCATAAAGGCGTCGATGCGCGTGGCGACCTGACTTTCGGAAAAACTCCGTTCGTCCACCATGTCCGCCTCGATGATGAGCGACGGGATTTTTCGCTCTCTCTCGACGATCTTCGCGATGTCGTACTGCCCCAGGGAGTAGGGCTTGCAGCTGCGGTTCGAGTGCATCACGATGCCGTCCACCCCGTACTTGTCCACCATGGCGAGCACCGAGCGCGCCATTTCGTCCACGCCGATGTTGAGGTAGATACGTGTGTAGGCCTCGGCCATGGAATCGAAGAAACGGTTCTCATCGATATATTTCACGGACCCGCACCATGCCGATGTGTAGGTGTCGGCCACCAGGCAGGCATGGTGGGAGGCGAATTTTTCCGACAGCCACCGCGTCCGGTGCCAGACGGGAATGTTGTCCCACAGGAGACGATACCTCTCATCGGCAATGACGCCGATTCCCCGCGCGGCCCTGTCCTTCATCCGTTCCAGGAGCCGGCGGTAATAATCGACGGCCTCCGGCGTTCCCCGGAGGGTCACGATCAGTGCCAGGTGGAAAAAGGCATCGAAGGCGCTCATGGGGGCGGGCCGGTTGATCGCCGTGTCGAGCACCGCCTGCCACAGGCGCTGGGCCTCCAGGGAGAGCTTGCCCACCGTCGCCAGATGCTCCCGGTCCATTTTCCTGCCGCAGGCTTCCTCCAAGAAGAGAACGTACTCGTCGAGCTGACGGCGGACGTAACGGCGGACCTCCTCGCCGAAACCCGCGTGGCAGATGGGTGTGTCGAAGATGAAGAGGGGCACGTTGAAATAGCGGGCCTGCACCTCGTACCACTTCAGCACGGTCCCGCAGATGTTGTTGCAGCACACCAGCATGTCGGGGCGGGGCAGCCCCCCGATGGGGCCGCCGTTCACGGTGGCGCAGGCGATATCGGAACGGGCGTAGGAGCAGAGGTCGCTCGAGTACCCCATGGATTCCGACAGCTCGCACAGGCCCGCTCCCATCCTGCTGGCCCCGATCATCGCCCCGTGATTTTCGGGATAAACGGGGATGACATTCATGGCGATGAGCGGCTCGACGGGACCGCCGCTCGTGATCCAGGCAACCTTCCTGCCGCCGACACGGGCACTCTTGGCCTCGAGGTAATAGACCGTCATGATGTCCTTCATCTTCTTCTGCTTCCTGAAGCGAAGGAGACCCTTCCGGACTCGGGCGAGAAGAAAAAGCGGAATTTCCCGCGTGAGATTCGCCGGCCTTGCGTTCTTCTGGGCCATTCCGACCTTCCGTTCCTAAAGCATCTCGATGAACGTTTCAAGCCGCGTCAGAAACTGTCCCTCCGACGGGAGCCGGTCCTCCACCTCCAGAAGCAGGCTGGGGATTCCCTCCCGGTCGAGGGTTTCCTTCAGGCAGGGGTAGTCAAAGGCGTGGGGGTCGCAGAACTTGAGAAGCATAAAAACGACTCCCCGGGCTTCTCTTTTCCGGACAATGTCCACGAGACGGCCGGCCCGCGTGAAAAGACCCGCGTGCTTTGCCGGACAGGGAGGGCGTGTCCTGTACCGACCGGCGATCGACGCGACGGGATCATCCTTTCCTTCCACAATGCCTTCAAAATATCGCGAACCCGTGCAGAGATCATCCCCCACAACGACACCGCCCGCCCCCTCGACGAGCCGATAGACGTCGGGGTGGTTGCACAGGCCGCCGGCCAGGACGAGGCGTTTTCCCCCGGGAACCCTCCCCTGTCCCTTCCTCTTCTCCAGGTCCTCGACGATACCGGGAAGAATCTCCAGGAGGCGACCCCGGTCCACGATCATCGAGGACTTAACGATCGCGTGGAAATCGCTTCCGCTGATGAGGCCCGGGTCCTCGGACTTGATGTCGTAGAGCCGACCCAGATATCTCCGGATTCGGCTGAAGGTCCCGACGGCTTCCTTCAGGGCTTCCTTGCTGATCGTGACTCCGAGTCGGGCTTCCAGGTCCATCCTGAAGCGCTGAAGGACGTCCGTCATGTAGACTCTCGCGCTCTCCCCTTCCAGCTTCACGGGGAGCACCACGTCGAGATGAAAGGGGCCTTTCACGTTCATGCGCCAGACGTCGGAGAGCCTCTGGATCGAATCGCAGGTGTGAGGAAAGACGGCGCCGTCGAGAAAGTCGAGTCGCCCCGCCAGGGCCTCTTCCAGGGCGCCCCGGACGAGGGAACAGCAATAGGCCTGCAGGTGGGCGTCGGCAAGGTGGATGGCTTCGTCCGTGCCGAAGAGCCGGAAAGGGTGGGCGCCGGCGGCATGGATGATCTCCTCGGGCGTGTAGGAACAGAAATACCCCACGACCCTGCGGCCCTCGGCCTTCAACCTTCTGCCGTAAGCCACGGGGTCTCTGAGGATCTGATGAATATCTTTCAGCCCCGTCATCCGGTTCTTCCCTGCGCGCTCACCTATGACCCCGGCGGATACATGGATTCGATCTGGGAAGCGTACTTCTGGTTGATCACCTTTCTCTTCAACTTCAGGGTGGGCGTGAGCTCCCCCGTATCCTGGGACCATTCGGTTTCCAGCAGCACGAACTTCCGGACCTGCTCAACGGGGGCGAAGTCCTTCATGCACCGCTCGATCTCGGTCTGATAGAGCTGCCTGACTTTGTCTCGGGAGATCAGGTCCTTTCGGCCGGTGAAGGCAATGTTGTTCTGCCTCGCCCAGCTCTCCAGCGCCGTATAGGAAGGGACAAGAAGAGCCGAGAGGTATTTGCGATTGTCGCCGATGACGGCGAGCTGCTCGATAAAGGGGGATGCCTGGAGGGCCTGCTCGACATTCTGGGGGGAGATGTTTTTGCCGCCGGATGTAATAATGAGATCCTTCATCCTGCCGGTGATCTTCAGATAGCCGTCCCTGTCGATTTCACCGATATCCCCGGTCCGGAAGAAGCCATCGGGTGTAAAGGCATCCCGGGTTGCCGTCTCGTTCTTGTAGTACCCCTTCATGATCTGGGGCCCCTTGATTAAGATTTCGCCGTCTTCAGAGATTCTGACGATGGTGTCTTTCACGGCGGGACCCACAGTGCCCGGCTTGATGCGCCTGGGCAGGTTGGCGTTTGTGACCGGCGTCGTCTCGGTGAGGCCGAACCCCTCGATCACCCTGATCCCCATGCCGATGAAGAACTCCGCATCAGAGACCGACAGGGGAGCGCCGCCGGAGACGGCACAGTAGAGTCTGTCCATGCCGATCGCCGCCCGGAGCTTGCTGAAGATGAGCCTGTCCGCCAGATTGTACTTGAAGGCAAACAGGCCGGTCCTTTCCCTGTTCTCGCAGACATAGGGCAGGTTCTCTTTTGCGACGCCCATGGCCCAGTTGAAAAGCCTTTTCTTGACCGGGGGTGCACCGGCGACCTTCGCGAGGATTCCCGAATGCATCTTCTCATAGATGCGCGGCACACTGATGATGAAGGTGGGCCTGATCTCATTGAAGTTCTCTAGGAGCTTTTCCGGACCCTCGGCGAAGGCGACCTTGTGGCCGAGAAAGATCGGGAGATAGTATCCGCACGTTCTCTCCAACGAGTGCGCAAGCGGCAGGAATGAAAGGAATGTGTGGTCACCCAGGAAGAATTCGGGGTCTGCCGTCTGAACCTGATTGACATTGGCCACGAAGTTCTTGTGGGTCAGCATGACGCCCTTTGGATTGCCGGTGGTGCCCGAGGTGTAAATGATGGTGGCCACGTCGTCGATGTCGATGGGGGTCAGACGTTTGTCGAATTCGTCCGGGTTGCCGGCCGCCTTTCCCTCCCTGCAGGCATCCTGAAACGTGGTCACGCCGGGAACAGGTTCGTCGAGATCGTCGAAGATGATGATCTCCCCCAGATACGGAAGTTTGTCTTTGATCCGGAGGATTTTATCCATGTGCTCCCGGGCGCCGACGAAGCACATCCGGGAGTCCGAATGTTCGATGATGTAGCGGGCCTCTTCCGCGGAATTCGTGGCATAGATGGGCACGTTCACCGCACCCACGGAGATGATGGCCAGATCGCCGACCCACCATTCGTAGCGGTTGGCTGAAAACAGGGCCACCTTGTCGCCGGGCCGGATCCCCCGGTTGATCAAAAACATGCCCATCTCCCGCACCATGCCGTTGAGCCCGTTCCAGGAGATGTCCTCCCACACCCCCTGTCTGTTTTTGTACTTCACGAGCGTCCTGTCCCCGTATTCCCGGACCCTGTTCTGGAATATGGCCCCCATGGATGTTTCTTTGAAATTTGTCATCGGACACCCTCCGCTGAAGCCCGGCGAATCCATTACGGCCTGTTGTGGGAGCTTCACCTCATGAACTCCGCCATCCCTCTTGGATCCCTGTGTTCCCCCTGCAGATCGGAACACCGGCAGACAGGGCTCGGTTCCTGCTTTCAATACTACAGGTCGTGGGCTGTTTTCTACAGAATATTGGTCATCCCTCTTTTTGCAGCCACTCCCGGATCCTCTCGATGACGGGTCGGGGATTTCTCATCCACTGGAGATGACCCAGGTCCTCGTCCCACAGATGATGATGGGTGATCCGGCACCGTTTCATCTTGGCGCAGAAGTTCGCTACGGCCCGTTCGGGCGCAAGAAGATCCACCTCGAAGGAAACGGCCAGAACAGGGAGTTCCATTTCCCCGAGGAGCCCTTCGTAATCGACGGCGCTCCCGGCCGGTTCGTACCGACCCGTGCGACCCGTGTGCGCCCAGTCGCAGATCACCCCCCTGGCCTCCGTGCCGCCGAATCCGATCCTTCTGCCCGGGAAATACCCCAGGGCTCGAGCGATCAGACAGGCCGACTGTGTCCCCGCCAGGACGGCCAGGTTCAGCGGAAACCCCCAACCCCGGTAGTGGACCGATGGTGCCGCAACGAGAACGAGACCGGAACCCGTCCCGGGGTTTGCGGCGAGATAGAGCGCACTCAACTGCCCCCCCAGGCTGTGGCCCAGGAGATAAAGGGGAGAGCCGGGGAAGAGTGCTTTCGCCGTCTCCATAACGGCGGGCCAGTCATAGGCCACCATCTCGTGAAATCCGAAGGAAACGCCCCGGGCGGCCCGCAGGGAACTCAATCCGTTTCCCCGCAGGTCGGCCGTGATGAGGTGCCAGCCCTCTTTCACCATCGGCTCCGCGAGAGGTTCATAGAATTTCGCGGCCACTCCCATGGCGGGCATGCAGACCAGGACGGGCGACCCGGGGGGAACATCCCCCGTGAAAATCGTTATACCGGCTGCGACACCGTCCTTGGTCTCGATTCCGACTTCTCCCCTGCGGCAGTCCATCCTTTGATCCCCCTGATTCCTTTCCGTGTGTCTTGACAGAAACCTTTCGGGAAATCAACGGGAAATGACGCCCCGAGGGAATGGTTTTTGTCTTTACAGCCGGTGAGGGCTGACCTATACTTTCCCGCGGCTGTCAAACCGTAAGAACAGGGGGAGTCCAATGACACACGCATGGGGAGACCCGGATGCCATCAGGAAACACGTGAACCAGTCGCCTTTCTACAAGACCATCTCCATGAAGATGCTCTCGACGGGTCCGGAAGGTTCCGTCGTCAGGGTGAAGGCGGGACAGAAACACAAGAACCTCTGGGGAACGGTTCATGGAGGAGTGCTGGCAGCCCTTGCGGATTCCACCTGCGGCATCTCCGTGCTGCCGTCTCTGGCCACGGGCGAGACGATCGTCACGACGTCCCTGCAGATGCATTATTTCGCGCCGGCAGGCCCCGGCGAACTCACGGCTTACGGCAGGATGATCCACCGCGGCAGGCGCCTGGCCCACGCCGAGGCGGAAATACTGGACGAGACAAAAAAGCTCATCGCCAAGGGCTCGGCGTCCTTCAGCATCGTGAGAAAAGAAAAGGGAGGCCGTCATCGTTGATCGAAGAAATCTCCCAAGACCTTTTCATGATCACCCTCCCCATGCCGTTCCGACTGAGGCACGTGCATGTCTTCGTTCTCATCCACAACGGCGAGATCACACTCTTTGACACGGGTCTCAACACACCGGAGACGGTCGTGATCCTCGATGAGTCGCTGAGGACCCTTCACAGGGGCGTTCGGGACATCGCCCGGATCTACATCACTCATCATCATCTCGATCACTGCGGGATGGCCGGACGGATCAAGGGGCTGTCGGGAGCGGAAATCCATGCGTCGGACATCAGCCGGGAAGTGCTCTCGGCGCGGAGCGACGAGACGGAACTCATCCGCCGCATCCGGGACTTCTGCCTGATTCACGGGCTCCCGGAATCGACCACGAATTTCGTCATCCGGCTGTTCCAGGCTTTCAAGACCGCCGGGAGCCCCTTCCGGATCGACCGGTGTTTCCGTGCCGATTCCAGCCAGATCGTCGGTAAAACGGAATTTCAGGCTATCGCCACCCCCGGGCACACCCGCGACCACACCTCCTATTACTTCCCCGAAGAGGGCCTTCTCCTCTCGGGAGACCACGTGCTTCCGGAAATTACACCCAACCTGAGCCCCGATATCTTCTTCCCTGATTTTCGGCCTCTCGGGAGCTTCCTCGACTCGCTGTCACGAATCCGGGCCCTCCCCGTCGGTAAAGTCTATCCGGCGCACGGGGACCCTTTCCCGAATCTGGCCGAGAGGATCCGGGAGATCGAATCCCATCACGACATCCGGAAAGGGCTGGCTTGCGAATCCGTCCGGAGGGGGCCACAGACCGCCTTCGAGGTATCCAGGGACATCTTCGGTGACGGCCTGCCCGAATTCGACAGCTTCCTCGCCCTGAACGAAACCTATGTCCACCTCGTCGAACTTGTGCACGAAAGGGTCATCGAAGAGATAAAAAGCCGGGATCAAATCATCTACAGGGCGTTCTGATTGAGGGAAGAAGGAACTGTTCCCGGCCGCGGGCGGTGGAGCCGGAGAACGGGACGATCCGGCTCACTCGAGGATCAGTTCCCTTCTTACGCCCTCTTCCTCCTGATGTTCGCTGCTCCGCATGAGCAGGAGAAGGAGGATAGAACAGGTCATCGCCACCGCCAGGACATAGAAGGTGTCGTTGAAGGCCAGCATGGTCGCCTGCCGCATCAGTTCCTTGTAAATGGTGCCCAGACTCCCGGGGTCCAGCAGGGCCGGCGCGAAGCCCTGGTCTTGAAGGGTCTGAGAGACCTGCGGCAGGGCCACCTGAAAATTCCGGTCCAGGAGGCTCATGTTCCCTGCCAGATGGGAGTGATGGAACTGTACCCTGCGGGAGAGCACCGTGGAGGCAAAAGCCACACCGAAGCTCCCGCCGAGCATCCGGGTGAAATTGAAGATGGACGAGGCGTTCCCCATGTCCTCCTTCTTCACCCACGACATGGTGAGAGTCATCAGGGGGACAATCAGCAGGCCCATTCCGAAGCCCATGACGATCCGCGGCCAGACGATGGCGTCGAAATCGGCGAAGAGGCTGAACTTCGCCATCATGAATATCGAAAAGGCGGTCATGGCCACCCCGGAGCCGAGGAGAACCCTGGGGTTCATTTTCGTGACCAGCCTGCCGGCGATGGGCATGGCAATCATCGACATGAGCCCACCGGGTCCCAGGACGAGACCGGCCAGGAAGGCCGTGTAGCCCATCAGGGTCTGCAGATAGATCGGCAGAAGGACGATGCTCCCGAAAAGACAGAAAAAGGTGAAAAATCCGATGATGTTTCCGGCGGTGAAGGCCGGGTTTCTTAAGATCCTGAACTGCACGACGGGGTTCTCCGCGAAAAGCTCGTTGACGACAAAGGCGGCAAGGGCCGTGAAGGAAATGATGCATAACCAGAATATGAAGCCGGAGGCAAACCAGTCTTCCCGTTGCCCCCGGTCCAGCATGATCTGCAGGCAGCCGATCCCGACGGTGAGAAGCGACAGACCCATGTAGTCGATCTTCATCTTTCTTTTCTCCACATAGGGAGGATCGATGATGAAAGAGAAGGTCATCAGAATGGAGACGATCCCGATCGGGACATTGATGAAGAAAACCCAGTGCCACGACCAGTTGTCCGTGATCCAGCCGCCCAGGAGCGGCCCGATGATCGGCCCGAACATCACCCCCATGCCGTAAATGGCCATGGCCATCCCGTGCTGACGGGGTGGAAACGTTTCGAGCAGGATCGCCTGTGAAAGAGGCTGAAGGGCGCCGCCGGCGGCGCCCTGGAAGACCCTGAATACGATGAGGGCGGGGAGACTCCAGGAAATTCCGCAGAGCAACGAGGTCAGGGTGAAGAAAAAGACGGAACCCATCAGGTACCGTTTCCTGCCGAAGAGCCGGCTCAGCCACCCGGTCATCGGGATGACGATGGCATTGGCCGCGAGATAGGACGTGATGACCCAGGTGGATTCGTCGACCCCTGCGGAGAGGCTCCCGCGGATGTGATCGAGGGAGACATTGACGATGGAGGTATCGATGATCTGGACGACGGTGGGAAGCATGACCGTTACGGCGACGAGCCACTTGTTCATACGACCCGCACCCTCGATCACTGATCGGTCAGAATCGTCGGCACGACGGACATGCCGATCCGGAGCACCGGGTCCTTCCGGTTCGCTTCGTCCAGCACGATTTTGACGGGAATTCTCTGGACCACTTTCACATAATTGCCCGTGGCGTTTTCAGGCGGGAAGAGTGAAAAAGCGGATCCCGTGCCGGCCATGATGCTCTCCACCCTCCCGTGAAGAACCCTGCCCGGATAGGTATCCACCTTGACCCTGACCTTCTGGCCGGGTTTCACCCGGGTCAGATCCGTCTCCTTGTAATTGGCCGTGATCCAGACATCCCCCGGCGAAAGCGACACAACGGCGAGCAGGGGCTGGCCGGTTTGAACCCGATTCCCGACCTCCACGTTCCGCTTGGTCACGTACCCATCGGCGGGGGCCGAGATTTTCGTGTAACTCTGATTCAGCGTCGCTCCCTGGAGGGAGGACCGGGCGTGCCGGATGACGGCCTTTTGCGTTCCCAGGGATGCCTCCGTCTTTCTCACGAGTTCCCTCGCGGCTTTGACCTGAGCCCGGGCCACATCGAGGCCGGTTTTCTTCTGGTCGAAAAATTCCTTCGTCACGAGGTCTTCCCTGACCAGGGAGTCGGCCCTCTGGAAATCGATCTCGGCCTTGTGGAGGAGGGACTCCTGCGCTTCGAGGTTGGCACGGGCCGATTCGAGCGAGGCCTGGAACTCGACGAACTGATTCTTCGCGGCCTCAAAGCCGGCCTGTGCTTCCAGCACCTTCACATCGTAGTCGGCGGGGTCGACTTCAACAAGGACGTCATTCTTCTTCACCATCTGGTTGTCCGTGACGTGAAGGACCTTCACCGTACCCGGGATCTTCGAGGCGACGAGATAAACGCGACCGTCGACGAAGGCGTCGTCGGTGCTCACGTGAGTCTTCCGGTACTGGAAATAAAGGAGCGACGACACGATGATCACGGCCACGAAGACCGCGAGCGCCGAAAAGACGACCATCTTCTTTTTTCTCTGTTTCCCGTTCAGCGAGTTCAGGCCTTCACCTAGATCTGGCACCGCTGTCATGCCGCCCCTCTTCCGCCCATTCGACGCGTGCGCGAACGGCGTCTCTTTCGACGTGATTCCGCTTCCCGATCACCCTTTCAGGAACTGATCCGGTGAAATATCAGAAAGAATGAGTCAATTCAACGGTTCTTTTGCAGATTCCGTGCTGTCTCTGCACCCCTTGGAAGGGCCCTAAAAAATTTTCCTACGGGATCCGGCGGCTTTCCCCCGGTCCGGCTGAAGCTTGCATTCATTTTGCCGCTGGAGAGTCGTCTGAAATGGATTTCGGCGGATCTGATCAAAGTGATGGAGGCAACGTGGCAGGACGACATTGAGCACGGTGACAGCCGGTCCCGTGATCGAGAGCGGGACCCGGAATTTCAAAGGGGTCAGATGCTCAACTTGCGTATCTCAAAGCAGGCGTAATGCTTGTCCTGAAAAATGTTCATCACGGCCCTATAGACCGGCAGACGGACACACCAATGTGCTCTGCAATTTCCGAGACGGCACCAAAGGCCATGTCATACATGTAATAGGCGATCATGAACAACAGGAGCAGGTAGAAGAAAAAGGGTCTCGATAACCATGAGAACATCGTCATTATCTCTTTCCCTTCGATAGGCTTCCTGTCCCTGCCCGCAGGGTGCCTCTTTTTTACGCTTCTTCGGTTCACCGCAGCCGGCAGGGAAAAATAAAACATTCCATCTTACTTCCCGATCCGGACTCCGGCCCTTTTCGTCTCCGGCCTCAGGGCCGTGCGATTCTTCTCAAACCACACCTTGGCCTCGATCCGGTTCCTCACCCCGATCTTTCTGAACACGTTGGAAAGATGTGTTCTCACCGTGTGAGGGCTGATGAACAGGGTATTCCCGATCGCGGTCTGGTCCTTGCCGGTGGCGAGCAGGTACAGGATCTCGATCTCCCGCGCCGTCAGAATATCCGCGTTCACCTCCTCGACCTGCCGTCCCGCCGCGTGATTCTGAATCAATCGGGTCAGGATCCGACGGGATATCCACAACTCACCGTTGAATACGGCCTGAATGCCTCTGATGAGATTCTGGATATCGTCATCGATATAAAAAATCCCCTGAACCGACCGGTTTAACGTCTCTTCAGCCATGCTTCGATCCGGCCGGATATTGAACAGGCAGATGTAGAATTCATAAAGGACATCTCTGAACCTGTTTTTCAATGCTGATATCTTCGCCGTGAGGTTTGCTTCGAAACTGTCGATAAGAAAAAGAACGGATTTTTTACCCTGCACTCTCTCCGGAAGCGTCATACCGTCGTCCAGTGCGAGCTTCGTGCACTCGACGCCCAGGTTTTCCTCTAGATAGCGGGCCAGCGCATCGTTCTGAACCTTCAGGGGGCCGATAATGCAGATTTGCTTGTTCTGACTGTCATCCGTCGACATGTAACGGTGTCCTTTATCGGTTGCGGTCACCTCGGGATGTTCTCCCGCATATGGCACACTGTATGAGCACCGGACGTGCCACCTTTGCCAGCGGCTCACCTGAAGAAAAATCGTTCATATTATTATATAGTTAAAATATGTTGCTTTTCGGACTCTTCCTTTTAAGACACGCCGCCGCTGTGCCGACTCGGGACGCCTTCGATTAAAAACAGCGAGAGTTCGGTAAGTTAAAAGCACTGTGCCATTTTGGAATGGTCGATTCAGGCAGGCCGTAAGAAATGGGGGGTGAAGACCGGGCAATATAAAAAACCGGCGGGTAAGGGACCGGCCGGATACCGAAATATATTCAACAGAAGCGAGCGACGTTCAACTGATGCCATAGGATGTCAGCTTTCTCCGAAGCGTGTTCAGACCGATGCCAAGCAGCCTTGCCGTCTTCATCTTGTTGCCGCCGGTTTCATTGTAGACCCTGAGGATGTGTGATTTTTCCGTCTCCGAAAGGGAGATCACGGACCGTCCATCGGGGAGAACCGTCTTCGAAGCGGTTTTTCTGCCTTTCCTCACATAGTCCGGCAGGTGTCTCAATGCCAAACGTCTCCCCTGTGAGAGATTCACGGCAGTCTGGAGGATGGATCGGAGTTCCCGGACGTTGCCCGGAAAGTCGTAATCCATCAGGAGAGACATCGCATTCTCCTCGACGTCGATACCTCTGGACCCGTCTTGCCCGCCTTTCAAAAAATCGCCGACGAGGAAGGGGATGTCCTCTTTTCTTTCCCTGAGCGGCGGGAGATGGATCCGGGCGACCTTCAGACGAAAATACAGATCTTTGCGGAATTCCCCTTTGGCCATCAGGTGGTCGATGTCTGCATTCGTCGCCGCGATGAACCGGACATCCACCTTCATGGTCTTGCTGGTGCCGAGTTTGATGAATTCGCCTTCCTGAAGGACTCTCAGGAGCTTCCCCTGGACTTCGACGGGCAGATCACCGATTTCGTCCAGGAAGAGCGTACCCCTGTGTGTCGCTTCCAGGTAACCGATCCTGTCCTTTTCCGCACCGGTGAAGGCTCCTCGCGTGTGTCCGAAAAATTCCGCATCAAAGAGGTTGCCCGTCAGGGCCGCCATGTTAACGGATAGGAAGGGCGATCGGGCACGGGGACTCGCAAGATGTATCGCTTTGGCGAGCAACTCTTTTCCCGTTCCGCTCTCCCCCGTGATCAGAACCGGCACATCGCTCCGGGCATGAAGTTCGGCTTCTTTCAGGATGTGCATCATTCTTTCGGAGCCTGTAATGATAGTCTTGAAAACCTCCGAGCGGATCCCCGGGGGCAACTGTCCCGACTCGGAATGGGCAAGGGCCCCCATCATTTTTCTTTTTTCTGCGACCCGATGGATCGCTGCGAGCAGGTCATCCCTCACCAAGGGTTTGACCAGGTAGTCGTAGGCACCGGCCTTCAGGCAGTCCACAGCCGATCGGGCTTCATCGATTGCCGTCACCATGATGCACTCGATGGATGGATCGATCTCCTTGATGTATTTGAGAAGTTCCGTGCCTTTCATCCAGGGCATGGAAATGTCGAGGAGGGCGATATCCGCCCGGCCGCCCTTTTCCAGAAACGTCACAGCATCTCTCGGGTCACTGTAAAGGATGATTTTCTTGAATCCCGACATGATCAGACCCCGTCTGACGCTGTCCAAAAAGTCCTGCTCATCGTCGATCGCGAGGATCGTCACATCCGCCGAAATGTCATGCTCTTTTGTCATCTCTGTCGCTCGTCTGCCCTGCCTGATTTGCCCGAACTCGGGTGATCGGGCGGTACCACCTTGAAAACACCCTTTTCCCGGAGCCTGCCTGTCTCCGTTTTGCAGAGTTACCGAATTTTTTGATCGATCGACCCGCCTCCGGCGAGACCTCGCCCCGCACAGCCTTGAGGGCCATGATCGCCCATCGACAAGGGTTTATGATATCATATAACAATTTCAATTAGATACGTGACGAGAAATCCATTTTGAAGCAGACAATCACCGCCCCTTTTGTTTCATGCAAAAATCAGGCAATGACCTGTCATTTTCCGCTGTTAACCGCGATAATAAAAGGCGCGAGAGGATTGGTTCAGGAGCTGCTCTGCCGATCGAGTCTATGTCTCATCAGCACGACAAGTTTGCAGAGTTCCCCGTCGTCGAGACGAAGCAGGAAATTTAGATCCTCATCGGTTTGCAGAATCTTTCTAATGATGGCCAACAGCTTTTCTTTCGACACCTGTCTCCCCCGGCCACGACGGGTCTATCCGGCTTCCGGCAAGGTTTTTGAACGCCCAGAGGATCGCCTGTGTTCTGTTTGTGGCCTTGATTTTTCGATAAATATTCTGAAGATGCGTTTTTACGGTAAAAAGACTGATGTGCAATTGCTCCGCGATTTCGTCATTGGTCAGCCCCTCGGCGAGCTTTCCGATGATTTCGACTTCCCGACATGAGAGAAAGGGTCTCTCCTTTGCATGCACGACATCACGTCGTCGATGACGGGATATCCATCTGGCCATCAGGTCTTCCGGATACCAGATCCCGCCATTGAAAATCTCGAAGATGCCTTCGATCAACTCCTTCAGAGGCAACCCCTCGTAAAAAATACCTTTGACGCCGCTCTGCAAGGCCCTTTCCTCGATCCCGCTGTCACGCCGGGTATTGAAGATCGAGACGGGGTGCTGGAAGGCAGGACGGTCCCCGTCCAGCGGAGGATGCATAAAATATCTTGCGACATCGGCCTTACTGCAGTCGATGAGAAACAGCCGTGACCCCCTGTTTGCCCCTGAATGTCCCGTGGCGAGCCCGCAATCGGGCGGCAGGATCCGGCACTCGATTCCCTTTTCATGCTCGAGATAATAGGCCAGAATCTCGTTTTGATAGTTCTGACTTCCGAGAATGATAATTTCTTTACCGCTCATGATCGTACCCCGTCTCTCTGAGACTACCATCGCTATCTCTGAAATGGATTCCTTTTGATCAGCAATACCGGGACAAACCGTAAGGGTCATAGAGTTTCGTTATGGCTGCTTCGATTTCCCGGGGATCCGCCCTGAAGAAGACCGCCTCTTTCCCCCTGGGAATCATTTTCCTGATTTCGTCCATGATCACGGGTGAAGTCCCTTCGATCACCATCTCTATCCGCTCCGCAGACTCGCTCAATACGATGATCCTGTGCTGCAGCGCATACTTCACCCCGATCCTTTTCTGGAGAATCAGGGAAGGCTTGTGGCCGGCCAGGTTGATCTCTGGAACTGAGCTTGTTACCGGTTCCATCATCGTAGACTTCCTTTCATTCGTCTTATCATTCCGTGCCGTCTAACAGGAGACGCACCCGCTCAGGCGATCGCCCTTAAGAACCTTCGAATTTCCGCGAACGGCAATGCGATAACTCTCCAGTTTCTTCTCCAGGGGAACCCACTGCGAATCCGGGGTCTCCTCTCCATCGCGGGAGAATGTCCGGGTGAATTTCGCAAAACGCTTTTCCCAAACCACAGCCGCAATCACCACCTTAAAGGTTCCCGACAGGGACTCCGTCGATTTCGGGGACATTTCCCCCTCCTGTTCGAAAGTCAGCGTATTTGTTTTTTCCCTTCTTCGGAATCATCTGAACCCTTCCTCCGGGCTGAAACAACGATGGGCCGCTGTTTCCGGGCGGATTGACTCGAAGCGTTGCCTCGATGCCCTCGAAATTCGTCGCTGCCCTTCCCCGTGCCGAAATCTTCAGGGTGGTCACATCCTCCTTCGTATAGGAGATAATAAATTCCCCCGTGTCGGTGCCGATCGTATCCGCTGCGGCCTCGTACTGATCAACCGTCGGCCAGACGCCGTTTTTCAGATACTGGCTCACCCCCCACAAGTTGACCCTCGCATTGCCCTCGGCGACGGCCGCTTGTGCGACCTTGTGCTTCGCTTCATTCATAAGGCTGAAATATTTGGGGAGCGCCATGGCCGCTACAATTCCCAGGATGGCAATGACCGCCACGATCTCGATGAAGGTGAACCCGTCGCGGCACGTTATCGGGGGCACAGACCGGCTTGATCGAAGGGTGGAAAGACCCGGCAACCGGCAATGCGGGTCATCTTGTTTGATCATCCGTCGCCTTTTTTTCATGTCTGCTTCAAAGCTCCACATTCTGCCGTTGCGGATCTTCTTTCCTCGCAGGCCACATGAATGATCATCTCGAGGAAGACCTCCGGCGAAGCATAGGGGGACAGGAGACCCTTGATCACGCCGTTCACCGCCTCTCCCTTCTGGACATCCTCGGGAGCCACGTTAAAAAGCACGAGAGGCTTCAGGAAAATACCATTCAGCTGCGAATCGGCCTTTATTGTCGGCAGGCAGTTTTCCACCTTCTCCATCTGGCAGTCGACAAGCACGATCACCGACGAACTCACCGGGTCATTGCCGGGCGGGGGTCCGGATTTCTCCCCACGAAAAAAACGAAAGGTCACACCCGTTTCCTGTGTGAGGTAATGGGCTTTCAAAAAGGTCTCATAGGTCGAAGGCCCGACGATGGTGATTGTTTTTCCTCTCAGGCTGACTTTCTTCATAGCATTGAGGTCCTTCTCTGATTCTACACCGGGCTACCGCCCAATGGCATTATGGCTGTTCTAATGCCTTCGACTTAGGCACCGGTCGTGCCAGCGACCGCATAAGACCCCTGAGGAGAATAATGCTTAATATAATTCGTTAGTTGGACAAAGATGCCCTCCGGTAACCGGTACGGCATCGGTGGATTCGAACCGTGCCGTTTGGGGATACAGCATCCCAAAAATGAATGAAATCACAGGATTTGCGCCCGGATGCCATTTTGGAATGGTCAGAGATAAACCCGGGGGTTGGAACATCGCCGATTGAGTCCGTCCTTTTTTGTTCACCGTCCTCCGAATCCATGAAAAAGAAATCAGACCATTCGCGATGAACGGACTTTTATCCATTGTGCCGGATTTAAAGTATTTCACGACATTTACGATAATACGGTGGAGGGTGTTGCTCGATCGGATCAGAAGACAGCCGTGCGCCGGCGATCTTGAAACACATTTCGCGAAAATTCTCTTGATGTCCCCCGAAGGATAGAGATTTCGACCGCTGAAAGAATAAAGGAGATGTCTGTTATGCCGGATGTCGAAAAAACCGATTCGACAGAAATAAACGCCGCGGGAGGTTCGGTGAACCTGTACCGCGTTGCGGCAGGGAAAAAGAAGCGCATTCTCCTCGTCGACGATGAAGAAATATTCTGTCTGCATCTCGCCGAGATGCTGCGGCAATTCGGTCATCAGGTTCACATGAAAACAAACAGTGTAGAGGCTCTGGAAACCTTCAGGGCCGGACCGGATGATTATGACGTGGTCATCACGGACCAGACGATGCCGTACATGACGGGCCTGACCCTGGCCGATCACTTGAGGCAGATCAGATCGGATATCTCCGTCATCCTCTGCTCCGGCTACACCGAATTGATTTCAGCCGAGGAAGCCTCCTTTTTCGGAATAAAAAAAATCTTGATGAAGCCCGTTGCCATGAAACATCTCAAACAGGTCATTGAAAGCAGTCTTTAGGATCCGGGGCAGATGAAAGAAAGTCCTGTTAAGGCAAAACGAAGTCGATCACGCCACACAGAAAGCCGGAAGAAATGCGCGATGGATTCGAGGCGAAGAACCATTCTGGCTGTGGACAACGATGCCGTGTTTCTTTCGCTCGTCGCGAAAGGTCTCAGGAAAATGGGATACGGGGTGCTCACCGCAGAAGACGGCGCAGGGGCCCTGGAGATCTTGAAGACCACGAAGGTCGATGCGGTGCTTCTGGATCTGGTCATGCCGAACACCAGCGGGGAGCGGCTCTGCAGGATGATTCGTCAAATGGATTCTCCCGTCAGGGATGTCCATATCGTCATCGTAACCGCCACGGCCGTCGACGGAGCCGTTGTCGAATCCAGCGACCTGGGGGCCGACGACTATATCGCCAAGGGGCCTTTCCCGCAGACTTTCAGCCAAATCACGGAGGCTCTTTCAACGCTCGAATACAAAACGTCCGGGAGGAAGAAACCCCGAATGGCAGACCCGACCGGCACGCCGGTCCGAAGCGTCGTCTCCGAACTCCTGTCCGTGAGAGAGCATCTGGAAACCGTCATTGTGAGCACGACGGAGGGTCTCGTGGAACTGACGGAGGAGGGAAAGATCGTCTTCGCAAACCGGACGGCCGTTTCGATACTGGGCATGCCCGAGGTAGATCTGATCTCAACGAAGTGGACCGATCACTTCGAGGAAGGGGAACGCTCGAGCGTGACGGGGCTTTTCTCCATCAAAAAACAGAAGCAGCAAAACGGAAACCCGCCCTCCTTTCGCCTCCGGAACGGCAGGGAGATCACCATCAAGGTGCTGCCCGTCGAAGGTAAAAAAAATCACATCGTGAGTCTGGAGGACGTCACCGAGCGACGCAGAGCGGAGAGAGCCTTTTCGAAAGCCTATGCAGATCTGGAGGACCGTATCAAGAAACGCAACGAAGAACTGGCGAATGCCAACACAACGCTCAAGAAAGAGCTTGCGGAACGCCTGCGCATGGAAGGTATGCTGCAGCAGAGCAGAAACACCCTCCGTTCGGTCTTTGACAGCATTTCGGACCCGCTGATTCTGGTGGACAGTCACCTCAATATCCTGATGGCCAACCGGAGTACTCTCGACCACTTCAATTTCGCCGATTATTTCGAGGTTCTCGGAAAACCTTTCCTATCTCTCGTGGAAGGCTGCTACGACGACAACTCTCTCAAGTCGATTCGATCAGCAATCGTCGACTTTCAAAAACTAAGTCTTGAATCTTCATCCTCCAGGCAACCCGGGTCCCACAAGAAGACGGTCATTTATCCCATACAGGAGGATCACAGAAAATTAGGATCCGCCATTATCCGGATCACCGACATCACGAAGGAAAAGAACCTCGAAAAAGAAATACTTCAGCGGGAGAAACTGGCCACTCTGGGCCTTCTCGTGTCCAGCATCGTCCATGAGCTGAACAACCCGAATAATTTTATCATTTTCAACATACCGATTCTGAAGGATTACATCCAGGCCGTCCTTCCTCTTCTCGAGCAACAGGCTGTCCGAAATCCGCAGTCCGAGATCATGGGGATGTCCTATATCGACCTGCATGAAGACCTGCTGAAACTGATCGACAACATTGAACACGGCGCGCAGCGGATCCATGCGACCATCAGTAAACTCACGGGATTCGCTAGGAAGAGGGGTGGCAGCGACATCAAGCTCATGGATCCCGGAGAACCGATCGAACGGGCCGTTGCCATCTGCAGGAACGAGATCAAGAAAACCGTCAAGGACTTCCAGATACGGGTCGAAGAAGATCTGCCCGCGATCATGGCGGATGTTGAGGCGATCGAGCAGGTGCTCATCAACCTGCTGATCAATGCATCGCACGCATCGGACAAAAAAAACTCCTGGATCAAGCTCAGGGCGTTTCGCGAAACAGAGAACGGGAGATATCTCAACATCGAAGTGTCGGATAACGGCTGCGGCATGGACGAAAACACAAGAAACAATGCCTTCCTTCCCTTCTTCACCACAAAAAAAGATGGAACGGGAACGGGTATCGGGTTGTACATCGTCAATAATCTCGTGCAGGAGATGGGCGGAAAAATCACGGTCCAGAGCGAACCGGGCACAGGAAGCACCTTCCGGGTATCCATCCCGATTCAAAAAGTCTGAAAGGCCGGAAACCTCTCACGGTCCTGTCCCTCTCTTTTTCCGGCTGAATCCGCTCGCAAGCCACCCGGAAGCACCCTCTTCAACCTGTTCTGAAATTTCATCCATTCCCTTCCAGCGGAAGCCCGCGGACCCGAGGAAACAAACCCCCATGGGAGGAGCCGCATTGCGGGGAAACACCGTTGATCAGTCACGGTTTCTGTGCTAAAAAATTTTCCGTCGTCTCTCCCCTCGACGGACGGCGTTCTCCCTGAAAGGGCACCGCGGCCGAGGGGTCCTGTGCCGGCGTCGAGGAAAGGAGGACCCTGACAAACCCGATGACCCGTACGCCATGCAGGTCTGCGATGCGGTTTTTCTTCCGGCGGGTGGTCCCGGCGGTTGCTCTCCTTGTTCTGGCCTTCGCCTGCACGTCCCCGTCCGAGCCGCCCGCGGCGCCACAGGGAAGTGAAACAGGCGCCGCTTTCGCCGAAAAACCGAAGACCGCAAAGCCGGAGGTCGGCTTCGCCTCACGCCGGAAATGGATCGATCATTACCAGAAACACGGTCGTGAATTCGGGTCGATTACAAAAGAGCAGTATCTGCTGAGAGCCCAGGAGCTCAGGGATCGTCCGGCGGACCGCAACATCCTCGAGCGTGTCCGGCGCGACGGCGTCGTCACCCGCTTCGACCGGGCAACGGGCGACTTCATCGCCTACGATGCCGACGGCGTGATCCGGACTTACTTCCGGCCGAGCGATGGAGAAGCCTATTTCCGCCGCCAGGCCCTTCGGTACCGCTGAAAATGATTGTCCCCGAAAGGACGGCGAAATGGCAAAGACAAATCCCGTTTCCGAATTCCTGAAAGAGAGAGGCTGCCCGAAACATGTGGTCCGGGGAGGCTTGAAGGGGCTCGTCGAGAACTGGGAAAGTGTCGTCGAGTGCGTCGTAGAAGGCTACAGCCTGGGATTGGATGATTATCTGAACGATATGGATGGAAGGCAGCTTCTCGAGGAGGCCCTCGCCGTCGCCCCTGCAAGGGAAAAGGGGATGTACGCCGATCGCCTGCATCGCGCCGATGCCCGAATGAAGAAAGCGGCTGTCCCGGCGGGCCGGTGCCTCTGGGGAGACGAGGTCGCGGAGGCGGAGGGCTGGTCCTCCAGGAAGAACTGGTGGTACTTCATGAAACCCCTCGAGGCCGGCCGGGAACTCCTCGCGGAAATCGACAATCTCTGAACCGGAGGAAGATGGGGATTCTTGTTCTCGGGGGCTTTTTCTGATAGGGAGTCTCATGCATTTCCATCGCACAGACCATCCATGAGGGAAAGGAGGCCGAATATGCAGGGACTGTTCACCTTGACGCCCGCGGAATCGAAGAGGCTCCTCGGCAAGGCCCTTGCGGCCCTGCCCGAGGTCCAGAACGCAAAGATGAAAGGCTACCTCCTGATCAGCCGCGGCTCGACGACGGCCTACGTCGCCGAGGAGCTCCTGGGGGAGAAGGTCGCCAAGGAGAGGGCCATGGCGGGGCAGGTCATCCGGGGGGTGCTCTGCGTTCTGAGCGCCGAGGAGAGGGCCAAGCCCGTAACATTTCACAAGGGGCAGGTCCTCCCGGTTGAACCGGGCACCGTCCTGGACAAGCTCTCCCGCGGCGACATTGTCATCAAGGGCGGCAATGCCGTCGACGCCTTCGGAAACGTGGGCGTTCTCATGGCCAACCCCGCGGGAGGCACAATGGGGCAGTTCTACATGGCCATGAAGGCTCGGGGACTCGAGATCATCTATCCCGTCGGTCTCGAAAAACTCATCCCTTCCGTCGAGGAGGCGGCCCGCTACGGCGGCACTCTCACGCTGGGCCGGACCATCGGCGCCCGGGTGGGGTTGGCCTGTGTCGCCGACGGGAGGGTTTTCACGGAGATCGAGGCCATCGAGAGCCTCTTCGGGCTCGACGCCGTCTGTTACGCCGCCGGCGGCTGGGGAGGCGCCGAGGGATCCGTAACGCTGATCGTCGAGGGGCCCGACGAGGACGTGAACCGCTGTCTCGATTTCATCGAACAGAAGATCAAGGGGGAGCCGCCGCTACCGGGCGTGAAGGGACCCTGTAAAACCTGCCCGATCCCCTGCAGTTTCCAGGGAAAGGACACGAAGGATCTTCCCGACTTCCTGAAGTAGTTTCGCGAGAAAGAAGACACGAACCCGGGAGTCGGAAGCAGGGACCGGGATTTCGTTCTGCCGGGTCATCAGAGACGGACGGTCAGGCTGAACTCTCTCTGCGGGAAAGGGCCCATCGTACCCGCTTTCTTCCTGCTCGCGTGGATGTCCATCCGAACATACCGGATCCCGTCCCGTGAGGCGAAACGCGCCAAGTTTGCGGGACTGAATGCCCGGGTCCCCGGCATCCCTGCAGAGCCTGTCCCCTGCCTCAAGGCGTGGGTCGAGGGTCTCGGGGGATTTCCTTTCCGCTACTGAGCGATTTCACACTTCACCCCGGGAGGCTCGGCAAAGAAATACGCCGTCAAGAAGAAAGAGGGTCACTCGGGTCGGACGCTCTTCGTCATAGACGAAAAAGGGACCTTCCGTTGCATCGGCGTCCGTGAGATCCACGACCGGCCGGGAAACCGGGTGCTCTTCCCCGAGTCGAGGAAGCGGACCGGCGAAAAAAACAAAGGGGGAATTCAAAGGTAGTCTCTCCGGACGGCTTGAGGAAAACGGTGCCGGCGGAGAGGTCTTCTTTCCGACGGGTTTGTCTCCCGGTCCCATCAAGGGAATGAACGTCCATGATTCGAAAAAGTACCCTCCTTTCCGTTCTCATCACCGTTCCATTGTCGCTGTCCGCCTGCTGTACCAAGATACCTTCGGGCGCCATCCCCCCACCCGCCGCCAACCCGAATGCCAGAGCCGAGGCCTTCAAGCTCTTCTACAGAGAGAGAGCCGAGCGGACCGTACTTGCGCTCAACCGATTCGGGCTCGCCGGTGACACCGTCTTCGCATCGGCCTTCGGCAAGAATTATATCGCCAGGTCGGGCAATCGGTATGAGTCCGTACCCGGCCCCAACGACAACAATCCCATCGGAATGACGGTGTTCGGGGCATGGAAGGGTTATCAGGCCATCGGCGGGCGGGACCTCGAGCTCACCCTCATCCGTCTTTTCGAGGGGCTGGCTTTCAACGAAGACGTCTCGGGGCATCCGGGTCTCACGTGCCGCGAAGCTCTGCCCGGCTGGACCGTGACGCTGGACGGTGTGAACAAAACGGTCACACGCACAAAGTCCGGTAGCTCCGTGACGCCGCCGGCGGCTTACAGCTCTCTCCTTGAGAGGGAGATTCTTGACCGCTTTTACGATGGTGTCGTTTTCACCTACCGCAACGACCCCGGAGAATACTATTTCAATTTCAAGGCCGTCAATGAGCTCGAAGACTTCTCGACCACCTTTGTATTCAACGTGCTGCCCGACTTCCTGCGCATCTCCGACTGCTGCTCCTCCTGGATGGTGACCCGGACGGGATTGTGGAAGGGGGCTTACTGGGGAAATCACAACTCCCGTGACAATTTCCCCGACTACGCGATGGGTTACCTCGCGGCGGTCGAGGCCGCCGCGACACCGGGCCTGCCGGCAGACCTGGCGGAGGCCGCCGGCCGCGCCGCCGCGGCGGCACGGCGAACCTGTGACGCCATCGCGGCCGCGGGGATGACCCTGACGACCGTGGACGAGTGGCACGACTACTCAATGCTTGTACCCGCCGGCCGGCGACGGCCGGACGGCACCACCGAGGCGCAGGACCTGGGCAGCCTTGTCTCCTGCCAGATGGCCTATCTGGCCAGGGCCATCTCTTCGGAGGGGTTGACCTACCCGCTTCCGGAAATCAGACTTCCGGCGGCGATGACCACCTGCCGCTCGATGGACGATGCCGTCATGGGTGTCTGCTGGAGCGATGTGCTCACCATCGCGGAGACGCTTGCGAACCTCTCTCCGGAACTGCTGAAAAAAGCCACCTCCGGCGTCCGGGA
This sequence comes from Syntrophales bacterium, assembly GCA_035450185.1. Classification (GTDB taxonomy): domain Bacteria; phylum Desulfobacterota; class Syntrophia; order Syntrophales; family UBA2192; genus JAPLJU01. The sequence goes on along the minus strand of DAOTMG010000004.1, from coordinate 17,555 downwards.
TGATTTCAAGGAAATCCTGTTGAGCGCGGCGGGCCTATGTTACTACGCCGGGATGACCCGGCAGAATGCGCTCTACGACGAAGCAAGGAAAACCCTGTGGAACATGATCCGGATCGCCCGTCTGTTGAACGACGAAGACCTGACATACCATGCCGCCCTGTACGCACGGATGTTCGACATGGACGCCCCGCTGGAGGACCTCAGAAACTTCGAACCCGGCGACGGCAGGATCCGGGCGATAGAATCCCGGCTCGAATCGGGAGACACTATTCCCTCCCCGCTCATGACGGATGAGCAAATCCGCGAGAAGGTCATGACCGCATTGGAGAAGCGAGAGCGCTGGATCCGGGAACGGTATCGAAACCGATTCGGCGATTCCGTCCCCGTCCGGCGGGCGGGCGAAGGATACGAATGCGTCGGACCCGACGGCCGGTGGATACCGACGGAAAATCCCCGCCATCTCTGGTTCGGCGACATTCAGTTCTGGAAGGAAATCTCTCTGTGCAGCCTGGCCCCGCAGACCCTGGACTGCTCATGGGCAAGGCTCGGATGCACACCGGCGGACCTGGACGGGTCGGGCGCCGTCGACGGAGCCGACATGGCGATCTTCGATTATCTCTGGAACCTTTTTGGTTCGAATGCGGTGTGCTCCGCCGGCAACGGGTGGTGCGACGGCGCCGACCTGGACAGAAACGGTGCCCTGGACAATGACGACCGCCAGTTCATGGCCGCGGCACAGGGGTGCGTCCGGTAGAGGTCGGAGGGTGGGGGTCCATTACCGGCTTCGATCCTCGACCTCAACGAGGGTCCATTTCTCCTTGATGTTTTTGAACCTGTAGTAGACGAGAACGCCGCTGTCCCGTTTTCCCCTCAACCGGAGAGCCGACTCACCGGGACCGTCCCTGTCCGTCTTCATGACGGCGACCTCCCAGTCCGGAGCGTTGAAATCGGTGAACCTCCATTCCTTTTTCGATATTTTTTTCCTTCGGGCCGTATCCCTTCCCTCACCGTCTCCGCAGATGACCACTTCGAGGGGAAAGCGGGTGTGGTCGCGCTGGAACTTTTTGGAGGACTTGAACCGGATGTAGAAGGCCTTGAAAGGATCGGCGTCTTTTGCGTCCTCCGTGAGATTCCATCCTGTATCGTATTGAAACATTTTGACGAGAGACCCGGATGGATCCCTCTGGATTTCTTCCGCCATATTCCCTTTGTCGTCGTAGGCATACTCCGTCCACAGGGTGACCCGACCTCTTTCTTCCGTGTAGTCCTTTGTCAATCTGCCGCCGTCGTTGTAGAGTCGCTCGTGGAGGTAAACGACGTCTCCTTTCGAATCCCTGTCGACGGTCTTCGTCACACGACCCGCCTTGTCATGGCTCCATTCCCTCGAGCGAATGACCTTTCCGCTGCCGTCCTTACTTGATTCTCTCCGGAGACGGCCCCGGTCGTCGAATTCCTTCTCCGTCCAGCCCCGGACCACCCCGTCGTCTCCGGTGCGGTATTCCTTCACCACACCCCCCGGCTTCACCCCGCAGCTCTGGCCGTGGGCGAAACCGGCGGCCAGGATGACCGCCATGATCACCGCCCATCCCTTCCCGGGCATCCATTCCATGCAACTTGCATTTTTTCTCATCATCTGCCACCGGTCCGCTATTGATTTCTCTTCTCTCTACGGGCCTCATTCATGCAACACATCTGCCAAAACAAACTTGGGGTCAGGCTTGACATCTTGACATTTTATGATATGCATTTTCCATGGCTCGCAAACCTCGCATTCATTTCCCCGGGGCTGTCTATCATGTGATCTTGCGTGGAAACGCAGGGCAAGCTGTTTTCCGCGATGATCAGGATTATTTAAGGTTTCATCGCCTGATCGAGGAGGGTCACAAACGTTACGCGCACCGCATTCACGCATTCTGCCTGATGCCCAATCACGTCCATCTTGTGATTGAGGTGGGGGAGATACCGTTGTCGCGAATCATTCAGAATCTGAGTCAGCGTTATACGTCGTGGTTCAATCGAAAAAACGAAAAGTCGGGTCACGTCTTTCAGGGGCGTTACAAAGCCATTTTGATCGACGCGGACTCCTACCTTCTCGAACTTATCCGCTATGTCCATTTAAACCCTGTTCGGGCGGGTCTTACGTCTCTTCCCGAGCATTATCCCTGGAGCAGTGAACAATCTTACTCGGCAGAAGTCCGGCACCCTTGGCTCACAACAGATCGTCTTCTATCGCAATTCTCGGACAGTCGCAGTCATGCCAGAAAACGATACAAGAAATTTCTGCACGAGGGACTTGGCGAATCTCGCAGGATCGAGTTTCACCGCGGGACCGCGGAGGGGCGAATCTTGGGTAACGACAGATTTCTCGAAGCAACTCTGGAGAAGGTTCATCAGAAGACAACCAAATCCTCCGACATCGAAAAAATGATTCATCAGGTCTGTCGGCACTTTGAGGTGAAAGAAAAGGATCTGGTCGAAACGGGAAAGAATCAAAAAATAGCTAAAGCCCGAGCAATGCTGAGTTGGTTGGTCCGCGAATCCAAAAACCTGACACTCACCGAGCTCAGCAAGAGACTTCTAAAAGATATCTCGGGACTGAGCAGGGCAGCAACCCTACTTGCTGAAAAGGCGGAGAAGGATCAATCCTTGAAGGACATGATGGAACATTTCAGAAGAGATCTGCTTTAACATCAGAAAAATAAATGTCAAGATGTCAAGCCTGACCCCGGATGAGGAGGATCCCGTAGAGATGAAAATAAGCCGGTTCGAAATGATCAAACAGATACGCGTTCTCGCCCATATGACGAATGAGAACCTCTCGACGGAACACCTCTCCGATCTCATCTACGCGCAGAACGAAATGGAACGGCTCATCGTCCAGTTCCACGAAGAATTCCCCGATCTGATGACCGCCGAACAGGCCCGGGCCGCAAGCGACAATTACGACGTCTTCCTGGCCCTCCTCGACGCGGCCCATGCCGATGAACTCGAGAAATCAAGGAAAAGGGACGGGCATTGAGAACAGGGATCGCCCATCTTCCCCTTCACGGCGGACGGACGCCGGCATGGCTCTTCGGCCGGATGAAAAAACTTGCCCGGGAGATCGCCCGTCTCATTCTCTACGATTTCGGCCCGGAAGAACTTCTGAGGCGTCTTTCCGACCCCTTCTGGTTCCAGGCCTTTGGGTGCGTACTGGGTTTCGACTGGCACAGCAGCGGACTCACCACCACAACCTGCGGCGCCCTCAAGGAAGGGCTCCGGGGGATGGAGCACGAGATCGGTTTTTTCATCTCCGGCGGGAAAGGCCGGGTGTCCCGTCGGACGCCCGACGAAATTCTCGGTCACAGCAGGCACCTCACCGTCAATCCCGAATCCCTTGTCTACGCAAGCAGGATGTCGGCCAAGGTGGACAGCGCCGCCGTCCAGGACGGGTATCACCTCTATCACCACGTCTTCTTCTTCGACCGGCACGGCCGCTGGGCCGTGGTCCAGCAGGGCCTCAACGATGAAAACCGCTATGCCAGGCGCTACCACTGGCTTGGAATCGAAAAGGTTGATTTCGTCTGCGAACCCCATCGGGCCGTCTGCTGTGAAAGGAAGGCCCTGACACTGAACCTCGTTGCCCGCGAGGGGGAGGAGAACCGGAAGATCTCCGCAGGGATCGCCTCGGAACACCCGGAACGGATTATCGAGGAATTCAAGAAGATGAGGATACTGAGGCTGCCGGAACGCCATGACGTGACACCCGATCTGATCAGTCCCGAGTACTTCCACAGGATCCTTCTCAAGACCTACGATAAGCAGCCTGGGAGTTTCGAGAGCCTCCTGGGGATTGAGGGGGTTGGTTCAAAGACCCTGAGAGCCCTCTCACTGATGGCTGAACTCATCTATGGTGCAAAGCGGTCATTCCGTGATCCCGCCCGTTTCAGTTTCACCCACGGCGGCAAAGATGGTCATCCCCACCCCTTGGACCGCGAAACCTATGACGGTTCGATCACCTTTCTCGAAGAGATGATCAATTCGGCCGCGATAGGTCATTCGGAGAAAAAACAGGCTTTCGAAAGACTTAAAAACTTTCGGCCGGAGCTCAGGTCAAGCCACCCCTCATGGGACAACCGCCAAATAACGGACCAACCAATCGTAATAATTACATAAAATTAATTTTTACCCCGTCAGAGACCGGTCAGATCCGGCAACGGCGGTGATTACCCTTGCCTTGAAGAACCGCATCGTCTCTGTGTGAAAAAAAATTCTCAAGCCCCGTCCCCCAGACATTTCAGCGCTCCCCGCCCATGTATCCCTTGACCGGCCTTGTTTTCCACGATACATAAAAACGCTTGACAGGTACTACATCTTGGGGTATCGTTCAATCGACATACAAAATGTGGACCATAGATGAAGTAGCCTCTCCCCGCCCGGGATGGAATGGTGAGCTGATAAAAGGTATCATTCTAGGGACGGGGTAATTGAAAAACTTGACAGGATGGTGTATAGGGGCTACCTTAATTCAACGGCACGAGACACGCTGACGTTTTAATTTTTTTTACCCTGAATGTGAGGACGAATTTCCGTCGCCGACAAATACCCGTACATAGCCTATTCATAGTTTTTTCCCACCCCAGCCGTCTTAATTAATTCAACTCATTTCTATTCGCTGGATTTATGTGAACGTAAGGGACGTCTCACAGTTAAGGTGGATGAATGAACGGGATTTATGGAGGGAAAAAGATGAAAAAACCAAAAATATTCATAGTATTGTGTGTGCTGGTTTTCGTGATTTTTCTCCTCGTGTACCCAGGACGCGTCGTACCCGAGGCCCTTTTTGACGACAGTTATTGCCGGGATATGATCATCCGGCAGATCACCCAGCACCTGAAACTCAAAAACGCGAAGATGCCTGAGAATCAGCTCCATTTGACCGCGAATACCCTTTACGAAGCCTCCCGCGAGCACGACGTGGATTACCGTCTTGTGCTCGCCATCATGGAAGCTGAGAGCAATTACGACCATGAAGCCGTGTCGAGCAGGGGGGCAAGGGGTATCATGCAAATTCGCCCCATACTGGCGGAGTTTCTCTCCAAGGACGTGGGTATCAAATTAGCCGCTGAGGAAGATCTTCACGAACCCGATTACAACATAAAGCTCGGTGTCTATTATCTGGCGAAACTCGACAAGGATTTCAATAACTTGAAGCAGGTAATCTACGCCTACAACGTGGGCCACAACCGGGCGAGGGAAGAACGCGCGAAAAACCCGACACCCAACACGCGCTACGTGAAGGAAGTCATGAAGCAGTACCGGGATAACCTGTCCAGGTTCCCCGAAATCTGAGCGCTTTCAATCTAGAAGAGGCTTCTTGAGATCGGCAAAAGGGCCCAGAACGGGCCTCTTCTTTTTTCCCTCAAAAATAAATACCAATAATATCAAATAGATATGGAGACGCTGTAACGGCGAAAGGCTTCGTCGCCAAGCTCGCCGGCCCTGCCGGTCATGAGGGGAGGAACAAAGGGAAGGATGGATTCGTTAAAGGCCGATCTCTTCGCTGATCCCGCGCATGGCGTCCAGGCTCAACTCCACGAAGGCCTCCAGCGGAATACCGATCTTCTCGCATTCCATGATGATGTCCCGGTTGACGGAGGCCGCGAACTGTTTTTCCTTCATCCGTTTCACGACCGACTTCGCCTTGACACTCGCGATTTTCTTATCGGGATACACCAGAGTGGTCGCGATGATCAGGCCGGTGATCGTCTCTCCGGCCGCCAGGGCGTGCTCGAATTCCGTGCTTCGCTTCCGGTCCCGGTTCACCTCGTTGTGCATGGCGATGGCATTCACGATCTCCGGGTCAACGCCCTTTTCCCTTAAAACATGCTCCGTCTCGAGCGTGTGGGCATGAAGGTCGGCATTGCAGGCCTCCACGTCAAGATCGTGAAGGAGTCCCGCCAGGGCCCACTTGTCTTCGTCCCTCCCGAGTTTTTTGGCCAGAGCCCTCATCACCGCCTCGGCTGCATAGCAGTGAGCAAGCATCCTGTCGTTTTTGACGTAACTCTTCAGCAGTTCGAGAGCTTCTTCCCTTTTCATGCTCCTGATCCTCTTCTTTCCGGTCTCTCCCTGAAGTTTCTTTCTCCTTAACGCCCGTTTCCGGGTATCCCGTCCCCATGGCGGCCTTGCCGACGCATTCGTCCCGCCTGACGCAGAGAACGGTCACGCTGCCTTTGATATCTTTATCCCGGGACGCGGCGAAAGGCAAGCGAATCGCCTCCTCTCAGGATGTCCTCACATAACGGATACCCATCCACAGGAGGACCAGGCATAGAAGCACCCGCAGTTCCGTCTCCGGCACCAGGTGCGCCGCGGCACCGCCCAGATAGGAGCCGATCAGAATCCCTGCGACCAGGGGGATCAGGGCGTCCTGCCGTACGTTGCCAAGCCTGAAATGGGTCCACGACCCGATGATTGCCGTGGGAACCATGGCCGCCAGCGCCGTCCCCTGGGCGGTATGCTGGCTCGTGTCCAGAAGAAGAACAAGCGCCGCGATCATGATTCCGCCCCCGCCGATCCCCATCATCCCGGAAAGAAAGCCCGTCAGTGCCCCCGTCAGGAGCAGAACGACAATTCCTCCGGCCTCCGAGGGGGAGGATACCGATAGGGCCGTCAGAAACGGCTTCATGAGCATGAAGATCGAAATGACAATAAGGAAAATACCGAAGGCTTTCTTGAGTTTCCTCTCGGGGAGACTGCTGGCATGACGGGCACCGAACGGAACGGTGAGCCCGGCCGAAAGAGCAAGTACAAGGGCCGCACACAGATTCACGGATTTAAAAAAGGCGTAGGTGGCGGCACCGGCGATACCCGTAAAGACAACCGCTACGAGGCTCGTGCCGTGGGCCTGGATCTGGGTAAATTTGAGAAAGATCGCCATCAGGGGGATCATGATCATGCCGCCGCCGATGCCGACAAGCCCCCCGAAAGCACCCGCGCTGAGGCCGATGACAAACCCGACAAAAGCCCCCGCATCCCGTTTCAAAAATGCCTCCTTCCCGGGAAAAGATCCGGGAGAAAGAATATCTTTCCCCCTTGTAATTTCCTCGATACCGGCCTATTTAAGCCTCTGACGCCTCTCGATATAAAAGCCCGATTGTGAAAATACAAGGATTTTCTGGATAAATTAAAGAAAAAGTATGGCCTGGTTCTTCCCGGCAATCCTTTCTGCCGTGAGCCTCGCGACGGCTGACGCCGTCACGAAGAGATATTTCAGCGACGCCTCGGCTTACGAGATGGGGCTGGTGAGGCTCCTGAGCGCTCTGCCCTGGATCCTTCTGTCTCTCTTTTTCATCCCCTGGGTCAGGCCGGACGGGGTTTTCTTCCTTTGCATTCTCATCGCCCTGCCGATGGAGGCCACGGCCTTCTTCTGCTATATGAAGGCCCTCAAAGCATCCCCCCTCTCTCTGACCCTACCCTTTCTTGCGTTCACCCCGGGCTTCGTCATCGTCACCGGCTGGCTTGTGCTCGGTGAAAAAATAACCGCCGGCGGCTTCCTGGGCATCGTGATGATCGTCACGGGGTCCTACGTTCTCAACCTCTCTAAGGTGACATCCGGTTTTCTGGGGCCCTTCCGGGCGATCGTCCGGGAACCCGGCTCGAAACTCATGCTCCTGGTTTCCTTTATCTACGCCTTCACGTCCGTGATCGGAAAGCTTGCCGTCCTGCACTCGAACCCCTATGTCTTCGGCAGCCTCTACAACATCACGCTGACCGCGCTGATGGTTGCCCTGATCCCCTTCTCCCGGGCAGCGGACCCGGTAAAGGAAATCACGAAAAAGCCCTTCGCGGGCTTGATGCTCGGAGCCGCCGTCTCCATATCCGTTTTCAGCCACTTCATCGCCATCTCCATGGTGCAGGCCGCCTACATGATCTCGATCAAGCGCATGAGCCTCCTCTTCGGTGTGTTGTATGGCGCGTGGCTGTTCAGGGAGGAAAGGATCATGGAACGACTGACGGGGGCCGTCCTCATGCTCATCGGCGCTTTCCTGATCGGTCTCTACAGCTGATCCCGGAGAAAGGATAACCCGTGAATCGACAATGGGCCGCATCGCGGCCCCTGCTGCCCGATCTTTGATTCTCCGGCAACACTCAAAATTCAAGACTCAAAACTGGATCCCGATCTCTACTTCTTTTGGAAAAGCCGCAAATATTCTCCGTAGCCCTCTTTCTCCAGGTCTTCCCTGAGGATGAACCGGAGGGCCGCCGAGTTCATGCAGTAGCGCTGCCCCGTCGGCGCAGGGCCGTCGGGGAATACGTGCCCGAGGTGGGAATCCCCGTGCCTGCTTCTCACCTCGGTCCGGACCATGAAGAGCTTCCGGTCCTCCCTGGTCACAATGTTGCCCGGCTCCAGCGGTTTCGTGAAGCTCGGCCAGCCTGTGCCGGAGTCATACTTGTCGAGCGAGCTGAAAAGCGGCTCACCGGACACGACGTCCACATAGATCCCCTCCCTCTTGTTGTCATGGTACTCGTTCCGGAAGGGAGGCTCCGTGCCTTCGTGCTGCGTCACCTCGTACTGCAGCGGCGTGAGCTTCTTCTTCAGCGCGGCATCATCGGGTCTGGTATAAGTTTTCTCCGTACCGGGGTTGCCGCCCGGCTCCCCTCCCTGTTTTCCCCAGGTCTCGTCGAGGAACCGGTCCCGTCCGGAACCGGACCGGTAGATCTGGTACCTGGCGGGGCTCTTTCTGTAGTAATCCTGGTGGTACTCCTCGGCCTCGTAGAATTTCGAGAATTCGACGATCGGTGTGATGACGGGTTTTTTGAATTTCCCCGATTTCTCGAGGGCCTCCTTCGATTTCTCCGCGATACGCTTCTGCTCCTCGTCGTGGTAGAAAATCGCCGTGCGGTACTGGGAGCCCCGGTCCACAAACTGCCCGCCCGGATCCGTCGGATCCACATGCCTCCAGAAGACATCGAGGATCCGCTCGTAGCTCACCTTCGCGGGGTCATAGTACACCTGGACCGCCTCATAGTGACCGGTCTTTCCCGTCGTCACCTCCTCGTAAGTGGGGTTTTCTTTCTGACCGCCGGTGTAGCCCGAGACGACTTTGGCGACACCGGGCACCTTTTCAAAATCGGACTCCACACACCAGAAACAGCCTCCCGCCAAGGTTGCAATTTTCAGATTCAATTGCTCTTCTTTCATGGGATTGATCACCTCTTGTTTTTTGTCCCCCGTGCCCTGGCACCCGCCGACCGCGAACACCAGTGAGAGAAGGACCATCGCTATTTTCATCGGGATTCTCTTTTCGCCTCCTGTGGGGCCCCCGAAGACGGGGTCTCCGGGGCTTTCACTTGAGACGCGACCGGATCGTCGTCCGGGCTTTCCTCCAGTCCGTCTGCAACCAATTTAATCACCCGGTTCGGCATTGACAAACGGATTCCCTTCTCATCAGGGGGCTGTTTTCCGGAAACGTCTGATTGAGAAGTCCCTTTTAGTCCTCAAGAAACAGGCCCGTTTTTCAGATAATAATGAACGATCCTGTCGAAAAATACGTTCCGGAGGGGGGTACGGATTATGGATCAAAAGTCAGTGAAAATAAAGAAAAAATGGCTCATTCTCCTCGGCACGGGGATCACGGCCTTCTGTCTGCTTGCGGCATTTGCCGTGGTCTACCTCGATATCATCATCACCAAGGCCGTCAATCACTATGGACCGAAGCTCACGAAGACGGATGTGCGGATCGAGGACGTCCGGGTGTCCCTTGTCACCGGGGAGACTGAACTCCGGGAGTTCTACCTCGGCAACCCCGGAGGGTTCAAATCAGCCCAGGCCATGACGGCCGACGCCATCACCATTCGCATCGACGAGAAATCGCTCACCGAAAACACGGTCATCATCGACAAGATCGAGATCAACGGCCCCGAGATCACCTACGAAAAAGTCCTCGACACGGACAACTTCAAAATCATCCTGAAAAACCTCAAACGGTCCACCGGCATGGGCGACAGAAGCGCCGACCCCGGCCGGGACAAGAAAATCCTCATCCGGAACTTCATCGTCCGGGGCGGCAAGGTGCACCTCGTGAAGGCCTCTCTCGGCGGAAACACCGTCAGTGCCGACCTTCCCGATTTTCATTACCGCAACGGAAGCAAGAAGGGGAAACCGCCGTCCGCAGCCTTCGGTGAGATCTTCGAAGAGCTCTATGACCGGGTCAGGGGACCTGTGGTCACGGCCGCACTGAACCAGAGCGCCAAGGACATCGGCACCGGAACGACAAAGGGATTCAAGTCCGCCATGAGTTCGCTCTGGAACTCCTCGACCGGCAAGTCCGAAAAAACAGCCGTCTTCGCCAGCCGGGCCACTCCCCCCCCGTCCGCCGCCGTCGGAGACCCCTGAGGGCTTGAAGCGGGGCGCATGCGTGGGCTTCCGCCTTCACATGGCCCATGGCCGTCCCGGGACATCGTCGGAAATCGGGGAACATGGATCAGGGCGGACAGCAGGGCACGGGAACAATCCCCCTTGCGTAAAGCCTGTCGATGATCTCGAGAGAGATGATCACCCGGACGAACCAGACGACATCGGTGACGGAGCGCCTGTGCAACCGGACGTCCACGGTGACCTTTTCGGGCCGCCGGTAAAGGGCCGGGTTCGGGACGAACCGGGGCACCCCCTTCAGGCACTCGACATAGGCCTCGACGTGTGTCTCTATCTTCCCGCGCTTTTCGCGAATCATCACAGACCGGTAATGGGTGAGAAAGATATCGACGGGGGCGGCAAACGGCGGCATATGGAGCGGCGTCAACGAACAGGTGAATCTTCTGCCCCGCGATGAAGAGTGAGGATCGAATTCTTCCGGGGATACAGATGCCGATGAAAAAAATCCCGATCAGTTCGAAGGCCGTGCGGCCCACGCCGCCCTTCCTCCGGGCGTGATGGGCGAAAAGAAAGATCAGGATGAAAAAAACGGCGAACACCCCCGCAATGGTCATCCTGCGTCGCCGGCAAATTCAATCAACGATGTCATGGGGAACGCTTCCGGAGTGATGCCCAGCCGTGGGGAAGGACTCACGGCACAGAGAGAGTGAATTTTCATGGATAAATGATCGTGCGGGATCCATCACCCGGAAAGCTCTCTCCGGCCGGCAATCAACCGCTGGACGGCCGTGAGGTTGGTGAGAACCGCCAGGATGACCAGGGTCCCCTTGACGGTGCAGTTGTCGCAATCGGAAAAAAGAAAGCGGTTGAGCGGCGTGTTGAGGATTGTCCCGGTCATCAGCAAAATCAGTCGCTCGGGCCTCTGCATGAGCCCCCGGACCTCCTTCTGACCGAGGCTCTCTCCCCGGGCCTTCACGTAGCTCACCATGAGGGACCCCATCAGGGCGAGCATCACAACGTAGAACATCCAGCCGCTGCGGAAATAGACGAGGAACCCGAAGAAGACGAAGAACTCGGCATACCGGTCCATCGTGGAATCGAAGAGTGCGCCTGAGCGCGACGCCTTGCCCGTCAGTCTCGCGACGGTGCCGTCCAGGGGATCCATGACGCCCGAGAACCAGAGAACAATGCCGCCCCAGAAAATCTCGCCGATCCCGAAGAGAAACCCGGCCGCCAGAGAAAAAAGCGCTCCGGCGACGGTGAGCACGTCGGGGGTAACGCCGATTCTGACAAGGGGTTCGGCAACCTTTTCCGCAAGGAGGTAGTAGCGCTTCTGTACTCCCCGTCGAAACCCGCCTTCCTCGTAGGCCATCGCCTCGCACCCCCCTACCGCCCCGCCTTCGCTTCAGGCAGAGCGGGCGTTTCGTGGTGCAGTATAGGGAATCACCGTCGTCCCTGTCAACGCCTAACCGGTGAATGGGAAGATACTTTTTCGACTCGGGAGGCCCGCACCGGCAAAGTGGCAAGACTCATGCATGAAGGGGGTTATTCCAGGATCAAGGGGAAAACACATGCACAGCAAGGGCCGCATTCTGATCGTCGAAGACGACCCCGCCGTTCTCTCCATCCTTACGGAGAACTTCGAAGCGGGTTTCCCCGAGGTGGTCACAGCGGAAAACGGCATTGAAGCCCTAATGAAATTCAAGCCTTATGACTACGACCTCATAATCTCCGATATCCGGATGCCCGAAATGGACGGGTTCACCCTGCTCGAAAACGTCAGGAAAGTGGATCCCGAGGTGCCCTTTTTCATGATGACGGGGTTCCCGAACAACCAGACCGTATCGACGGCACTCCAAAAAGGCGCCGACGACCTTATCCCCAAACCCTTCCACTTCGAACAACTGAAGACAAGGCTTTTCCGTTTCTTCGAAAATCGGCGTCTGAAAGAAAGCCGGACCGTGTGGCAGGGTATCCTCTGGGGATCGGCGGTCTCGATTGCCTTCTGGGTCGTCATGGGGGTTGTCCTGTTCCTCTACCTCAAATAAGACTCGGGGGAAATCCGTCATCCGATCCGCTTCGACTTGCTCAAGGGCTGAGACCGCATGCGGGAAAGAAGAGGAGAAAAAATAGGCTGGGTGGGTGGGTGGATCGGCGGATTTCTCTGGTTGGCCTTCCTGTCCGCTCTCTGGCTCGTTCAGGGCAAACTGATGCTCGGTGTTGTCTGCATCGGGCTTGTGACTGCCGGTGTATTGATGATTTTCGGTATGGTACCGTGGAAGCACCCGGATACGAAATACTGGAAGCTGATGCTCCCCCTCTACGCGGTGCTCACGGCGGCCGTCGCCGCCATTGTCCGGCTCGAAGGCGGCCCGGCGAGGCTTGGATTGAGCGGCTGGTCGCTCCTGGCATGCCTGCCCCTTTTTATTCCCTTCATAATCGCCGGCGGCCACACCTGGATGATGGACGGGCGCTCAAGCAATACTTGAAAATCAAGCCCCTTCCTCATGAGAAACGATGAGAGACGAAGAAAAGACACAGGAACAGTTGATCAGGGAATTGAACTCTCTACGCCAGCGAGTCGCGGCCCTCGAACAATTCATCACCGACCGGAAAAAAGAGGGGCAATTCGCAAATCCGCAGGATTCCCGGGAAATCCTGTCGGGACTGCAGAGTAACGCCCTGTTCAGGAACCACTTCATGATCATGATCGCCCAGGCGAACCTGAAAAACTCCAAGTTCGCCCTGATGCTCATCGCGATCGACAATATGGAGGAAATCAAAAAAACCTGCGGCGACTCCATTGCCGCTCCGCTGATCAAGGCCGTCTCCAACCGCGTCACGAGTACCCTGCGAAAAACGGACATCATCACGCTGACGGAACAGAAGGAATTCCTGATCCTGATACCGGAATATTCCTGGCTCGAGGTGTCCGTGAAGATCGCCCAGAGGATGCTCAAGTCTTTCGAGAAGCCCCTCTTTCTCGGCGAGCGGGAAATTTACGCCAAACTGAATATCGGCATCGCCGTCTATCCCGACGACGCTCCCGATGCCGACGGGTTGATCAAGTGCGCCCAGACAGCCCTCGGTTACGTGAGGCAGGAGGAAAAACTCGCCTACGCCTACCGCTTCTACAACAGGAGCTTAAAATAAGCCGACCTGCGGTTGGGTCCACGCCAGGTCCTTGCCGCCCCGAAGTCCTCACAGTAAAAAGAAGACAGGCTGCTTTTTAAACGACCATGTAACCCCCATCAGCCTTTCGCCCGTCGCACCCGCAGGCAGTGATGATCCTTATATCTTGATATGGATGATCGGCAGGCCCAGGTGCTTGCGCTTCGTCTCGCCGAAGAGAGTCGTCCGGTCGCGCACCGTGGGCTCGCCGCGCCTGCCCTTCCCCTTCACGTCGATGACGTGCGCCCCGCCCAGATGCAGGCAGTGCTTGCCGTACCAGCCGCGCACCACGTCCACAGCCTCGTAGAGGCGCCGGACGTTTTCCGCCCGCACGGGGCTTTCGAAGAGGGTGTACTGGACGGTGTCGTCGGGCACGAGATCGACAAGGACGACACCCGTGGCCCGGTAGAGTTCCCCCTCCCAGTAGACGAGGTCGAAGAGCCCCCGGAGGATTTCGCAGAGCTCCAGGGGGTGAGCCGAGGGGCGGATGAGCTTCGCCTCCGTCCCCTCGAAGTCGAAGTTCTGTTTCTTCAGGAAAACGACGATCTTCCGGGCGGCGAGCCTGTAGCGCCTCGCCTTCATGCAGGCCGACTCCAGATTCCGAAGAAGCTGGGCGAAGAGGTAATCCCGATCGCTCGTGGCGGGGGCGAAGGTCTTCGTCTTGCTGATGGAGGCATAGTCGCTCTTCTCCTCCGGCTCCACCGGATAGCAGGACTCCCCGCGAAGTTCCCGCCAGATCTCCTGGCCCGGTTTCGTGAAGCGCTTTTTCACCACCTGCTCGGGAAGCTTCACGAACTCCAGGGCCGTCTTGACCCCCATCTTCCAGAGATAGTTCGTCGTGGCGCGGCCGATCCCCCAGATCGCCTCGACGGGCAGGTCCCGGATGTATTCCGGGATGGCCCGGCCGGGAATCATCGTGAAGCCGTCGGGCTTCCTGTGCTTCGAGGCGACCTTGGCGAGGACCTTCGACACGGAGAGCCCCACACTCACCGTGAAGCCAAGCTCCCGCTGGATCTCCTTCTTGATCCGGAGGGCAATCGCCTCGTAGGAAGAGTGGAGCGGCCGCCGCAGGCCCGTGAGGTCGGCGAAGGCCTCGTCGATGGAGTACTCCTCCACCTGGGGCGTGAAACGCCGGACGATGCCGAACATCCGCTTCGAAAAGAGACTGTAGGTCTCGTAGTCCGAGGGGAGGACGATGAGACCGGGACAGATCTTCTTCGCATCGACGAGGGAGACGCCGCGCTTGATGCCGAGGGCCTTGGCGGCGTAGCTCGCGCAGGCCACGATCCCCCGCTCGCCGCCGGTGATCATGGCCTTCCCCCTCAGCTCCGGGTGGATCACCTCCTCGCAGGAGGTGAAGAAGGCATCGCCGTCCACGTGTAAAATGGCCCTCGGCCAGGAATGAATATTGAAAGTGAAATCCATATGGGTCTCTCTAGGTCTGTCTGAGTCTGTCTGGGTCTATTTAGGCCTACTGACCGCGAAGGGCTAAGGGCAAAAGCGTGCCGTGCAATTTTGAGTTTTGAGTTATGAATTATGAGTTGTCGATCTTGCTTTTTTCAATTCAAAACTCAATATTCAAAATTCATAATTCACAAATGGTATTTGCGGATGACGGCACTAACCACCCCCCCGACCCTCAGTTCTTCCCGGGGCTTGATGGGCGGGTATTTGGGGTTGGCTGATTCGAGAATGACCTCGTCCCTCTTCTTTCTGAAGTACTTCATCGTCCACTCGCCGTCCACCTGGGCGATGATGATGTCGCCGTTTTTCGGCTCCCTGCCCTTCTCGACGATGACAAGATCCCCCGGCTTGATCCCCTCGCCGATCATGGAATCGCCGCTCACGCGGAGCAGGAAGGACGTCTCGGGACGGGTGATGATGTACTCGTCGAGGGAGATGATGTCCCGCAACTCCTCTTCCGCAGGCGACGGGAACCCGGCCCGGATGTCCCCCACCACCGGAAGCGGGAGGACCCGGCGCAGAGGCCTCAGAAACCCCTTCGCGTCCTTCTCGAGAAGTCCCTCCGCCTGGAGTTTCTTCACCCAGAAATCGACGACGCTCTTGGACCGCACCCCCAGGAGATTCACCATCTCCGAATAGGTCGGCATCCGGCGACGGTCACGGTAGAACCCGGCGATCCGCCCCTTCACTGTCGCAACGGTCCGTTTTTCCATCTAAATACCCCCTCCGCCCTTCCCTCTCCCCCGACGGGAGGGGGACGGGGGAAGAGAATTTTGAAGGCGTAAAAACGCTTGACTTCAGTTTGTTAACTGATTTATAGAACGATCGTTCTATATTGTCAAGAGATTTTTCAAGAGGCCTTCGGGAATGAGTGCTTTCCTTTCAGAATCATTGACATTACGGGGAAAAGGGGATAAGTTAACGCCCACAACCGCGACACTTTCGAGCATCCGGACTGGACAGGACAGCCTTCAGTATTCCCGGCCAGTGACCTCATACCAATCCCCGGATAGAGGTGCCTTTCTGACTCCATTTTTCATTAAAGTCGCTGCGACGGGTTTCGGCAGCGGCTACGCACCCATCGCACCCGGAACGGCCGGTTCACTTGTCGGGATCCTGATTTACCTGGCCCTGACGCGCCTGCCCTGGCCTGTGCATCTTGTGACGATTCTGCTCCTCACCCTCTTTGCCGTGTACGTCTCGGGGGAAGCGGAAAAAATATTCAACAAAAAAGACTCTTCCTACATCGTCATCGACGAGATCGTGGGACAGCAGTTCGCCCTCTTCTTCGTGCCGCCGAAGATACTGTACATCGCTCTGGGTTTCCTCGCGTTCCGGCTCTTTGACATTGTGAAGCCTCCGCCGGCGCGATTCTGCCAGGACCATCTTCCCGGCGGCTGGGGCGTGGTGATGGACGACGTCATGGCGGGAGTCTGGACGAATATCCTTTTGCTGCTGGCCATTAAACTCGCCGGCATTTAGCAATAATTCAAAATTCATAACTCAGAACTCAAAATTTTTTGGCAATAGTATGAAAGTGGGCATCCTCACCATCGGCAGCGAACTCACCACCGGCCGTATCCAGGACACGAACACCGCCTACCTCGCCGGCGAACTCGCTTCCCGCGCGTACGAGGTTTCCGCTTCGATGGCCGTGGGGGATTCGGCAGGCGCCGTCAAGGGCGCCCTTGAACACCTGCTTTCGATCTCACACGCCGTGATCGTCACGGGGGGACTCGGCCCCACGGCCGATGACATCACGACGGAGTGCATCGCGAAGGCCTTCGGGCTCAAGCTCTACACGGATGAAAAGGCGCTCCAGGTCATCAAGGACCGCTTCGAGAGATTCAAGATCCGCTGGTCCGACAACAACGCCAAGCAGGCCTCTTTCCCGAAGGGGGCACGGCCGATCCCGAACCCCGTCGGCACGGCCTGGGGCTACGCCCTGAAGCGCAATCGCAAGATCATCTTCGTGATCCCCGGCGTCCCCCGTGAAGTGCGGAAAATGTTCCCCGAGGAGGTTCTGCCGATCCTGGAAAAGGCTGCGGGGAAGAAAAAACGGATCGTTCTGACCAAGACGATCAAGCTCTTCGGCCTCGCAGAGGCCCTGGTGGATGACACCCTCGCCGACGTCGCCTATGACCGGAGGATTCTGAGCATCGGTTTCTACCCGCGCTTCCCGGAGAACCACATCGTCCTCACCGCCCGGGACACAGACAGAAAGCGGGCACAGAAGAACCTCGAGGAAGTCGGCCGGAAGATCGAGGAGAGGCTCAAGAAACACGTCTTCGGTCATGATGGCGATACCCTCGAGGGGATCGTGGGGGCGCTACTAACGGAGAAAAAGCTCACCCTCGCCGTAGCGGAATCTCTCACGGGCGGTCTCATCACAGATCGCCTGACGAACGTACCCGGAAGCTCGCGGTACTTCGAACGGGGGGTCATCTCTTACAGCAATCGCTCCAAGACGGATCTTCTCGGCGTGACGGAGGAGACCCTCGAGAAGTTCGGGGCGGTGAGCGAGACGACGGCCGTTCTCATGGCCGAGGGAGTGCGTGAGCTC
>DAOTMG010000003.1:0-131466 GCA_035450185.1 Syntrophales bacterium | reverse complement strand
GATGCTCTCTGCTTTTTCAAAGAACAGGTAACGTGTATTTTATGCTATCAAGTTTTTATAACAATCCGCTGTCGTCACAGCCTCTTAGCACCGGCCGGCGGGTCCACCGCTTACGGTATAGGCATTGCGTAGCCGAAATGTCGAACATCGCTGTTATGAGAGATAGTTGAAAACTTCTGCCGTCAGGTCTCGGGTGCGGAAAAGTTTTCCTAATTAACCTTCGGAATTCAGGGTCCGCATCTTTAATCTTTTTGATCAGTAATTTCGGGCTGGTATGAAAATTGAAGGTAAAATCGTGCACGGGTTGGTCCAGCGAATCCCCGTACGAATAGCCACTCAACCCCTCAAGATGATGGAATTAAACAGGATCTGACCTGAGTAGGAAACAAAGGAGACCGTAATGGTTCGCTACGTGGACCTCATTCAGGATGCCCCGATCAAGCGGAAGGAACTGCAGGAAAAAGAGACGGAACCCCTGAAGACCCGCAAGCTGGGCAAGGAGGACATGGAGGAATACCGGAAAACATACCTGACGGTGCAGGATTATCTCGAGGGGGTGCGAAAGAGAGTCACCCGGCACATGGACTTCGACCTCGAACCCGCCATCGATTTCCTCTACAGCACCATTGATACGCCGGACCTCATCACGAGGCTCTACCAGTTCACAAGCGAGTACGGCCACGAGGAGGACTTCACGATCTCCCACTCCATCAACACGATGATCCTGTCCCTCAAGGTCGGCCAGGGCATGGGCTACTCGAGGGATAGGCTCTTCGAACTGGGTCTCGCGGCCCTGTTCCATGACCTGGGCATGTTTCTTATCCCCGACGACATCCTGAGAAAACCCGATCGCCTCACACGGGAAGAGAACGCCGCCGTCCGAAAACACCCCGAGCTGGGCAGGAACATCCTCTCCACCCGCAGCGGTTCCTACCCGTGGCTTTCCGAGGTGGTCTACCAGCATCACGAGCGGGAGGAGGGCCAGGGCTATCCCCGCGGCCTGCGCGGTGACCGCATCCATGAGTACGCGAAGATCATCGGCATCGTGGACACCTATGAGGCCATGACGCACAACCGTCCCCACCGGAGGGCTGTTTCGGTCCGGGAACTCGTCGAATCAAAAAGCAAAGAGTTCGCCCCCAGGATCATCAAGGTTTTCCTGGAGCAGATCTCCCTCTACCCCATCGGGAGCTATGTGAAGCTCAACAACAAAGCCGTGGGCAAGGTCATCGACACGAACGACCACCAGCCCCTGCGGCCCGTCGTGAACGTCCTGTTCGACAGCCGGGGCAACCGGATAAAGGCGGACCAGGTCGTCAACCTGAAAGACACCTCGCTTCTCTGGGTGATCGGTAACGTGTTGGAGACGGAACTGCCGACCGGTGCCTGAGAGCCCCTGGCGGGGAGGGGCGTCAGCTCGCGGCCGTCGGAAGAACGAAGGGCTTGGTCTCGAGGATGTAACCGCCCTCGGACCCGTTTTCCCGTTCACAGGACGTGTCCCTCACGGCCTCGTTGATCACATCCACGTCGATCTCCCTGATCTTCATCCCATACCCGATCAGAAGACTCATGTCGCAGATGTTGTTGATCTTCCTCGGCACGCCGCGGGCTTGGTCGTAGATGGTCCGCAGGGCGTCGTCGGTGAAGACGTTCTTGTTCAACCCGGCCTTGGAGAGGCGAAAGAGGATGTACTTGACCGTCTGGTCGAAGCTGAGAGGTCCCAGGTGATACCGGACGGCGATCCGCTGGTCGAGCTGCTCGATCTTACGGATGATGCTCCGCAACTCCGGCTGACCGATCAGAACCAGGGCGAGAAGAAACTGGTCGTTGAGCTGGTAATTCAGAAGGAGCCTGACTTCCTCGAAGGTGTCCGGGGGCACGAGCTGGGCCTCGTCGATGATCAGGAGCGTCGTCACCCCTTTCCTGAAATCCTGCAGAATCATCTCCCCGAGCGTGTTGAGGAGATCCACCTTGGAGTCCGTGCCGGGATTGAGCCCGAACTGGTAAAGGGTCTCCTTCAGGAAGTCCGTGGGGTTCAGGTTGGGGTTGGCGATCAGGCCGACGTTGTACTTCTGTTTCGGGAGCTGCTGGATGAGGGCCCGGCTGAGGGTCGTTTTCCCGCAGCCGATCTCACCGGTGAGAAGGGCCGCCCCCCTCTTGCGGTAAACCGCGTACAGGAGCCTCGTCATGGCCTCTTCGTGATCGCGCGAGTAGAAGATGAACTTCGGGTCCGGCGAGATCTCGTAGGGATATGCCTGGAATCCCCAGTAATTTAGATACATTTAATCAACCCATCCAGGGCGAGATAAATCTCGGCGAAACAGGTCCTGTAATGGTAATCGGTAAGTCCATGACAATCTTTAATTTTTGCGTCGCCGTTTTTTCCCCCGCCGGAGAAAGTCCCGAGGAGGCGGACCTTTTTCCCGGCTTCCGGATATCTTTTGGCGATCTCGTCCCTGTGGATCCCCTCCGTGACAAGGATAACGTCCGCCCGGCGCACCGGGGTCTTGGTCAGTAGCCTCGATCGATGCTTTGTGCCGTCCATCCCCCTGTCGTGCGGAAGCCTCGCGGCCCCGACATCCGCGGAGGCCCCTTCCATGTCCGTCAGGCCCTCCGAGGAGACCTCGATGGAATGAATTTTTTCGACCTCGAGGACCTTTTTGAGGATGCGCTCGACGAGAAAGCTCCTGCAGATGTCGGCCGTGCAGACAAAGAGGATGTGGATGGGTGTCCGAACTTCTGAACCCCGGATCATCGCCTCTGATCCTTGCGGTATGTGGCCGGAGTGCCCGCTTTTTTTGCAAAGACCATGCCTCTAAAAAAAGCCCGTGGAAAAGTCCTAACGATCGGGCTCCGCCTGCCGATATAGTGTGTATAAGGATGGGTCGGATCCTTCTTGTTCTCCATGGGGTGCCGCCGGTCTGGCATGTATAATGAATAAAAACACTATCTGAACCCGTTGGGAAAACTGCGCCCGGATCCCGGAAGAAAAAGCCGGGCGATCAGCCATGCCCAGATTCAGGGTTGCTGCAGGACAGAATGTTCCCGGAAAAGACGGAGAAAACGTCGGGCGGTTTTGACTTCAGAGAGATCTCGCTTCTCTCGGAGAAACTCGCCCTTCGCAAGTCCCTTCTCGAGATCACCAACCGCATCCACGCCGCGCAGAACATCCGGGAGATCCTCGTCGATCTCAAGGACGGGATCCTCGCCCTCTTCAATGCCTACATGATCTCCATCTTTGTGGTGGACCGTCCGAAAAACGAGCTTTTTACCTACTTCCTCGCGGGGTCCCAGCTCAAGGAAATCCGCGTGCCGATCGGCAACACCAGCATTGCGGGATTCGCGGCCGCCAACGGGAAGCCCGTGAACATCGCCGACGCCTACGACAAGGAGGAGCTCAAGGCCATCCACAAGTCCCTGACCTTCGATGAAAGCTGGGACAAGAAATCGGGCTACCGCACGACCCAGGTCCTCGCCGTGCCCGTCTATCACGAGAACAACCTCATGGGGGTCGTCCAGCTCGTCAACAAGAAAGGCGGGGGAAAATTCAACGCCGAGGACCAGAGCTTCCTCGAGGAAATCGCCGAGGTTCTGGGCATCGCCTTCTACAACCAGCAGAAAGCCACCGCGCCCCGTCGCAGGACCCGGTTCGACTACCTCGTCCAGCGCGATCTCATCAAGCCGCAGGATCTGGAAAACCTCTGGACCGAGGCGAGGAAATCGAGCGACACCGTCGAAGGCATCCTGCTCAGCAAATACAAAATCTCCAGGGAAGATATCGGCCGGTCCCTGGAGGATTTCTACCGCTGCCGGTTCGTCCAGTTCAATTCCAAGCAGCCGATCCCCGACGATCTCCTCCGGGAGCTGAAACGGGACTATCTCCGCAGGGAACTCTGGGTGCCTCTCGAGAGGACCGACGGCAAGATCCGCGTCGTCGTCGACGATCCCAACAACATCATCAAGCGGGACATCATCCAGAACCTCCTGAAGACCAAGTCCATCGAATACTGCGTCGCCCTCCGGGAAGACATCATCAAGTACATCAATCACTTTTACCAGATCCAGGAGGACTCCGGCTCCTCGATCCAGGACATCCTGAGCGGTCTCGGGCCGGTCGAAGAAGTGGCGGACGAAGAGGAGGAGGCCGTATCCGAGTCCGACAGCGCCATCATGCAGCTGGTGAACAAAATCATCAACGACGCCCAGTCGAGGCGAGCCTCGGACATCCACATCGAACCCAACTACGCGAAAAAGAACGTCGAGATCCGGTACCGCATCGACGGCCACTGTTCGCTCTTCCAGACGGTGCCCTACAGCTACCGCGCGGCCATCGTCTCGAGGATCAAGATCATGTCCAACCTCGACATCACCGAAAGGCGCCTGCCCCAGGACGGCAAGATCAAGTTCAAACGCCCCGGCGGGCAGGAGATCGAGCTCCGCGTGGCCACACTGCCCACCCAGGGAAACATGGAAGACGTGGTCCTCCGGATCCTGGCCAAGGGGGAGATCATGCGCCTGGAGGACATGGCGCTTTCAACTTACAATTTCGACAACATGGTCAACATCCTGTCGAAGCCCTACGGGCTCATCCTGTGCGTGGGGCCCACGGGTTCCGGAAAGACCACCACCCTTCACGCGGCCCTGCATCGCATCAACACGCCGGACCTGAAGATCTGGACCATCGAGGATCCCGTTGAAATCACCCAGAACGGTATCCGCCAGGTCCAGGTCAACCCTAAAATCGGTCTTGATTTCGCCCGGGCCATGAGGGCCTTCCTCCGGGCCGACCCCGACGTGATCATGGTCGGCGAGATGCGGGACTTCGAGACGGCCAAGATCGGCATCGAGGCCTCCCTCACGGGCCACCTTGTTCTGTCGACCCTCCACACCAACAGCGCCCCCGAGACCATCGTGAGGCTTCTGGACATGGGGATCGACCCCTTGAACTTCGCCGACTCCCTCCTGGGAATCCTCGCACAGAGGCTCGCCAGGACCATCTGCAACAACTGCAAAGAAAGTTATCACCCCACGAAGGAGCAGTACGACGAGCTGGTCGACGCCTATGGGCCGGAACACTTCGCGAAGCTCAATTACCCCTACAACGACGATTTCAAACTCTACCGGGGGAAGGGTTGCGGGGAATGCGACAATACGGGTTACCGGGGCAGGACCGCCATCCATGAATTGCTCGTCGCCACGGATAATATCAAGCGGCTCATCCAGAAGCACGACACCGTCGAAGTCATCCGCGAGATTGCCATCGCCGACGGCATGACCACGCTCCTTCAGGACGGCATCCTCAAGGTCCTGCAGGGCCAGACGGACTTCGAGCAGGTCCGCAGGGTCTGTATCAAATAAGGCAGGCGCAAGGCGTCAGGCAAAAGGCTCAAGGCGCAACATAAGTAAAAAATAAGGGCGGAAAACATGATCTTCCGCCCTCTTCTTCTATCCTGAAGCCCGCATCCTGAATCCGGAATCCTATTTTTTATTCAGTCGCTCCTTCCAATCCGCTATGAGATTTATGGCCTCCATAGGCGTGAGGGCGTTCACATCCGTAGACGCGATTTCCCCCAGGACGACGCTCTCCTCTTCGGCAAAGAGACTCAGTTGACCGGTGCGGGATCCGCGTGCTTCCTTTCTGCGGCGGGCGATGGTGGGCATGCCGATTTCGTCGAACTCCCCCTTCTCGAGGTTTTCCAGGACCTCCCGGGCGCGGAGGATCACGTCGTCGGGCACGCCGGCGAGGCGAGCGACGGCGATGCCGTAGCTCCGGTTCGTCGAGCCCTTCATGATCTTCCGCAGGAAGATGACCCGGTCCCCCCACTCCTTGACGGCCACGTAGTAATTCCGGACCCCGTCGCGGGTCAGGGCCATATCGGTCAGCTGGTGATAGTGGGTGGCGAAAAGGGTCCGGGCCCCCAGTCGCTCCGAGTCGTGAATGAACTCCGCCACGGCCCAGGCGATACTCAGGCCGTCGAAGGTGCTCGTGCCCCTCCCCACCTCGTCCAGGAGGATGAGGCTGCGCGAGGTGGCGTTCCGGAGAATGCTTGCGACCTCCGTCATCTCGACCATGAAGGTGCTCTGGCCGCGGGCCAGGCTGTCGGCGGCACCGACGCGCGTGAAGATCCGGTCCACGACACCGATCCTCGCCTCCCCGGCCGGCACGAAGCTCCCCATCTGGGCCAGGATCACGATGAGGGCCACCTGCCGGATGTAAGTGGACTTCCCGGCCATGTTCGGGCCCGTGATGATCAGGAAGCGGTTCTTCTCGAGGTCGAGGCAGGTATCGTTGGGCACGAAGCTTTCGGGATGGGGCATCCGCTCCACGACGGGATGCCGCCCCTCCCGGATCTCGACGATGTCACCGTCATCGACACTCGGCATCCGGTAGTTGTAACGCTCGGCGACTTCGGCCAGGGAGGCGACGGCATCGAGGTCGGCCAGCTTCGAGGCCGTCGACTGGATCCGGCGGACGTGGCGGGCGATTTCGTCCCGGACCCCGATGAAGAGATCGTACTCCCGCTGTCTCCGTTTCTCGTCGGCGTTGAGGACGGTGGTCTCGTGTCCCTTGAGTTCCTCGTTGATGTAACGCTCGGCATTGACCAGGGTCTGTTTCCGGACGTAGTCCCCGGGAACGGCGCGGCTGTGGGCTTTCGTCACCTCGATGTAATAGCCGAAAACATTGTTGAACCCCACCTTGAGAGACGGGATCCCCGTGCGTTTTTTTTCTCTTTCCTCCAGTGCCGCGATCCAGCGTCTGCCGTCCCGGGTAACGGAGATGAGCCCGTCGAGCTCGCTGTCGTAACCCTCCCGAATGATGCCGCCTTCCCGGATCGTCATCGGCGGATCGTCGGCGATGGCCGCGGCGATGAGGCCGGCGATATCGGGCATCTCATCGATCCCCTCGCGGACATCTTTCATCAGAGAGGAATCGTATTCCTGGAGAAGCTTTTTGATCGCCGGCAGTGTGATGATCGATGCCTTGAGAGCGTTCAGGTCCCGGGCGTTCGCCGCCCCGATGGATATCCTGCCCGCCAGACGTTCGAGGTCGTAGATGCCCTTGAGCGTCTCTCTCAGATCGCGCCGGGGCAGGTGCCTGTCCTTGATCTCCGAGACGGCCGCAAGACGCTCCCGGATGCGCTCCGGCGCAACCAGGGGGTGGGCGAGCCACCAGCGGAGCCGCCGTCCGCCCATGGCCGTCACCGTCTCATCGAGCACGTGAAAGAGGGATCCCTCCCTGCGGCCGCCCTGGATCGTCGCGAAGAGTTCCAGGTTGCTCCGTGCGTTTTCATCCAGGATGAGGAAGTTCCCGGCCTGATACCAGCGGATGTCGCTCACGTGGGCGACGTCTTCCTTCTGGGTTTCCCTGACGTAGCGAAGAACGGCTCCCGCCGCGGATGTCATGGCCGGGCGCCCGGCGGCGTTGATCCGTGAGAGGGTCTCCGGAGGGAAGTAACTCCGGAGGATCGTTTCCGAAGCGGCCGGCTCGAAGTACTCCGGCGGGAAATAGTTGACGACGCAGGCCCCGAGGTCCCTGGAAAGGGCTTTCTGAAACGGGCTTCCTTTCAGGGACTCCTCGAGGAGGATCTCTCTGAAGCCGTGGCCGATCACCTCGTCGAGGAAGAAATCCCGGTCCTCCGACTCCGTCACCCAGAAATCGCCCGTCGAGATGTCGATAAAGGCGAGACCGAAGTGAGAACCCCGAAGGGCGATCCCCGCCAGGAAGTTATTCTCCTTGGCTGCCAGGTTCTCCGCGTCGACGACGAGCCCGGGGGTGACGATGCGGACGACCTCCCGCCTGACGATCCCCTTCGCCGTCCGCGGATCCTCCACCTGCTCGCAGATGGCCACCTTGAATCCTTTGTCGATCAGCCGGGCAATGTAGGAAGAAGCCGCGTGGTAGGGGACACCGCAGAGGGGGATGCTGTCCTCCCTGCCCTTGTTCCGGGATGTCAGCGTGATCTCCAGGGCCTTCGAGGCCACGACGGCATCCTCGAAGAACATCTCGTAGAAATCACCCATCCGGAAGAAGAGGATGCAGTCCTTGTGCTTCTCCTTGATCTCGAGGTACTGCCGCATGGCCGGCGTGAGGCTCGTCATTCCCACCTGTCTCCCCGCTTCTTGAGATCGACGGCCCTTTCATCCCGGATGTAGACAACCCTGCCGCGGTCACTGATGAAGACCGTCAGCAGCCAGCTCACGATGCTGATGACGATCGAACCCCACAGGGCGGGCCAGAAACCGCGGACGTCGAAGCCGGGGATGAGGCTCGAGACGAGCATCAGGAGGGCGGCATTGATGACGAAAGTGAAGAGCCCTAGCGTCAAAATATTGACAGGAAGGGTCAAGATGATGATCACGGGACGGAGTATGACGTTCAGCACGCCCAGGATGGCGGCGGCCGCCAGGGCGGAGCCGAAACCGGTGACGGTGATTCCGTCGAGCAGGTAGGATGCCGCCAGGATGGCCGCCGTCAGGACAAGCCAGCGGATGAGAAGACCGGTCATGATGTTCCTCCTTTATCGAGAAAGTGCACCCGGCGGAACAGCGATCGGGCATGCCGGGTGTTGTGCGACAGGTGCCGGAGTCTTCGGGAGGGAAGAACGGGCGGGAACCCCCGTTTCGTCCTTTGACGGTTCCAGGGGATTCTAATCCCGGGACCCCGTAATTTTCAAGGGGCAATTTTCCGGGCGGAGGATCGCAAAAATAAGTTGAAAATGCGGGCGTGAAGAAATAAAGTTGCCCTCCATTCAACCGGTGAATTGTTTACAAAAACGTCGGAACCTTATAGGATTGAAAAAGTCAACGGACCTGATTCGATCGAAGACGATGATGGGAAAGACGATCACGCAGAAAATCATTGAAAGCCGCCTGGTCTCCGGCCGTTTTGCACCCGGGGAGGAGATCGCCGTAAGGATCGACCAGACGCTCACCCAGGATGCTACGGGCACCATGGCCTACCTGCAGTTCGAGGCCATGAAAATCGACGGGGTGAAGACGGAGCTGTCGGTCAGCTACGTAGATCACAATACGATCCAGATCGGCTTCGAAAACGCCGATGACCACCGCTATCTCCAGAGCGTGGCAAGGAGATACGGCATCTATTTCTCCCGCGCGGGAAACGGAATCTGCCACCAGGTCCACCTCGAGCGTTTCGGCAAACCGGGTAAGACCCTCCTCGGGTCGGACAGCCACACCTCCACGGCGGGGGCCCTGGGAATGCTCGCCATGGGGGCCGGCGGTCTCGACGTGGCGCTTGCCATGGCGGGGGAGCCGTTTTACTTCGAATGCCCCCGGGTGATCCGCATCAACCTGACGGGCCGGCTCCAGCCCTGGGTGTCGGCCAAGGACATCATCCTCAAGGTCCTGGATATCTTCAGCACCAAGGGCAATGTGGGGACTGTCTTCGAATACGGCGGCGACGGCCTCTCCACGCTCTCCGTCCCGGAGAGGGCAACCATCGCCAACATGGGCGCCGAGTGCGGGGTGACGACCTCCGTCTTTCCCAGCGACGGTATGACGAGACGGTTCCTGCGCGCCGAAGGCCGGGAACAGGACTGGTCCGAGATCCAGGCGGACCCCGGTGCGGTCTATGAACGGACCGTCGAGATCCATCTTCCGGAACTTGTCCCCATGGTGGCAAAACCCCACAGCCCGGACAACGTGAGCCCCGTGACGGCAGCCGGCGGAATCCCCGTCAGCCAGGTCTGCATCGGGAGCTGTACGAACTCCTCCTACAAGGACCTTGTGACCGTCGCGAAGATCCTCCGGGGCCGACACGTTCACGAGGGGGTGAGTCTGGTGATCACCCCGGGCTCCAAGCAGGTTCTGGAAAACCTGGCAGACAACGGCTACCTTTCCGATCTCCTCGCCGCCGGCGCGAGGCTGACCGAGAGTACCTGCGGATTCTGCATCGGCGCAAGTCACAGCCCGGAGTCGAGCGGTGTATCGATACGCACATCGAATCGCAATTTCCCCGGCCGGTCCGGTACGGAGGACGCCGAGGTCTACCTCTCAAGCCCCGAGACGGCAGCGGCTGCCGCGATCACAGGTAAGCTTCTCGACCCGAGGGAACTCTCCATGCCATACCCCGCCGCGGAAATGCCGGAGCGTTTTCACGTCAACGATGACATGATCATCCGGCCCGAACCGCCCGCGGTCAGGGCTGCCGCCGTGATCGTCCGCGGACCGAACATCGGTCCTCCGCCGGAAAACAATCCGCTACCGGCAGACATTGAGGGCGAGGTGACCATCAAGGTGGGCGACAAGATCACGACGGATCATATCATGCCCGCGGGCGCGAGGATGAAGTACCGCTCCAACATCCCCAGATATGCGGAGTACGTCTTCGAATCCCTGGACAGGGAGTTTTACAGGCGGGCGATGAAAAACCGGAAGGCCGGCAGGCACAACCTCATCGTCGCGGGCCTTTCGTACGGACAGGGCTCTTCCCGGGAGCACGCGGCTCTCTGCCCCATGTATCTCGGCGTCAAGGCCGTGATCGCCAGGTCCTTCGAGCGGATCCACGCGGCCAACCTCATCAACTTCGGCATCCTGCCCCTGACCTTCAAAGACGGGAAAGCCTATGACGGGATCGCACAGGGGGACGGACTCGCGATCCCCGGCATCCGGCGGATCATCGAAAACGGCGGAGAGATCGTCGTCCGGAACACGACGAAGGAAACCGATTTCAAAGCCGCCTGCAGCCTCTCCCGGAGGCAGAGAGACATCCTGCTCGCCGGAGGCGCTTTGAATATGGTGAAAACGAGAGCATCAGGGTCCGGGGACGGGAAAAGAAGCCGTCGGCTCAAAGGCCCGTGACCTTCATCATGTGTGAAACAGCGGGGAGTGTGAAAAGGATGAGCAGTCCATGGTATATGACAAGATCAAGGTAAAGAACCCCATCGTGGAGATGGACGGCGACGAAATGACCCGGGTCATGTGGAAGATGGTCAAGGAAAACCTCCTCTTCCCCTACCTGGACATGGATATCCGTTACTACGACCTCCACGTCAAGCATCGTGACGATACGGACGATCGCGTGACGGTCGACGCCGCTAAAGCCATCCTGCAGCACGGGGTGGGCGTGAAATGCGCCACCATCACGCCCAACCAGGACCGCGTCGGGGAGTACGGCCTCAAGAAGATGTGGAAGAGCCCGAACGCGACGATCCGTGCAATGCTGGACGGGACGGTCTTCAGGAAACCGATCCTCGTGAAAAACATCCGGCCCTTCGTGCCGGCGTGGAAAAAGCCCATCACCGTCGGTAGACACGCCTACGGCGACGTTTACGACAACGTGGAGATCCGGGTACGCGGTGCAGGCAGGGCCGAGCTTCTGTTCACGCCCGCCGATGGAAAGCCGTTCAGGGTGAAGATCAGAGACTTCAAGGGGCCGGGGATCCTGCAGGGCATCCACAATTCCGACGAATCCATCACGGCATTCGCCCGCGCCTGCTTCACCTTCGCCCTCGACCAGAAGACGGACCTCTGGTTCAGCACGAAGGACACCATCTCGAAGACCTACGATGCCCGCTTCCGGAACATCTTCGAAGGGGAGTACGAAAAGAACTGGAAGGAGAAGTTTGAGACGGCGGGGATCCGGTACTTCTTCACCCTCATCGACGACGCGGCGGCAAGGATCATCCGGTCCGAAGGGGGGATCCTCTGGGCCCTGAAGAACTACGACGGCGACGTCATGTCCGACCTGATCGCCTCTGCCTTCGGGAGCCTCGCCATGATGACCTCCGTTCTCGTCTCGCCGCGGGGGCATTTCGAATACGAAGCCGCCCACGGTACCGTTCAGAAACATTACTACAAACACCTGAAGGGAGAGGCGACCTCCACGAATTCCATGGCCCTGATCTTCGCCTGGACGGGTTGCCTGCGCAAGCGCGGGGAGCTCGACGGCACGCCCGGCGTTGTCCGTTTCGCCGACAGGCTCGAGAAGGCGGCGATTCGGACGGTGGAGAGCGGCGTCATGACCGGCGACCTTCTGAACGTTGCGAGGAAGAGCCCCTCGAACAGGCAGGTCACGACGGAAGGGTTCATCCATGCGATCGCCGAGAGGCTGGAGCGAAGCTTCGGCCGCAAATAAGACAGTGGTCAGTGGCAAGTGAACAGCGGTTAACAAGAACAAAACAAGAATGAATTTGAGAAACTCAAAACTCAAAATTCATAACTCATCATTCGAGGATCCATTAGCCTTGCGCCTTGCGCCTTGCGCCTTATGCCCTATGCCAATATTAAGGACATGACTCTCGGCGAGATCGAGACCTTCGTCGCGAAACACGGCAAGGAAAAATACCGGGCGCGGCAGATCCTGAAGTGGATCTACCGGCAGGGGGCCGTCTCCTTTGACGAGATGACGAACCTCTCCAAGGAATTCCGTGCACAGATGAAGAACATCGCGCGGATCAGTTCCCTCCGGATCGCCGCTACCCGGATTTCCTCGGACGGCACGATCAAGATCCTTTTCCGCCTGGAGGACGGGCTTCCCATCGAGGGCGTTCTCATCCCGGGGAGAAATCACTGGACACAGTGCGTCTCCACGCAGGCGGGCTGCCGGATGGGGTGCACGTTCTGCCTGACGGGGCTGTCGGGTTTCAGCAGGGACCTTCTGCCGTCGGAAATCGTCGACCAGGTCACCCGGGTCCGTTTTGCCATGGAGGAAGGGAAGAAGGTCGGGAACATCGTCCTCATGGGCATGGGAGAGCCCCTCGCGAACTACGAAAACACCCTCAAGGCCATCCGGATCATGAACTGCGACGACGGCCTGGCCTTCTCCAGCCGGCGGATCACCCTGTCCACCTGCGGAATCCCGCCCATGATCCTGAAACTCGGCGAGGACGTCTGCGTCAATCTCGCCGTCTCCCTCAACGCGCCGGACGACACCACGCGGAATGCCCTCATGCCCGTCAACAGGAAATACCCGCTGGAGACGCTGGTCCGGGCCTGCCGGGACTACCCCATGCCGAGGCGCCGCCGGATCACCTTCGAGTACATCCTCATCGACGGTATCAACGCCTCCCCGGAACACGCGAAAAAACTCGTCCGGCTGTTCAGGGGCATGAAGTGCAAGTTCAACCTCATACCCTTCAATGAATTCCCCGGCACCCCCTACCGGGCCCCCTCGAAGAAGACCGTCGAGGCGTTCCGGAAAGTCCTCGTGGATCACCATTACACGGCCGTCATTCGGAAGAGCTGCGGCCAGGACATCCTCGCCGCCTGCGGACAGCTCTCGGGCCGGCACGGGGACGGGACGGAGGTTGAGAAGATGAGAAGTTCGGAAGATCGGTCACAATTGCAGCAGAACCCGGACCCTTTACCCTGAACCCGATACCAATACCAAGCCCTTCAGGCCGTAGGAGGAAACGATGTCCTACCGATTCATTGACTTGCAGGTCAAAGATAATGTCGCCACGGTGACGCTGTCGAAAACAGAAAGCCTCAACGCCCTCGACGTCCCTTTCTCGGCCGAGATCGCGGCCGTATTTCGCGAGGCGGGTGCTCGCGACGATGTGAGGGTTGCCATCCTGTGCAGCCGGGCCAAGGCCTTCTGCGCCGGGCTTGACCTCAAGGCTTTTACCTCGACGGGAATCGACGGTTCGCCGAAGGCGAGCCTAGAATTCCCCGACAAGCTCCGGTCCATCTTCGACAGCTGCGATTTCATCGAGGCCTGCAGAAAGCCCGTGATCGCCGCCGTTCACGGGGCCTGCATCGGCGGGGGGCTGGACATCGTCTCGGCCTGCGACATCCGCCTGTGCACCCGGGACGCCTCGTTCTCCCTGCGGGAGGCGGCCGTGGGACTCGTGGCGGACATGGGCGTGCTCCAGCGCCTGCCGCACGTCATCGGACAGGGCTTCACCCGGGAGATGGCCTACACGGCCCGCTTCTACAGCGCAAAGGAAGCCGAGAAGATGGGGCTTGTGAGCGCCGTCTACCCCGACCGGGAGGCCCTAATGGAGGGGGCACGGGCCCTTGCACTGCAGATTGCCGCGAATGCGCCTCTTGCTGTCCAGGCCACGAAGGAGGTCCTGAACATGAGCCGCCACGCCACGGTGGAGGACGGCATGTCCCTGGCCATGCACAAGAACATGGTTCTTTTCGCCTCGGAAGATTTGAAGGAGGCCGTCCGGGCTTTCATGGAGAGGCGAAAACCCGATTTCCGCGGTCGATAATGGAGGTTGGGGCATGACCCATCCGAGACTGGTTGAGGCGATGACGAAGCCGGGGTTTTACCCTCACCGGCCCCCGGAGGTCGAAACCCTCCAGACCCACATCTCCTTCATCTTTCTCGCGGGCGATTACGTCTACAAGGTCAAGAAAGCCGTCGATTTCGGTTTCCTGGATTTCACCTCCCTGGAAAAGAGAAAGCATTTCTGCGAGGAGGAACTGCGGCTGAACAGGCGGCTGGCGCCGGATTTCTATCTCGATGTCGTCGAGATCGCCGAGGATACCGGCGGGAACATCAACCTGGAGCCCCGCGGAAGGATCATCGAGTACGCCGTTCGAATGAGAAGGCTCCCGGCAGACCGGATGCTCAAGAAGCTGCTCTCCGAGGGAAGGTTCTCGCCTCCGGACATGGAGAAGATCGCCCGGAAAGTTTCCGATTTTCACCGGCAGGCGGATACGGGGGGCCGCATCGACGAAAACGGCGCACCGGCCGTCATCAGGCACAACCAGGACGAAAACTTCGAGCAGACCGAGAAATACATCGGGACCACCATCCCCGGTGAGACATACCGCTTCATCCAATCCTTCATCAACGGATTCATGGACAGGCATCGTCCCCTTTTTGAAAGGCGCGTGCGGGAGCACCGCATCCGGGACTGTCATGGCGACCTGCACATCGAGCACATCTGCCTCGTCGACGGCGTCGTCATCTTCGACTGCATCGAGTTCAACGAGCGGTTCCGCTTCGGCGACGCAGCCGCCGAGGTCGCCTTCCTGGCCATGGACCTGGACTTCAACGGATACCCCGATCACGCGACGGCCTTCGTGGATGCCTACGTCCGTCACTCCGCGGATATCGAGCTTGTAAAGCTTCTCAACTTCTACAGGGCCTACTACGCCTATGTCCGCGGCAAGGTCATCAGCTTCCGCCTCGACGACCGGGGCATCGGGGAGCGGGACCGGGAGGCGGCCAAAGAACTCGCCTCCCGTTACTTCGATCTGGCCTACGCTTACGCCGCCCGACCGGAAAGGAAGACCCTGATCCTCACGGCGGGACTCATGGGTACGGGAAAAAGCATCCTGGCCTCCCGCCTCGCCTCTCTCCTCCGGGCCGACCTCATCCGGACGGACGTCGTGAGGAAGGAGATGCTCCATATCGATCCCGGGGAGCACCGTTACGAGGAATTCGGGAAGGGCATCTACTCGGAAGAGGTTTCGCGGCGGGTCTACGACAGGGCCCTGGAAACGGCTGCGTCGAGGCTCAGAGCAGGGAAATCGGTGATCATCGACGCCTCCTTCAAAAGCAGGACGGAACGCCTGAAGGCCGCTCAAATGGCGAAAGACCTCCAGGCGGATTTCTTCATCCTCGAATGCCGGTTGCCCGACCGGCTCATCACGCAGAGGCTGAAGGCGAGGATGTCCGAGAAGGGAGAGGTTTCGGACGGCCGGGCGGACCTCCTGGGAGCCCAGAAAGGGGATTTCGAGGCGATCGACGAGGTCCCGGCCCGTTCTCACATTGTCGTCGACACGTCCCGGGACCCGGAACGCTGCGTCCACGGGGTAATCGCCGAAATCCAGAAGCGGCAGACGGCATAAAAAAAGCCGGCCGGCACCTTCCCGATGCCGCCCGGCCCCTGTTCAACATACCTTCCCCTGCCCCGGTCACTCCACGGGGGTTCGAATAATCCCTCCCACGTCTTCCTTTTCCGGTTCCTTTTTCTCCACTTTTTCTTTCTCGTAGAGTTTCTTCGATTCGGCAAGGAAGTAATTCACCTTGTAGTCCAGGCCCAGGTTCGGGTAATTCTTCGCGATGCCTTCGAAGCGTCTCATGGCCGCATAATATCTCTTGCTCTTGAAATAGAAATACCCCACGTAAAATTCATGCTCGGCCTGCCGCTCCTTGCACTCCCTCAACTTTTTCTCGGCCAGGAAAGAGAACTTGCTGTCGGGAAAACGGGTGATCAGTTTTTCAAAGGCCGACCGGGCTTTCACCGTTTCCGTCTGGTCGCGGTCGATGGTCTCCATCTGGTTGTAGTGGCACATCCCCGTCTGGTACATGGCGTAGGGGACATTCGGGTTCGTCGGGTGAAGTTCGACGAATTCATTGTAAAACACCAGAGCATCGATGTATCTTTCATCGCTGAAATAAGAGTCGGCGATCCCGAGTTCGGCCATGATGGCAAGCTGGCTTAAGGGATATTCTTCCTTCACCCTTCTGAAGGCCTCGATGGCCTTCTCATAATTTTTCCTGTCGTACTGTTCCTTGCCCCGCGCGTACAGGCTCTCGGGCGTCCTCAGGCGCTCATCGCCGCCCCACAGCCGGTCCCACAAAGCGCAGCCTGAAATCGAAAGAAGCCACAGGAGAACAAGACCGACCCCTATCGAGGTCCGGGTCCATTTCCGATCCCCCGATGGAAGCCGTTCTCGACACGTTTTTTCCGTCATGATGCTCCTTCGAACCCCGCAGGTAGTGATCTCGGGAAATTACAGAGCCTTGTTCACGAACTCCTTCAGCCGGTCCTTGGGCGCGAGACCAACGATTTTATCGACGATCTGTCCGCCCTTGAAGAGGATGAGCGTGGGGATGCTCATGACGCCCAGATCGGTGGCAACCTTCCGGCTTTCATCCACGTTGATCTTCGCGACCTTGACCCTGCCCTTGTACTCCTTTGCCAGTTCGTCGATGATAGGCGCGATCCTCTGGCAGGGACCGCACCAGGGCGCCCAGAAATCGACGAGGGCGGGCTGGTCGGATTTCAAAATTTCCTGATCAAAGTTACCGTCACTGACATGAATCAAATCTTCGCTCATCGGGTGACCTCCGTCACGGCGATCGCTGCCGGAAAAATAAAGGGCACCTTCCCTCGCCATGCAAACAGCGAGGCGCCCTTTTTTGTTTTATATGCCATCAGATGTCCGTTCTGTCAAACCCATTTTCAGTCCCGGAAGACAAGGTTTTGACAGGGCTTTCCATATCTGATAATAGAGGGGGCGGCTTCAGCCTGTATCGACAGGCGTCCCCCGCGGCCGGGGAAGGCCCGGGCATGTGAGACACCTGCAAAACGGAAAGGGAGGTCTTCACTCATGAGGCCGCTCGGCATCATCGCCGGCACGGTCCTGCACGGGGCAAACGTCTTCGATGGACTGAAGAAAGAGCACATGGTCAATGAATTCGGGCGGGTCACCGTCTGGGTTTCAAAGGAGATCGTCCTCATCTCACGCCATGACCGCGACCCCGGGGAATACGTCCTTCCCCATCTCATCAACCACCAGGCCAACCTCACGGCCCTGAAGACCCTCGGCATCGGAGAAGTCGTCGCCCTCAACTCGACGGGCTCCCTGAAAAAGGAGCTGCCGCCGGGGTCCATCGTCGTGCCCGATGACTTCATCCTGGTCGCCGACACGCCCACGATCTTCTCAGACCGGCCCGTTCACATCACGCCCGAGCTGTCCGGCGAGGTGCGGCGCCGCCTCATCGAGGCGGCCGGCGCCTGCGGGATTCCCGTCGTCGAACGGGGCGTCTACTGGCAGACGGTGGGTCCGCGGCTGGAAACGAAGGCCGAAATCCGTATGATGGCCTCTTTCGCCGACATTGTGGGGATGACCATGGCCGCCGAAGCGATTATCGCGCAGGAGCTCGGGCTTTCCTATGCCGCGCTCTGCTCGGTCGACAACTATTGCAACGGCGTGGTGGAAACACCCCTGACCATGGAGACGATCATCGAGGGCGCAAAGAGAAACCGCGAAACCATGCTGACGATTGTCGGCAAGTACATCGAAAGGAGCCGGAAATGAAGTTCTCAAAAAGGGGGGACAAGGGAGAGACAAGCCTGCTGGGCGGACAGCGGGTCCCGAAATACGACCCGAGGCCCGAGACATACGGCGTTCTCGATGAAGCGAGCTCCGTCATGGGTGTGGCGAGGGCCATGACGAGAAGTCAGAAGATCAAGGACATCCTCCTTGCCGTTCAGAAGGATCTCCTGATGATGGGCGCCGAGCTTTCGGCACTCCCCGGGGACGTCCAGAAGCTCTCGAAACGGATCGACGAATCGGACGTCCAGCGCGTCGAGGATCTCATCGACGACCTGCAGAAAGAGGTCAAATTGAAGAACGAGTTCATCTACCCGGGCGAAACGGTGGTGTCCGCCCAGATCGACGTGGCTCGAACGGTCATACGGCGGGCGGAACGGAACGCGGCGAAGATGAAGGACGACGGCCTGGTGAAAAACCCCGAGATCCACAAGTACCTCAACCGGCTGGCCGACATGCTCTTCACACTGGCAAGATACGAGGAGGTAAAGGGGTAGTTTGATTTTGAGTTTTGATTGTTGAATGGGAAGACCGGCGCTGTTTCCACCCGTTATTCCCATCTCTTCATTGCAGAGAACGCTCAGACAGGGAGAGAAAGCGATGCGAAAGGACAAAGGGCACTATAAGGAAAAATATCCCGCTGACCGGAAACTGGATGATAACGTCGCCGAGGCGGTCAGGAAAAAGGCTCAGAAGGGGGATTTGACCTGCGCGATAGCCTTTAACATTGCCGAGGCGGCGAAGGTCTCTCCCGCGGAGATCGGATTTGCCATGGACAGGCTGGAGATTCCGATAAAGAAATGTCAACTGGGTCTTTTCGGATACAGCCCGATCAGCAGGATCATCCAGAAAGCGGAGACCGTTTCCGTCGAATTGGAAAGGGCAATACGCGAAGCCGTGACGGACGGGAGACTTTCCTGCGATGCCTCCTGGAAAATAGCGAAAGAATTCAAGATGGCGAAGATCCGGGTTTCCGCCGCCTGTGAGAAACTCGGCATCAAGATATCGCACTGTCAGCTGGGCGCCTTTTAGGTGCGGAGAAGACGCGTCGAACCTTCAGCTCTCTGCCTTTCGCCCGATGCCCGATGCCGGCCGCTTGATGCCTAATACTTCACATAATGGAACGGTTCGACGGCCGCGAGGGAGTCATCGTCAAGGGTCTTGAACTTGGCCTTCTCGATGAGTTGCCGGGCTTTTTCCATCTGGTCGACATCGACGACGAAAATGGCTGTTTTCCAGCTCTCGAGAACGAACCCGTAGGCATTGTTGATATTGATGTTCTCCTTGGCGAGAAGCTGCGTCAGCTTGTCCAGTCCGCCGGGCTTGTCCTCGATAATGACGGCCATGACCTCCTTCATGGTGACCATGAGCCCCTCGGCGGTCAACGCCTTCCGGGCCCGCCCGGGATCGTCGACGATGAGGTTGATGACGCCATAACTGTGAGACGTGGCGATGGTGGTGGCCCGGATGTTGACCTTTTCTTTCGAAAGAACACGGGTGATCCGGGCGAGCTGCCCCGGCTTGTTCTCCGCGAACACGGATAGCTGATGCACCGTCATGTCTCTGCTCCTATGGTAACGCTACAAGAATGCTGTCCTCCCCGGGCTGTTCAAAAACGCCAGATACAAGGCCCCCGATATCCTGAGGACTGAGGCGTACTGTGATACGTACGCCGCAGCGACGAAGGATGAGGGAAACGCCGTAGATGGTTGTTTTTCAACAGTCCGCTACTCTTTGCGATTGTCGATGACCCTTACCGCCTTCCCCTCCGTCTTCGGCAAGCCCCCGGGGGCCACCAGGTCCACTTTCGGCGTGATCAGAATGTCGCTCTTTAACGCTTCGATGATCCTTTTCTGGAGAGCCTCGAGATGCAGCAGGTCCCCGTCGAAGAATTCCCTCTGCACCTCCACCCGGACGGTCATGATGTCGTTGAACTCCTCCCGATCCAGGATGATGACGTAATCCGTCCCCACGCCGGGGATCTCCATGAGTTTTTTTTCGACCTGGATGGGGAAGATGTTGACGCCCTTGATGATGAGCATGTCATCGGTCCTCCCCTTGATCCTGTCGATGCGGCGGTGGGTCCGGCCGCATTCGCAGACCCCGGGAATGATCCGCGTGAGGTCCTTCGTCCGGTAGCGCAGGATGGGCATCCCCTCGCGCAGAAGGGTCGTCATGACCAGTTCTCCTTCCCCGCCGTCCGGCACCGGCTCCAGGGTGTCGGGATTGATGATCTCCACGATGAAATTGTCTTCCCAGATGTGAAGACCCGTCTGACAGGGGCATTCGAAGGCAACGCCGGGACCGTTCATCTCGGAGAGGCCGTAGGAATTATAGGCCTTGATCCCGTAAAACTCCTCGATCCTCTTTCGCGTCTTTTCCGAGTGCGGCTCCGCCCCGATGAAGGCGATCTTCAGTTTCGTGTCTTGCTTTGGATCCAGACTCATCTCCCCGAAGACGGTGTAGAGATGGAGGGCGTAGCTCGGAATGATGTGGATCACGGTGGTGCCGAAATCGCGCATGAGCTGGATCTGGCGCTTGCTGTTCCCCGCCCCGGCGGGGATGACGAGGGCCCCGAGCTTCTCGGCCCCGTAGTGAAAGCCGAGCCCCCCCGTGAAAAGACCGTAGGTCATCATGTTCTGGAAGACATCCCCCCTGCGCACACCCGTCATGTACATGCACCGGGCCACAAGGTTCGTCCAGGCCCCGACGTCATTCACCGTGTGAAAGATGACCGTCGCCCGTCCCGTGGTGCCGGAGGAGGAGTGCATCCGGACGAGTTCATTCTTCGAGACGGCCAGAAACCCGTAAGGCCAGCTCGCCCGGAGGTCTTCCTTCGTCGTCAGGGGGATACGCTTCACATCGTCGAGGGAATTGATTTTCGCCGGGTCAAACCCCTTCTCCCTGAAGACGCCTCCGTAGTGAGGAGATTCCGCGGCCCTCCGGAGCGTGCTTTTCAGCCGCTCCATCTGGACGGCCTCGAGTTTCTCCCGCGGCATGGTTTCGATATCCGGTTCCCAGTACATGCTTCAAGCCCTCCGCTTCGTTTGGAAATTTCTTACAATCCGGCGGGGAATTTATCAAGACAAAAAACCGTTCGATTCGAAACTTCACGCTTGCAAAGCGCGGATGTTCGCGGATATAAGTCCCTGACCATTGTGAATTCCGAGTTTTCATGACACCGAATACGGATTGAACCGTGATAGAGAAATTTTTCACACCCATCCATTCAATACTCATCATTCAAAACTCAAAATGGGAGCAGGCTCCGGTCCTGTGAACCAAGGGAGACATGTCATGCAGAACTTCGTCTTTGAAAACCCGACCCGGGTCATCTTCGGGAAGGGCAGCATCGCGCGGATCGGCCAGGAGTTGAAGCGCTTCGGAAGCAAGGCCCTCCTTGTATACGGCTCGGGGAGCATCAAGAAAAACGGTGTCTACGACCAGGTGGTGGCCTCGCTGAAAGAGGCCCGGGTCCCCTTTGTCGAATTCGCGGGCGTCCGCTCCAACCCCTACCTCTCCAAGGTTCTGGAAGGGATCGAGGTTGCCAAAAGGGAGCAGACGGATGTGATCCTCGCCGTCGGCGGCGGAAGCGTTATCGACACGGCGAAGACCATCGCCTGCGGCGTGAAGGCCGATCACGACATCTGGGATTTCTTCACTTACAAGAAATCCATCGGGGGCGCCCTGCCGGTGCTGACGATCCTCACCATCTCGGCGAGCGCTTCCGAAATGAACCCGGCGGCCGTCATAACGAAGGAAGAAACCTGCCAGAAGTTCAGCATCCGCTCCCTTTTCATCCAGCCGAAAGTTTCCATCATGGACCCTTCAGTGCTTTCCTCCCTGAGCGACGCCTACACGGCTTACAGCGCCGCCGACGCGATCGCTCACATGCTCGAGGGGTATTTCAACAACACGGAACCCGCGGGCATCCTCCAGGACCGCCTCGTGGAGAGCCTGATGCGGACCCTCATGGAAGCGACGGAGGCCTGTCTCAGGGACCCGGCGGATTACAATGCCCGGGCGAACTTCATGTGGGCCGCCACACTGGGTTTCAACGGACTCACGACGGCGGGCATGGGAAACGTGCGTTACCCGGTTCACATGATCGAGCACTCCCTGAGCGCCATATACGATGTCCCACACGGGGCGGGGCTTTCCATCGTGCTCCCCGCCTGGATGACCTGGGCGAGCCGGAAGAACCCGGCCAAGTTCGCAAGGCTTGCAAGGGAGGTCTTCGGCGTGAAGCTCAAAGACGACGTCCGGGCCGCCGCACGGGGGATTTCAAGACTGAAGGCCTGGTTCATTGCCATTAAAGCCCCGGTGAGGCTGCGGGAGGTCGACATCCCGGCACGGGACATCAAAAAAATCGCCGCAAATGCCGTCATGCTCGCTGAGACCTGGCGCCTTACCGGCTACCCGGAGGAGGTCATCGCCGACATTCTGAAACTGTGCCGATAGACCCAATCATTCTTTAGGCTGACCCTTCGCCATTCGCCGTTAACCACTTTGCCGGGGGCGTACGCTACAGGGACGAGGGATGAGAGAGACAAAACAGACAGACGTTTTTCAACAGCCGATGACGGGGATCATCCTGTCCGGCGGCAAAAGCACCCGCCTCGGCGGTCTGAACAAGGCCTTCATCCAGGTCCGGGGGGAGCGGCTTATCGAAAGGACGATCCGGATCTATCGGAAACTCTTTAAAGATATTTTCATTGTGACCAACTCCCCTCTCGACTACCTCGAGTTCAATGTGGAGATCGTGACGGACATCATCCCGGGAAAAGCCGCCCTCGGGGGAATTTACACGGGGCTTTTCTTTGCCACCTGCGATCATGCTTTTGTCTCGGCCTGCGATATGCCCTTTCTGAATGCCCCCTTTATCCGATACATGATGAGCGAAACGAAGAACCACAGCGTCGTCGTCCCGCGCACTCCCGAGGGACTCCAGCCCCTTCACGCCATATATTCCCGCAGGCTCATAAAACCGATCCGGCGGCTCATCGAGGAGGATCGGCTTAAAATCACTGATCTTTTTCTCAAATCCGGCGTCCGGGAAATCCCCCCGGAGAAGATAACCGAGTTCGACCCGGAGATGCGCCTCTTCATGAATATCAACACGGCCGAAGAACTCGAAAATCTGGCCGACCGATGAAGCCGCCCCGTCCCAGTTTTCGGTTGACAATTCGGAGGTTTTTGGATAGCACTTCGTCCATTGTCGCCCTGCCGATATGAGGAGGGTTTTGAGCTCATCCTATTTTCATCCATAAGGGGGGGTATTCTATGAGCGGCGAGAAACTTTTCGGCTTGCCTGCGGAAAGCGGGCGATGGATCTTCGTTCTGCTGGGGTTCATTATTAACCTCTGTCTAGGAAGCGTCTACGCATACAGCGTCTTCAGGGGTCCGGTCCAGAAACTCCTGAACGCATCCGCAACCGAGGCGGGTATGCCCTTCATGATCTTTCTGGCCCTTTTTGCCATCATGGTTTTCTTCGGCGGCCAGGTCATGGCCAAGCTCGGCCCCAAGATGCTGGGCATGATCGGCGGGATCATCGTGGGCGCGGGGTGGATGCTGGCGAGCCAGTCATCGAGCATTAACATGCTGAACATCACCTACGGCGTGATCGGCGGCGGCGGTGTGGGGCTCGCCTACGGGGTGCCCCTGGCCGTCAACGGCCGATGGTTCCCCGACAAGCGGGGCCTCGCCCTCGGACTGACGCTGGCCGGCTTCGGCGGGTCGCCCTTCGTGTCCGCCAACGTCGCTGCGGCCCTCATCAAGGCCGTGGGGCCCATGCAGACCTTCTTCTACATGGGGGCGGCCTTCCTCGTCATCATGCTGGCCTGTTTCATCCCCTTCCGATTCCCCGTTGAGGGCTGGAGACCCGCCGGTTGGACGCCGCCGGCTGCGGCCGCGGCAAGCGCCATCGACCTCAACATGGGCCAGATGTCGAAGACCTCTACCTTCTGGGGGCTCTTTCTTTGCTACATCATCGGCTGCCTCGCGGGACTCATGGCGATCGGGATTTCGGCCTCCGTCGGCCTGGAAATCATCAAGATCGACGCAGCGACGGCCGCCATGCTGGTCGGTGTCTTCGCCATTTTCAATGGTCTGGGCCGACCCCTTTTCGGGGTGTTGACGGACAAACTCAACCCCCGGAATGCGGCGCTCATCTCCTTCGTCCTTATCCTGGTGAGCTCGCTCGGCATGCTGACGGCAGGCCCCGGAAACGTGATGCTCTACACACTGTGCTTCGTCGGTTTCTGGCTCGTGCTCGGCGGGTGGCTGGCGATTGCGCCCACGGCGACGACGATCTTCTTCGGCGTGAAAAACTACGCCAAGAATTACGGGCTCGTCTTCTTCGCTTACGGCATCGGCGCCATCCTGGGCGGCATCATCGCGGGACAGGCAAAGGACGCCTTCGGGTCTTTCACCTACGCCTTCTATCCCACGGCGGGTCTCGCCGTCCTGGGTATGATCATCGCCTTCATGATGATGAAGCCGGTGAAAAAGGCATAGCCCCCGGCATTCCAAAATCTGTCCCGGAAACGAAAGCGCCGGTCGGATCGACCGGCGCTTTTTTAAAAAAGGGGACTGTCCCCTTTTTTTACAATCCCCTCAGGAGGGGATAGATCTTTCTCCCGTAGATCCGCCTTAGAACGTGAGAGGGATGAACCGCGGCGGCCGCCGCCAGCAGGAATGACAACCCGATGAAATCGCCTTCCGCGTAGCAGAGGGCCGCTTTCTGGTAGAGGGCCTCCCCGGTGTACCGCCGCCGGCTGTCCGCCTTCTCATACCAGGGGCGTCTTTCCTGCTCGCTCAGGAAATCCGCAAGGGACGGCTCTTCCTCTCCCCGCCTTCTCCGCCGCATGCGTTCGAGGGCCCAGGCGTCGTAGAGTTCCTGCTCCTTTTTCCTCTTGATGGAAACGGATCTCCCGTGGATCCTGTAGAGAACGAGAGGCTCGGGGACGGTGAGAAGAAGATGCCCCTTTTCCGCCAGGCGGTTCCAGAGATCCGTGTCCTCGACCTGGCGGAACTCCGGCCGGTAGCCGCCGGCGTCGAGAACGGTTGGCCGGTGCATCAGGACGGAGGAATGGATGAAGCGGAGGGGAACGCCGTTTTCGACAAATTTGCGGAAATCCTTCTCGTCGAAGGGCCCGGCGGTGCCGATGAATCCCAGGCGCCTGCCCTCCTCGTTGATGAAACACCCGAGCGTCCCGATCACCCGGGCCCCGGGGTGTTCCGCAAGGTACTGAAGCTGCCTCTCGATCTTCCTCGGCAGAAAGACATCATCGGCGTCGAGCCTTGCCACCCAGTCGAAACGGGCTTCCTCCAGGCCCCGGTTGGCCGCCTCGCAACGGCCGCGGTTTTCCTGCGCGATGAATCTCACCCGTTTGTCCAGGCGGGCATAGCGCTTCATAACCCCCTGGCTTCCGTCGGTGGAACCGTCGTCCACAAGGAGGATTTCAACATCCTGATGGCTCTGGCCGAGGACGCTCTCGATCGCCTCGGGGAGAAAGCGATCGCCGTTGTACACGGGTATGACCACGGAAATCTTCACACCGGGTGCTCCGACATCACTGTCAAAAAGCCTCTTTGCCGAGGCGCTTCAGGAGCGGCCCCTGCAGACGTCATCGTCCGTTTTGACCTCGCCGGTCATGATGCGTTCTATTTTCCACTCTCCGCTTCTCTTGACCAGGAAGGTCCACCGGCTGATCTGCCTGGCTTCATCCTCGGTGGGCCAGTTTTCCAGGCAGAGGGCCTGCGTTTCGTCGAGGACCTCGAAGCGCTGGTTCAGAGGGCGCCGCAACCCTCCATTCAAACCCGCCGCCCCGAGGATGGATGCCCGGAGTCCTTCGCGGCTCACATCGTCCTCACCGACCCGCAGGGGGTATGCGCTCACCATGTCGAGGCTCTTCTCGACCTGTAAAGGGTCCTGCCGGCCGGCGTTGAACAACTTCATGGCGTCCATGAGGGGCTGCAGCGTCTGATTCTCCTTTTTCCTGAAGGGCCTGTCGAGAAGCGTGTTCACACAGCCGCAGCCCTCAACGACCCACACGGGCCTGCCGAGTTCGTCGGAAATCCGGTATGCGGGGACCCCCTTGAGGTCCCGGTAGATCTGATCGAAGGGCTCCTTCGGCACGAGGATGAGCTCCGTCTCGGGCCACTGCTCAAGCGCCATCCTGCCGGCCCGGATGAAATCATCCACCATGATGAGCCCGGAGACGATGATGTTACCTCCGTAGGTTTCATTCTTGACCGCAAAGGCATGATGCTCGTTCTGAAAGGCTCCTCCACGCTCCGCCAGGGCCGTACTGATACGGCCATGGGCGGCCTCGGACGTGAGCCAGAGCACACTGCGGTAGGCGCCC
This sequence comes from Syntrophales bacterium, assembly GCA_035450185.1. Lineage (GTDB taxonomy): Bacteria > Desulfobacterota > Syntrophia > Syntrophales > UBA2192 > JAPLJU01. Next base: position 105,112 of record DAOTMG010000003.1, on the reverse strand, counting down.
CCGAAATTCGTCAGGTTTCCCTTCAGGGTCCGCTCCATGACGACCCTGATGGGGGTCGTGAGCGGCGCCCGCATGTCCGGGTAGGGATTCAGGGGGATTTCGAAACGGCTGCGCATGCGACTCGAAAATTCCATGAATTCCTCCATGGGGCACTCGAGCTTTTCAACCGTTTCCGGCGCAACGCACAGGGTGTAGCCGGGCCAGTAGAGGATCATGCTCTTCGCGCCATAGGCCGCGAAGTACTCGTAGGTGTTCTCGATGTCGTTCCAGCCGCAGACCCGGGGCAGAGGGACGATCGTCCCGACCAGATCCATCTTGTACTTCCGGAGAAGCGGAAGGGAAGCGATGGCGGTTTCGCCGTCCCTGCGCCTCTTGCGAAAGATCTTCGCCCAGAGCTCGGGTTTCGCGGAGTGCATCGAGACGTTGATCTCGATGGGCCTGAAACGGGAAAGCTCCTTCAGAAAAGTCTCGTCGAGCATGACGGCATTCGTGGTGAAGCAGATCTTGTTCGACAGGTACTTTCGACGGATGAGCTTGAGGATCTCGAAAAACTTCGGGTGGAGAAAGGCCTCGCCCTCGGCGATCCGGCCCGGGAGGCTGTCGCTCATGCGGATGGGGTCCTTGTGCAGGGGCATGAGGCTCAGCTGGTGCTTGACGTCCTCGATGTCGCGGAACAGGCCCCTCGCGATCGGGAAGGGGTTCAGATTGTTCGAGCAGAAGATGCAGCGGCTGTTGCAGATCGCGCTGATGGGAAGCTGGTTCGGGTAACGGTTTCCGGCCAGCCATTCGCGGAAAAAAACGCTCTCTCCCCCCGCCGGCAATGCGGTCGGGCTGATCGGCCCGACGGCCGGCTGCCCTGCCCGTTTTTCAGTACCGGGATGCTCCTGTAACGCTTCGCCTTTCATCGATCTCTCCTTTGACTCCCGCTCTTACCCCCTGTTTCGTGGCGCCATGAGACACCCTGTCCGTTTCACCGGAAGGCCGGGAAACGGTCATGCCGGAATTGCGGGTCCTCGAAGATCAGGTCCATGCTCACACCAAAGCAGGCTGTGGGATGTCGGGATTCTCCCTTCATCATGGCCGTATCGGCGTCACAGGGACGGCCTCGCTTCTACCCGTTTCATCCTTCGTCCGCCTTCCAGGCGTGTACCGGGGAAGAGTCCCTCTTTTTTTGCCGCCTCGCAGAACCAGTAGCCCGCCCAGAGGTTCCCGGAGCTGTAATAGTTCTGGGCCACACAGCTCCCCAGGCAGATCCCCCGCATGACGCAGTCGCCGCAGATACCCTCAAATCGGTGGGGGAGCCCCTCGCGAAGTTCCTTCAGAATGGCGTTGTTCTCCCAGATGTCCGCAAGCCGGTCATGGGCGGCATGGCCGAAGACAAGCTCGGGGATCGTCTCACCGATCCCGCAAAGGGCGTAAGAGCCGTTTCCCAGGACACCGAGGATCCCCAGGATACCGCACACGCCGCACCCGTCGCCTTTCTCCCCGAACATCCTGCTCATAGGTCTGAAGGCGATCGGGTGACTGTAGTGCAACCGCAGGGGTGTGGTCGCGGATAGTTCGTTTTCCACCCACCGGCCGATGTCGACCAGTTCCTCGATCGTCAGCGTCTCCCCGGTCTCGTGCATCTTCTCCCCCCGGGCCGTCGGCTGGACGATGTTGAATTTCACCGAATCGGCTCTCAGCCCTTCGGCGAGACGGACCACATCCTCGATCTGTTCCCTGTTGCGACGCATGACGGTCATGATGATCTGGGGGTGGATGCCCGCCTCGACGAGGTTGCGGACGCCGTCGACGGCCTGCCGGAAAGACCCCGCGACGCCTCTCACCCACTCGTGCGTCTCCGCGTCCGCCCCGTCGATGCTCACGGACACAAAAGGGCTCGCGCAGGATGCGATCTTCCTCGCGAGTGCGGGCGTGCAGAGGACGCCGTTCGTCTCGATCGTCAGGCGGAGACCCTCTTCTTCGATGTGATCGAGAAGTTCGCCGATCTGCGGATGGAGGAGCGGTTCGCCGCCCGTCAGTTTTACGGAGCCGAGCCCCAGGGCCTTTGCCTGATCGATAATCGATTTGAAGAGATCCACCTCCAGCGAGGGATACACCCGCTCACCGTTCTGAAACTTCGGCTGGATCCAGCAGTGCCGGCAGCAGAGGTTGCACCCTTCGGTCAGATAGAAGTAGATGCAGTTCAGGGGGTAGATCGGGATGCTTCCCTCGAGGTGCGCCGGCTTCGAAGAGCGCTCGGCCGGCGGAACACCGCCTTCGAGGGGCGCTTCGCTCGAGGGGCGCTTTGCATCAGGAGTGCAGCGCTCGGGGTTCTCTTTGATGTAAAGGGATTTTTTCTTCCGCTCACTTTGCTTCATGTTTTTCTCCATAAAGTGCTCTATCCTGCAACTTCGAACCCCACGAGGCCCTGCTTTTCCAGGCTCCGGACGAATTCATGGAGGTGGTCCTTCACCTCCTCCGGAACGGCTTCGGCGCTTTCCCTGAGCTCAGCCGATATGTCATCAATGGAATGATCGCCGTCGAGGAGCTTCCAGACAAAGACGCCCGTCGGGTTGAGGCCGAAGGCGTTCCCCGTGTCGGGATCGAAGAGGATGGCCCAGTCGTCGAACTCCTCGCGCAGCACGATGAGCGGGTTTGCTACCGGCCTGTCTTTCATGTCCATTACTTCCTCCTGTCTGCCCTGAACAATATCTTTAATGATTCAGCGTAGATAATTAATTTATGCGCTATCGCATACCGCATCGAGACCGGGACGAACCCGGTCGGCAAGAAAGGTTTTGCAAAAAACATACCCCGAAAATCACTGAACATTATCGGCACATCCCGCTCGCTGCCGGCCGATGGCAACGGGCGCCTCAAGGGGTCGTCAGACCCGCCTGTTTTGGGTTGCACTGGGCCCGGGAAATGGGGTATGTGAGATAGGGTTTTTCGCCGTCCGGAAAAGGTAATCCATGGAGAAATTCGACGCGATCATCGTGGGGGCGGGGCTCGCCGGCCTGGGATGCGCCTGGACCCTCGCCGGAAAAGGGCTCGAGGTCCTCGTCCTGGAGCGGGGGGACTACCCCGGTGCGAAAAACCTCTCGGGCGGGCGACTTTATGTGAATCCCGTGCGGGAACTCTTTCCCGGTCTGTGGGATGAGGTGCCGCTCGAACGCTTCATTGTCCATGAAGGGGTCACGGTCATGGCCGGAGAGCGTTCGCTCACGCTCGATTACTCCGGCGACGAACTTCGGGCCGCTCCTCACCAGAGTTACAGCGTCCTTCGGTCGAGAGTCGACCGGTGGATATCCGAGCGCCTCGAGGAAAAGGGCGTCATGATTCTGCCCAAGACCCGCGTCGATGACGCGATCAGGGAAAACGGCAAAATCGCGGGCGTCATCGCCGGCGGCGATGATCTCCGCGCCGACGTGGTCGTGGCCTGCGACGGCGTGGTCTCGCTTCTTGCCGAAAAAGCCGGGCTCCACCCGCCCGGGAGGGCCGAACACTACGCCGTCGCAATCAAGGAAGTCATCGCCCTCGACCCGTCCCGTATCAACGACCGCTTCAACCTCGATGGAAACGAGGGGACGGCGCGACTCTACGTCGGCGAGGTCACCGGAGGGCTCTTCGGGGGCGGTTTTCTCTACACAAACAAAGACAGCCTGAGTCTCGGGCTCGTCATGGGCATTCAGGACTTCGTCCGGAAAGGAGGCGCCGCCGAGCTTCCCGCCCTTCTCGACGCCTTCAAGTCGCGGCCGGAGATCGCCCCTCTGGTAAAAGGCGGCAGGACCCTGGAATACGGCGCCCACATGATCCCCGAAGGGGGGTACGGGGGCTTGGTCCCGCTTTTCGGCGACGGCATCCTCGTCGCGGGCGACGCAGCGGGATTCGCCCTCAACATGGGATTCACCGTGCGAGGCATGGAATACGCCATGGCCTCGGGCCACTTCGCGGGGAAAGCCGTCCTGAAAGCGAAGGAGGCAGGGATTTTCGACGCGACGTCCCTTTCCATCTACGGGAAAATGCTCGAAGAGAGTTTCGTGCTCAAAGACTTCATCCGTTTCCGTGAGTCGCCGGCGGTGCTTTCAAACCCGCGATTTTTCAACCACTACCCCGATCTCATCGGGGAGATCATGAAGGACCTTTACAGCATACCTGCCGGCCCCAAGGAGAGGATCTTTCCGACCGTTAGAAAGCACCTCCCGCTCGGCGAGATATGGGCGATCTTCAAGGACCTGAGAGGTATAGCAAGAATATGACCGTTTGTCCGGACACTTTCGATCACTCCCTCTCCCGAAGGGAGAGGACCGGGGCGGGCGGTTCAGGGTTTCAACACAACAGGAATAAATCACAGGTGACAGCGTGGATTTAAAGGCAAAGCTCGGGCTCGATGTCTTCAAACCCGGCAGGGAGCCACACATCGTAATAAAGGCCGGGTGTGAAAAAGATCCTTTGCTCAAGCCCGCCGTGAAAATCTGCCCTGCCGGCTGCTACAGCGAAAACGAGAAGGGAGAGGTCTCCATCAACGTAGATGGGTGCCTCGAGTGCGGGACCTGCCGGATCGCCTGCGGGACGGCGGTTCTCGACTGGAACTACCCCGAGGGCGGCTTCGGCGTCCAGTTCCGCTTCGGATGAAACCGGGGGACAGGGTCAAGGGTATCGGGTACAGGGATTGAAAAAGTGCCCTGCTGGAATATTGACGGGAAAGAAGGAAGAGGCTGAACGGAACGGGGAGGCCGAGGCGAGTGAAGTGAAACAGCTTAAATAAGGAATTCAAAATTCAAAATTTAAAATTCATAATGGGAGCAGGCACCGGCCTGCAACCCGGAAGGAGGGGACCATGGACTTCAAACTGACGGAGGAACAGGAACTGATCCGAAAGAACATCCGTGAATTCTGTGTGAAACATGTCGATCCCATCGCCGCCGAGATCGACGAGAAAGAAATCCACCCGGCGGACCTCTTCAAAAAGCTCGCAGAGGGAGGTTGGATGGGCATCCCCATCCCGACGCAATGGGGCGGCTCCGGGTCGGACTACCTGACCAACGCCATCGTCGTGGAGGAGCTGTCACGCTCCTGCTCCTCGACGGGGTTCACCGTTTCGATCCACGTCGGAATCGCCTGCATGCTCATCAACCTCCTCGGAAACGAGGATCAGAAGAAGAAGTACCTCGTCCCTCTCGCCACGGGACAGCACATGGGGGCCTTCGTCCTCACCGAACCGGGGGCCGGCACCGACGTCATGGCCGCGACGACGACGGCCGCCAAGGACGGCGACTTCTACGTGATCAACGGCACGAAGACCTTTATCTCCAACGGGCCGCTGGCCGACACCTACCTCGTCTTCTGCTGGACCGACAAGGCGGCGGGGCGCAAGGGGATGAGTTCCTTCATCATCCCGAAAGGGACCGCCGGCCTGAAACCCGGCGAGCACTTTCACAAAATGGGGCTCCGCTCCTCGCAGACCTCGGAGGTCGTATTCAAGGACTGCCGCGTCCCCAAGGCAAATCTCCTGGGGCCGGAAGGGGCGGGCCTCGGCAACGCCATGCTCGGCTTCGACCACGGGCGCGTGGGGATCGCCGCGCAGGGCGTGGGCATCCTCCAGGCGGCCCTCGATGAGTCCATCAGGTACTCCAAGGAAAGGGTCCAGATGGGTACTCCCATCGCCCGTCACCAGGCCATCGCCTGGATGATCGCCGACATGGCGACGGACCTCCAGGCGGCGCGCTGGCTCACCTACCATGCCGCATGGCTGAAGGACCAGGGAAAGCCCTTCAGCAAGGAAGCCTCCATGGCCAAGCTCTACGCGTCGGAAAAAGCCATGCACCACACGATCAAGGCCGTCCAGATTCACGGCGGGTACGGCTACATCAAGGGCGCGAAGGTGGAGCGCATCATGCGCGACGCCAAGATCCTGGAGATCTACGAGGGGTCCTCGGAAGCCCAGCGGATGGTTATCTCGGGTACGGTGCTGAGATAAAAGAAAGACATAAGGCATAAGGCGTAAGGCTAAGGGCTTATGGCAATGCCATCTTCGCCTTGCACCTTGAGCCTTTAGCCTTGAGACCGGAGGCATATATGCCCACCCTTATTGCCTGTTTCAAGTGGGTCATCGACGAAGCCTACATCCGCCGGGGGTCCGACGGGAAGCTCGACTTATCGGCCGTGGACTACAAGATCGGGGAATATGACCGCAATGCCATCGAGGAGGCCGCCCGCCTGCGAGATGCAGGGGGCGGCGGGAGCGTGATCGGCATCACCGTCGGGACGACGGAGGCCGCGAAAGGGGTCAAGGACGGTCTGTCCCGCGGGATGGACCGGGCCTTCTTCATAGCGGACCCGGACTTCCGCGACCTCGAACCCGCCCGGACGGCCGCCATTCTCGCGGAGGTCATACAGTCCCGCATCCCCCAATACGATCTCATCACCTGCGGCGAAGGTTCGAGCGACCTCTATGCCCAGCAGGTCGGACCGCGTCTCGCGGAACTCCTCGGCATCCCCTGCGTTGCCTTCGTTCAGAAGATCACCCTGGGGGATGGAAAGATCGTCGCGGAGCGAAAGGTCGAGGAAGGCACGGAAGTCGTATCGGCCCCGACGCCGGCCCTGGTGACGGTGCTCCCCGACATCAACACGCCGCGGATCCCCGGCGTGAAGGACACGCTGATGGCGGGCAAGAAGCCCGTGACGACCATCACGAAGAGGGATCTCCCCTCCATGCCGGAAGCCCGGCTCAAGACAGTGGACATGAAGGCGGCGCGGATGGAGAGAAGCTGCGAGAAATTCGGGACGGATCCCGGGGAGATCAAAAAATTCATCGACGCCCTGGTGAGAAAGGGCGTCATACGATAGAGGAAATACCATGGCAGGAATCTGGATTCTTGCGGAATGGAGAGACCAGGCCCTCGAGCTTTTGGGCATCGGCAGGCAACTCGCGGACAAGATGGGAGTGTCCCTTTCGGTCATGATCGGCGACACGCCTGAAGGGGCAAAGGTCTTCATCGCTCACGGCGCGGACGAAGCGATTCTCCTGCCGGCGCTTCCGGAAGGACAGTCACCGGATGCCTTCATTCCGCTCATCGCCGAAGAGGCCGGCAGGACGGAGCCCGATCTGATCCTGATCCCGGCGACCTACCGGGGGAAGGAACTTGCCGCCCGACTCGCGGTTCGGCTCAAGACGGGCCTCTGCAGCAGCTGCACGGCGATCACCTTTGACGAAGAGTCAAAATCCGTTCTGATGGACCGTCTCGCATACGGCGGCGCAGCCCTGCAGAGGGTCTCCTGCTCCACCCGCCCCGTCATGGCTACCATCCCGCCCCGGACCTTCGAACCGGCGCCGGAGTTTGCGGGAAGGGAGGGAAAGGTCCGGGAACTTGCCGCCCCGGCGCATTCAGCCGTGAAGATCCTCGAGAAAAGGGCCAGGACCCGCGAGATAAAGGATATCACGGAATCTCCTGTCGTCGTCTGCGCGGGAAGGGGTGTTGAAAAGAAGGAGGATCTTTCCCTCGTACGGGAACTGGCGGAAGTTCTCGGAGGAGAGGTCGCCGGCACACGGCCGGTCACGGAGGAGTTGCACTGGCTTCCGGAGGAACTCTGCATCGGCCTCTCCGGCATCTCCGTCAAGCCGGACCTCTACATCGGTCTCGGCGTCTCCGGCCAGATCCAGCATGTCACGGGGATCAGCCGTTCCAAGGTGATCGCCGCCGTCAACAAGGACGAGCACGCCCCCATCTTCGGTGCCGCGGACCTCGGCATCGTCGGCAATCTGTACGACGTCGTACCGAAACTCATCGAGGCACTGAAGAAGACCCCATGACCGGAAGACAGCCCCTGCAAGACGTGAGCGAGCTTCTCCAGGTCATTCGCGACAACGAGGAGATCGCCCGGAAGTTTTTCGAGATCGAAACCAGCATCCTCTCCATCCGTCACTTCAAGGATTTCCTGCAAAGGCTTCTCAGGGAAATACGGGAAAAATTCGACATCCCCCACGTCTGGATCGCCCTGATCGAGGGAAGCGAACCGCTCAAGCTCCTCGAGACCATCGAAGCCCCCCAGACCGTCCGGAGGAACCTGCGAACCATCGCGAAGGAGACCCTCTTCCGCCTGACGGACAGCCGGCGCTCACCCGTCCTCATCAACGATCAGCTCAAGGACTATGAGCCGATTCTTCCCGAGCAGGGACGAAAGAAAATCCGTTCCCTCGCCATCGTCCCTCTCACCCTCGACCGGGAGGTCATCGGGAGCCTCAACCTGGCTGACTCGTCGGACCAGCGCTACGCCCCGGGGATGGAGACGACCCTCCTGGAGCAACTCGCCGTGAAGGTGTCCATCTGCCTCTCCAACGTCATGGCACAGGAGAAACTTCGCATGCTCGCCTTCCAGGACACCCTCACGGGGCTTCTCAACCGCCGGGTCCTCGAGGAGGCCCTGAGGCGGGAGTTCAGCCGGGCCGCCCGCTACGGCACGCCGCTCTCGGTGGTCTTCCTGGACCTGGATCACTTCAAGGAACTCAACGACCTCCATGGCCGCGACTTCGGCGACGAGGCCCTCAAATACGTGGCCGTGCACCTCCGGGTCATGAGCCGCGAGAGCGACATCGTGGCGAGGTTCGCCGGGGACGAGTTCGTCGTCATCCTCCCCCACACGGAAGGCGAAAACGCCTTTCGCTTCTCCGACCGCATCCAGACCTTTTTCCTCACCAACCCCATGCGACGCGGAGAGACCCACGTGACGCTTTCGCTCAGCTGCGGTGTGGCGACGAACAGGGACCGGAACGTGAGCGACGCGTCCTCGCTTCTCAGAAAAGCCGATGAAAGGCTCGGAATGAGCAAAAGGATCAAAAAGGGGAAGGTCCGATAAAAAAACACCCCCCGCGTTCCTCCATCGAAGAAGCGCGGGGGTATTTTTTTGTGAGATTACTTTTTCTTCTCGGCCGCGGCGTAGCCCTTCGCGAGGGACTTGTTCACGTGGAGGACTCCTTTGTTCAGGTTTTTCAGAGGGTAGTCGTCGGTGATGGCGGGAAGCCTGTCCGCATCGGCCTGGGATTTCAGCACCGTGCCCGCGGGGACATACCGTCCGTCGGTAACCTTTACGCCCATGAGGATGCATCCCGGCTCGATGACGCAGTTGCGGCCGACCTGCGACCGGAACACGAGAACCTGCATCCCCACAAAGGTGTCGTCCAGGACACAGGCGGGCCCGTGGATCTGGACCTGGTGGGCAAGGGATACGCGGTTACCGACGTAGACCGCGTACTTCTTCCCGTCGACCTCGACCATGTTTTTCTCCACGGCTTTCCCGTGTTCCTCCGTCTCAAGGGCATGGATGACGACCCCATCCTGGACGTTGGAGTCGTCGCCGACATGCAGGGGCTGACCCTCGTCCCCCCGGACCGCCGCAAAGGGCGCCACAAAGACATTCTTCCCGATTACGACGTTCCCGATGACGAGTCCCAGGGGGTGCACGTAAGCCGTCGGGTCGATAACCGGCGCCCTCTCTTTCGAACTGAAATCCGTTACGACGTTCTTTCCTATCATCAGAATCCTCCTTATCCCGGTCTGTCTACGTCTATCTAAGTTCCTCTGAGTCTTTCTGTGACTGTTTCTATTGCCATCAACGCGCAACTCATAACTTTTTCCCGAATCTCTGTTTTTCAAGTTCGAGAAGCCTTACCCACACCTCGTCCACCTGTTTCTGCAGGTCTTCCAGGTTGCCGTTGTTCTCGACGACGAGGTCTGCGTATCGTCTTTTTTCGTCCATGGGCATCTGGGAAGCAAGCCGGTCCAGGGCTTCTTCCAGGGTGTATCCGTCCCTATCCTTTACGCGCCGGACCTGGACCTCGGGTGCGGCATAGACCAGGAGCACCACGTCCACCTCTTTTTGCCAGCCCACCTCGATCAGCAGGGGGACATCCGAGATGACGACGGCTCCGGGTTTTTGTCCTTCGATATCGGCAAGTTTCTTCTTCCATCCCAAAAGGACCGCGGGATGGACGATGTCGTTTAAGTCTTTCAGTCTCCCGGGATCTTTGAAGACGATGGCTCCCAGCTTTTTGCGGTCGATCTTTCCGTCGGGAGCCAGCACCTCGCGGCCGAAGCCCGCGACAATGGCCCCGTAAGACGGGCCGCCGGGTTCATAGGCCAGATGGGCGAGGCGGTCGTGATCGATGACGACGGCGCCCTTCCCTGCGAGCATCCTCACCACCGTGGATTTTCCGCTTGCAATTCCCCCTGTCAGCCCCACGTTCAGCATCGCCGTGCTTCTACCACAGCGAAGGGGTTCCAGCAACCGAAATGTCCTGCCTCTTTGTTATTGATTTTGTTGAGGGAACCGCGGATCTACAGGGTTGGTGTTCTTCCTGCGCCGGAACCTCTCCAGTGAAGGGTGGCAGGTGAATTGCAGAACAATTCCGGGACACTCTGCGCGGCGTATCCACGGGCTCGGACTCTCAGCATCACACTTGCCTGCATGATTTCATGCATGTCTTCGTCACGGGCCGCGTTTATTGATTCGCGTCGAAAAACATAAGAACACCCTGCGGTCATATCGCCGCCGTCGACAGCATCCACTTCCGGACGAACAAGAAGGACATCCTGCAGCTTATCGGCGCCGACGGTGCCGGGAAGAGCACGACGCCCCGAATGCTTGCCTGCTTCATCGCGTCGGAAGGCGGCCCCCGGCTGGACGACCGGCGAATCGACGAGATCCTGACCGCTTCATTGCACCTCCAGAACCGGAACCTCTTCAAATGGGAAGGTCTCAGGGACCTTCGTTTTGAAGCGAGGCTCCTGCCGACAAAAAAGGACAAAAAAACCGCCGGATGGAATTCACCGAGAAAGGCGGCCGGCGTCATGCGAAAAAAAACAAAACCAGCGATGCACCGCCCCGATCACGACTCTTTCCGACAACCATCTGTCCTGTCGGAAGAAACACCGGAAGAGCGGGTCGGTCTTTCAGTCCTCGGAGGGGAAAGTGAGCTGGCCGCCGAAATAGGCGATCACGACCACGATGACGAACAGGGCCGAAGCCATGAGAAAGTAAAGAAGCCTCCCGGGACCGGCCGCCGAGAGGACTGCGGGGTCCCACAGCCTCCAGGCGAGAGCCGCGACGGAGGCTGTCAGAAGGACCCAGGAGAGGGTCTTTTTGATCCTCACCGGGCGCATCGGCCTCGAGAGGTAATTGAGCCGCCAGGTGCAATAGCCTGTCACGATCGCCGGGGGGGAAAACAGAACGCCCGCGGCCAGGCAATGCAGAGCCGTCGACTCAAAGGCCGAACGGCCGGTGAGCAGAAACAGGCCGGCGAACAGAAACAGGGCAAACAGGAAGACGATGGGGAAATGCACCATCATGGGGTGAGGATGGCGCCTGAGGATCGGGAAGCGCGCAAGCAGCGACGACAGCAGCGGCGATAGGGGCCTCTCGGGAGCTTCCTGTATTAAAATGCCTGCCTGGGGATACCGTTCGAAGACCTCGGGTCCGTGCGGAGCCGCGCGGAGGTCCGCGGAGAGATCCCGGCCGGCACGATGCCGCTTCATGTGGAGGCCGCCCTTCCACATCCTGCTCGCGGTGACGTCGTAGACCCTGCCGTCGTGGGCAATGTAAACGGGTTTTCCGTCCCGCCCGTCGAACTCCGCCAGTGTCTTTCCGTCGAATTCTCCGAGCGACCGATCCCGTTCTTTCTCTTGACTCAACTCGTTTCCCCCTCACGGAAGGGTTATGAAGGCCTGCCGCGGGCACGAACCCGACGGCTCACGGAAACAGGGCCCCGGCGGCGAGTGAATCCCCCACGGTTCAATCCGTCGGAGGGGGGTTCGCCTGAACTTCATCCCGGGCCTTGAGACGTCGGTGAAAACAGAAAAGAAAACCGGGAGCGGGCTACCTGACGCGCGTCACCAGGAAGGTCGCCGTATCAAACCCCGCGACGGACAGCAGCCGGATCTCGAAAAGTCCGCTCTCGCCGGCATCGAAGTTCAGGAATTCGCCGATGTTGAGACGCTCGTCGCGGTTCGGAAACCCGATGGCCCCGACTCTGAGAAAGACGAAGCTGTGACCCACGCTGAGCACGCTGAGGAGAACCACGCCGTCTCCGACGTTTCCCGTTGAATACTGCTTGATCGTGACCGTCTCGCTCGAATGTTTCATGATCCCTCGACTCTCCCTGGAATGAATAATCGCAGCATGCACCCGGCGAAGCACTCAGACAGGACCCGCCACGCAGAAGAATCACGCCTTGCGGCGAAAACGGAAAGATACCGCCGGCATCCCTCCCGGAAGGCCGTTTCGAAAGGCCCTTTTCCATAATATCTATCTTTTCTTGAGAGATGGCAAGGTTAAATTTCCCCGGAGGAAGCGGCTCTGTCTCAGGCAGCCGGGCACGAAGGAGGCCCGCACCGGGACAGGCAGGACTCACAGGGAGCAAAAAATCTCAGGGGGGAGGTATTGATTTTCAGAAAAGATGTATTATATTTGTTTCAGGTACGAATTCTCATTCATCTTCCGTCTGTTGATACCGTTTTCTTCTCTCACGAGCGAAAGGATATCTCGCCCCGGCCCCGCCGGATCCGTAAGGTTTGCAGCTTGCCCTCCTTGCTGCTCGCCTTAAAGGGGTTTTCCCTCCTCCTTTTACCCCCGTTTCCGGCGGGGCAGGGCTGCGGGACATAAAAAAAGCAGGGCGACAGCCCTGCTTTTGATTTTCCATTTCCTCAAGCACACACCCGGGCCGGTCTTCAGCTCAGGCGTTCCCCGAAAGGCGTGATCAGGTACCCTTCATCGAAACAGACGGCCATTCCCGTCGGTTCGGACCGCAGGACGGTTCCCGTGACCTTGATGAGACCCTTGCAGGTGTCCTTCAACTTGCGCAGGCGATCCAGGGGGAGGATGATGTCGATCCGCACCCGTGTGCCCTCCGGGAGCGCTTTCTTTGTTCTGAAATAGGCGCCTCCGGCTGATACATCTTTCGTGTTCAATTCGAGGATTTCCGGGTTTTGTTCCTCCCGGGCGAGAATCTCGATCCGTGCGGGGACCTCGAGATTGAACCTCTCGAGCCTTCGTCTTTCGTAGATCAGATCGAAGGTATCTGAATTCTGGATGGCTGTCCTTTTCATCGGCTGTGCCTCCTTAAAAACATCCGAACACCGAAGACAACACTGCGAGCGTTTTATCCTGTAAATATACAGATTTCGTGCCAATATAACGACAGCCTGCGTCACCGGTCATAAAAGGGGTTAAAATCCGAGGATTTTTGACGGTTTACAACCCGATGGATGTCCAGGGAGAGTCAATGGCAAAAAACGTCAAAAAAATGGCGATATTAGGACAAATGTCAGAAAATCTCCCAGGGGTATTTCCTGCCGCGGGAAAGCAATATTTGCCGAACGGCCGAACCGGTGGAAAAGGATCCGTCAGGGCTTGACGTAACGGGCGATGAATGAGTCTATCCCCTCCGTGTAGATCCTGCCGGAAAAAACGGCTCCCTCGTTGTGGCTTCCCTTGATCTCGAGGAACTCCTTGGGCGGGTTTGCTGCGTCGAAGAGTTTCCGTCCGTGGTGAATGGGGATGATCTCGTCCTGGGGGCTGTGAATGATGAGAACCGGGCAAGCTACGCCCTTCAAAAACCCGAAAGCATCGTAGTCGTATCTCGACAGCCACCGGACGGGCAGGAAGGGGTAGACCTCGGCACCGATGTCCTTGACGGATGTGAAAGTCGATTCCACGATGAGCGCCGCCGGCTTTCTCTCCCGGGCGGTCCTCGCGGCAATGGCGCCGCCCATCGAACGGCCGAGGATCACGATCTCCCCGGGTTTGAACTTCTTGTCCGTAACGAGGTAGTCCCAGGCGGCCTCCGCATCCCGATAGGTCCCCTCTTCCGTCGGTTTCCCTTCGCTCCAGCCATAGCCCCGGTAATCGAAGATCAGGGTGCTCATCCCCATCCGGTTGAGGAGATCAATGAAAAAAAGCCGGTGGGAGATATTGCCGGCGTTCCCGTGACAGAAAAGGACGGCTCCTCTGGGCTGCGCCGACGGGACGTACCAGCCGTGAATCTTCACGCCGTCCGTCGTCTTGAAAAAGACGGACTCATAGGAAAGGCCGGCATCCTCCGGCGTGGCATCGTGGCTGCGTTCGGGAAAATAGAGGAGCTTGGGCTGCAGCACCCAGACGGCGACCGTGAAGGCCAGGTAAACGGAGAGAGGGATAACAATGACGGACCAGAGCATGGGCTTCATTCTCCTGCGGGACGGGCCCATGGTCATGATCTTCATACCCCCGATCAACGGGCAAGCGGTCCGGGGCAGGGGTCTTTCGCCGCAATCTACGGCTCGGGTCAGTTGCGGTAATCGAGGACTTCCCGCACCTTTGTCAGCATGTCCTTGAACTGGTAGGGCTTGTTGATGAACCCCGACGGCGGGATATCAAAGGTTTCCCTCACCTGCTCCTCGGAAGCGGCCCCGCTCGAGATGATGACCTTCAACCCCGGATTGATCCTGCGGAGCTCCTTGTAGCACTTCGTCCCGCCCATGCCCGGCATGATGAGATCGAGGATGACCAGCTTGATCCCTTCCCTGTTCTGGCTGTACAGCTCCACCGCCTTCTCGCCGCCGTCGGCTGTGATCACCCGGTACCCGTACTGGGTCAGGAGTTCCCTGCCGATATCGAGGACGGCCCTCTCATCGTCGACGAGCATGATGGTCTCGGCCCCCCGCGGCATGACGGACTCTTTCTTTGCTTCGGCAGCCGCGTCAACCCCTTCGGCCCTGAAGGTGGGGAAATAAATCTTGAAGGTCGTGCCTCCGCCCTTCTCGCTGGTACAGCGGATAAACCCGTTGTGGCTTCTCACGATGCCGTACACAATGGCCAGGCCCAGGCCCGTTCCCTTCCCGGCTTCCTTGGTGGTGTAGAAGGGTTCAAAGATATGCTTGATGGTGTCTTTGTCCATGCCCACGCCGGAGTCCGCCACCGTGAGCTGGACATATTCGCCGGGCGTCGCCCCGAGCAGGGCGGTGTAGTACCCCTTGGCCAGGGTGACATTTTCCGTCTGAAAGGTCAGAGTACCGCCTTCCGGCATGGCATCGCGTGCGTTCACCCCGAGGTTCATCAGGATCTGTTCGAGCTGGCCTGCATCCCCGCTGACCACCTTGAGGTTTTCCGATAGATTCATTTTGATGGTGATCATGCGCGGGATGGTCCTCTCCAGGATTCTTGCGACCTGCTGGACTTCGTGGTTGAGATCAAGGGGTTTCAGCTTCGTTTCCACCTTGCGGCCGAAGATGAGGAGCTGCCGGGTCAGCTCGCTCGCCCGCTGGGCCGTGCCGTGAATGACTTCGAGCTTTCCGTAATCCGGGTCGGTCTGATCCTTTTTCATCAGCAGAAGCTGTGAGTACCCCGAGATGGCCTGAAGGAGGTTGTTGAAGTCGTGGGCAATGCCTCCCGCCAGAGTCCCGAGGGCCTCCATCTTCTGGGAATGAAGGAGCTGGTCTTCCAGTTTCTTCTTCTCCTCCTCCGCCTGTTTGCGCTCCCGGACCTCCCGTTTCAGTTCCTCGTTCGCCAGGATCAGCTCGGCCGTCCGCTGCTTGACACGCCGCTCGAGTTCATCGTGGGCCCTCTGCAGATCCATTTCGGCAAGCTTGCGAGAATTGATCAGGTACTGGGTGAAAATGCCGTATACGAAAATCAGGCAGACCACCAGCACCCGGATGAGGACCTGGTCCGTCACCATGGAGTCGAACCACCAGTAGATAAGGGCCATGGCGACGGCAATGATGATCAACCCATTTTGTTCTATCTGTTCCCGGACAGTCATGTTCTCCTGCATCTTGCCTCTCCACAGCCCGGGCCGTCATCGGCCCGGACTCAAAGGGATCGGATGTCCACCCGGCCTGCCTGCGGCGGACCGCACTACTCTCCAGAAGGATGATTCTGGGTCATTTTATATATCGACAGAAGGGCGAATGCCTTGAAGGATTCCCCCGAATGCCTGTCCCTTCAAAAGGTTATAGAGAAGCATGAGCAAGAATTGAGCCTGAAAAGGAAAGGGGCAAACAATTTATGGGGCGATTCTCAAGACATTTCGGTATCCTATAGCCTGTTCTCCCCTTGTTTTGCAAGCGAAATCGACGCCCCCCGCGAACCCGTTGCAACCGTCGCATCCGAAAGTGATATAAAGGGGGCGTGATTGGACGTGAAGAAGGGCGGGTCGCGCCTCAGAATGGGTGCGATCGAGGGGTGCCTCCTGAACTCCCTGTCCAGAAAGGCACGGACGGATTTACGATCCCAGCCGGCGGGATGGACAAAATCCGTGTAGAGGGAAAGGTCGCCCTCATAAAAAGGCAGTGCCCCAAAGGTTTGCGCTTCCGGCCCCTGCGCCGGCATGTTGAAGATGGCGACATTGAGATAACCGATACATTCCCTCATCGCCGCGGTGAACTCGAGGGTTCTTTCGGCCCCCGCGGCCGTTTCCGGCGGTGTTCCGAAGAGAAGATAGACATAAGCGGCAATGCCCGCCTGCTTCAGGCACCCGAGGACCTTTTGCGCCAGCGAAAGACGGATGCCCTTCTGCAGGGTGTCGAGCACACTTTGATCTCCCGACTCAAGGCCGATCTGAAGCAGGACGCAGCCTGCGCGCCTGAGTCTCACGCAGAAGTCCGGGTCCGCCAGGTGTTCCGTGATCCTGGCGAAACCATACCAGGGGACCCCCGGCGGCTCGCGAACCAGGGCTTCCATCAGGGCCGGGCTCATTGCATTGTCGAGGACATGGATCAGGGCCGGGCGGAATTTACGGACGAGGACTTCAAGCTCGCGGACGGCCCGTCCGGGAGGGACCGGCACATAGGGGTTCCCCTCGGCCCTCTCGGGGCAGAACAGACACCTGCCCCAGTAGCAGCCGCTCGAGGCACTGTAGGGAAGGACCCTGCCCGGTGAAAGGTAGGCATCAAGGGGCAACCCGTCGTAGTCGGGAAGACAGAAACGATCATCGTTCGCAGGTTCCACTCCCGCACCCAGAATCGCGCCGAGTTTTCCTTCCGCCGGTCCCGCAACCATGTGATCGACGAGACCGGCAAACGGGTTTTCCCAGCCGGGACGCCGCATCCACGATGTAACCAGGCCCCCGCCGAGGACCACCGGGACGCCGGGATGGCGTTTCTTCACCATTCCGATCAGGGCGAAAGCGCAGAGGGCCTGACTCAGATAATTGAGCGAGATCCCCGCATGGGAGGGGCGATGTCGGTCAAACGCTTCGTCGACAATGCCCTGAAGGGAATCGTGAAACAGGTTCTCTTCGGGCCTTTCAGCCATCCGGATCAGGTCGGCGCTCCGCAGGGGGGATCGTTCACGGTGCCTGAAGTTGACGAGATTCGGCACCTGTCCTCCCGAGGGGTCGGACAGGACAAGAAGCCGGTTGAGGTCATAAACGGCGCGCCTGTAACGGTCAAAATGACGGGGGGTAAGGGGATCCCTCAAGGTCCGCAGGTGGGCAGCACGGCTGCGAAGGGCCCGTCCGGTCCAGGTGTCGGCTGCCGGCCTGTCTCTGCCGAGGAGATGTTCGAGTCCCGCCAGGTTCGCGTCGAGGAGGGCGCAGGGGATATGGCAACGTCCCCTCAGGTAGCCTGCGATCCTCGCGATCCCTGCAGGAGGCTCGCAGGGTTTTACGACGGGCGGGTGAATGAGCAGAACCACGTCGGGGGGATCCTCAATAGGAAGGCTTCAGGCCCATGTTTCTCTCTTCGAGAAACCGGAGCATCCTGTAGATGACGGCATTAACGGTCACGTCGACGCCGAGTCCTTCGCCCAGGCGGACGACGGCCCCGTTGAGGGCGTCTATCTCCGTCCTGCTCTGGCGGCGGATGTCCTGGAGCGTCGAGGATTCGTGGCCGTAGGTAACGGGGAGCAGCCTGTCATAAAAGATTCTCAGATAGTCCTCGGCCGACTTCCAGTGGGTTCCGTAGCCGGCCGCCTGTATGACATCGAAGGTCTCGTGAACGATCCTGTCCATGATAAACCTCGTGTAATCCCATTCCCCCAGTACGCCGTAAGGGACGCCGAAGATGGCCCCCAGGGCATTGAGGGCGCAGTTGTAAAGCATCTTGGCCCAGAGGTCCTTCTCGATTTCCGGCGTGACCCTGCAGGGGAAACCGCCCTCTTCCATGACACGGCCCAGTTCGATCAGCGGGTCGAGAGGCGCCCCGAAGAGACTTCCCATGGTGAGGTCGTCGGCATGAACAGTGACGTCCAGGTGGTTGGGCCCCTTCCGGACGAAACCGGTAATCACCCGGGCGTTGAAGATCTGCTGGTCCGGAAAGTAGGCGGCACAGACCTCGGCGTTTCCCCAGCCGTTCTGAATGAGAACCACCGAGCAGCGCCCTTCAAGGACACGTTTCAGGAAACCGGCGCAGGAAGCCATGTCCCTGGCCGCGTTTTCGAGATCGTAGGATTTCGTGCAGAGCAGTATGTGCGTCCAGGGGGTGTCGGCGAACTGCTTCAGGGAGGAGGAGACGCCGAGAAGTCCCGGCGCCGTGGTGTGGAACCCGAGGATGCCGGTGCGCACGATACCCTCGTTTCGAAGCACCTCCGCCGTTTCCTCCTTTGCGAGGATGTCGACCCTCCTGCCCGTTTTCGTGATGAAGCTTGCCAGCCCGAGACCGACGGCCCCGGCCCCGTATATGAGACAGTGCATCCTGACCTCCCGTATCCGACGGACCGTTTCAATCCCGCCGGTCCGGCGATGACTCCGCCCGGCGAAAAAAAACGGCCTGAAAAAAAGTCTTTACCCCATCGAATTCACATTGACAAGGCATAATTAATGTGTACTTTAAGGACACCAATTTTGTCAGGAGGCCCTCATGTTTGAAGTGACGGCAAAAGCGGAGGTACAGCTCACCGAATTCTTCAAGTCCAGGAAAGAAAAGCCCTTTATCCGCATTTTTCTCAACCAGGGAGGCTGAGCGGGCCCCCAGCTGGGGATGGCTCTGGACGAGTCAAACGAAAAGGACGAGACCTTCAAAGTCGACGGCCTGACGTTCATGATCGAAAAGGAACTCTTCGAGATGGTGAAGCCCGTCAAGATCGATTTCATTGAAACGTCCCGGGGCTCGGGGTACATGATCGAGTCGAACCTCAAGAAGGGGGAAGGCTGCGGAGGTTGCGCCGGCTCCTGCGGCTGATCGGGGAATCCAAATAAACACATGGAAAGGGGAGCACAGGTTCCCCTTTTCTTTTTGATCCCGCCGGCTTAGGCGGGCTGAATATCGAGGTGCCTGATCTGCAATTCAAATCCGGCACGAAGTATTACACGGGCCCGGTAAAAGTAAAAACGAACAAGGGCCTGTTCATCATGGACGACTTCGGACACCGGCACACGAGCCCGGATGGAACGCTCGACCGGTGGGCCGTTCCGCTTGCGAAGGCCTGATCCCTGCGATCCTTCTCAGTCCGTCCGGCCGGTGGCTTCGATCTTTTCGTGGGTCTCCGCCCACCGGTCGTATAACTCGCTCAGGCGGACCGTCACTTCGCGGTACTCGACAGCAATCGATCGGGCCATTTTCTCATCCTGGTAGGTCTTCCCGTCGGCGAGGAGGGCCTCCAGTTCCTTTTTCTTTTCCTCCCCTGCCCCGATTTCACGCTGGAGTCTTTCGAGTTCATCTTTCAGGGGCCTGAGAAGCCGGAAACGCTCCTGTCTCTTCTTCGCCTCCTCGCGCTTGCGCATTTTTTCAAGGTGAAGGGGTGAGCGTCCCTCGATCTCCCTGCCCGCCGTGTCCCGCCGGAGGGCCCTCTCCTCATCGGCGAGCCGGCATTTCTCGAGATAGCCGTCCACGGAGCCGTAGGCAACCCGGAGCAAGCCCTCTTCCATATCCCAGACCATGTTCACGAGCCCCTCCAGGAAATCCCGGTCGTGAGAGACGATGACACAGGCACCGGGATAGTTCTCCAGAGCCCTCTTGAGCACCTCCTTGGAGCGCAGGTCCAGATGGTTGGTCGGCTCGTCAAAAAGAAGAAGGTTGGCGGGCATCAGAAGCATTTTGGCCAGGGCGAGGCGGCTCTTCTCGCCGCCGGAGAGAACGGAAACAGGCTTGAAGACATCCTCGTCCCGGAACAGGAAGGATCCGAGGAGCGTTCTCAGGCGGGTGTGGGTCTCCTTCGTCACTGCGTCCTCCAGGGTCTGGAGGACCGTCCTCGAAGGGTTGAGCGCCTCCGCCTGGTTCTGGGCATAGTAGGAAACCACGGCTCTGTATCCCGGCTCGCAACGACCCTCCTGGAAATCTTCGAGCCCCGCCATGATCCGGACGAGCGTCGACTTTCCCGACCCGTTCGCGCCCAGGAGGGCGATCCGGTCGCCCCGCCGGACGGTGACGGTCAGATCCCGGAATACAAGCTGTTTGCCGTAATATTTGCCGAGTTCCCGGAGTTCCATGACGACCCGGCCGGCCTGGGGCGGCTCGGGGAAATCGAACGATGCGACGGCCGCCTCATGTCCCAGTTCCATTCGTTCCATCTTATCGAGTTGCCGCAGGCGGCTCCGGGCCTGCCTCGCCCTGTCCTTCCTCGCCCGGTTGCGCTCGATGAACCGCTTCGTTCGTCGCAGCGTTTCCTGCTGGTTCCGATAGGCCGCCTCCTTGAGAGCCCGACGCCGGCTTTCCTGCACGAGGTAGTCGGAGTAGTTGCCGGCGTATTCCGACACCGCCCCCGCCGAGATTTCGAAAACGCGGCTGACGAGGTTATCGAGAAACCGCCGATCGTGGGACACGAGAATCACCGCACCGTCGTACGCCTGGAGGTACGACTCGAGCCACTGGAGAGAGCGGATGTCCAGATGGTTGGTGGGTTCGTCGAGAAGAAGACAGGTCGGTTCCCTCAGGAGGAGTTTCGCCAGCTCAATCCTCATCTGCCAGCCGCCGCTGAACTCTTCCGTCATCCGGTCGAACTCCGATTCCCGGAAGCCCAGCCCCGACAGAACCTGCTTGATTCTCACATCGATGTCGTATCCCTCCAGGTGCTCCACGTGATGCTGGATCTTCCCCAGTTCGGAGAGCAATTCCTTCAGCCCGGCGGGATCCGGATCACCGGAGACGGTCCGTTCGGCGATCTCAGCGCTCAGCCCCTCCATCCGCTCGTGGAGAGAAAGGATCTCGTCAAAGGCAAGCCTCACCTCTTCCAGAAGAGTGCGGCCCCTGTGAATGACCGTCTCCTGGGGCAGATAGCCCGTCGTGGCGGAACGTGACCGGCCGACCCGCCCGGTGTCGGCTTCGATGCTCCCGGCGATGATCTTGAGGAGCGTGGTCTTGCCCGCACCGTTGGGGCCCACAACGGCCACCTTTTCCCCCTCGCCGATGCGAATCGAGAGCCCCCTGAAGAGAAACCGACCGCTGTACTGTTTTGAAATGTCCTGC
The DNA here is from genome assembly GCA_035450185.1 of Syntrophales bacterium. GTDB lineage: Bacteria > Desulfobacterota > Syntrophia > Syntrophales > UBA2192 > JAPLJU01. Next base: position 83,753 of record DAOTMG010000003.1, on the reverse strand, counting down.
AGTGAAATCATGAGTCCCGCGGATCAGAAAGAAAGTTACCGGCTGAACAGGCTTCCCGCCCTCCGCCTCATGCCCTGCGCCCTCCGTCCTTTCAACAAAGAGAAGGCGAGGATGGAAACCCTCGCCTTCTTTCATGAGTCATCCTGTCGCTTCAGTCAATGATCAGGCGTACTCCGTGTGAGTGGTCAGAAGCCCCAGGGCTCTTTCACTGACCAGCAGGATTCTCGTGTGGCTGAGGCGGGAGGCCAGGAGCTTGTTGATCCCTTTCAGCAGCTTGTATCCCAGTTCAGGGTCCTTGTCCATGAGGTCCCTGAGCTTTCCGGATTCGAAGGAAATGAGCTTCGTGGCGTCCATGCACACGCCGCTCAGGGTGTAGAGGTTGGGTTCCACGAAAGCCGACCAGCCCATTCCTTCCCCCTTGGTGATCACATCGATGGTCACCTGGAGCGGCGGACGGGCGGGGCCCATATCCGTCTTCATCTCCAGAAAGACCTTCCCCTCCTCGACGAGATAGAATTTATTGGCCGGATCTCCCTCCTTGTAGAGGAGAGTCCCGGCGGGATGACTTTCGCTGATGGCAAAGGCCGCAAGTTTCTCGAGCTGCGCGTCACTGAGGTTTTTTAATATATTCGATTCCCGCAAAATCTTCAGGTGAACCATCGTTTCCCTCCTCCTTCTTTAGTCCGGCTTTCCGATTACAGTAATGTATATCAATCTTTTTTGCGAAATTCTATCGGAAAATTTTGATGGACCGAAAGGCCCCTTCTCTCCCCGTCCAGGCCGCAGACGGTGCGGAAATGCCCGTTGAAGAGGACCCGCCGGGTGTGTCATACTTTCAGTGATGAACCCGCAAGTTCTTCGCATGACCGATAAAGGTCTTTACTGTGAAGTGGGGAATTTTTACATAGACCCTCTGCAGCCCGTGGAGCGGGCCGTCATTACCCACGCTCACGGGGACCACGCGAGGCGGGATTGCCTGCATTATCTAGCCGCGAGAGAAGGCCTCCAGATCCTTCGCCTGCGCCTCGGGGATGAATCCGTCATTCAGGCCGTCCCCTACGGCGAACACACCTACCTGGACGGTATCAGGGTTTCCCTTCACCCCGCCGGCCACATTTTAGGCTCATCCCAGGTCCGGATCGAATACCGGGGTCAAATCATCGTTTTTTCAGGGGATTACAAAATCCAGGCCGATCCCACCTGCAGACCCATCGAAATCGTCCGCTGCCATACGTTCATCACGGAGTCGACTTTCGGTCTGCCCGTCTACCGCTGGCCCGAACCTGGTGCAGTCCATCAGGACATCAACGCCTGGTGGCTGGCCAACCAGAAAGCGGGGAGGACCAGCATTCTCTACGCCTATGCCGTCGGGAAAGCCCAGCGGGTGGTCATGGGGCTCGACATCTCCCTGGGGCCTGTTTACACCCACCGGGCCGTGGAGGATGTGAACCGCCGTTACCGGGCTGACGGTGTGGCTTTGCCGAACACCACCTGTATCGATGGGACCGGCAAGAAAACCCTCTTCAGCAACGCCCTCGTGATCGCTCCCCCTCAGGTCCACGGGACGGAATGGGTCCGGCTCTTCAGGGAATCTTCAACGGGCTTTGCCTCGGGCTGGATGCGGATCCGCGGTATGCGCCGCCGCCGGTCCGTCGACCGGGGGTTCGTTCTTTCGGACCACGCGGACTGGCCGGGCCTGCTTTCGGTCATCTCATCGACCGGGGCCGGGGAGGTCCTCGTCTCCCACGGCTATGCCTCCGTCATCGCCCGAACCCTCAGGGAAAGAGGACTCGACGCGAAACCCCTCGAAATTCCCTTCGCGTCCGATGAGGAGAGCGAGGATTGAATAAGACCAGAAGTTAAGAGGTTGAGAAGTTCAGAAGTTGGGAAAAAGAGAGAATCCATGATCATGGACCCGGCCTTCACGGCCTCAGGTCTTATGCCTTCAGCCTGATGCCTGACAGACGGGATTCTGTGACGTAACACATTCGCCGTAATTCCACACTTGCGTTGCCGATGAAAAACTTCTCTCAGTTATACGAAGAGCTTGACGGAACGACGAAGACAAGTGGAAGGGCCGCGGCCCTCAGACGGTATTTCGAGAAGGCCGAACCGGCCGATGCCGCGTGGGCCCTGCACTTCCTGAACGGCGGGAAGATCAAGGGCCTGATCCCGGCCCGGAAGCTTCGCGCCTGGGCCGGCGAGGCGGCGGGGATCCCCGGGTGGCTTTTCGACGAATCCTGCGAGGCGGCAGGCGATCTTGCCGAGACGATCACCCTCATCCTGCCGCCCGCTGCCGTCACGAAGGATATACCCCTGCACGCGCTGGTTGAAGAAAGACTCCTCCCTCTCCGGAACGCCGCCGCGGAGGACAAGCGCCGGGCCGTCCTGCAGGTCTGGGGAACGCTCGATGAGACGGAGCGTTTCGTCTTCAACAAGCTCATCACGGGGACCTTTCGCATCGGCGTCTCGTCGATGACGCTCGTCCGCATCCTCGCGGAATTGAGCGGAATCGACGCCGCCGTCCTCGCCGGCCGGCTTGCCGGACCCTGGATCCCGACGGCCGATTTCTACAGCAAACTCCTCTCACCGCTTCACGATGCCGATGACCCGGGCCGGCCCTTCCCCTTCTTCCTCTCCTATCTCCTGGAGGGAGAGCCCGAGCGGCTGGGTCCCATCGAGGTCTGGCAGGCCGAATGGAAGTGGGACGGCCTTCGCGCCCAGCTTTTGCGGCGCGGCGGGAAGACCTTCATCTGGTCCCGGGCCGGGGAATTGATGTCCGGCGCGTTTCCGGAAATAGAAGAGGCAGCCGATGGGATCCCCGAGGGAATCGTGCTCGACGGCGAGATCCTTGCCGGCACAAAGGGGGTTATTCTGCCCTTCAGCAGTCTTCAGCGGAGGATCGGGCGGAAGAAACCGGGGAAAAAGATCATCGCCGAATTCCCCGCCGCCTTCATGGCCTTCGATCTTCTCGAAGGCGACGGAAAGGACCTGCGCGGAGAAAAACTCTCGGAACGACGGCGCAAGCTCGAGACCCTGGCGGCAGGCTGGTCCCGGGAAGGGGCTCTTCTTCTCTCCCCGGTCCTCGATACCCGCTCATGGGAAGAACTGGCGGCGGCACGGGGAAAAAGCGGGGAACATCATGCAGAGGGCCTCATGCTCAAAAGGAGGGATTCCCCCTACCGGTCTGGCAGACACCGGGGGGACTGGTGGAAGTGGAAAGTCAACCCCCTCACCTTCGACGCGGTCCTGATGTACGCGGAACCCGGTCACGGCCGGCCGGCGGGTCTCTTCACCGATTACACCTTCGGGGTCTGGAACGAAGGCGCGCTTGTTCCGGTAACGAAGGCTTGTTCCGGCCTGACCGACGCCGAAATCCGGCAGGTCGACTCTTTCATCCGTCGGAACACCCTCGAGGGGTTCGGGCCCGTGCGGTCGGTGAGACCGGAACTTGTCTTCGAGATCACCTTCGAGGGGATTCAACGCTCGCGACTCCGCAAATCGGGTGTGGCCGTCCGCTTCCCCCGCATCCTCCGCATCCGGGAAAAACGACCGGAGGAAGCCGATTCCCTCGAGACCCTCCTTGCCTGTCTGCCCGAAGGGCAAAAGGGGTGAAAGCTGCGTGCCGGGCGCCGCGGCCCCTGTCAGAAACAAAAGGTCATCCGGTCTTCGATCCCCTGCTTCCTCGCTATCCTTCTTGTCATCGACACCAGGCGCCCGGTGTAGGCGGCCCGGTCGGCGGCACTGAAAAGAATTCTGCGGCAATGCTCCACCAGGTGGGGGTGGTGTCTTTCGAGGAGTGCCTTGACGTCCGGCCAGACACCGAAACGGGGGTTTAACCGATCCAGATAGAAATAGGCGACACCGGATTCACGGATCGCTTTCAGGAGACCCGAGAGGTTCTCTTCCGTGTCCGTCAGGCCGGGCAACAGGGGTCCGACGAAGGCATAGGTTTCGATCCCCCTGCGGCGGGCTTCTTCGAGGACATGGAAGCGGCTTTCCGTGGCGGCGCCCGCGGGTTCGATGTATTTCCTCACATCCTCGTTGAGCGCGGTCACCGTCACGCCCAGTTCGACGTCCGGCTTCCCCGCAAGGAGCCCGAGATCGCGGAGGATGAGGCCGCTCTTCGTCAGGATGGTGACGGGGAACCCGCGGCGGATGAGCATTTCCAGGCATTGACCGGAGAGGCCGTACCCCGACTCGGCGGGCTGCCAGCCGTCACAGACGGAACTCATGAAGACCCGTCCCGCACGTCTCCGCCTGAGTTCCTTCTCGAGAACCGTCGGGGCGTTTATCTTCACGTCGACAAAATCACCCCAGGACTCGCCCGGGTGGGAATATCGGGTGGCGAAACGGGCATAGCAGTAGCGGCAACCGTGCGAGCATCCGGCGTAGCAGTTCACGGCATAGTCGGCAAGGCCCGATTTGTTCAGAAGGGAACGGCACTCCACCTCGCGGATCCGGACGGTACCCGGAGGAGATTCACCGCTGCCTTTTTTCACGGTCATATTCATTTCATTTTTTTCATTGTGATCATGGTAAAATAACAACCGACGGCCTTTCAGGCAAGATGCGATAGAAGGGGTTTCTCCATGGAAAACAGGACGACCGGAAACGTGACCGAGCTTCCGGGGCTTCGTGATCGTCTCCATGTCTTTCGCGACCGGCCTCATGCCGGCGAGATCCTCGCCGGCATGCTCGAAGATTACCGGGCGTCCCGGACACTGGTGATGGCGATACCCGCAGGCGGAATTCCCGTCGCCGCTTCCCTGGCCCGCAGACTCTCCCTTCCGCTCGACGTGGCCGTGGTCAGCAAGATCACCCTGCCCTGGAACACCGAAGCGGGCTACGGCGCCGTGGCCTTCGACGGCACGGTCCGGCTGAATCGCGATCTGCTGTCCCGGCTCGGCCTTTCGGGAAAAGAGATCGAAGCGGGCAAAGCCGCCACGACCGGGAAGGTGGAGCGCCGTGTCGAGAAATTCCGCGGCGAGCCGTCCTACCCGGCCCTCATCCGGGAGCGGGTGATCCTGGTCGATGACGGCCTCGCCTCAGGGTTCACCCTGCTCGTGGGGGTGGAAGCTTTGAAGAAAAGCGGGACGGGGGAGATCATCGTCGCCGTCCCGACGGGAAGCGCAGGCGCCGTCCGGCGCGTGGCCGCTGAAGTGGATCGCCTGTATTGCGCCAACGTCCGGGGCGGCTGGAGTTTCGCCGTCGCGGACGCCTACGAGCGCTGGACCGATGTGAGCGAAGAAGAGGCCCTCCGGATCTTCAAGACGGCCATGAAAGACCTTGGATAAGAACTTTCATGGTTCAGGCGCGGCGTCCGTGATAAAGGATTCTCTCTGCTTCTCTGCTTCTCAACTTCTCAACTTCTGAACTTCTTAACTTCTGATCTTCTTGCCGCCCTCCTGCTCACCACGGACCGCCATCCATTCTCCACTGTCTTCTATAGTCCCACCCCCGCCTGGACCGTCCCGCACCTCGGGCATTTTCCGCCTTCCGCCTCATACCTCCTCACTGAGAAACCGGCCCGTTCGATGAGAAGATTGCCGCAGCGGTAGCAGTAAGTGTGGTTCAGCTTCCCGGCGACGTTGCCCAGGTATACGTAGCGAAGGCCTGCCTCCCTTCCGATCTCGTAGGCACGGTTGAGGATCTTCATGGGGGTGGACTCCAGATGGTTCATCCTGTACTGCGGATGAAACCGGCTGATGTGCCATGGGATGCCGACATCAACGGAGGCGAGGTAGGCCGCGATGTCCTTCAGTTCCGCCTCGGAGTCGTTCTGTCCGGGGACGACGAGAGTCGTGACCTCGATCCAGACCCCCATCTCATTCATCGTTTTGATATTGTCCAGCACGGGCTGAAGGCGGGCCTTGCACAGCCGTTTGTAGAAATCATTGCGGAAGGATTTCAGGTCCACGTTGGCGGCATCGAGAAAAGGACGGATCATCCCGAGCATTTCTTGCGTCATGTAGCCGTTGGTGACGAAAACATTGTAGAGACCCTCCGCCTTCGCGATCCTCGCGCAGTCGTACGCGAACTCGAAATAGATGGTGGGCTCCGTGTAGGTGTAGGAAATGCTCTTCGAGCCGGCGGCCTTCGCCTGCCGGACGACCTCCTCGGGTTTTACATCCCGGCCCCGCACACCGAGGGGATCGGCCTCCGCGACCTGGGAGATCTGCCAGTTCTGGCAGAAGTCACAGCGGAAATTGCACCCCATGGTCGCGATGGAGTAGGACGTGGAACCCGGCAGGAAATGGTAGAGGGGTTTTTTCTCAATGGGGTCCAGGTTCTGCGCGATCAGTCGACCGTAGACATGGGTGTAGAGCGTGCCGCCCCTGTTTTCCCGGACGCTGCAGACTCCGAATTTCCCGTCACTGATCCGGCATCGGTGACTGCAGAGACGGCAGGAGACCCGGTTTTCTTCAAGCGTATCGTACAGAAGGGCTTCCTTCAGCACGGCTGTCCTCCCCCCGGCACCTCATCCGCCCTTCCGGATATTCCTGACGGCGAAATAGAGGGCGACCGTCAGAAGGACGACAAAACCGGTCAGTCTCACCGTGAGGGCGAATTGTGCATCCGAGGTGATCCCGCTCAAGCCCTCGCGCAGGGATTCAGGCGGAATGGACCCCCAGAGGTAGGCGATGACGGCCGCCGCCCCGAGAATCAGGAAGACCTGCAGGTACCTGTGCATGCGGACGTTCTCCCTTTTTGAAAAATATACCACAAAGACAGGCATGCCTGAGAAATTTTTTGTTTCAAGCAACTGGATGAATAAAAAAGGGCAGGGCCCGCCCCGCTCTTCTCAAATCCCCATCCCCTTTTCCGGGTCCTCTCAGGCCTTTTCCTCGATCACGAGCTCGTCCTTGATCTCGATGGAGTTCATGACGCTCTGCGCCGCCGTGCAGTGCCGGATGCAGATTGAGAAAGGCTTCCGCGCGTCGGCAACCTTGTCCCGGGACACCCTGAGGTGACGTTTCATCCGGATCCCTGTGATCTTGAGGACGTTGTTGACGGCTTCGATGTCCCCTTCCATGCCCGCCCGATAGCGATCCTCCGGTGTCGCGACCTTTTTTTCGGCCATCACCATGGCCAGTGCGCCCATCATTCAGCCCGCCGGAGCGGCGACGATGCGGTCGAAAGACGCCGCGGGCTCCCCTTCGGGCTCCACCCTGTAGAACTTTTTGATTCCGCCAGGGACGCCGTAACGGACGGGTTCGCCGACCCCTCGATGAAGGCTCTTCTCGTTGGGCCTTTCTCCCTCACGATCCCGATGCTCGATGTGTGAGCGACTCCTCTCCCGGAAGTCCCTCTCGAGTTTTATTTCTTCTTCCATGCACCCTAAAGAAATCCGTCACCGGGTTCGAACAAATACGGTCCGCCGGGCCGGTAACGATCCCCTGACCGGTCAGGCAAAGCCCCGGGCGCGGAGCTCCGAAAGCGACGGGATGCCGGTTCTTCCGCCCGGTCGCGTGCTCACGGCGGCGGCGGCCCAGTTGGCCAGATCAAGGCTCTTCTCCGGGTCCCAGCCCCGCAGGAGACCGTAGGTCACCCCGGCATGGAAGACGTCACCGCAGCCCGTCGTATCGAGAACGGTCACCCGATGGGCCGGCTTTTGAATGATTCTCTCCCCGTGAAGCGCGACATATCCCGCCGGTCCCAGCGTGACACCGGTCAATGAAGGGCCCAGCGCAGCGAGCCTCCGGCAGATTTCGAGGGGATCGTCATCGCCGGCGAGGGCCCGGGCGAAGGTCTCCGAAGCGATGAAAGCGTCGGCAAACGATGCCAGCTCGAGCATTCCCTCGCGGAGGGTCCCGGCGTCGACCACCACCCGCAGTCCCGCCCGCCTCGCAACAGCGGCGGCATGCAGTGCCGCTTCGATGAACAGGCCGTCGGTGTGAAGGATTTTTGACCGCGTCAGCCTCTCCGAATCCACTTCGTCCGGTTCGAGCGCTCCGCCCGTGGGCCTTCGCCAGAGGATGGTCCGCCTCCCCGTGGCCGGTTCGGCGATGATGAAGGCAAACTGTGAAGATTCACCCTTTCGGACGAGGAGCCCGCCCACATCCACCTCCTCTTCCTCCAGGGAAGAACGAATGGCGTTTCCGAAGCCGTCATCCCCGATGACGCCGGTGAAACAGCATCGAAGGCCCCATCGTGAAAGGGCCACCAGGGCCGTGGCCACGGGGCCTCCACCCTGGATGATCATCCCGTGGAATTCCTGCTTGGAGTCTGCGGCAGGGTAGACGTCGAAGGTGCCGACGTAGTCGAGGGAGCACTGGCCCAGACCGAAAACATCGTACATAAAAATCCGGAGTTTTGAGTTGCGAATTTTGAGTTATGAATTCGGCAGGCGATTTTCGTTTTTTTGAATTCAAAACTCGACACTCAAATCTCAAAATTGCCTTCCGGGAAGGTTCAGTCGCACAGGCCCTCCGTCGCCCTCCCCTCCAGCCAGTGGTTGACAAAAAATTCCGTCAGCTCGATGTTGACGGATGTCCTTTCCGCCGCGGTCCGGAGCCGTTCCAGCAGGTCGTCCACCTCATCCTCGAGGCCGAGCAGGGCGTATATCTTGATGCCTTCCTGCCAGTTTTGCACGGCCCTGCGGTCCTCGCCGAGCCTTTCACAGGCCTCACCGATATAACGGAGATCGTCGGCGATCCCCTTGTGGAAACCCGCCTTTCGGTCCGCGTCGAGGGCCCGTTCGAAATAACCGACGGCCTGCCGGTTGTCGCCCCTGTCCAGCATGAGATGTCCGAGGGCCGCGTTCACGACGGCCGTGTCCGCCGGATTTTCAGGATCCGCCTGAATCAGGGCGTTCCTCAGGACATCCTCCGCCTTCGCGTATTCCTTCTTCTTCGTGAGGAGGATCCCCCGGTTGCTCATGAGGGGTATGAAAGGTTTTCCCTCGATCCCGGCCCCCATCTTCGAGGCTTCGTCCAGGGCTTTTTCGGCTCCTTCGAGATCGCCCGTGTCCATGAGCGCGGCGGCCTCGTTGCAGAGGGCCTGTCTCGCCCCGGCGGCGTTTCCGACGCCGGTATAAACCCGATTGGACTCCCGGAAGAGGATGAGAGCGCTTTCGGGCTCCTCGATTCCACGGTAGGCGGCCCCCAGGTTGTTGAGGCTCATAGCGACACACTCGCGCTGATCATAAGAGGTGCACAGTTCGTGAGCCTTCAGGAAGTACTCGATGGCTCTCTTGTAGCAACCTTTCTGGTAGTAGGGCATCCCCCTCGCAATCTGCTCCCGGCCGGCGGCCAGATGCGGCGGTGCCGTCTTGACGACGCCACCGCCACAGGACACGAGCCCCGGAAGGGTCAGAAGAAACACGGCAAGTAATTTCATTTTCATCGGCTGCCTTACCTCCTCAACCCGGCGTCCATGTCTTTCCCCTCCGGCGCGGGCGGAATGTCTCTGCGGATGAGCACGTTTTTCTGCGCTGCCCTCACCAGCCGGTCGACCTCTCTCAGGGCGTCCCGGGTCTCCTGGATACCGCGTTTTGTGGATTTCGTGATTGCGGGGACATCTTCGCTCCCCTTCTCCACGTTGGCGAGAATCTGATCGATCCTGTCCATGGCGTCATTGATCTTCTCGAGAAGTTCGTCGGATTTGACGAGACCACCGATGGTGCCCTCTCCGTTTTCGATGCCGGCAACGATGGCTTTCACGTCCTTCATCACCTCATCGATGCCGCGAAGCGACGAGAAGAGCGGCCCCGCGGGATCCTGAAGCTCTTCGATGATATGGGAGAGATCCTGGAGCGCACCGATGAGTTTCTTGGCCGTCTTCTCGACCTCGAATTCCTGCAGGATGTCATCGAGGGTTTTCTTGGATTCCGACCTGATTTCCTCGCGCGGGTGGAGGGCCGGTTCCTTGGGCGAACCCGGTCGGATCGACACATACTCCGAGCCGATGATCGTGGGGCTTTCCACAGTGGCCACGGTATCCTTCCGGATCCGGCTGGCGTATTCCGCAAGAATGGCCAGCTCCACACGGACCTTGTCCTCGACAAGGGTGATCCTTTTCACCTTGCCGATATCCGTCTTGAAGAGCTTCACCGGCGCGCCGACCTGCAGGTTGTAACCTTCCTTGAAGGTCGTGAAGTACGTCACGTATTCCCTGAACCAGTCCTGGCCGCGCCCGATGAGCACGACGGTAACCAGGACCAGCAGGACAACGACCGTCATGAAAAGCCCGACGGCTTTCTCAATTCGACTGAATTTCAGCTCCATCTTCTTCCCCCACGGTTCGATCCTCCTTTTGGCCGAACGTCACGGCCCCGTTTCTCAGGTTGACGACTTCCAGTTCTCCCTCGACGATCCTCACCTTTTTCGTCGCCGCCTCCCGGATGAAAGGTTCGTCACTGTAGGAAAAAACAGCGGTTGTCTTTCGCGATAAAGACTCTTTCGTCAGCTGGACAGCCGTGTCGTAGTGAACCCGGGACAGGGCATCCCTTACGGGTTCCGCGAGAAGGATCTCCGCCCCCTTGATCAGCTCACGGATGATGATGGCCGCCCTCACCTCGTCACGGAAGACCTGTGAGGGCCGGAGGTCCATCTTGTCCTCGATGTTGAACATGCGGCAGAGATGAAGAACGTCATCGGCCGCCTTCAGGGATCTTTTGCCCTCCAGGTAGTACCTCAGCCACAGGATGTTCTCTCCGATCGTCCGGTTCGAAAGGAGGGCGGCATCCGCCGACATGTAACCTATTTTTCTCTTGTATGGAAGAAGCTTGCGGTAATCGGAGAAATCGAGAGCCTGTCCGCGATAATAATACGTTCCCCCTTGAGGCCTTTCAAGGGTCGCCAGGGCCCTGAGAAACAGATGGCTGTCATCGAAGCGATCCCCTTCGATATAGACGATATCCCCCTCCGCGATGGTGCAGGAGAAATTCCGCAGACCCCTGCCCCGCCCAATAGGGGCGAGCGTGTAGTTGACGAGTTCGATCAGTTTCGAGTTCATTCTCACATGTAAAACAGGGCGGAGAGCAGTCCGCTGATGATCATGCAGTAAATGAGACACTCCACGGCGCCCTTCGACGTCGCGACGGGGACCTCCGTGATGGCCCGCCCGACGGAAAAACCCCGGTACAGGGACACGACCGCAATGACCCCGCCGAAGAAGACCGCCTTCAGCGCCGAAACCATGTAATCTGCGGGTGTGAGGGCCTTGGCGATTTCCAGAAGAAAATTCTGCATCGGTACGTTTGTGATCAGCCAGACGATGGCGTAGCCCCCGAGGATCGCGCTGGTCGTGAATATGAAAACAAGGCAGACCATCGCCGTCACCATGCCGATCAGCCTCGGCAGGGCATAGAGCCTCACAGGGTCCATCCCCCCCATCTCCAGGGTCTCCATCTCGCGGAGCACATTCATGTAACCCGTTTCGATCGTGACGGCCGTTGCCGACCTGAGAATGACGATCAGCGCCGTCACAAGGGGTCCCGTTTCCCTCACCAGAATGACAACGACGATCTTGCCCAGATCGATCTGGCCCGATACTTTGCTGAACTGCAGGATGAACGAGGTCCCGAGAATGAGTGCAACGGGGATCACGATCCGGAGGGCCTGGACCGCCGTGAAATAGACCTGCTCCAGCGTGACCCGGTAAAGCAGGGACCTCCCCTCCCTCGGCCAGCGGAACAGCTCGCGGATCATTCTCCAGGCGAAGGCGCTGAGATCGAGATAGTGTTTCAACCATTCGATGGTTGCGCGGCCCGCCCGGCCCGCGGAATCGGACATGACGATCATGGGATTTTTCATGGCCATCAGGGTCTGCCGTTTCGCTGAATTTTACCCGACCGGGGCGCCGATCTCGTCGGTATCGCCCCGCGGGCTTCGGGAGATGGTCTGAAAAACGGACAAATCCCTCATATCCCAATGCGGCGACTTTCGTCAATTTTTTTCACGGGATGGAGAAGATCCCCATATGAAAAAGGGGGCGGAAAGGGATGTCCTCTGCCCCCTTTGGCTCTCGCGTGTCTCCTGCCTCTGGGCGTCATCGTCCATCCGTTTCCGGATGGTTCAGGTTGTCATGGGCTCCACGATGTACTTGACGACCAGGTCACCGACCTCCCGGGTGCCGTACCCCATCTTCCCGGCATCCATGCTCCTGACGTCGTTTTGAACCACGGCCTTGACGGCCTCGAGGAGCATCCCCGCCGCCGAGGTCTCCCCGAGGTGCTCCAGCATCATCTGGGCGGCGCAGATGGCCGCCAGCGGGTTGATCTTGTTCAGTCCCGTGTACTTCGGCGCCGATCCGCTGATCGGTTCAAACATGGATGCGGCCTCCGGGTTGATGTTTCCGCCCGCGGCAATCCCCATCCCTCCCTGAATCATGGCGCCCAGGTCGGTGATGATGTCGCCGAACATGTTGTCCGTCACGATCACATCGAAATACTCGGGGTTTTTCACCATCCACATGCAGATCGCGTCGACGTGGGCATAATCGAGTTCCACGTCCGGATAGTCCCTGCCCACCTCCCGGAAGACACGCTCCCAGAGATCGAAGGCGTAGGTGAGGACGTTCGTCTTTCCGCAGAGGGTGAGCTTCTTTCTCCTGTTTCTCCTGCGGCAGTAGTCGAAGGCGAAACGGATGCAGCGCTCGACTCCGCGCCTCGTGTTGACGGATTCCTGAATGGCGATTTCGTCGGCGGTGCCTTTCCGGAAAAACCCGCCGCTTCCGACGTAGAGCCCCTCCGTGTTTTCCCGGACGACGACAAAATCGATCTCCTCGGGGCCCTTGTCCTTGAGGGGGGTGTAGACGCCGGGAAACAGCACGACGGGCCTCAGGTTGATGTAGAGGTCAAGGTCGAACCGGAGTTTGAGCAGGACTTCCCGCTCCAGGATGCCGGGCTTCACATCGGGGTGACCGAGGGCGCCGAGCAGGATGGCGTCCATCTGCCTCAATTCCCGCAGGACGGAGTCGGGAAGAAGCTCCCCTTTCTTGAGGAAACGGTCGCCGCCCAGGTCCTGGTAGACGAGGTTGAAGTCGGGTCCCCCCGCGTCGGTGATCGCCTTCAGGGTCTTGACGGCCTCCGCAATGACCTCGGGGCCGGTCCCGTCGCCGGGAATGACGCCGATATTGTAAGTTTTCATCTTGATCTCCTCACCGTTTTTTTCTTCAGCTTGTTCCGCTTCACGTGATCGACGAGTCCCCCTGTCCGTATGAGTTCCCTCATGAAATCGGGAACCGGGTCCGTTCGGAAGGTCTGATGATTGGTTCTATCTTCGATCTTCCCCGTTGAAAGATCAACAGAGATTTTCTCCCCGTCCCGGATACGGTCGACCGCCTCGCCGGATTCCAGCAGGGGGAGGCCGATGTTGAAGGCGTTGCGGTAGAATATCCTGGCAAAGCTCCTGGCGATGACGGCACGGATGCCGGCCTCTTTCAGCGCCAGAGGCGCGTGCTCACGCGACGACCCGCAGCCGAAGTTCCTTCCCGCCACGACGACGTCGCCCGCCGATACGGCGCCGGCGAAGTCCGGCCGTGAATCGGCAAACACATGTCTTGCGAGCTGTGCGCCGTCGGAGGTATTGCAATAACGAGCGGGGATGATGAGGTCCGTATCCACATCATCCCCGAATTTCCACACCCGTCCTTCAATTTTCATCTGATGATATCTCCCGGTAAACGTTTCCGGCTGTTCAAAAATGCCCGGATGCAAGGCGCCCGACCTCCCGAGAAGCGAGGCGTACTATGAAGCGTACGTTGAGCGACGAGGGACGAGGACAACGCCGCAGACGGGTGTTTTTCAACAGCCGTTCATAATTCGTCCGGTCCTGCTATGCGCCCCATCACCGCCGACGCCGCCGCCACATAGGGGTTGCTCAGATAGACCTCGCTTTTCGGGTGACCCATGCGCCCGACGAAATTGCGGTTCGTCGTTGCCAGTGCCCGTTCCCCCTCGGCAAGAACCCCCATGTGACCGCCCAGGCAGGGACCGCAGCAGGGCGGCCCGATGACGGCACCGGCCTCCAGAAAGGTTTCGAGGATGCCTTCCTTCACGGCCTCCTTCAGGATCCAGGGGGAGCCCGGAATCACGATGAGCCGAAGCCCCCGGGCCGCCTTCTTCCCCTTGAGGATTCGCGCCGCGTCCCGCAGGTCCTCGAGCCAGCCGTTCGTGCAGGAACCGATGAAAACCTGATCCAGGGGAACCTTCCCCACGGCCGAAAGCGGCCGGTCATTGGCCGGCGAGGACGGGAAGGCCACCTGGGGTTCGATGGCGTTAACGTCAATCGGGATAACCTTCGCGCAGGCCGCATCGGGGTCGCCCCTGAAGACCCGGGGCTTCAGGCCAGAACGACCCTTCACCCACGCCAGGGTCTTCTCGTCGGGCTCCATGATGCCGTTCTTCGCCCCGGCCTCCACGGCCATGTTCGTCATGGCAAAGCGCTGATACATGGGGAGATCCCGGACGACGGGTCCGGCGAATTCCATGGTGCTGTAGAGGGCGCCTTCAACGCCGATCCGTCCGATGGTGTAGAGGATGAGATCCTTGCCGGTGACCCAGCGGCGTCTTTTCCCCGTGTATTCCAGCCGGATCGTCGGCGGGACCTTCAGCCAGATCTCCCCCGTGGCCATGACGGCACCGAGGTCGGTGCTTCCGACACCGGTCGAAAAGGCCCCGAGGGCGCCGTAGGCGCAGGTGTGGCTGTCCGCCCCGATGACCACCATTCCCGGCACGACAAGCCCCTTCTCGGGAAGAATAACGTGACCGATACCCGCCTCCCCGACTTCATAATAGTGTCGGATCCGGTGTTTCCTCGCGAACTCCCGCATTCGCTTGGCCTGCTGGGCCGAGGCGATATCCTTGTTGGGAACGAAGTGATCCGCCACGAGGGCGATCCTGTTGCGGTTGAAGACCTTCTCGGCACCGGTTTCCTCGAAGACCTGGATGGCCAGCGGCGCCGTGAAATCATGGGCAAAGGCGAGATCGACCCGGACCTCGACGAGGTCGCCCGGCGACACCGATTTCCGCCCCGAGTGGGCAGCAAGTATTTTTTCGGTGATGGTCATGGCCATGATTCGCTCTCCCGCTCAGGATTTCCGGTGATTGTAATTGAGGCAGTCCTTGCTCAGCTTGTACTGGAAACTGTCCACCAGGGCCAGCCAGCTTGCCTCGATGACGCTCTCCGACACGCCGACGGTGCTCCAGATCTCCGTCGGGTCCCGGGACTCGATGAGCACCCTCACCTTGGCGGCCGTTCCCTCGCTGCCGTCGAGGATGTTGACCTTGAAGTCGATGAGCTGCATCTCGTCGATTTCGGGATAGAAAGTGCGCAGCGCCTTCCGGAGCGCGTTGTCGAGGGCATTGATGGGGCCGTTGCCCTCGGCCGCCGTGATCTCCACCTCGTCTCCCACCCAGATCTTGATCATCGCCTGGGCCTGCGAGGGGTTCTCTTCGTCCTTTTCGTTGATCACGCGGAAAAGCTCGAGCTCAAAAGGCTCCTCGAACTGGCCGGTGGCTTTCTTGATGAGAAGGGACAGCGAGCCGTCGGCGGCATCGAAGGTGTACCCCTGGTCCTCCATCTGCTTGATGACCTGGACGATCTTCCGGCTGGCCGATTTGTCCCGGCCCAGCGACAGACCCAGTTCCCCGGCCTTGTATTCGATGGTGCTTTTCCCCGACAGGTCCGAGGCGAGAACTCTTCTCACATTCCCCACGCGTCCCGGGTCGATATGCTCGTAAGCAGCGGGGTTTTTCCGGACGGCATTCACGTGAACGCCCCCTTTGTGCGCGAAGGCGCTGCGGCCCACGAAGGGCCGGGAGTTCAGGGGCGGAACATTGGCGATGTCGCCCACGAACCGGGAGAGGTTCGTGAGCTGACGCATCGACGCTTCCGTCAGGCACCTCTTCTGCATTTTCAACTGGAGATTGGCGATGATGGGGATCAGATCGGCGTTTCCACAACGCTCCCCGAAACCGTTGATGGTGCCCTGGACCATCCTGGCACCGGCCGCGACGGCCGCCAGCGTGTTGGCCACGGCCAGGCCGCCGTCATTGTGGGTATGGATGCCGAGCTTCCCCCCGGGGACGATATCGGACAGTTCCAGGGTGATCCGGCGGACCTCCTCGGGGAGGGACCCGCCGTTGGTGTCGCAAAGAACGATCATGTCCGCGCCTGCCGAAAGGGCCGACCGGATGGTTTCTCTCGCGTAAGCGGGGTTTGCCTTGTAGCCGTCGAAGAAATGCTCCGCGTCGTAGATGAGCTCCTTGCCCCGGTCCTTGAGATAACGAACGGTGTCCCCGATCATGGCCAGATTCTCCTTGAGGGGTACCTTGAGGATTTCATGGACGTGGAGATCCCAGGTTTTCCCGAAGATGGTCACCACCGGCGTCCCGGCACCGAGGAGAGCCAGCAGGTTCGGGCACTCCCGCGGCTTGATTCCCGCCTTCCTCGTGCTCCCGAAGGCCGAGAGCTTCGCCTGCCGGAAGGTCTTCTCCCGGGCAATTTCGAAGAAGCGCATGTCCTTCGGGTTCGACCCCGGCCACCCTCCCTCGATGTAGTGGAAACCGATGTCGTCCAGCCGCTGGGCGATCCTCAGTTTCTCCTCGGCGGAGAAGTTGATCTGTTCACCCTGGGTCCCATCCCTCAGGGTGGTGTCGTAGAGAAGCACATCCCATTTCTTCATGATGAACATTCCCCCATAAACTGAAAAATCCGTTACCGGAAACCGGATAACGGATCTTTCAAGAGATTTATGTCCTCTGCATTATTCCATCACCGGCCCCCTACGTCATCCAGACGTATCCTGTATGACGATAATAATGATGGCCTGAATGATGGAAATAATGTTCCGGATCATGGATTGAACTGCTCTGTTTCCTTCCCCTCAGTGGGGCGTATCCTAAAGGTTCACCCGGGTTTTGTCAACCAAAAAATGCACTCACCCGGTGAAAACACCTGAAACAACTCTATTCAAGATTCGTCACGGGAAACCGATAAAAAGGGTTGTGCATTCCATTTCAATCCCGGGAGGCCATGATACCCATGAACCCGAAAACCGCCTTAGCGGCTATCTCATCCCTGTTCTTTCTTTCTATATCCCTGCCGGCCCCCGCCCCCGCCGGGGATACGACGTATCGCTGCGGCGACGAGGCCGTCTCGGTCGGCGATTCGACCTACACCGTCCAGAAGGCCTGCGGCAAGCCGGCCCGCACGGAGAAGGCGGGTGCGACCGGAAACACAAAAAAAGAAAAAACCGCGCCCGGGCAGAAGACGACCAAGGGGAAATCGACACGCGTCGAAAAGTGGTACTACGACGAGGGGTACGGCGGTTTTGTCTACATTCTCACCTTTCAGGGCGGAACCCTGAAAAAGATCGAAAAGGGCGGACGGAGCAAATAGTGGAAGGCAACGTTCTCCCGAAATCAGGATCTGTCAGAAGCGCCCCCCTGTAAACGTCTCCGCCGCGAGACGCCGACCGCGACTAAAGCGACACTGAAAAACCCCGCCGCCATCGTGAACTCCGCACCCATCTGAAGAACGACGAAGGCAAAGCCGATCAGGGGCAGCAGCGACAGCCTCACGGCCGCCTTCAGCACCTCGTTCGTGGAGACGAAACGGGCAACAGGCGGCGAGAGATCCTCGTAGAGCCGTACCATCGAGGAACCCGCCGCGCGGCCGCGCAGATACTTGTCCCTGAAATCCCGGAGGATCTGCACGTGAGGCTCCAGGGGTGAACCGAAAGCCGCCGTCGCGATGAAGCACCCGCCTCCGCCGCCGTTTGATGGATTCGTCGCCACCGACTCGCCGCCTGTCGTTGTGAAGTTCCAGGAGACGGGTGAAGGCAGCGACACACCCTCGTCATCCTGCACCGCCGTGGTGATCGTCGCGGTGTACGTCGCGCCGAGGGCGAGCGCGGAGGAGGGCGTAAAGGTCGCCGTCATCGTCAGGGCGTCGTAGGAAACGACGCCCGCAACCGGTGTCGCCCCGCGGGTGAGCATGAAGGTCGCCGTCGTGAAAGACGACGCCTTCATGGTCTCGCTGAAGGTCGCCCTGACAGCCGTGCCGGTAGAAGCTCCTGTTGCGCCGGTCTCCGGGCTCATGGAAACAACGGTCGGGGGTATCCCGGCCTGGGTCACCGTATAGGTCTGCCCGGCGATGCTTATCGTTCCGGTTCGACGCTTTGCTTCCGTGTTCTCGGTAATACTATAGGTAACGGTCCCGTTACCCGTTCCGCTCGAGCCACTGGTTACAGTGATCCACATCGGATCGTTCACGGCCACCGAGGAGCATGTCTCCCCTGCGGTAACGTTGACGTTCCCCGAAGAGGCCGTCGGGGGGTGGGAATGCCCCGATTCCGACAGGCCGTAGGAACAGGAAGCAAAGGTCACGTTGAGCGCCTGAAACTGTTGGGAGGGTATGGTTCCGAAATCCGTGATGGTCAGCGTGCAGGCGTAGTTCATGT
The DNA here is from genome assembly GCA_035450185.1 of Syntrophales bacterium. Taxonomy (GTDB): domain Bacteria; phylum Desulfobacterota; class Syntrophia; order Syntrophales; family UBA2192; genus JAPLJU01. Next base: position 65,342 of record DAOTMG010000003.1, on the reverse strand, counting down.
TCATTTTCATACGGAAAACACCGTCGGGTCTTCCGGCCGTCGTGCCCCAGCTGTTCAGTACAACCCAATAGTGGTTGTCGGGGTTTAAGTCGGTGTCATCGTAACCGATAATGAGGACGGCGTGCCCCTCCTAACTCTCGGTGCTGGCACCGCAATAGGGATCGGGTGTCCAGAGAGCTGCTTCATTCTGTGTCATCCAGAAATTCTGAAAGGCATCCATATCGGTGGGCGTGAAATAAAATACAAACCAGACACCCCGGCCCTGGTGAAGAATACTTTTGATGTTTTGCTTGGCCTGACTCTGGGAGACCGACGCGGTGCTGACAGTCTGATACGTGACGGATTCGATGATGGCATATTGGGGGACCGTCGAGATGGCGCCGCAAGTTCCTGCGCAGGTCCCTCCGCCGTCGATGTAAGCGGCATTCGTGTTCGACCACGGAATGACGAACCCCTTGGCGTTGTACCAGTTCGAAAACATAGCGATGTTTCCGCCCTTGCACGCACAGTAAGACTCTTCGGCGTTGTAGCAGGAATCGAAGAACTCGACGGACAGGCGATCGCTCAGTCCGCGTTGAGTCCTGAGGGCAAGCTCCAAGATCCCCGTGCCGGCCCAGACCCAACAGTTTCCGCACATCCCCTGGTTTCGCTGATTGTAATTCGGTACGTTGTTCAGCAAACTCAGAGAACCGCCCGCGATCCACTCGCCCGCAATAAGAGCCCTGAAAGGAAGACTGGACGCAGGAGGCGCTTTCGGGGCGTCGTCATAATCTCTCAGCCACTGCTCCAGAGTCTGCAGATCGGGGCGCATGAGCGGATAGCGATGCCTTTCCTGTGAGAATACGGAGGATGAAAACGCAAGGGTGAAACAGAGGGCAAGAAGGAGAACGGATGCAATCCTCGTTTGCTTCATGGGGTTCGTCCTGTTCTAGATGCTTGGCGCGGGGACGACCGCGGCAAATACCATCGGTGCCGCCGGTCAGGTTCACGTTCCTCACCGGGGAGCCGCTGCGCTTCCCGTCAGTGAGGGAAAGTCAAATAGAAGCGGCGTGCAGGTCCCCTTCTGGATCACATGGAGCGTGCAGTCATAGCGTTTGCCCGGCCGGATGTCGAATTTCTCGATGAAGGCCCTGTCGGGCGGGTTTACCCGGTCGGGAAGAAGGCTGAAAGGTCTCTCAGCCACCCGGACAAAACGCTCCTCGATCGGCCTGTCGGGGATAAAACGGAACTTGACATCGTAGCGTTCACCGGCCGAAACAGGTGCCGCCTCCGTCCTCGAAACGGACAGGATTTCCGCCTGCCCCGGATAGTTCCGGTATTCGCAGGGCCCGCCGGCAAGGGGCGTCTTCCCCGTCCCGGATTCGGCGGCCGCACAGCCCAGAAGCAAACCGGGGATCACAATACATACAATCGACGATATCTTTGATTTCTTTATTAAAATCATGTTCATACCCCTTGATTTCAAGTGACCGGATTTCTTGAGAAATTTTTTATGACAGGGCTTGTCCCTGCAAATTCCGCTCCCCCGCACACCCCCCCTGCCGGTTATCAGTCGAGCCGTTTCCTGAACCGGTTCAGGGCGCCTGCGAAGACCACAATGCCGAGAAAAGCGAGCCCCAGGAACTGCGGCCAGAGGACCTCCATACCGACCCCCTTCAGGAAAATCCCGCGGATGATGACGAGCATGTAGCGCAGCGGCACGGCGTAGGTCAGATACTGAACCGCGTCGGGCATGTTGGCAATGGGGAAGACAAACCCCGAGAGCATGAAAAAGGGGAGGATGAAGAAAAAGGTCGTCATCATGGCCTGCTGCCGCGTCGCCGAGACGGTGGAAATGAAAAGCCCGATGCCCAGGAGGCTCAAGAGGAACAGGCAGACGGCAAAGAAAAGAAGCGGGATGCTCCCCATAAGGGGAATCTGGAACCAGTAGATGGCGAAGGCCGTCACGACGGCCATCTGGACGAAGGCGATGATGATGTAGGGAATCGTTTTCCCCGCGATGAACTCGGCGGGCTTGAGGGGGGTGACGATGAGCTGTTCCATGGTCCCCGCCTCCTTTTCTTTGATGATCGCCATGGAGGTGAGAAGCAGGGTGAGAATCATGATGAGCACCGCGACGATCCCGGGCACGAAGAAATACTGGCTCTCCAGGTTGGGGTTGTACCAGGTGCGTACTCGGCCGTCGATCTCACCGTAATCCATCTGCCGGGGATAGAGCTCCTTCATGAACTTCCGGTTCAACCGGTCGATCACGAGTTGCGTGTAGGCGATCCGCACGGCGGCGATGTTGCTCATGCTGCCGTCGGCCAGAACCTGGATCGCCGCCGTCTCCCCCCGGCGTATCCGCTCGCTGAAATCGGGCGCCACCTTGACGGCGATATCCACCCTTCTGTGAAGCAGAAGGTTCTCCAGGTCGGCGACACTCACCGGATGGTAGACGACGCGGAACACGGGACTTCCCTCGAAAGCGTCCCTCAGTTCCCGGCTTTCTTTCGTCCGGGACTGGTCGAGCAGCGCGACGCTGATATCCCGGACATCGGTGGACACCACGTAGCCGAAAACGAGGATCATAATGAAGGGGGCGATGACGAGGATGGGCCGGTTCTTCCTGTCCCGGAAGAGCTGGATGAATTCCTTTCGCACGAGTTCCCGTATTCTCAGCCGTGACATCTTACATGCCCTCCCGTCGGAACACGATGAGCGTCAGGACGGCCAGCAGGGCGTACATGCCGAGCAGGACGACGTAGCTCGGCCACAGGGCCTCGAGGCCCAGACCGCGCAGGTAAAGACCGTTCAGAATATCGATGTAATAGGTCGCCGGGACTACGTAGGTCAACGCCTGGATGACCTTGGGCATGTTGGCGACCGGAAAGACGAAGTCGGAAAGAAGGAGCGACGGCAGGTACGTAACGAGGATCGCAACCTGGTTCGCCACCAGCTGCGATTTCGTCACGACGGAGATGAGAAGGCCGAGAGCCAGCGCCACACCGATGTAAAAGGTGGTGGCGAGCACCATGAGCCAGAAGGGCGATTTCATCACCACTCCGAAGAGAAACTGCCCCATCAGCATGGCGATGAAAACGTCGGTCATGGCGATGAGGAAATAGGGAATGGCCTTCCCCGTCAGAAACTCCTCCGCCCGCAGCGGGAGCGACCGGATCGTCTCCATCGTCCCGTTTTCGTACTCCCGGGCGATCACGAGGGACGTCAGCATGGCGCCCACGATCATGATGATGACGGCGATGATGCCGGGGACGATGAACTTCCGGCTCTCCAGGTCCTCGTTGAACCAGACCCGGATGCGCCCCTCGAGGGGTGGGGCCGGACGCTCGATGCTCTGCCGGTTCAGGAACTCGACGAAGAGCCGGCTGTTGTAGCGCTCGATGAAGGCGGTGATGTAACCCCGGGAGAGGCTCGCGAAGTTCGGGTCGCTTCCGTCGAGGAGGACCTGGATCTGCGCCTTGCGGTCCGCCCGGATGTCGGCGGTCCAGCCCGGCGGGATGATGATGACGATGGTCGTGTTCCCCCGGTCGAGTTCCTTCACGGCCTCCTTTTCATCGGGGAGAAGGGTGATCACGTTGAAATAGGGGGAAGCATCGATCCGCCGGATGAAGTCCCGACTCGAACTCGTCCTGTCATGGTCCACGACCATGACGCCGACGTCCTCCACGTCGAGAGAAAGGGCGTAGCCGAACAGAAGGATGAGCACCAGGGGCAGGATGAAGGCGAGATAGAGGCTCCTGAAATCCCGGATCAGATGGTAGTATTCCTTCCGGGCCGTGGCCAGGATGTTGGCGATTCTCACGGGCTTCCGCTCCTGGACATGAGTCGGATGAAGACATCGTTCAGCGTCGCCTCGGGCCGGCCGGGGAAGGTCTCCCGGATGATGTCTCCGGGGTTTCCGATGGCCACGATTTTTCCCTCGTTGATCATGACGATGCGCCCGCAGTTCAGCGCCTCGTCCATGTAGTGCGTCGTCACGAAGACCGTGACCCCCTCGCCGGCCAGGCCTCCGATGAAATCCCAGAAGCGCCGCCTCGCGATGGGGTCCACGCCCGACGTGGGTTCATCGAGGAAGAGGATCTCCGGGCGGTGGAGGAGCGCGCAGGCGAGGGCCAGCCTCTGGCGCCACCCCGGCGGGAGCTCGCGGGTGAGTCTCGTGCTCACGTCCCGGAGGCGGCTCAGCCGGAGAGCCCACTCGATCCTCTCGGGCCACTGCCGCTCCGGAACCTCGTAAACGCCCAGATAAAAGCGGATGTTCTCCATGGGTGTCAGCTCCTCGTAGAGGGAGAACTTCTGGGACATGTAGCCGATGGTCTTCTTGATCTCCTCCGACTGAGCGATGACGTCATAGCCCGCGACCCGTCCGGAGCCCGCCGTGGGTGTGATGATGCCGCAGAGCATGCGGATCGTCGTGGATTTCCCGGCGCCGTTCGGGCCCAGAAAGCCGAAAATCTCGCCTTTCCGGATCGAGAAAGAGACGCGGTCCACGGCCACGAAATCCCCGAAGCGCTTTTCCAGGTCCCGTACCTGGACGATGTCAGGGTTGGAATCGTTCATTCGTCACCTCTTCGTCCGCCGCCTGGATCCGGTGAATCATGGCCTCCTCCAGGCTGACGAAGGAAGCGCGGATTTCACCGGGACCGGCCACCTGCAGGACCCGGCCGCGGTGCATGAGCGCGAGCTGATCGCACTTTTCTCCTTCGTCGAGATAGGCCGTCGATACGACGATGGTCATCCCTTCCCGTTTCATTTCCAGGAGGATCTCCCAGAACTCCTGCCGGGAGACGGGATCGACGCCGTTGGTCGGTTCATCGAGGATCAGAAGGGACGGCTGGTGCACGAGTACGCAGGCAAGGCCCAGCTTCTGTTTCATGCCCCCTGAGAGGTTGCCGGCAAGCCGGTCCACGAAGGGCAGGAGGTTGGAAAACCCCAGGTAGCGCTCTCTCCGCTTCACCCGCTCCGCCCCGGTGATGCCGAAGACATCCATGAAGAAGGCGAGATTTTCCGCGACGGTGAGATCCTGGTAGAGTCCGAAACGCTGGGGCATGTACCCGATGAGATTCTTGATCTCCCGCCTCCCGGAAACCGCGTCGATGCCGTTCACGAGGATCTGCCCCGAGGTGGGCGGTATCATGGTGGCGATCATCCGCAGGAGGGTCGATTTCCCGGCGCCGTCGGAGCCCACGAGTCCGAAGAGGGATCCGCGGGGGATGTCGAGCGAAAGATCTTCCAGGGCGGTGACATCGGCAAACCGCCTGGAGACGGACTGGATCCGGATGAAGGGTTCCGGGATGGGCGTCATCGTGAATTTCCATGCACCGTGGACGGCAGGCCTTCCGCCCACGGGCTCAGCGCAACCAGGCATCGGCGGGCATGCCGGCTTTCAGCTCCAGGTCCGGATTCGGAAGAAGGATCTGGACGAGGTACACCAGCTTGACCCTTTCCTTGTGGGTCTGGATGATCTTCGGCGTGAATTCGCCTTCCGGAGAAATGTAGGAGACGACCCCGTTGTAGACCTTGCCGGGGAAGGTGTCCACCTTGACGTCCGCCTTCTGACCCGGTTTGACCTTGCCGATCTCGGTTTCGCCGACAAAGATTTTCAGCTTCACTTCCGAGAGGTCCGACAGGGTCAGGACCTGACGGCTGGGAGAGACCACAACGCCGGGCTCCACGTTGCGGCTCGTGATGATCCCGCTGTAAGGCGCCTTGAGACGGGTGTGCTGGAGCTGGATTTCGGCCAGGTCCACCGCTGCCTTCGAGGCCTTCACCTGGGCCGCAGCCGCTTCGATCTGTTTCCCGATCGATTCGAGATTCCGGAGATTGCCCGTGGCCTGCCGGAGGACCGCCTCGGCCTCGGTCAGCCGCGACCGGGCCGTGTCATAGGCCAGGGTCACCGTCTCCCACTCCTTCTTCGAAACGACGGCCCGCTCGTACAGCTGGTCGTAACGCTCCTTGTTGGCCCGGGCTTCCGCGAGGACGTCCTTCGCGCCGGTCAGGGCGGCTTCCGCGCGCGTCACATCGGCCGGAAGAACCTTGCGGTTGATGTCGAGAACCGTCTTGAGCTGCTTGAGGTTCTCTTCGGCCTTTTTCAGGTTCGCCCCGGCCTGATCACGGGCCGCCGCGTATTCCCGGGGGTCCAATTCGGCCAGGACCTGGCCCTCCGTTGCCGGCTGTCCTTCCTTCACATGGACGGCGATCACGCGACCGCTGACCTGAAAGGCCAGTTCCGACTGGGTGGACTCAATGGTTCCCGAGTAATAAGGCTCCTGCAGCCTCGCTTTCCGCTGTCCGAGGTAGACCAGCAGGGCAACGGTCACAAACAGGGCGAGAAACACCGCCAGGATGATCTTCCTTCTCAAGGTGCATCCTCCCGGATGGAACGATAAGGTCGTGAAAGGGGTGATGAATCGCCGCCAGCGTATCATCGGCGGTTGAAATTCTCAAGGGAATTGATCCGGAAAAGGTCGTGAAAGGCGGGCGTTTTCTTGCGTATCCGGCGATCAGGCCGTCATCCGGACGTCCCGGTGCCGGTCGAGTCGATCATGCCGACGCCGGTGAGGTCCACAACGATTCGCCGGGCCTCTTCATCCATCAGGAACCACAAACGCCGGCGGAACTCCCGGGCGGAAGAGGCAATGATGTCCCCGCCGGGAGCGGTGACATTGTGTTTTTCCCCCTGGCGTCTTTTTCTCATCTGAAAAAACTTCTTGCGTCAGACGGCGGCAGGCCGGCGGCCCGCAGGCATCAGGGTGTTTCGATGTCAAAGTGCTCGTCCAGCCGCATGGCCGCGAAGAGATCGCGGATCTCCCTGGAGACGTTGATCACCGACAGCTTCACCCCTTTCTTGGAAAGGGCGTTGTGGGCGGCGATCAGGACGCCGAGACCGACGGAATCCACCATCCGGACATGGGTCAGATCGAGGACGAGGGAGCGGGGACCTTTCCTCAGCAGGGAACGGACCTCTTTTTTGAAGGCCTCGATCGTCGGCGCCACGAGGTCACCGGGGGGTTGCAGCGCTTTCGGCAGGATTTCCGGCTTTCTTTCCACATTGGTTTTCATCACGACCTCTCACTTGAACCGCAATACCAGGTGATTGCCCCTGTCGTTGAAGCGGACATCAGAGGCAAACCGCTGCATGATAAAAAGACCCCGGCCGGATTCCGCTCTGGCCCCGGGTTTTCTCTTCATGTGGCGTTTCCAGTCAAACCCCGTACCCTCATCCTTCACCTCGATCACCAGGTCACCCTCTTCCACGTGAACCCTGTAATGGACCAGTTTTTGCGGATTCCCCTGGTTGCCGTGCAGGATTGCGTTGGTCAGGGCCTCCCGCATCGAAAGCAATATCCGGAACGCTTTCTCCTGGATGCCCAGATGGGAAAGAAATTTCTCCGTCTCGCGGCTGACAGCGTCGATCTTCTCCAGCGCGGAAGAGAAGAGGATGCTGAGATGATCGGAAACGGTGCGGACTTCAAATGTGGCGTTCATTTCTTCGATCTCATCATGGGAATGGGAATGACGATGTTCCAGAAAAACCTCATTCAAATCACGCGGACATGCCGCCTAAAGGTCCACCCCCAGAAGCAGCACGTCGTCCTGGAGGGTCCGTCCATCGGGACACAGCGCGGTCACGATCTCGCCCACGGCCGATCCGAGGGGCAGATCGTGCGTCTCGACGCAGGCCTCGACGAGATCCACCAGACCGTCCTCCCGCCTGCGCCGGGCCGTCCCGTAGCGTTCGATCAGGCCGTCGGTGTAGAAAAACATCCTTCCACCCGGCGGGACGGCCAGAGACAGCGGTTCAAAGGACACGGACTCGAAGGCGCCGAGGATGTCCCCCTTCGCCTCCAGAACCCGGATATCTCCGCGGACGTCGATGTAGACGGCGGGGAGGTGTCCGGCATTGACAAGGGTCAACCGGTTTGCTCCGCGGTCCAGCCGGGCATAACAGGCCGTCAGGTATTCGCCGTCCTGCAGAAGCCGCGTGAAGACCTGATTGATGATCTGCAGGGTCTCTCCGGGGGCGGTGCCGTTACCGGTGTTCTGATGGATGAGGGCCTTCAGAGCGAAGGTGTTGTAAGACGCCTTGATGTCGTGCCCGCTGATGTCCGCGACGAAGAAACCGAAGACGTCGCGGTCCGCGGCGAAAACATCGTAGAAATCCCCGCCGGCCTCCAGAATCGGGACATAACGGACGGCGAACTTTGCCTCCGGGAGGTCCTCCGGCCGGACCAGGATGGCCTGCTGGGCTTCACGGACCTGCTTCAGGCGCTTCGCCTGGGCCTCGATGACATTCCGGTAGGTGTCCCTCGTCTCCAGGTGGCGCTGCACGCGGGCGACCACCTCGCGCCGGTCGAAAGGTTTCGTGATGTAATCCACGGCGCCCAGGGTGAGTCCCTTGATCTTGCTCCCCACGTCGTCCACGGCCGTTACGAATATGACGGGAATGTCCGCTGTCACGGGATCGGACTTGAGGAGATGGCACGCGTCGAACCCGCTCTCGCCGGGCATCATCACGTCCAGCAGGATGACGGCCGGTCGCCTTCGTTTCGCCATCTCCCGGCCTTGCCGGCCGTTCAGCGCGGAAAGAGGAGCATAGCCTTCCGTCTCAAGAATCACTTCCAGCAGCCGGATGTTTGCCGGATTGTCGTCGATGACGAGAACGGCCGGCTTTTCGCCGGATCCCGCCTCTGCCCGCTCGCGGGATATCCGCGTCTCGGGACTGTTGTGCATGTGCTCCTTTCAGGGATGGGAACGGCGCGTCCCGTTGGAAAGCCCGGAGGCCGCCGCTTCAGAACCCCTCCCGCGAGGCGGTCCGCCCTCTCACTCCGATGACGGGATGTCCCACAGCCTCCCCCCCGAGGATCGACTCGATGGTTTTCGAAAGTTCTTCCATATTGAAGGGCTTCTGAATGAACCCGCTGCATCCGCGTTCGAGAATCTTGGCCGCCTCGCCGTCGATGCTGTAACCGCTCAGGAGCAGAACCTTGGCGGCCGGGTTCATTTTCCTGATCCGGTCGAAGGCCTCGCCCCCGCCCATCCTGGGCATGATCATGTCCATGAGGACAAGGTCGATCTCCTCCCCGCTGCGATTGTAGATTTCGAGCGCTTCAGCGCCGTCCCGGGCCGTGTAGACGTGATAGCCCATTGTTTTCAGCAGCTCTCCGCCTACCTCCAGCATCGAGTCCTCATCGTCCACCAGAAGAACCGTCTCGCGGCCCTTCTTGACGGGTTCGGTCACCTCGATGGTCCGGGGAACCTCCTTGTTGGACGCCGGCAGGTAGATCTTGAACGTCGATCCCTCACCGATTCCGGACTCGACATCGATGAAGCCGCCGTGTCCCTTGACGATCCCGTAAGCGGAGGCCAATCCCAGGCCCGTGCCCCGGCCCATCTCCTTCGTCGTGAAGAAGGGTTCGAAGAGTCGTTCCATCGTGCCCGGGTCCATGCCGGCGCCTGTGTCGGTGATCGAGAAGAGCACGTAACGGCCGGGTTTCGGGTTGTAGAGCTTGTCCTTCATGGCCTCATGGTCGGTGTTTTCCGTCCTGAGAATCATGTCGCCGCACCCCGCCATGGCATCGGCCGCATTGACAAAGAGGTTCATGAGAACCTGCTCGATCTGCCCGGCATCGGCTTCAATGGGATGCAGTTCCGGATCGAGGTGATACTGGACGACGATGTCCTTCCTTGTCCTGCTGAACGTCTCGGCCGCCTCCCGCAGCAGCTGGTTCAGGTCGAGAGGCTTGACCTCGTACCGCCCTTTCCTCGCGTAACCCAGAAGCTGTGCGGTCAGACGGGATCCGCTCTGGACCTGCTTTTCCATGCTCTTCAGCCGTTCGTAATACATATGACCGGCGTCGATGTCGAAGAGCATCAGCGAGATGTTTCCCTGGATCACCATCAGAAGATTGTTGAAGTCGTGGGCGATGCCTCCGGCGAGCGTGCCGATGGCTTCCATTTTCTGCGCGTGCTGAAGCTGTGCCTCCATCCTCTGCCGGTCCGTCACGTCATCGAAAACGACGATGACGGTCTTCTTCACATCCTCCACCATCGGCAGGATCTTGACCAGCACCTGCCGCGACCGAAGCTTCAGGGGTGCGTCATCGAACACCGTATGAGAGGTCGCGAGCACCTTGGCCACCATGTCGTCCATCCGGGCCCGGTCCTCGTCCTGGAAGAGGTCCAGGAAGCGGGAGGCCAGGAGCTTCTCCTCCGGGATGCCGCCGAGACGAACCGCCGACGGGTTGGCGTACACGATGCGGCCGTCCGGCGTGATCTCCAGAATCCCCTCCGCCAGGGTGTTCAGGACCGTTTCGTAATGTTTCTTGATCGTCAGCAGTTCCCGGGTCACCTGCCGGGCGTGGATTCCATCGGTGCCGAGGATGCGCGTTGGGGCCTTCCGGCTGCCCTTCAGGTCGAATTCGTGCAGGGCTTCCTGTATGGTCTTCGACATGCTGCTCAACGGACCCTTGGCAATGCACAGGTCCGCCCCGACCTCCCGGTAGTCGAACCCTTCCTCTTCGGCGGCAACGGCCGACAGAATGACCAGGAAGGTGTCCTTCAGCCTCGGCATGCCGCGGATCACCTGACAGAGTTTCTTCCCGTCGATGTTCGGCATGATGAGGTCGACAAAAACGATGTCCGGGGTGTAGGTCTGGAGGATGTCCAGGGCCATCAAACCGTCCTCGGCGGTCATGACCTGATGTCCCTGTTTCTTGAGAAACCGCGTCATGAATTCCAGCATGACGGGATGGTTATCGACGACCAGTGATTTCTTCTTCATAGAGTTCGCCCTTCAATTCGTATCGTTTGTCTCTGACCTTCTGTCCCTTGACCCTGTTCCGCCCCTCGCGCTTCGCCTCGTAGAGAAATTCGTCGGCCTGTTCCATCATGCTGTCGAAGGTCGTTTTCTGATCCTTCCCCGGATGGAAGCTGGAGACGCCGAAACTCGAGGTAATCCTGATATCTTTCCCCTTCAATCGGAAGACCTTTTCTGAAACGACGCGCCGGAGCCGTTCGGCCACCAGGCAGGCCGGCTGAAGCTCCGTTTCCGGGAGCACGATGAGAAACTCCTCCCCGCCGTATCGGGCGATCCAGTCGATGTCGAGCCGGATCGAGGCACTCAGGCACTGAACGAACCCCTTCAGGATCTGATCCCCCGCCTTGTGCCCGAATTCGTCGTTGACCGTCTTGAAGTGGTCGATGTCGCACATGATGATCGACAGCGGGTGCCCGTAGCGCTGCGACCTCTTGATCTCCTGCGGGAGTCGTTCCATAAGATAGACGCGGTTGAAGATCCCCGTCAGGGGATCCTTGATGGACAGGATTCGGATCTCCTCGTTGGTCGTCCTGAGCGACTTTTCGAGTTTGAGGATGCGCTGCGCCGTCTTCAGGCGAACCCGGAGTTCCGCCGGGTTGACGGGCTTGACCAGGTACTCGTCGGCGCCGGCCTCCAGCCCCCGGACGACGTCGGCCTTTGCATCCTTCACGGTGAGGACGATGACGTAGATGTAACCGGGCAGGTCATCCTGCCGGATCGCGCGGCAGAGCTGCAGGCCGTCCATCTCGGGCATGACCCAGTCCGTGATGACGATCGGGTAGAGCCGGTGCTTCAGAATCTCCAGAGCGACCCGGCCGTTCGCGGCGGAACGCACCTCGCCGCAGCCGGCTTCCTGAAGCATCTTCTCCAGGAGCCTCCGGGTCACCGGATCGTCTTCAACGATCAAAATGGGATAGGTGTCATTCATATCGACCCGTCGGGGATTCTCCCCTGTCCGATGATCAGTTGCGGCCCGTCAGGGCGAGGGTCCCGACGATCCGCTCGAGATGGTCCCTGATCTCGTCCGCCGCCTCGACGGCCCCGCTCAGCTCGCAGGCCCGGGCATTGCTCTCGATGGTCTTCGCCAGTTCGTGAATCTCCGTGAACCCGAGGTTGATGGCCGCGCCTCTCATGGAGTGGGCGGACATGGCCATCTTCTCGAAATCCGGCACCTGCGCCGCGGTCTTGATGTGATCGAGCTCCGAAAGGGTGCTTTCCAGGAACAACTCTACGAGCTCCTGGAATTCCTCCTCGCTGAACCCGATGTGTCCTGCCATATCCCTGAAGTTCATATCGTCCTCTCTATCCCCCCGAGGTCACCGTCCTCTGAAAAGACGCCTCAGGCCGACTCGCCTTTTTGGACCCACCTGCTGATCGCCTGGAGAATCTCCTCCCTGCGGATGGGCTTCGAAATGTAATCATCCATGCCGGCTTTGATGCACTTGTCCCGGTCCCCCGTCATGGCGTGGGCGGTCATTGCGATGATCGGCAGGTGTCCGCCGCTTTCCTTCTCCCGCCGGCGGATGATCGCCGAGGCCTCGTAACCGTCCATGTCGGGCATCTGACAGTCCATGAAAACGAGATCATACCGGTCCCGCTCGATCATCCGGAGAGCTTCCCGGCCGTTGCCGGCCAGATCGGCACGGCAGCCGAGTTTTTCCATCATCTTCAGGGCCAGTTTCTGGTTGAGCAGGTTGTCTTCGGCGATAAGAACGTGCACGCCCTCCGGTCCGGACACCCGGGCCGGGGCCTGCGACGCGCGTGCCTCGGCAAGGGTGTGGCGGGTGATGAGCGGTGCGGCGACCCCCTGGAGCTTGGAGCCCCAGGCCGCGGCGAGTGCTTCCATCAGTGTCTCCGTGTGGATCGGCCGGACCAGGTACGCGGCGAAACCCGCTTCGGAGAAACGCCTGGCGTCGCCCCGCTTGCCGACCGCCGCGATGGCGATCAGGACCGTGTCCTTCAGCTGCGGGTCCGACTGGATGCGTCTCCCGACGGATTCCATATCATCCTGGAATCCCGAATCGATGATGGCCATCCCGTAAGGCCGCCCGGACGCGCAGGCATCGCGCAGCGCCGCCAGGGCTTCCTCCGGTGTTGCTGCGGCATCGCTCTTCATGCCCCAGTTCGACGTCAGGTCGAGGAGCGTCTGCCGGTTGATCTCGCTGCGGTCCACGATCAGCGCGCGCACCCCCTCGAGACTGGCCGCCGGAATGGAGAGACTCTGGGGCGTTTCGCCCAGGCCCAGCGGAATCGCGAACCAGAAGGTCGATCCGCGGCCGAGGGTGCTGGTGACGCCGATGGTCCCGCCCATGAATTCCACGATCTGTTTCGATATGGCGAGCCCCAGGCCCGTCCCGCCGTAACGGCGCGTCATGGACGCGTCGGCCTGGGTGAATTTTTCGAAAATGAACTCGAGTTTCTCCTCGGAAATTCCGATGCCGCTGTCCTCCACGGCGAACCGGAACACCGCCTGCCCGTCGACCAGCGGCTGCCATCCCACGTCAATGAACACAAAGCCTTTCTCCGTGAACTTGAGCGCGTTGCCCGCGAGGTTCGTGAGCACCTGCCGGATCCGACCGGGATCGCCGACGACCCGCCGCGGGGCATCCTGCCCGTAACGGACCTCGAAATCGAGCCCCTTCTCGCGGGCCCTGAGGGACAGCAGTTCAGCCACGCCCTCGACGGTCGTCCTCAGGTCGAAGGGGATCTGCTCGAGAGCCATTTTTTTCGCTTCCAGTTTCGAGAATTCGAGAATGTCGTTGATCAGTTTCAGGAGGATCTCCGCCGAATCACGGACCGCCTCCGCGTAATCCCGCTGTTCCTGCGAAAGCTCCGTGTCGAGAAGGAGATTGGAAAATCCGATGACGCCGTTGATCGGCGTGCGGATTTCATGACTCATGTTGGCCAGGAACTGCGATTTGGTGCAGTTGGCCACCTCGGACGCCATGGCCATGACATTGGCGCGCGCGATGGCCTCCTCCAGCTGCTTGTTGGTCGCTTCCAGTTCCCTGTTGATGGTTTCCGTCTCTTCCTTCGCCCTCTGCAGGCGCTCCTCTGTCGCCTTGAGATCGGAGATGTCGATCAGGACGCCCCGGACACCGAGGATCTTTCCATTCAGCTGGACAGGGCCGATGCGAATCAGGGCGGGGAAGGCGCTGCCGTCCTTCCTGAGGACGGTGTACCCCGAGCCCAGAACTTCACCCCGCAGGGCCCGGGATATATCTTCGCTCGCCCTGGACCGCTCGGCGGGGGCGATCATCGTCAGGGCATCAAGTCCCCTTCCGACCTCTTCCGCCGAATAACCGAAGGTCTCCATGGCCGTCCTGTTGACAAATGTCAGGACCCCCTCCGAATCCATTTCGAAAACCGTCTGGGGAAGAGAGTCGGCCAGCTCCCGACCGGAAGCCTCCAGAATGATTCGGCAAACGGCTTCTGCTTGCATCTGAACCCTTTTCTCTGTAGAGTCGCGGGTTCCGGGACAGGAATCCGGAACGACCGGCGGTGCGCCTGTTAGGGAAATCGGATATTCAATAAAATTCTTGAGTAACTCCACTGACTTGCTCCTCCCGGCCAAGGGACCGGACGATCAGCGAGAAACACTGCCTTTTTGATGAATTGCTGATATAATGCGGAAGTCGTTCTCCCGGCCGGCCGGAAACGAACTTTCATACAGATCGCGCGTCCCGCCGGGACCTCTCCGCCCGGGGTACCGGCCGTGACAGGAGAAAATTCCGCCGAAGGGCAAATAATGCAATAAGCAGACCAGAGCCACATAAATAATCCATTGATTTTTCGATGGTTTTACATCACCCGATGACGAAGGACATGCCCCTGCGACAGAAAACAGAACTGATCCTGGCTTCGGCCTCCCCGCGGAGGGAGGAACTCCTGTCCCTTGCAGGGATCGTTTTCAGGGCCATCCCCGCGGAGGTGAACGAGGAAATGGCGGGAAAAGAATCACCGGAGGAGCACGTGCTGCGCCTCTCCGGGGAGAAGGCTGCCGCCGTGGCCGCATTGTACCCCGATGCCTGGGTCCTCGGGGCCGACACCACCGTGATCATCGACGGCGAGATCCTCGGGAAGCCCGCGCACAGGGAAGAGGCCCGCGCAATGATGCGCAAATTAAGCGGGAGGACCCACCGGGTCGTCACGGGTTTCACCCTCTTGAGGGCAACATCGCAACACAGGGTCAGCAGGGCCGTCACCTCGGACGTCACCTTCAAAAAACTGGCATCGGAAGAAATCGATTGGTACGTCGCGACGGAGGAGCCATACGACAAGGCGGGGGGATACGCCGTGCAGGGACGGGCGGCCCTCTTCATCCGCGAGATCCGAGGATCCTATACGAACGTCATCGGGCTTCCGGTCTGCGAGGTGACCGAGGCCCTCCGGGAACTCGGGGCCATCGATTTCAGGAAGGAGGATGACCATGTCGGAGATTCGAAATAACATCCGCATCGTGAGGGAGACCATCGCGGAGGCGGCCCTTCGAACCGGCCGGAAGGCATCCGATGTCCGCCTCATGGCCGTGACCAAGACCGTCGATGACGAGCGGATCATGGAAGCCATCGATTGCGGCGTCGACATCATCGGAGAGAACTACGTCCAGGAGGCCAAACGGAAAATCGAGAAGATGGGCAAGAAGGTCGAATGGCACATGATCGGCTATCTCCAGTCCAACAAGGCGAAGTACGCCGTCCGTATCTTCGACATGATCCACTCCGTCGACCGGACGAGCCTCGCCCGGGAACTCGACCGACGGGCCAGGGCTGCGGATCGGCCGATGAAGATCCTCATCGAGGTGAACCTCAGCGGCGAGGCCACCAAGAGCGGGGTCCGGAGAGAGGACATCCCGGCTCTGCTCAGGGAACTCTCGGCACTCGACTACCTCTCCGTCCAGGGACTGATGACCATGGCGCCCTGGTTCGACGACCCCGAGGACGCGAGGCCCTTCTTCCGGATGCTTCGGGAACTGCGGGATGAAGTCATCCGCGCAAACATCCCCCACATCGAGATGAAAGAGCTTTCCATGGGCATGACGGGCGACTTCGAGGTGGCCGTCGAGGAAGGCGCCACCATCGTGCGGATCGGGAGGAAGATCTTCGGCGAGCGCCCCTGAGTGAAGCCTGTTGAAAAGAGATTCTGTTCCCCGTGCATGAAAACCACCTCAAGAGGTCACGGTGCTTCTCCGGGGTTTTTCCGGGTTTTTTATAGCAAACCTGTTCATCACTTTTAAAATCATATAGGGCCAAGCCGTGGGAGAGTTAAAAAAAGACCCTTTGCGTTCTCTGCCTGCAGAGCTGCGTCCTTGAAGCGGAGATCGAAGAGAACCGCATCCGCATGGTCCGGAACGACAAATCCGATCCGCACAGTCAGGGGTATGTGTGCATCCAAGGCTCGGGCGCGCCCTACGGCAGTGTTTCGGGGCATGAACATGATGTTCCAAGCCCTGAAAACACCTACTTCCGGCACGATAATCCTTGAATATCAACCGGGTGGCTTGGTCCGACTTCGGCGCAGGGCCCAAGCGAAAGGCCTGCGGCTTCCATGACCTGAGGTACTTCACACTGAAAATCTGCCGGGTTTTCGCCAGCTAATCGGGAGATGAGCCTGATGGTTATCTATTTTTTCATCGGCGAGATCATACACTTGACGGACATCTCTTTATTTGAGCATGGAGAGAAATAATCCTGCCGCGGCCGCCGTTCCGATCACACCCGCTACGTTCGGTCCCATGGCGTGCATGAGAATATAATTGTGTTTATTCTCCCCCCGGGCGACGATCTGAGCCACGCGTGCCGCCATCGGAACTGCGGATACTCCCGCCGCTCCGATCAATGGGTTGATCTTTTCCTTGAGAAAAAGGTTCATGAATTTGGCCAGGATGATGCCTCCCACCGTACTGAAAGAGAAGGCCACCAGCCCGAGAAAGAATATATAGAGTGACTGAGGTCTCAGAAAAACCTCCGCCGGCATGGTGGCACCGATGCAAATCCCCAGAAAGATGGTCACGATGTTGATCAACTCGTTCTGGGCGGTCTTGGTCAGCCGCTCCACAACACCGCATTCCCGAAAAAGATTTCCCAGGAAGAGCATGCTGACCAGAGGTGCTGCAGCGGGAACGAGAAAACAGATAATGAGCGTAGCAACGAGGGCGAACCCAACCCTCTCGACCCTGCTGACCCGCCGGAGGGTGCGCATTTTGATCAGACGTTCTTCCCGTGTCGTCATGAGCCGCATGATGGGCGGCTGGATGATGGGGACCATGGCCATGTAAGAGTAGGCCGCGACGGTCGTCGCCCCGAGCAGGTGAGGGGCGAGCTTGGAAGTCAGAAATATGGTCGTGGGGCCGTCCGCGCCGCCGATAATCCCGATGGATGCCGCTTCGTTGAGATTGAATCCCAGAAGAATGGAGCCGAAGAAAGTGACATAAACCCCCAACTGAGCGGCTGCGCCGAGCAGCAGCGTCTTGGGGGCGGCGATCATCGGACTGAAATCCGTCAGCGCACCGATCCCCAGGAAAATAAGCGGCGGAAGGATGTCCCATTTGTCGATGGCAAAGTGGTAGAAGACCCACAGAAGACCGTTTTCTTTCATCATTTCCGTGAGAGGGATATTAACGATGATCATACCGAAGCCGATGGGCACCAGCAGCAGAGGCTCGTAATTCTTCAGGATGGCCAGGAGAATGAATGTGAGCCCAATGCCCCACATAATGACATGCCCATAAGTCACATGGATGAAACCCATTCCGCTGATCACTTCATTGAACAGACTGGCATCCATCACTAAATCTCCTTGTCTTTACAAAGCAGCGCATGAGTCATCAATCGGTCTCTTCCTCTTTTTCTTTCTTATCCACCAAGTTCTTGTCGCCCGCGATCATGGGATATTCAACAAAAGAGTCGGGAATCATGAAAACATACTCGGGCAATTTATCCTCCACCGAGATGGTTGCCTTCATGACCTCGTACTCGGTGGGGATTTTGACCTCCTCCTCCGCCTTTTTCTTCCCGAAGGTTTCTTGCGCCCATATGGAAATCTTTGAGAAGATCTTGATCCCCATCAGGAGGATGAGGAGACAGAAAAAAACCCCGCTGAAACCGTAGAGAAACACCTGAAAAGCCTGTCCCCAATTTGTTCCCTGCATGGACCGCCCCTTGCTTCCAGTATTGAAAAATCCGGAACACTCTCGCTGAATGCTGCGTTTGGTTACCTACCTGTTCATTTCCATTGAATCAAGTAAAAAATCAACAACACATCTGTCCAAAATAGGTTTTAACGATTGAAAAGGGTGCACTCGCTCGGGCAAAAGTTTCTTTATCACAAGAAATTGAACTCTGGAAGGAGGTACCCCCGAGATCGCGGGAGATTGTCACGTGCGCGGTCGGGCAGTTTTTGGCCTTAGAACGACATTTTTGACCCCAAAAATCCTGTTCTAAGAGTGGCGCCATATGCCGAGAGCGAACAGGCATGATATACCCGGGTATGTGTGGCACACGACCCACCGGTGCCACAAGAAGGAATTCCTTCCAAGATTTGCCAGAGACCGTCGCCGATATCTGCAGTGGCTTTTCGAAGCGCTTCGACCTGTGCGTGCTCAACTACATGGTGACGTCCAATCACGTCCACCTTCTTGTCAGAGACAACGGGGGAAGAGACGTAATCCCCAATTCCATTCAGCTGATTGCGGGAAGGACCGGCCAAGAATTCAATCAGAGGAAGAATCGGAAGGGGGCATACTGGGAAGATCGTTATCATGCGACGGCGGTGGAGACGGACAGCCACCTGATTCCATGCCTCCTCTATATCGATCTCAATATGGTTCGCGCGGGGGTCGTACGCCACCCTTCCGAGTGGCCTTTCGGTGGTTACAGCGAGATTCAGAGGCCCCGGGAGCGCTATGCACTGGTAGACTACAGGGGGTTAAGAGACCTGCTGACGTTCAAGGAAATGCCGGATCTTGCTGATGCTTATCGAGGATGGATTGAAGAAGCAATTGGTGCGGGGGGACGGTTGCGGGACGGCAAGTGGTCTGAGAGTGTTGCGGTGGGGAGTGAATCCTTTGTAAGGATGACCCGGGAGAAACCGGGGGTCAAGGCGAAGGGGCGTGAGGTGGTTGATGCAGACGGAAGCTACGTACTCCGGGAATCTCCGGCTTCTTACGGCAGCATTTCGGGGCATGAACATGATGTTCCAAGCCCTGAAAACACCTACTTCCGGCACGATAACCTTTGAATATCAACCGGGTGGCTTGGTCCGACCCCGGCGCACCCCACCAACGGCAACGGCCTGCGCCCGTTATCCGACGGACTCATCTCTTCCTGAACTCCGCAATTGACAAAACCGATGGGAGAGGGTAACTTTTTTCGTGATCTGCAAACATGTCGGGCGCCGCTGGAGAAGGAATCATGAAAGTCATGTTGAAGCGAGCTTATGAACCTCCAGCCAAAACTGACGGTGAGCGGATTCTTGTAGATCGCCTCTGGCCGCGTGGATTGGCCAAGGTCAAAGCCAGGATCGACCGCTGGCTCAAAGACGTCACGCCTTCCACCGAACTTCGCCAATGGTTCGGGCATGACCCGGAGAAATGGCCGGGGTTCAGCAAGCGGTATCGCGCCGAGTTGAAAAACAACCCCGCATTGCGGGAGCTGCGAGCCCTTTCATGCCAGGGAAACATCCCCCTTATCTACGCGGCCAGGGATCCGTTGCGCAATGAGGCGGTGGTGCTCAAGCAGATCCTGGACCGCGGCACCTGACAACTCACCCAAGCCGGCGCCGCTTCGCGGCACAGCTGAATCCAGGCGTTCAGAGCTCCAATGGCATGGTTCCAGTTACGACGGAAAAAACATTCTTAATCAACAGGAGGACTTGATCATGGCTGACACATGGTTGACCACGCTCATCACGGACACACCGCAGGCGGGCTTTGAACTCGCTATCACTCTGAGCCGCCGCGGCGTCAAGTACACGCAACCGGACGCGGAAGTTCTCAAAAGGCTCCGTCCCACGTACTCCAACGACGCAAATTCGCTCATGGGGGCATCACAAGTCATCGCCATCAATTTTCAAACCGTGGCCGCCGCTAATAATTACTGGCGCAAGTGACCGGACAAGGCGCCCGGGTGACTCCAGCGGACGGATTGCAGACAACGGCGTTGCAGGCGGCGAGACGCTCCAGGCGGGTTTTGGCATCATCCCCGGGGCTCACGGAATAGGCGTACCCCGGGGAGAAAATTTGAGGAGCCATGGGTTACTGGAATCATGGAATAATGGGTTTTTAACAATAGACCCTCGCTCGACATCCCATCATTTCATGAGTCCAATATTCCCGCGCTACGCACCTGTCTTTCCCTTATACAGGAACCGCTCGAAGAAGCGGTGAAAGGCCGTCCATTCCGAGTCGGCCTCCCCGGACCCCTCGATGAACTCGTGGAAAGCGTGGATCTTGGCGTCGAGGTCGTCCACCATGTGGATGACGAGGGCCTCCACGGTCTTGGGCCTCTTGGGGGAGCCGAACTCCGTCTCGCCGTGATGACTGACGAGGATGTGCTTGAGTTCCATGGCAAGCGCAGGGGGGAAATTCTCGATCCCGGCGATTTTGCTATCGAGCATCTCGACACTCATGACGATGTGCCCCACGAGCCGGCCTTCGGTGCTGTAATCGATCATGCCGTCGTAATCGAACTCGGCGATCTTGCCGATGTCGTGGAGAATCCCCCCGGTGATGAGGAGGTCCCGTCGGATCATCGGGTAGTGACGGGCCACCATATCCAGGAGTTTCACCGTCGAGAGGGTGTGTTCCAGAAGTCCCCCGATGTAGGCGTGATGAAACCCTTTCGCGGCCGGTGCCCTCTTGAAGCGGAGCGCGAATGTTTCGTCGGAGAAAAAGGCTTCGAGAAGGGCACGAAGCCAGGGGTCCTCGACGGTGGCGATGCAGCCGGTGAAGGCCTCGAACATCTCGTCGATGTCCTCCTTCGAAGACGGCAGGTAATCCTCGGGGCGAAAGCCGGCGCCATCCGCTTTCGTGATCTCCGAGATGGTGACCTGCAGGGTGTCGCGGTAACTGACGGCCCGGCCGGTCACGTGGACCACATCGCCTTTCCTGAAACGCTTGTCCAGGACGTCGGCGTTGTCCCAGATCTTGCCGTCGACGTCGCCCGTCCGGTCTCGAAGGCGCAGATTGATGTAAGGGGTCCCCTTCTGGGTGAAGGCGGTGTTTTTTTCCGTCACCAGGAAGGTGCTCCTGACGGCTCCCCCTGCCCGGATGTCCTTTACAAAAAGATTTTTCCTGTCCGATTTGCCTTGCATGGGATCCTGCCTCTCCGTTCCTGCCGTCCGGCGGGCCCCGATGAACGGGCCCCCGGGACTGATCGTCGTGTGCCGTCAGAACCTGACACGCTCCGGGCGGGCGTATATCCTCATCTTCCCGTTTCTCACATAGCCGATGAGCGTGATCCCGAGTTTCGCCGCGAGTGCAACGGCCATCGAGGTGGGCGCCGAGTGGGATATGATCACCGAAACGTTCATGGCGCGAATCTTGTACACGATCTCGGCGGACACCCGCCCCGTGGTCAGGACAATCTTGTCCTCCGGAGACAGGCCCTCCAGGAGGGCATAGCCGCTCAGCATGTCGATTGTGTTGTGCCTCCCGATATCCTCGCGGGCGGCGATGATCTTCTGCGACGTCGCCAGGGCCGAGCAGTGCGTCCCCCGCGTGGCATCGTGCAGCTCCCCCGAGCGAAGGAGGCCGTTCATCAGTCTCAAAACGTTCCGGGGCGTCAGGGACGGGCCGCCGTCTGCTTTTCTCTTCAGTCTTGTCCCGGCGTCGTCGCAGGCGACCATCCCGCGGGCGCCGCTCGAGGCCAGTGTCCGGCCGGCCTTCTTCCCGAGGATCCGGCGACACCTCCCAGCGGCAACGCGGACCTCGACACGGCCGCCGTCCGCCGCGACATACAGATCGAGGATGTCTTTCCTGTCTCCCACGACCCCTTCCGACCTCAGGAACCCGGCGGCGAGTTCCTCCAGATGTTTGCCCGTGCAGGCGACAGTGACCACCGGCCTCCCGTTGAGGACGACCTCGACCATGCGTTCCCGGATGACGGCGGCGGACGCCGCCGAAGCCTCTTTCGTGCCGCAGAGGACAATCTTCACCTTCTCGATGGGGCCGGAAAGCTTCCTTTTCATTTCTCCTTGCGTTCCCTGAGCATCCGGTGATCGCCCACCCGTATGGTGAGTTTCGTCGCGTCGAAATATTCCATGAGAGGGATGATGAACTTGCGGGTGAGCCCCGTGAGATCCTTGAAGGTCGCCGGCGTCGCCTTGCCGTCTTTCGCGAGAAGCTTCACGTAATCGCTCTTCAGCTGGTCCATGGGGCTGCGGTGGAAGTACAGCTCCTCCGTCACCTTCAAGAGAACACCTTCCTTGAGGAGAACGCCGAGGACGCTCTGGACTTCCCCGGGCTTTGAGTCGAAACGCTCCAGAATCTCCTTGACGAGAGGCGGGGTGAGCTTCGCCTTGAGATAGGTCTGGGCGATCTTTGTCTTCAGTCCCTCCAGCTCGCCCTTCAGGCTCACCCGGTGGCCCGTCAGGCGGACGCTCTCCTTCTCGACGGCGATACGGCCTTCCTTCTCGAGCTCCCTGGCCGCCATGTTGAAAAGCTTCGCATCGACCTCCTCCGGGAGGACCATGCGGAGTTCCTCTTTGGGCATGCCTTCCTTCAGGGGGTTCTTCCGGTGATAGCCCTCGATTTCCGCAAGCAGCCGATCCTGGAGGGCCTGGTAGGCGGGATAGGCGATGATTCTCGATCCGTCCTTCTCCGGCAGGATGACCTTCTTTTTCTGGGCCAGGTCCTTGATGATTTTCTGAAGATCCGCCATGGCCATGCCGCTGCGGACGGCGAGGTCCCAGGCGGAGAGGCCCGCGGCGCCCGCGCGGCCGATGATGGTCTCCACCCTCTCGGCGTCGGTTCCGGAAAGAAGGATCTCGAGCTCCCGGAGAAACTGGTCGATGCCCCGCTTCTGTTTCCGTCCCTGCGGGTCGAGGATCTCGCCGCCGCCGATGGTCCTCACCGGGGAGTAGCTCCGGATGACGAAACGGTCCCGCCCCATGACGACGACGGGGGAGTCGAGAAGCACCTGGGCGAAGGCACCCGCGCCGGGCTCGATCTCCTCGCGGTTCAGAAGAAGGACCCTTGCGATGACCTCGCTGGTCCCCGTGTGAAATCTCACGAGGCTCCTCGTCTTGAACTTTTTCTCGCCGCCGCGCAGGTAATGGAGGAAAACGTCGGGCCGCCGTCCGGCCTCGAAAATCCCGGGATGTGTCAGCACCTCGCCCCGGGACACCGTCTCCTTTTCCACGCCTTGGAGGTTGATGGCCGTCCTCTGCCCCGCCCGGGCGGCATCCCGGCTTTCGTTGTGCACCTGGATACCCCTGATCTTGGCCTGAACCTTCGAAGGCATGATCTCCACCGTGTCCCCGACCTCCACCTTCCCGGAGACGAGAGTTCCCGTGACCACGGTGCCGAAACCCTTCATTGTGAAGACACGGTCGATGGGAAGCCGGAAAAGACCGGAGTCGCGCCGTTCCTCGAGCCGGGCGACGGCCTCCGTGATCGCACGCCGGACCTCCGGGATGCCCCGGCCGGTTACGGCGGAACAGGGGATGACCGGCGCATCGGCAAGAAAGGTTCCCTTCAGGAACTCGCGGACGTCGTCCTGCACGAGGGACAGCCAGTCCTCGTCCACGAGATCGACCTTGGTGAGCGCTACGACACCCAGCCGGATACCGAGGAGGGTGCAGATGTCGAGGTGTTCCCTCGTCTGCGGCATGACCCCCTCGTCGGCCGCGACGACCATGACAACGAGATCGATCCCCGTGGCTCCGGCGACCATGTTCTTCACGAACTTCTCATGGCCCGGGACATCGACGACGCTGATTCTCTCGCCGCCCTCCAGGTCGAGGGGCGCGAACCCCAGCTCGATGGTGATCCCCCGCTCCTTCTCTTCCCTGAGCCGATCGGTGTCAATGCCGGTCAGCGCCTTGACAAGGGCCGTCTTGCCGTGATCCACATGTCCGGCCGTGCCGAGGACGATATGCTTCATCCGCTGGTCTTTCCTGCGGCGGGTCGATGGACCGACCCGCCGCGAATGGATTTTCTTTTTCCGATGACGCCGCTTCCTCGAAATGCGGCAGCTTTGGAAAAAAATAACAAAACGGCGGCATTTAAACAACCATTAAAAACGGGCACCCCGCGTCCCGCCGCGAGAAAAGGGGTTGTCAGAAGGGCGGCCCCGTGTTAACTACAGCCTCCTGACGATGAAGGACATGCGTATTTTAGGCCTGGACTACGGGGAAAAAAGAATCGGACTCGCCCTTTCCGACGAGATGGGAATCACCGCCCGGGGAATCCCGACGCTCACGCGAAGGAGCCTCGATAAGGATCTGGAGTCCCTCGAGAAAATCATCCGCCGGTTCGTCGTCGAGAAGATCGTGATCGGTTACCCCCTGCGGCTGGACGGAAGCGAGGGGATCCAGTGCGAGAAAGTCAGTCGCTTCGCCGGGATTCTTGAAAAGAGGTTTGCCCTCCCGGTGATCAAGTGGGACGAGACCCTCACGACCAGCCGGGCCGAGGAGATCCTGACGGAAGTGAAGGTGAGCAGGAAGAAACGAAAGGCCGTCGTGGACAAACTCGCCGCCATGATTATCCTGCAGGACTACCTGAACCGAAGGAAGACGAGAGACGGAGCATGAGAGTTCCCGGTAGGAAAGTTGTCGTCTTCCTCGCGACGGCGGCCCTGCTTGCCGGCATCTGCCTGCTGACGTTGTTCATCTACGCGAAAAGCCCCGTCGGCAGGGACATCCCGCTTCGGACCGTCGACATCCCCAGGGGGACCGCCTTCAGCCGCGTGATGGATATCCTCGATGCCGAGGGTCTCCTGAGGCGTCGGGAGCTCTTCCACCTGCTCGCACTGCTGAGAAACGGCACAAGGCACATCCGGGCGGGGGAATACGAGTTCTCGGGACAGATGTCCCCCTCGGACATCCTGGGAAAGCTCATCCGCGGCGACGTCAAGGGCTACAACGTCACGGTGCCCGAGGGTTTCACTGTCCGGATGATCCTTGACCGGCTCCTGGAAAATCGCCTGGTGGACGAAAAGGAGTTCCTGCGTCTCGGCGCCGACAGGGCATTCCTGACGAAGCTGGGCATTGAAAGCAAAAGCCTCGAGGGATACCTCTTCCCGGAGACCTACCGCCTCGACCGCTCCATGAGCACACAGGAAATCATCGGACTCATGGTGGGCCAGTTCTGGCGACACGTCACCCCTCCCATGACAAAGCGGGCGAAGGCGTTGGGAATGACGGTGAACGAATTCGTCACCCTCGCCTCCATCATCGAAAAGGAAACGGGCCGCAAGGAAGAGATGCCGCTTATTTCGGCCGTCTTCCACAACCGTCTGAAGCAAAGGATGCCCCTCCAGAGCGACCCGACGGTGATCTACGGGCTTCCCGACTTCGACGGAAACCTGCGGAAGCAGGATCTCCTGAAGAAGACCCCCTACAACACCTACCTCATCGCGGGGCTCCCGCCGACACCCATCGCCAGTCCCGGCATGGACGCCCTCCAGGCCGCTCTGAACCCCGCCGATGTCAATTACCTCTACTTTGTGTCAAAAAACGACGGTACCCACCTGTTTTCCTACCGGCTGCGCACACACAGCGAGGCCGTCCAGAAGTATCAGGTCCGGAAGAGAAAACCCTGAAAAGTCAAAATTTTTCTTGACATTAGCCTGTGCCGACTCTATAGTCCGACCAGGTGGGGGAAAGTGGATTATTGTGGAGCGCTTATTGCATACTCTTGAAATCAGAGGATTTTAGGCATGTCCGTTTTCAGGGGAAGATACTATCACACCATTGACGACAAGGGAAGGATCATTTTCCCGTCAAAACTCCGGGAGGTCTTCGCGGAGAAGTACGACAACCACATGGTCATCACCAACTGGGATGGCTACCTGATGGTCTTCCCCTATGACGAATGGAGAATCCTGGAAGAGAAGGTCAGCCTTCAGTCCCTTCTCAAGAAAGAGGTGCGGGCCTTCCAGCGCTTCTTCATGTCGGGCGCCGTGGACTGCTCCTTCGACGGGCAGGGCAGGGTTCTTATCCCGCCGTCGCTCCGGGAGTACGCCAAGCTGGAAAAAGACATCGTCCTCGCGGGGATGGTGAAGGTCATAGAAATCTGGAGCAAGGAGCGTTTCGAGGAAGAGATCGTAAAGTCCGGCGCGAACATAGACCGGTTCAGCGATTATATGGCCGACCTCGGCATTTAACCCCGCCGGCACGCGTCCTTTACGAAAAGGAAAAGCCGGGAAGAAGGGCGGACTTTTCTTTCCATCCCGGAAGCGAGCGAGGCGATGGAGACCGCAGGAACCCCTTTTCACAAGCCGGTCATGGTCCGGGAAGCCGTTGAATCGCTCCGGTGCAGACCCGGCGGGATATACGTGGACGGAACGGTGGGCGGCGGCGGTCACGCCCTGGCGATCCTGAAGGCTTCGGCACCCGACGGAATCCTTATCGGGATCGACGAGGATGATGACGCTCTTTCGGAATCTGAAAAGGCCCTGCACGCCTTCGGCGGGCGAAAAATCCTGCGGAAGGGGAATTTCGTCGATGTGGACCGGATCCTGGCGGGTCTACACATCGGGCCGGTGGACGGGCTGCTCCTCGATCTGGGGGTGTCGTCCCACCAGCTCGACAGGGCCGAGCGGGGTTTCAGCTTTTCATCCGATGCGCCTCTCGACATGCGGATGGACCGACGCCGCAAGGTCTGCGCCGCCGACCTCGTCAAGAGCCTCCCGGAGAAGGAACTCGCGAAGATCATCCGCGACTACGGGGAGGAAGCAAAGGCCGTGAGGATCGCCGGAGCCATCGCGGCCCGGCGGAAGGTCGCGCCGATCGAAACGACATCCGAACTGGCGTCGCTGATCGCGAAAACCGTCGGCGCATCGGGGAGACGGGGAAAGATTCACCCGGCCACGCGGACTTTTCAGGCCCTGCGGATCGCCGTGAACGAGGAACTCGAGAATCTTCACGGGACGATTGTCAGAAGCGTCCCCTGTCTGAAAAAAGGGGGGAGATTTTCCATTATTTCATTTCATTCGCTCGAAGACCGGATCGTGAAGAACACCTTCCGCTCGCTGGAGAAGGGCTGCATCTGCCCCGCCGACCTCCCCCTGTGCCGGTGCGGCAGGGAGCCGCAGCTCAAGGTTCTGACGAAGAGGCCGGTGACTCCCGGTCCCGGCGAGATAGAGGAAAACCCGAGATCGAGAAGCGCGAAGCTCAGGACGGCGGAGAGGATCTAAGGCATGCCGATCGTTAAAGTGGCCCGGAGCCGGACAGCGGCGTACACCCGCGAGGGGTCGGGAGCAAAGGTATCGAGCTTCATTCTCGCCGTCTGCGTAATCGTGGCCGCGGCGCTTCTCTATGTCTGGTCTCACCTGAAGAACACGCAGCTCAAGTACCAGATGGCGGAAGAGATCAGCGTCCGGTCGAGCCTCCAGGAAGAAAACCGGAAGCTGAAGGTTGAGATCGCGACCCTGAAGTCACCGAAACGCATCGAGGCCTTCGCCAGGGAAAAACTCGACATGTCCTATCCGGAAAGGGAGCAGGTTATACGGATCCAATGAGCGGGGCAGCCAAAAAATGGTACAAGTTCAGATTGCTGACCGTTCTGCTTTTCTTCACGGCCCTTTTCGTCGCGCTCATGACCCGGGCTTTCCACCTGCAGATCATGTCCGGCAGCACCTACAAGGTCATGGCGGAGCGGCAGCACAAGAAGAGCCTGCCCCTGCCGCCCGAACGGGGCCTGATCTTCGACCGCAACGGTGAAAAGCTCGCCGCGAGCCTGCTCGTCGACTCCGTCTTCGCGGATCCCTCCAGGGTCACCGACGCCGACGCGACGGCGTCCCGGCTCTCCTCGGTGCTCCATCTCAAGAAGAAACAGGTCGCCCAGCAGATTCAGAAATCGAAGAACTTCTGCTGGATCGCGAGGATGGTCTCGCCCGCCCAGGCCGCCCGGATCCGGGCCCTGGATCTCGACGGCGTGTACCTCGTGCAGGAGCCCAAGCGTTTCTACCCCAACAAGGAGCTGGCGGGTCAGCTCATCGGGTCCGTGGGACTTGACTCCAACGGCCTGGAGGGGTTAGAACTCAAATATGAAACATATCTGAAGGGCGAAACGGACAGGGTCCTCTGGGGAAGAGACGCCAAAGGCAGGAAGCTCTACCTTGCCGACGGACCGGCAGAGGAGA
Organism: Syntrophales bacterium; assembly: GCA_035450185.1. Classification (GTDB taxonomy): domain Bacteria; phylum Desulfobacterota; class Syntrophia; order Syntrophales; family UBA2192; genus JAPLJU01. The sequence goes on along the minus strand of DAOTMG010000003.1, from coordinate 37,217 downwards.
AAAAGGACGTCATCCACAACCTCATTCTCACCATCGACAGCCGCATCCAGTATCTTGTCGAATCCCATCTGAAAGAGGCCATAGCGAAAACGGGGGCACGGGGCGGGATGGCGATCGTCATGGACCCCAAGACGGGACAGATCCTTGCGATGGCCAACGAACCGCCGTTCAACCCCAACAACATCCAACGGGGGGACACGGATCTGAAGCGCAACAAGGCCATCACCGACGTCTTCGACCCCGGGTCCACCTTCAAGCCCTTCCTGGCCGCGGCCGCCCTCGAGGAAGGCATCGTGAAGGAGACGGACCGGTTCTACTGCGAAAACGGCGCCTACCGGGTGGCGAATGTCACCATCCATGAGGCCAACCGGAAGAAACATGGAACCCTCACGTTCCACGAGGTTCTCAAGTACTCGAGTAACATCGGCTCCGTGAAGATCTCCCAGAAGCTGGGGAAGCAGAAGTTCCACCAGTACATACAGAGTTTCGGCTTCGGCCGGAAAACGGGCATCGACCTCCCGGGCGAATCGGGCGGGCTGGTCCGGCCCAGCGAAAACTGGACGACGGTGGACGCCGCCACCATCGCCTTCGGTCAGGGCATCTCCGTGACGGCCTTGCAGCTGATCAGCGCCTTCTCGGCCATCGCCAACCAGGGGGTGCTCATGCAGCCCTACCTGGTGCAGAAGGTCGTCAACCAGCGGGGCGATGTGGTCCAGGAATTCACCCCCACGGCCGTGCGCCGGGTGATCTCGCCGCGGACGGCGGAAAGACTCACGGCCATCCTGACCGATGTCGTCGGCGACGAGGAGGGAACCGGCAGGAAAGCCCGCATCCAGAACGTGGGCGTGGCCGGGAAAACGGGAACGTCCCAGAAATTCGACTTCGCGGCGAAACGCTACTCCCGGGAAAGGGTGAGGACCTCCTTCATGGGATTCTTCCCGTCGGGGAACCCGAGGCTCGCCATCCTGGTCACCATCGACGAGCCCCAGCGGTTCAAGTGGGGCGGCGAAGCCGCGGCCCCGGTGTTCAAGGAGATCTCCCAGCAGATCATCCGCTGCTATGACAGCGGCATCGGCGAGGTGCCGACGATCGAGAAAGGAAACATCAACCAGCCGGTGCAGATCCGGCTCGCGTCGCTGCCCGTGGCGGCGGCCGCCGCCACAGGCGAGGCGGATCAGGAGGCGGAAGACCTCCTGCCGGATTTCCGGGGGATGCCGCTGAAGAACGCGATGAAGCTGGCCCAGGAGCGCGACATCGACCTGAAGATCGTCGGCAACGGCTGGGCGGTGAGCCAGGCGCCCGAGGCGGGCATACCCGTCCGGAGAAACCGCGCCTGCACCGTTTATTTCACGACGGGACACTGAAGGGGATCCTTGAGGCTATCGGAACTGATCGAGGGGATCGACGTTTTTGAAAGAAAGGGTGACCTGACGGGAGAGGTCTCTTCCGTCTGCTACGACTCCCGGCTGTGCAGGACGGACTCGCTCTTTGTGGCCATTGCGGGGCTCAAGCTCGACGGGCACCGCTTCATCCCCGAGGCGCTGAAACAGGGGTGCCGCTCCGTCCTCTGCGAGCAGCCCGTCGACGCGCCGGCCGGCGTGACCGTCCTGCGGGTGAGGGACAGCCGCCAGGCTCTCGGGGTCATCGGGAAAAATTATTTCCGGAACCCCTCGGCGGCCCTCTGCCTTGTCGGGGTGACCGGGACGAACGGGAAAACGACGATCACCTACCTGCTGGAGTCCATCTTCCGGCAGGCGGGATATGCGCCCGGCGTCATCGGGACGATCAATTACCGTTATCGTTCGAAAGTGCGCGAGGCGGCGCACACGACACCGGAATCCTTCGATCTCCAGGGGATGCTCCGGGAAATGCTCGACGCGGGTGTGGATCACGTGGTGATGGAAGTTTCCTCCCACGCTCTGGATCAGAAAAGAGTGGATGACTGCGAGTTCGACGCGGGGATCTTCACGAACCTCTCGCAGGATCACCTGGATTATCACGGAACGCTGGAAGCCTATTTCCTGGCGAAGAGGCGCCTTTTCACCGAACTCCTCGGCCGGGAGGCAAGGGGGCGGGGGCAGACGATGATCATCAACGGCGACGACCCCTTCGGGAAACGCATCCTGCGGGACGTGCCGCCATCGCGGGCCCTCTCCTACGGATTGAATGGCGCCTGCGATGTCGGGGTGGCCCGTTATTCCTTCTCCCTGGATGGGATCGACGCGGAGATCCGCACGCTGCGGGGCACCTATCCGATCCGGGCGGCCCTCGTCGGGCGGTACAACCTGTACAACATCCTTGCAGCCGCCGCCGCGGCCTACGGCCTGGGCATCGAAAACAGCGCCGTCCAGTCCGGGCTTTCCAATCTCGGCACGATCCCCGGCCGGCTCGAGAAGGTGAGCGCCGCCGGTGAACCGACCGTCTTCGTGGATTACGCCCACACGGAGGACGCGCTCAAGAAAGTCATCGAAAACCTGCTGCCATTCAAAAAAGCGCGGCTCATCACGGTTTTCGGCTGCGGGGGGGACCGCGACCGCGGCAAACGCCCCCTCATGGGGAAGGCTGTGGTCACGCGAAGCGACCTGTCGATTCTGACCTCCGACAACCCGAGGACGGAAGACCCCCTGGCCATTCTCGGGGAGATCGAGATGGGGATCAGAGACGAAGGCGCGAAGAAATACGCCGTCGGGGACATCCGGGAGGGTTTCGACGGGAAGGGTTACGTCGTCATCCCCGATCGCCGGGAAGCCATCCGCGAGGCCGTCGGCATGGCCCATCCCGAGGACATTGTGCTCGTGGCCGGAAAGGGACACGAGACCTACCAGATCATCGGGACGGAGAAATTTCCCTTTGACGACCGGGAGGAATGCCGGGAGGCGTTGAAAGAAAAAAAACTCGGGAGGGGTCGATGGGCAAAGAGCCACTCCCGCAGTTGAATGTGAGGGAGATCCGCAAGGTCGCCGGGGCTGTCCTGGTCCCCGGCCGCCGCGAGGGGGAATTCCGGGGGGTTTCCACGGATTCGAGGCTCGTCGCGAAGGGGAATCTCTTCGTGGCCCTCGTGGGAGAGCATTTCGACGGCCACGATTTCCTGAAAACGGCCGTTCAAGCCGGTGCGACGGGTGTCGTCATCCGGCGGGACCGGCAGGAAAAGGTCGCCGGGCTTCCCGCCGATGTGGCGGTCCTGAGCGTCGAGGATACGCTGAAGGCCCTGGGGGACATCGCCCATTACTGGAGGATGAAATTCAAGGTTCCTGTTGTGGCGATCACGGGAAGTTCGGGGAAAACCACGACGAAAGAGATGGCGGCGAACATCCTCGGGCAGACGAAAGCCGTCCTCAAGAACGAAGGAAATTACAACAACCTCATCGGGCTTCCCCTCACCCTCTTCAGACTCGAGGCCCGGCACGAAGCGGTTGTGCTGGAGATGGGGACGAACCGGCCGGGGGAAATCCGCCGTCTCACGGAAATCGCCGAGCCGGACATCGGCGTCGTTACAAATGTGGGGCCCGCCCACCTCGAAGGACTCAAATCCCTGAAGATGGTCCGGGAGGAGAAGGGAGACCTCTTCCGCACCATGTCCGGCCGCGGAACGGCCGTCATCAACATCGATGACCCGAACCTTTCCCACTGGGAGGAGCGCTGGGAGGGAAGGACGATCACCTTCGGCATCGAGAAGCCGGCGGAGGTCTGCGCGGAGCATATCAGCCAGGAAGGGGAGAAGGGGACGATCTTCACGCTCGTGTCGGGAACGGGCTCCCGGGAGGTCACCATGGCCACGATCGGGAATCACAATGTCTACAACGCCCTGGCGGCCGCGGCGGCGGCACGGGCCTGCGGCATCCCCTTCGACAAGATCTGCCGCGGGCTCATGTCCTTCAAGCCCGTTGCGGGCCGGATGGAGGTGCACCGGTTGAAAAACGGCGCCTTCCTCATCAACGACGCCTACAACGCCAATCCGGCCTCCGTCGGAGAGGCGCTGAAAACACTCCGGGAACTGAAGGGAGAGAGCCGCAGCGTCGTCGTCATCGGCGACATGCTGGAACTGGGCGAAGCGTCGGAGAGGCTCCACGGGGACATCGGGCGGATGATCGGCGAAACGGGCGTGGCCAAAGTCTTCCTCCGCGGGCGGTTCGCCGGCGCCGTGGCCCAGGGAGCCATGAAGAAGGGGCTCCGGCGCGAGCAGATCCACATCGATCTTTCCCCCGAGGAGATCGCGGAGTCCCTGAAGCGCGGTCTGAAAGAAGGCGACTGGGTCCTCGTCAAGGGGTCCCGCCGGATGAAGATGGAGGACATCGTCCAGGCGATCGTCCGGACGATCGGCGTTGAAAATTGAACGTCTCCTGCCGCAGGTCCGCGGTTCCATGTTGAACCGCGAGGAGGTCGTGAGAGTTGATTTATCATCTTTTATACCCGTTGCACGAAACCTACTCCTACTTCAACGTGTTTCGCTACATCACGTTCCGGACGATCTACGCCGCGATCACGGCGCTTCTCATCTGTTTCGTGCTGGGCCCCTGGCTGATCCGCAAGCTGGAAACCCTCAAGATCGGACAGCCCATCCGGGAAGACGGACCGGACTCCCACCTGTCCAAGAAGGGGACGCCGACGATGGGCGGTATTCTCATCATCTTCGCGAGCGTTCTGGCAACCCTCTTATGGGCCAATCTGACCAACGCCCTAATCTGGCTCATCGTCATGGTGATGGTGGGATTCGGCATCATCGGGTTCATGGATGACTACCAGAAGCTCACCGCGGGAAACAGCAAGGGCATCCCGGCCCGGACCCGGCTCAGCCTCGAGTTCCTGATCGCCCTTTTCGTCAGCATCGTTCTCTTCATCCGGCCCGACTTCAGCTCCGCCGTCACCCTCCCCTTCTTCAAGACCGTGCTGCCCAACCTGGGGCTCGCCTACATCCTGTTTGCCACCTTCGTGATCGTCGGCACGGCCAACGCCGTCAACCTCACCGACGGGCTCGACGGGCTCGCCATCGGTCCGGCCACGATCTGTTTCATGACCTACCTGCTCTTCGCCTACTTCGCCGGGAACGTCAAAATCGCCGGTTACCTGCAGATCCCCTACGTGCCCGGCACGGGCGAGCTGTCCGTCTTCTGCGGGGCCATGACCGGGGCCTGCCTGGGCTTCCTCTGGTTCAACACGTACCCGGCCCAGGTCTTCATGGGGGACGTGGGATCCCTCTCCCTGGGAAGCGCCCTCGGATCGCTGGCCATCATGACGAAGCAGGAGCTGCTCCTGGTCATCGTCGGCGGGGTCTTCGTCCTCGAGGCGATCTCCGTCATTTTCCAGGTGGGGTACTTCAGGCTTTCAAACGGGCGGCGCATCTTCCGGATGGCGCCCATTCATCACCATTTTGAACTCAAGGGCTGGGCGGAGCCCAAGGTGATTGTCCGGTTCTGGATCATCTCCATACTGCTCGCGCTCCTCGCCGTCAGCACCTTGAAACTGAGGTAAAAAAGGAGGGCATGGAACTATCCGGCAAAAGGGTCCTGGTCATCGGGCTCGGCAAGACGGGGCTCTCCACGGTCCGTTTTCTCGCCGGCAGGGGCGCCTCCATGGCGGTCACGGATGACAAGCCTCTCTCCGATCTGGGGGATGCCGCAAGAGCGCTTTCGGGCCTCGGCCTGAAGGCGGTCCTCGGTCCCGGGAACCCGGCCATTCTGTCGGGGGTCGATCTCATCATCCCTTCGCCGGGAGTGCCGCCGGTCCACCCGCTCCTCACGGAAGGCGTCAGGCGCAGGATCCCCATCCTCGCCGAGATCGAGGTCGCCTTCCGATTTTTGAAGCGGCCCGCGATCGCCATCACGGGGACGAACGGAAAGACAACGGTGACCACCCTCGTCGGGGAGATCCTCCGGGCCTCGGGCAGAAAGGCCTTCGTGGGCGGAAACATCGGTGACCCCCTGATCGGATATGTCGACGGCCCCCAGGAAGAGGAATTCGCCGTCCTGGAAGTGAGCAGTTTTCAGCTCCAGTGGATCGAACGGTTCCGGCCGAAGGTGGCGGTGCTCCTGAACGTCACCTGCGACCACATCGACTATCACGGGTCCTTCGTCGCCTACCGGGAGGCGAAAGAGCGGATCTTTGAAAACCAGGGCCCCGGCGATCTCGCCGTCCTGAACGCCGACGAACCCTGGTCGAATCCCCTGGCCCGGCGGTTGAGATCGAAAGCCCGCTTCTTCAGCTCGAAGGCGGAGGTTTCAGACGGGATGTGTCCAAGGGGCAATGAGATCATCCTGCGGGAAAACGGCGAGGATCGCGAACGGTATCCCGCCGGGATGATCCGGGTCCCGGGGACCCACAACGTGGAAAACGTGATGGCCTCCATCCTCGCCTGCCGCGCCTGCGGATGTCCGAGGGAGAGGATCATCGAGGCGATCGGCGCCTTCCGGGGGGTGTCGCACCGGATCGAGTTCGCCGGGGAGAAAAACGGCGTGGCCTTTTACGACGATTCGAAGGGAACGAACGTGGACGCCGTCGCAAGGGCCCTGAAGACCTTCACGCGCCCCGTGATCCTGCTACTCGGCGGCCGCGACAAGGGCGCAGACTTCAACAGCCTGGCGGAGGGCATTCGAGGAGGGGTCAAGGAGATGATCCTCTTCGGAGAGGCAAGAGAAACGATCCGGCGGATGATCGGCGGCATCGTGAGAACGCGCCTGGCGCCGACATTGAGGGAAGCCGTCGAGCAGGCCTGGGCCGACGCCTCGGCCGGTGACGTCGTGCTTCTGTCACCGGGTTGCGCGAGTTTTGACGAGTTCAAGGACTACAGGGAACGGGGGAACTTCTTCCAGGGGATGGTCCGGAAGATCATCGCCGGGGAAATTCCCAGGGGATAAATGAGGGAGCGCGGCCATGATCGACACCACACCGAGGAAAAGGAGGCAGGATTTCATCATCATCGCCTCGACGCTCACCCTCATCGCTTTCGGGACCGTGATGATCTACAGCTCGAGCTACATCATCGCCACGCAGAAGTTCGGCGACGGTTACTACTTCCTGAAGAAACAGGTCTTCTTCCTGATCCTGGGGCTGACGGCCATGATCTGCCTCGCGAAGCTTCCCTATACCCATCTCCGGAAGGCGGCCTACGGGGGTCTCGCCGTCTCGGCGATTCTGCTCATCGCGCTTTTCATCCCGGGGCTCGGAGCCAAGGTGGGCGGTGCGAGGCGCTGGCTGCGTCTGGGCGTCCTTTCCTTCCAGGTGTCGGAGTTCGTGAAGGTCTGCCTTGTCATCTTCCTCGCCCACTTCCTGGCGAAAAAAGCCGACCGCGTGAAGGAGTGGCGGATCTTCGTTCCGCCGCTTCTCATCGTGGGCATCCTGGCCGGACTCGTCCTCAAGCAGCCCGACTTCGGGACGGCCGTCCTGATGGTGGGTCTGATGCTCTTCCTGCTCTACCTGGCGGGGTGCAGGCTCCTTCACCTGGGGATCCTGTTTGCCGCCTTCATTCCCGCGGCGGTTTTTCTCGTCTGGCAGAAGAGCTATCGCCTGGCCCGGTGGAAGACGTTCCTCGACCCCTGGCAGGACCCCCAGAAGTCGGGGTTCCAGATCATTCAGTCCTTCCTGTCCTTCGGCTCCGGGGGCGCCTTCGGGGTGGGTCTGGGCGACGGCATGCAGAAACTCTTCTACCTCCCCGAGCCGCACACGGATTTTATTCTCTCCATCATCGGGGAGGAAACGGGTCTCATCGGGATCGCCGCCGTCATCACGCTTTTTGCGGTCCTGATATGCCGGGGATTCATGATCGCCTTCAGGGTACCCGATCTTTTTGGAAGTCTTCTGGCCTCCGGCCTCACGATCCTGATCGCCATGGAGGCCTTTATCAATATTGCCGGGGTGATGGGGCTCGTCCCCACCAAGGGCATGGCCCTCCCCTTTGTTTCGTACGGCGGGACGTCCCTGATCATGAGCCTGGCGCTGGTGGGCATCCTGCTGAACCTGTCCACCTATCAGAAGTCGAGCTTCCGCGAGGCTCCGAAGTGAAGGTGATCATCGCAGGCGGCGGCACGGGCGGTCACCTCTTCCCCGGCGTGGCCGTGGCCGAAGAGTTCCTGAGGCGGGACGGCACGAGCCGGATCCTCTTCATCGGAACGAAGAGGGGAGTCGAGGCCGCGATCCTGCCGCAACTGGGATTCGAGCTCGCCGCCCTGGACGTGGCGGGTATCAAGGGGAAGGGTTTCGGGGGCATGGTGAAAGCCCTCATGAAGATCCCGCAGAGCCTGGGCCGGTCCTTCGGGATCATCCGGGACTTCGGGCCGGACATCCTGGTCGGTGTCGGCGGTTACGCCTCGGGCCCGGCGGTCCTCGCGGCCCACTGGATGGGGGTCAAGACGGCCGTTATGGAACAAAACGCCCTGCCGGGAATCACCAACAGGCTCCTGGGGCGTTTCGTGGACCGGGTCTTTGTGACCTTCGAGGAAACAAAAAGGGCCTTCCCCGGGGGCAAGGTGATCGTGACGGGAAATCCCGTCCGGGCGGGTTTTCTGAGGTCGATGGAAGAGGGCGGAGAAAAAAACGGGCGCTTTACGATCCTTGTCTTCGGCGGGAGCCAGGGGGCGCATCGGATCAACATGATCTTTCTCGAAGCCCTGAAGTTTCTCCCGATGGAGAGGACGAAGACCCGTGTCATCCACCAGACGGGAAGCGCCGACTTCGAAACGGTCAGGCAGGCCTACGGGGATCTCGGTGTGGAGGCCGATGTGAGACCTTTTATCCAGGACATGCCGCGGGTGTTCCGGTCCGCCGACCTGCTCGTCTGCCGGGCCGGCGCCACCTCCATCGCGGAGATCACGGCCAGCGGGAAGGCGGCCATTCTGATCCCCTTTCCCTACGCCGTGCATGACCATCAGACAAAAAACGCCGAGGTCCTCGCCCGGGCGGGCGCGGCGGTCCTGGCCGTGGAAAAGGATCTCACCGCCGAGGTCCTCGCCCGGATGATCGAAGATCTCTTGAACGACCCCCGGCGGCTCCGGGAGATGTCGGAGAAATCCCGTGCCCTGGGCAACGTCCGCGCCGCCTCGGACATCGTGGACGAATGCCTGAGGCTCGCGGCGGCCTGAAACGGAAAAAGAGAGAGAAGATTCGATGGAAAACCACAGGCAGCGTGACTTGATGCAGCGGAAGGTCAGCCACATCCACTTCGTCGGCATCGGCGGTATCGGCATGAGCGGCATCGCCGAGGTCCTCCTGAACCTGGGGTACCGGGTGAGCGGCTCCGACCTCCAGGAAACGGACATGACCCAGAGGCTCGCCGCGATGGGCGCCCGAATCTATTACGGGCACCGCCAGTCCAACCTCCACGAGGCGGATGTGGTGGTGACCTCCACGGCGGTGAAAAACGACAACCCCGAGGTCCTGGAAGCGCATTACCGGAGCATCCCGGTGATCCCGCGGGCCGAGATGCTGGCGGAACTTCTGAAGATGAAGTTTTCCATCGCTGTTTCGGGGATGCACGGCAAGACGACGACCACCTCCATGATCGCCACCCTTCTCGCCCACGGCGGGCTCGATCCCACCGTGGTGATCGGCGGGAAGCTGGGCAGCATCGGCAGCAACGCCCGCCTGGGCAACGGCGAGCTCATCGTGGCCGAGGCCGACGAGAGCGACGGCTCGTTTCTGAAACTGGGCCCGTCGATCGCGGTCATCACGAACATCGACCGCGAGCACCTCGACTACTACCGGGACATCCAGGACATCAAGGCGGCCTTCCTGAAATTCGCCAATCTCGTCCCCTTCTACGGCTCCGTCGTCCTGTGCGTGGACGACGAACACGTCCGCGACATCCTCCCGGGGATCAAGCGCAGGAGCATCACCTACGGCATCCACCGGGCGGCGGATTACCAGGCGAGGAACATCCGCTCCGAGGGGGCGTCCTCCCGCTACGACGTTTACTACCGCGGCGAAAGACTGGGAGACATCCACCTGAACGTGCCGGGCCTTTTCAACGTCTACAATTCCATGGCGGCCGTCGCCGTCGGCCGGGAACTCGACATGAAATTCCCCGTGATCCGGGAGGGCATCAAGGCCTTTTCGGGGGTCCACCGGAGGCTCGAGCTGAAGGGACGGGTGAACGACATCACCGTCATCGACGACTACGGCCACCACCCGACGGAGATCGTGGCCACCCTGGCGGCGGCGAAACAGGTCTGGAAGGATCGTCTCATCGTCGTCTTCCAGCCCCACCGCTACACCCGGACCAAGGCTCTCTTCAAGGAGTTCCTGACAGCCTTCTACGATGCCGACGTCCTCATCGTGATGGACATCTATGCCGCGAGCGAAGCCCCGATCGAGGGAGTGAACAGCCGCAACCTCTCCGAGGGCATTCAGAACAAGGGGCACAAGCAGGTGAAATACCTGGGCGGGCCCGACCAGGTGGTGGACTACCTGCTGGCGACGGCCCGGCCGGGCGATGCCATCATCACCCAGGGCGCGGGAACGGTTTGGAAAGTGGGTGAGGAATTCCTGAAAAAGGCGAAGGGCGGATAAGTCTTTGACGAACCGGAACGGACACAGCATGGAAACCTGGCGGGAAAGACTGAAGAAGATCCAGTGCATCAAGGTCCTCTTCGATGAACCCCTGTCGCGCCACACCTCCATGGGCGTGGGCGGCAAGGCCGACGCGCTCGTCTTCCCGGAACAGGCGGAGGCTCTCCGGAAGATCATTTCGTGTCTGAAGGAGTTCGGCATCCCCTACCTGCCGGTGGGAAACGGAACCAATCTGATCGTCCGGGACGGCGGTTTCCGGGGCGCCGTCATCGTCCTTACAAACCTCAAAATCCTGAAAGTCCTCTCCCGGCACGGCCGGGAGGTGGACATCTGCGCGGAATCGGGGGTGCCGCTCGCCGACGTCGTCGCCCTCGCCCTTTCGGAGAACTGCGAGGGCATGGAATTCTGCGCCGGTATTCCCGGCAGCGTCGGGGGGGCCGTCCGGATGAATGCGGGCGCCTACGGACGGGAGATGAAAGACATCATCACATCGGTGTCGCTCATGAACGGAAGCGGCACCGTCCACTCGATCCCGAGGGAACAGCTCCGCTTCGAATACCGGAACCTCGAACTTCCCGGAGAAACCTTCATCGTGAGCGCCCTTTTCCGCCTGCACAGGGGTGATCGCGGGAAGATCGAGGAAAAGGTCTCCGAGATCCTGAAGACGCGCCGGTCGAAACACCCCATGCAGTTCCGAAACGCCGGTTCCATCTTCAAGAATCCGCCGGGCCTGCCGGCGGGGAGGCTCATCGACGAGGCGGGCCTGAAGGGACTCCGGATCGGGGATGCCGAGGTGTCCCCGATGCACGGCAACTTCATCGTCAACCGGGGACAGGCGACGGCCCGGGACATCCTCGCTCTCATCGACGAAGTGCGGAAGCGGGTTCTCGAAGCGAAGGGGATCGCCCTGGAGACGGAAGTCCGGGTGATCGGGGAAGAATGATGAGAAAGTCCATCAAGACTAAAATCGAGGTGCGCAAGAACCGGCTCCGGCGACGGTCGCAGAAGATCCTCTGCGAAATCTACAAGGTGGCCCTGCTCATGGCCTGTGTCATCATCGTCAGCGCCCTGCTCATTTTCACGTACAACTTCATCGTCGTGTCTCCCTACTTCCAGCTGCAGGAAGCCGTCGTGAAGGGAGCCGAGAGGATCCCCCGGGAGGAGATCCTGAGCCTGGCGGCGATCAAGCCCGCCCAGAACATCCTGACGGTGAACCTGAAGGCCATGGCCCGGAGGATCCAGACCAACGTGTGGGTCAGGGAGGTTGCCATCAAGCGGGACCTGCCCAACAAACTGATCATCGAGGTGAGGGAGCGCAAGCCGATCGCCCTGCTCAAGAAGGACGATGCGTTCTACTACATCGAGCGCGACGGCGTCCTGTTCACCCGGCTGGAGAAGGACCGTCGGACCGACCTCCCCATCCTGACGGGATTCTGTCGCAAGGGGGAAGACAACCGGGAGCGGATCCGGACATCCATCCAACTCCTGGAGTTTCTCTCGACTTACGAGGAGATCCCGGGGCTCAAGAACGTGTCGGAGATCTACGAGGACCGGGTCTTCGGGCTGTCGCTCTTCACCGAAAACGGGCTGTGCCTGCTTCTGGGCTTCGATGATTTTGAAAGGAAGCTTCAGCGCCTGAAGCCCGTCCTGGCCGACCTGACCCGGCGCGAGATCCGGGGGTTTCTGATCATTGACCTCAACAACCCCCACAAGATCACCGTTCAGGGGAAGGAGTTCCCGGCGCCGTCGAAGAAGACCAAGGGCGTTAGGGCTTAAACCGGAAGCAACGGGGGCCGGAGGGCATCCCCGAATACGAAGAGGCTGGTGAGATTCATGGCAAAGAAAGGGAATATCATCGTCGGCCTGGACATCGGCACGAGCAAGATCTGCACCATCGTCGGTGAGATGACCAGCACGGGGGTCCAGATCATCGGGATGGGCAACCACCCCTCCGAGGGGCTCCGCAAGGGAGTTGTCGTCAACATCGAGAGCACCGTGGATTGCATCCGGAAATCCGTCGAGGAAGCGGAGTTCATGTCCGGCTGCGAGATCAGCTCGGTCTTCACCGGGATCTCGGGCGGCCACATCAAGGGGTTCAACAGTCACGGGATCGTGGCGGTTCAGGGGCGCGAGGTGGACGCCTCCGACGTGAAGCGGGCCATCGAGGCCTCCAAGGCCGTGTCCATCCCGCTGGACCGGGAGATCCTGCACGTCCTGCCCCAGCACTACATCGTCGACGAGCAGGACGGCGTGAAGAACCCCGTGGGGATGTCGGGCGTGAGGCTCGAGGCCAAGGTCCACATCGTGACGACGGCCATTGCGTCGATGCAGAACATCATCAAATCGGTCAATCGCGTCGGGCTCGACGTGAACGAGGTCGTTCTGGTCCAGCTGGCCACGAGCGAGGCGGTGCTCTCCCCCGACGAAAAGGAGCTGGGCGTGACCCTGGTGGACATCGGCGGGGGGACGACGGACATCGCCGTCTTCCACGAGGGGAGCATCAAGCACACGGCCATCCTCACCGTGGGGGGGAATTACCTGACGAACGACATCTCCATCGGGCTTCGCACCCCCGTCATCGAGGCGGAAAAAATGAAAATCAAATACGGGTGCGCCAACACCTTCATGATCCCCCAGAACGAGACGATCGATGTCCCCAGCGTGGGCGGTCGCGAGGCAAGGCGCGTCTCCCGCCAGATCCTCGGCGAGATCATCCAGCCCCGGATGGAAGAGATCCTCACCATGGCCCAGAAAGAGATCGTCAAATCCGGCTATGAAGATCTCCTCGCGGCCGGTGTGGTCCTGACCGGCGGCGCGTCGATCATGGATGGCAGTCTCGAACTGGGGGAGCGCATCTTCAACATGCCCGTGCGGAGGGGATTCCCGATGGGCATCGGCGGGCTTACCGACATCGTCAACAGCCCCCTGTACGCCACGGGCGTGGGGCTCGTCAATTACGGCAGCAAATCGTTCGCCCAGAAGGCGACGAGAAGGAAGGAAGGCGGTCCGGGTAGCTTCATCATCAAGAAGGCAAAGAGATGGTTTTCAGAATTTTTTTAAGGGAGGGTTGACGAATGTTTGAACTGCTGAACGGAGGTACCGACCACCCGTCAAAGGGGGCAAAAATCAAGGTGGTCGGCGTCGGAGGAGGAGGCGGGAACGCCTTGAACACCATGATCCAGTACAATCTTCAGGGTGTCGATTTCATCACGGCCAACACGGACGCCCAGTCCCTGAGCATATCGCTGGCCCCCCTGAAGATCCAGCTCGGCGCGAACGTCACCAAGGGGCTGGGGGCGGGCTCCGATCCGGAGGTCGGACGGAAGGCCGCCATGGAAACCCGGGATCTGCTGACGACCGCTCTGGAGGGGGCCGACATGGTCTTCGTCACAGCCGGTCTCGGCGGCGGCACGGGGACGGGCGGCGCGCCGATCATCGCGGAGATCGCAAAGTCGATAGGCGCGCTCACCGTGGGGGTCGTGACGAAGCCCTTCCAGTTCGAGGGCAAGCGGCGGGAGCGGCAGGCCGATGAGGGCCTGGCGGAGCTTCGCAAGACCGTCGACACGCTCATCGTGATCCCGAACCAGAGGCTTTTGAGCATCGGCGGAAAGAACATGGTGCTCCTCGAAGCCTTCAAGAAGGCCGACGACATCCTGTACCATGCCGTGAAGGGCATCTCCGATCTCATCATGGTTCCGGGTCTCATCAACCTGGACTTCGCCGACGTGAAGAGCATCATGTCGGAGATGGGACTCGCCCTCATGGGCACCGGCGTCGCCGGCGGCGAGAACCGAGCCGTCGAGGCCGCGCAACGGGCCATCTCCTCGCCCCTGCTGGAGGACAATTCCATCCAGGGCGCACGGGGTGTTCTCCTCAACATCACGGCCGGACCCGACATCACCCTGCACGAGATCAGTGAAGCCTCCACCCTCGTCCAGAACGAAGCCGATGAGGAGGCCAACATCATCTTCGGCACGGTGATCGACGACACCATGGGCAGCGAAGTCCGTATCACCGTCATCGCCACGGGCTTCGATCACAGCGGGAAAAAACGGCAGGCGACCCCGAACATCTCCCACATGAGCAGCTTCAAGCAGAAGGAGGATTTCTCCACGCCGACTTTCATGAGAAAGGAAAGGGCACCCGCAGCGGCACCTTCCTCCGTGATCAAGATGGGGCTGATCGAAGACGGCGTGGATAGCGATCTCGAGGTGCCCACCTTTTTGAGAAAACAGGCCGATTAGGATGTCCCGGAGGCTGAGAGAAAAACACCGTGAGCTTCTATCCGTAGAAAAAGGGGTCCGGAAAAAACTGTGGGGGGACAGAATCCCCGTCTGTCTCGTCTACCCGAACGTCTACCGGACCGGGATGTCCAACCTGGGCTTCCAGACCGTCTATGATCTTTTGAATCGTCACCCCTCTTTCCTCTGCGAAAGAGTCTTCCTTCCCGATCCCGGGGAGACAAAGGAATTCTCCCCGGGGCCCCCCTCCCTTCTCAGCATCGAATCCGGCAGACCTCCGGGAGACTTCGACATCGTGGCCTTCTCCGTTGCCTACGAGAACGACTACCTCAACATCCTGCGCATCCTGGAGACGGCACGAATCCCGATCTCTGCCGAAGAGCGAACCTCGCGGAACCCCCTGATCCTGGGCGGCGGCATCGCCGTCACCCTGAACCCGGAACCCCTGGCCCCCTTCTTCGATCTTTTTCTTCTCGGGGAAGGGGAAGATATGATCCTCGAGTTTCTCGATCTCTATGGGACGCTCCGGACGGGGGACACGCCCCGCGCAGAGATCCTCTCGCGCATCCAGCGCGGGATCGAGGGCACCTACGTGCCCCGCTTTTACAACGTCCGCTACGGTTCCGACAGCCTCATCGAATCCTTCCTGCCGGCCGATCCTGTTTTCCCCGAAAAAATCCGGGCCCGTCACGTCGCGGATCTGAACGCCTTCGACACCCATGAGACGGTCCTCGCGAAGGCGACGGAATTCGGAGAGATGTTCCTCACGGAGGTGAGCCGCGGATGCGCGCGGCGGTGTCTCTTCTGCGCGGCGGGATTCGCCTGCGGCCCGGCAAGGTTCCGGAGCCCGGAGAGGCTCACGGGTTCCATCGAAGAGGGCCTGCGGGCGAAGGGAAAGATCGGCCTTCTCGGCACGGCGGTGTCGGACCACCCGAATCTGCGGGACCTCTGCCGCTTCATCCTGAACCGCGGAGGGACCTTCTCGGTGGGGTCGATGAGAGCGGACCGCCTGACCGCCGAGATCGCAAAGCTCCTGAAGGAAACGGGCGTGGAGATGGTCTCCATCGCCCCCGAGGCGGGCTCCCAGCGGCTGAGGGACCTGATCGGGAAGGGGATCACGGAGAGGCATCTCTTCGGGGCCGTTGAGGCTCTCATCGGCCAGGGTATCGTCAATCTCCGCCTCTACTTCATGGTGGGGCTCCCCACGGAAGGGGAAGAGGACATCGAGGCGATCATCGACCTCACCCGGCGGATCAAGCACCACGCCGTCAAAATCACCGGGGGGAAAAAGAAATTCCGCCGGATCACCCTGAGCATCAACCAGTTCATCCCCAAGGCGGCCACCCCCTTCCAGTGGCTGCCGCTTGCAGACACGAACGTCGTCCGGCGGCGCATCCGGAAGATCTCCCAGGCCCTCGGCAGGGAGCGGTCCGTCACGGTGACCCACGACCTGCCCAAGTGGAACTACATCCAGGCACTTCTATCGCTCGGCGACCGCCGGGTGAGCAAGCTCCTTCTCTCGGCCCATCAGAAAAAGGGAAACTGGGCCCAGGCCTTCAAGGAGTCCCACATCAACCCCGATTTCTACGTCTCCCGCGAGAAAAATGCAGGCGAGATCCTCCCCTGGGATTTCATCGACCACGGGGTGAGCAGGGACGACCTTCTGAAAGAATGCAGGAAAGCCCTGAAGGGCGCCTGAGGTCCGCCCGGAGAACGGATACCCCGTCCTGAAAACCCGCCGATTCGATACCGTAACAGGGTCATCCCTGTCGTCTCCTTGACGCCCGGCCCGTCAAAATGTTGAACTATTTGATATTGCTTTCGTATTGTTGGCGCATCCGGCCGTGAAAATCAAAAAACATCTTCAAAAATCCCCGGAGGGGAATCCGCCCCGTCTGCCCTGAAAAACGGCTTTCCGCCTTGCTTTTGCAGTTCCCGCCGCCCGACCGGCCGGTGTTCCGATGCGATTCGACCCTTCTGTCCTCTTCATTTCACGAAAATTGCATGATTTTCACACTTGATTAGCGTTTGTCAAAGCGGTAAATAAATTTTGAAGATCGGCAGATACATCCTCATCATTCTTTTCGTCCTTGGATACCTGATCCTCTTCGGCAGAAGCGGAATCGTCGACAATTACCGGCTCGGGACCAAACTCGACACCCTCCGTGTCGGAAACGAAGAGATCTTCCGGGAAAATGAGAGCCTCCGCTCGGAAATTCTGCTTCTCAGGAAAGACCCGAAATACATCGAGAGACTGGCAAGACAGGAACTCGGCATGGTCAAAAAGGGCGATCTGGTCTATCGATATTCGGACGAAGCCGCCGCCATGCGGAAAGACGCGGACCGGGAGGCGGGAATAGCATTCACAGAAATGCAGGCGGGGCTCTGAGGCCGGCGAAGGAGCCCATCCGGGAAGGAATCTTCAAGATGCCAAACAATGCCACAATGAAGCAGAGAATCGAAAACCACGGACTCATCGTTATCGCCCTCGGGCTGATCCTGATCTACTGGGTATTCGACACCATGGTGACGGACCAGTTTTTTCTGCGACTCCTGGTGGTCACCCTCGTGGCGACCTACAGCGTCCTTACCCAGCACCTGATCAATTCGCGGAGAGATGCGGAGGTCGATCTTAAAAAGTCCCAGGAATCCTTCGTGAAGGAAATCGCCGCCCTGAAGAGCGAGCTCGATGAAATAAAGAAAAAACCTTCAGCCTGATCCGGATCAGGGTTCCGGATCCATCCTTTCCATCTGAATCTCTCCAGGCCTGTTTGAGCCGATCGGCCCTTTTGGGCGCGGCTCACGGCTTGGGGCAAAGGGCTGACGGTTTATGCCCGCGGGTTCCTGTCTTCTTAATGCCTGACCTTCCTTTCTTCCGATTTCTTCGGCCCTGATCACCGCCGACCACCCACAACTTTTTTAAAAAAAAGCCCGTCAGTCGGCTCGCAGGGACTCCACGATATTCATCCCCGCCGCCCGCCGCGCCGGCAGGACGCCCCCGACGAAACCCATGCCCAGGGCGAAGCCCATGGACTCGACGACAATGGCCGGTGAGAGAGTGAACCTGAACGCCAGCTCCGCGAGGGTCTGGAAATTCATGGTCGACACGGTGATGAGCTGCATGAAGGAAGCGAAGAAAAGCCCGGCCACACCGCCGAAGGAGCCCAGAAGCAGGGCCTCCAGAAGAAACGCCGCCAGGATGTTTCTTCGCTGGAAGCCCAGGGCCCGGAGGGTCCCGATCTCGCCGGTCCGGTTGGCCACGGCCGAGTACATGGTGATCATGGCTCCGATGACGGCGCCGGCGGAGAAGATGCTTGTGAGGGAAAGCCCCAGGATGCGGAGAAACTTGGCCATCACCCTGGACTGCTCGGCATAGTAGGCGCTTTCCCGCTTCGCCTCCAGCGACAGCCGCGGATCTCCGTCGATCCTCGCCCTCACGGCCTCGAACTCCGAGGCGTCCCGCAGTTTGAAAATGACCAGGGAATAGGCGGGCCTGCGGAAGGCCTGCATGAGCTGCTCGGAATCGCCCCAGATCTCGGAATTGAAACCGGTGTTGCCCGCGTCGAAGATCCCCACGATGGTCCATTCCTGCATGCCGCAGCAGAGCTTTTCGTTGATACCCGTCCCCTTGAAGCGTTTCGCGATGCTCAACCCCACCATGACCTCCCGCGATCCCGGCCGGGGCGTTCTCCCCTCCACGACGCGCACCTGCGGCCGCAGGGCGAGGGAATCCCCGCCGATCCCCCGGATCGTCACATTCGAGGGCTGACCGGTTGCGCGTTTCGGCAGGGCGATGAGGACCACGAGTTCCCGGGCAGCGAATTTCCCGCCCCGGGGTCCGCCGGCGATCTCCGGCTGTGTCTCCACCACGGCGGCCTTTTCGCGTTCCACGCCGCTTACCACCTCCGATGTCGAGCCCTTCCGGACGACGATGACGTTGTCATAGGAGCCCGTCTCCACCAGGGTCTGTTGGAGGCCCTCGGCGAGCATCAGGACGGAGGCAAAGACAAAGACGACGAGGGCCATACCCATGGCCGTCAGAGTCGTGGTGACCCTCCTTCTCAGAAGGTTGCGAAGACTGTAGGAAAAGGGGATCGCCATCAGCCCATCCTCCTCAGACCCTCGGCGATACGGATCCGCACCGCACGCCTCGTCGGGATGATGGCCGCGAAGGCGGCCACGACCAGAGCCGCGGCGAGGTCGAGGCAGAGGGTTTGCCTCTCCACCCTGAAGACGGGGAAGTAGTTCGCCAGTTCGTGATGAACGATCGCCACGGCCGGGTAGGTGAGAGCGATTCCGGCGAGACATCCCAGGGCGGTGATCACGAGGGACTCGCCGAAGATGAGGGAGGCGATTTGCGTCCGGCCGAATCCCAGGGTCTTCAGGATGGCGTACTCCCCGATCCGTTCCCGGGTGGTCATGGCCATGGTGTTGGCCACGACGGCCATGATGATCACGATCACCAGGAGCGACACGATCTGGATGGCCGTCACGATCGCCTCCGTCATGGCGACGAATCCCAGATTGAAGGCCCTCTCGGTCTCCGTGAGGGTTTCCGCGAGGGAGTTCTTGAACAATGCATCGATGGCAAGGGCCACCGTCGCGGCCTGATCGGCGCTCCGGACGCCGATCAGGTAGAAGCCCACCTGGTCGGCCAGCGGCGGAACGGTCTCCTTCACGGCTTCGTTGAGGTAGTCCCAGTGAAAAAAGAATTGTGTCTCGTCGACCCCATCGTCCTTACCCCGGTAGATCCCCCGCAGCACGAATTCCCACTCGCCGGGATAAATGGTCCCCTTCAGGGTGACCGTGTCCCCGAGCTTCCAGCCGAACTTCTCCACGATCTTTCTCCCGGCGGCAAAGCCCTTGCGGTCGCGGTAGAAGGCGGTCCGCTGATCTTCGGGAAGGACAAACTCCGGGTAGAGCGCCAGGTAGCTCCGGGGCTCCACGGCGAAATTGGGGAAAAAGTTCTTTTCTTCGATATAGATGCCGCCGAACCAGTTTCCCCAGGAGACGATCTTGACGCCCGGGATCTGCCGGATCTTGTCCCCGTAGGCGACGGGCAGCGGGAAGGCGAGAGAGATGGAATTGCGGGTCACCAGGCGAATGGCCGACGACGCCTCGACGCCGGCATACCAGGCATCGACGAGGGTGCGAAGAAGCCCGAAGGCGAGGATGGCGACGGTGATGCCGAGGATCGTGAGCCCCGTGCGGAGCCTGTTGCGGAAGGCGTTTCTATAGAGGATCTTGAGGATGAGCATCGTTCAGGACACCTTTGTCGAGATGCCTCAGGACCCGGGCATGCTGCGCGGCCCGGGGATCATGGGTCACCATGATGATCGTTCTCCCCAGTTCCCGGTTGAGCCTTTCCATGAGATCGAGGATTTCGGCGGCGGAGACCCGGTCCAGGTCACCCGTGGGCTCATCGGCCACCAGGATCGCCGGATCCGTCACAATGGCCCTGGCGATGGCCACGCGCTGCTGCTCCCCGCCGGAGAGTTCCCGGGGGTAATGGTCCATGCGGTGGGAAAGATTCACGAGCCGCAGCGTCATTTCGACGTGTTCCCGCTGCTCCGCCCTGGAAAGCTCCGTGAGATGCAGGGGCAGGGCCACGTTTTCGAAGGCCGTAAGCACCGGGATGAGGTTGTAGAACTGGAAGATAAAGCCCACGTTGGCAGCGCGCCAGGCGGCAAGCTCCGCCTCGTTGAGCCGGGTGATATCGACACCGCCCACGATGATCGTGCCGCTGTCGGCCGCGTCGATGCCGGCGATGAGGTTGAGAAGGGTGCTCTTCCCTGAGCCGGAGGGGCCCATGAGGGCGAGAAACTCTCCGTCCTGGATGTCAAAGGAGATGTTCTCCAGGACCGGGATGATGTAATTGCCGCGCCGGTAGGACTTGTGGAGATTCCTGACCACGACGATGGGCTCTTTTTCGGGCATCATCAACCTTCCGGCAGCTTTACCGTTGACCCGTCCCGAAGTCTCTTCGAAGGGTTGAGGACCACGCGGTCCCCCTGCCGGACTCCTTCCAGGACCTCCACCATCTCCCCGAAATCCCGTCCCCCGCGAAGAGGCACTTCTTGAACCCGGCCGCCCCGGACGACGAAAACGGCCTGCTGTCCGTTGCGGCCGACGAGCGACGAACGGTTGACGGCCAGAAGGGGCTTCCGCTCATTGTCGCCTACGGCCTTCGAAAGAAAGGCCACCTTGGCGCTCATCTGGGGGAGAATACGGGGGCTGTTGTCGAGGAAGCGCACCTTGACCAGGACCGTCGCCTTGGAGCGGTCCACGGTGGGAACGATCGCATGAACGACGCCGCGGAAACGGGTATCGGGTATGGCGTCCAGCTGAATCTCGCAGGGCTGCCCTTCCCGGACGAGACCGAGGCTGGCTTCAGAGACATCGGCCTCCACCTGAAGCGACGACATGTCCGCGATGGTCACAACGGCGGCCTTGGCGTTTGCCGCGGCACCGAGGGGTGTGAGGATATCGCCCACGTCGGCATCCTTGGTGAGGACAACGGCGTCGAAGGGTGCCCGGATGAGGGTGTATTCGAGGTTGACATAGGTGGCCTGCAGGGCCGCCTGCGCCGCCCTGACGGCGGCCTCGGCCCCGGCCAGGGCGGCCTGGGCCTTCCTGTACCGCGCTTCGGCCGTGTCAAATTGGGCCTTCGACGTGAATTCCATGCTGAAAAGATCCTTTTCACGCCGGTAATTCAGGGTGGCATCGTCGAGTTCCGCCTTCGCCTGTTCGAGGCCGGCCCGGGCAACTCTCAGATTCGCCTGGGCCTGGTCCCTCGCGGCGATGGCATCATCTCCCTCCAGTCTCGCGATGACGTCGCCTTTCCGGACCCGGCTTCCTTCCTCAACGGTGATCTCCAGAAGCCGGCTCGTGATCTTGGACGCCACGGCGGCCTTTCGCTGGGCGACGACATAGCCGCTCGCGTTGAGCTGCGTGTAGGCCTGTGAGGGGTAATAGAGAGAGACCGTGGCGACCTCGACCTTCACGGACGGGGAAAGGAGCCCCCGGAAGAGAAGCACGCCCGCCGCAACGGCCACCACGCCGGCGATGACCCAGACATAACGCTTCGACGGCCCCGGAGTCTTCAGTCCCTTCCGGACCCTGTCAATCTTCAATTTCGAAAGGTCCACGTCAGCCACAGGGCAAGCCCCCCTTCTTTCCTGTCGTCGGGACGGCCAGGGTTTTCTCTTATGAGGAAATTCTTCCCGAATCAAGCCCTATTTTGGAACGCGGACCCCGCATGGTCGAAGGCCCGGCAGGCAGCCTCCGGGGGATGGCGCCCGGTTTGTACCGTCGGCCGGAGGACACACCTTTTTCCTTGAAACCCCGGCGGCCCTTTGCGTATGATGTTGACAGGGACAGTGTCGGTGCGTTCATGGCAAGTCGAAACGAAACGCCTTCGATCCGGGAAAGGAGAATACCAATGGCCGTTAAAGTCCTGATCAAGAGGAAGGTGCTCAGAGAAAAGGAAAAGGATCTCCTGAAACTCATCACGCAGCTCCGGGTGCTCGCCTCGAAGGAAAACGGGTACATTTCAGGGGAGACGATGCGCAACGTCAAGAAATCTCCCGAGTACCTTGTCATCAGCACCTGGCAGAACCTCGAGAGCTGGAAGTCATGGCTGGCCAGCAGGGAAAGACAGAAGATCCAGAAAGAGATCGACAAGCTTCTGGGCAAGAAGACGACCTATGAAGTCTACCACTACCCCGAAAAAAGGCCCGTGACCCTGACGGGGTACCGGCGATGGGAAGGAGGCTGAGCTTCCGGAGATCAGTGACCTTTTCCAGGCCCCGGATCGGTACTCTGAAGAGCCTTCCCGAAAAGGCTTCATTAAAAACCCCCTGAGGGGATGAGGCTCAGGGGGGCGAAGAAGGAAGAAAGGAGAAGATTGGTTCGCCGCAGGTTTTTTTATCTCGAGGTTAGAAGGGGAACCAGGTCTGACCTACCGAAAGGTCACGGCCAGTCAGGCATAGTGTCAGCCCGGTACCCGTCCAACCTTTGTTTACGCTTCTATGATCGGTCACCCCGCAAGGAAACTTGAATCTTTTTTTGAGAAAGTTCCTCCCCGTCAGCGCAAATCTTTTCCCATGCCTGTGGCCGCAAAGCCCGTTTAACGAATGTTTGTCATGTCTCGCTTGCCGCAACCTCTGACCCAACCCAGCAAACTGTCTCACAATATTTCAACTTAAAAACCGGTCCGAACTGACTATCAGGGTGCCGAACTCCATTCATCAAATCCTCTCAATACAAGCCTGTCATGGGCTTGATCTGTCAATCCGCCCTTCGTCGCAATCCCTTCTTAAATCAGGTCTCTTTCGATCGAAACGATGTCGGAGCACGAGATCAAGCGGTTGGTCCAGAGTCGCAATCCCTTCTTAAATCAGGTCTCTTTCGATAAAAAACTATGGGTATTGTAAAAAGAAAGAAAGTTACACCGTCGCAATCCCTTCTTAAATCAGGTCTCTTTCGATCCCTTTCTGGAGGAGACGCATGCGTGATTTAACAGACGTCGCAATCCCTTCTTAAATCAGGTCTCTTTCGATGACGGGCCGTAGGAGGAATAGGATATGATTGTCGTCGCAATCCCTTCTTAAATCAGGTCTCTTTCGATTTACCCGGCAAGGAGGCGCAAAATGGAAACGGGAGGCCAGTCGCAATCCCTTCTTAAATCAGGTCTCTTTCGATGATCGCCTCCGGCGGCGTGCTTTTTTGCTGGCCCGGGGTCGGCGGTCGCAATCCCTTCTTAAATCAGGTCTCTTTCGATAGGTCTCGAGGGGCGGCTGAAAGTCTATCGGGAAACCCCGTCGCAATCCCTTCTTAAATCAGGTCTCTTTCGATCTGTCCAACTGTGGTCATGATCGGGAAGATGGTTGGCGTCGCAATCCCTTCTTAAATCAGGTCTCTTTCGATAAACGGGCGGTGATGCTGATAACGGAGATGAACCTGTCGCAATCCCTTCTTAAATCAGGTCTCTTTCGATAAACGAGGCGCGAGGCCGAAAAGAAGGCGCCCTGGGCGTCGTCGCAATCCCTTCTTAAATCAGGTCTCTTTCGATATAGAGGAAAGCAAGACTGGAGAAATGGAGGGCGAGCCATGAGGCGTCGCAATCCCTTCTTAAATCAGGTCTCTTTCGATAACTGGACGAGCTTTTCATTCTCTGCGAGTCCGAGAAGTCGCAATCCCTTCTTAAATCAGGTCTCTTTCGATAGAGCCGTCCAGAGAGGTAAACATTAGAAGATCATTTCAGTCGCAATCCCTTCTTAAATCAGGTCTCTTTCGATCTGTTAACAGCGTCGAGGACATTCAGCAACACCGATACGCCTGTCGCAATCCCTTCTTAAATCAGGTCTCTTTCGATGATATGGAAGAGCGGGAGGATTTGCGAAACAAGTTGAAGTCGCAATCCCTTCTTAAATCAGGTCTCTTTCGATGGTAATAATCCAAAGAAGTTAACGGGGGCGAAGCTGTCGCAATCCCTTCTTAAATCAGGTCTCTTTCGATATAGTTTGGCGGAAAAGAGTATTGATGGGTGGAAACAGTCGCAATCCCTTCTTAAATCAGGTCTCTTTCGATAAAAAAAATGGCTATCGTAAAGAAAAAAAAGGTTAGCCCGTCGCAATCCCTTCTTAAATCAGGTCTCTTTCGATTCGGCTCCGGCGGCAAACTGGGGCCGATCTGGTACGTCGCAATCCCTTCTTAAATCAGGTCTCTTTCGATTCAATATTAATGTTTCGGATTACCAAGGAAATAGTTGTCGCAATCCCTTCTTAAATCAGGTCTCTTTCGATTTGGAAAAAGGCTATAGCATCGAAGCCGGAATTGAATTTTCGTCGCAATCCCTTCTTAAATCAGGTCTCTTTCGATCCGGATAGACTCTTACCTTATTGCACTTGCTTATGACGTCGCAATCCCTTCTTAAATCAGGTCTCTTTCGATGATGCTGTTTGGAGATAAATTTCTCCAAAAGGGCTACACAGTCGCAATCCCTTCTTAAATCAGGTCTCTTTCGATACCGGCTAAAGCAAACCTTCGATATCCGTACGTTTTGCAGGCGCATTGCGCGAACATCATCCCGTTCGTTGAAAAAAACCGTATATCAGCACTCCCATGACAAGACCGGGACCTCACAACCTGCTGAATTTAAAATCATTATTCTCTTCCCGCGGACCTCGACACCACCCAGAGGGACAAATCCTTAACAATCAACCACTTAAGAGTTCAGAGACTGTTAAGGCAGTGGTTCGCGGTAATCAGAAAACATAAAACTCTTGATCCGGATCCGTGAAAACACCTAACCCGATAATCTCTACGGTACCGGCACACTTCTCACAGGCGGGGAAATATTTCACGCCGTCCTTCCGGGGAACGATCGCTTTCTCGATGCGCAACCTCATCTGAGAGAAAAGCGTGCCGTCTACGCAGACCTCGAATATGGACTTCTGAACTCGTGTGCCGTAATCGCCAAGGATCTTGGCCACTTTATTCAGGCGCCTCGGATTCGCGATATCATAAGCAACGATCATATTCATCTTCACACCACAGCGTAGTCAAGTTGCGTCACCTTCAGGCCGCGACCGGAAATAACGACCCGACTGATGCACCGGTTACATATCTTGTAGATCCGGACGGAATCGCTCTCAAGGTCCAGGTTCTCTCTGCAGTAGGTGCGGATCCGTTTCAGGGCGATGTCGTCGATGTCGCACTCGAAGACCGACTTCTGGGTGTTGAGCCCGAACTCCTTCAGGAACCGATGGGTTTTCGTCAGACGCCCGGGATCCGTGATGTCGTATGTAATGAGCACGATCATTTCATCAGAACCGGCTGGTAAACCTGCGCCTCCCCCTCGATCACCTTGCGGTAATGCGCGGCCTGGTAAAGCACGGCTTCCTCATAGGTGAGACTCCGGCCGGCCAGCGGGTGATAAAAGGAGGTGGTCATCTTCTTCTCGAAGGCCTCGATGACACGCCTGAACGCCTCGTCGGTGAGCCTTACGGGATGCTTGCCCGTCTGCGCGAGAATGTGAGTCGCCTGCTCTTCCATGCGTTGCTCCGGAAGGTCAAAGATCTCCTCGTCCATTTCTGAGCCTGATATCAGCCCCATGGGGTCCTTCGACACATCGGGCTGCGGCGCCGCATTAGACTCTTCGGGTCTTTCATCACCGGGCTTTTGCGTAAAGAAATCTTCTTTCTTGAGGATGCGGAGATTGAACAGGGAGAGAGCCAGCGAATCGGCGATGATTACCCGGAACTCTTCCATCAGGTCCAGGACGAGTGAGAAACGCCCGTAGTCAATGGCGTGAAGGTAGCCCGGGTAAGGATCCAGGGCCGCGACCCTGACGGCCGCGTAAACCCGGTTCATCAGGAAAGTGTAAAGAAGAGAAAGAACCGAATTCACGGGGTCCGTCGGAGGCCGTCTGACCCGGCGGGAGAAGCCCAGGTTCCCGATAAACCCCCGGGGCAGCGCCTCGAAATAGAGGGCGCTCCCGCGACCCTCGTAGCCGCGGATGCTGTTGATCTGATCCGAGGACTCAAGGAGGGGCATGAGGCGCTGGATCTCCGAGGCCTTCTGCCCGGCGAGGGCGTCGCCCCGGCTCCGCCGGATGCGCAACAAGAACGTCGCCATGTTGGAAAGCTTGCCTGCGACAATGCAACGGGCCAACCTGAGGCCGAATGCTTCGTCATCAAGGAGCGCGTACTGCCTCTTGTGCAGATAGACGTTTTTCGACTCCGGCGGGGCAATGCGGCCCAAATACCGGCCCGTGCGGCTCATGAAGACCGTATCGACGTTGTACCGCATGAGGTGAACGAAGGCGCTGTGGGTGATTTCCACATTGCCGAATAGCACAAGCTGGCGCAGCTTGTAGGTGAAAAGGGTGTGGTGGATATCACCCCCTTTCCTGACGAGGAGATGCCTTCCCTCCCTGACGATTTTCGCCCCCTGGGTCCTGATGTAGACGACCATATCACGCCTCCCGAAAAAGGTTCATTTGCCCTGCCGGACCCGGCGACCCATCGGGTCGGGCACGAGTCCTTACAGCATCACCATAGGGCCGTTCCCATCAGAACCGCAATGCCTGCAACGTTGCCTTATTCAGTTGTCAAAGAACGCCGGCTCAGCCAGGGGAACTGGGTGTCCCGGGCCTTTGCCGCAAAATCCTGAAACTCGATCCTAAACAGCTCGAGGACGGACTGCCTCATCTGGTCGAACACATTCCTGCTCATCGGCTTTGTGCCGTGAGCCAGAATGGACTGATTTCTTTCCCGCAGCCGGCCCTGCAGGGAGACGTCCTCGAGGAAACGAATCCCTGCGCGGTTTCCGAGCGCGTGCAACAGTTCATAGCCTTTGTGCTGCCCTATCCGGATCCGGTCATCCCTCCTGTCCCGATATAACGCGAACCGATCGCGCAGGGCCGCCGGGACGCGGGAAAGGTCGACATCGCCGGTGTCGATTTCGAACTTCTTCATGAGGATGCACTGTGCATATAACTCCACGGCACGATAGAGGCGGGCAACCGCGTCATCGTATCTCTCCTCCAACCTCCTGCGCACGGCGTTGTTGTAAAGATCAAGGAGTTGCGCTTCGCCCAGGTGCTCTTCGCTCTTCCCGCCGGACAGCCTCTCCAGGATCTCGAGTCCGCCCTCCCGGGGGCGCAGGTATTCGAGTCTGCCGAGGTTGCTTGGGAGGCTGCGAAGCTTCTTCCAGGCATTGCCATGGTCGAACAGATCCCAGGCATGGTACGCCTGGGCGATCGTCCTGAGGTTCCCGAATACCTGCCTCTCATCGGCCGGGAGGGCCTCATCGGGAATCTTTTTCAAGACGTCCTCCGCAGGACCAAAACGGAGATGGCAAATCAATTCCTCTGCAAGCCTCAGGTCTCGAAGCCAGAAAACCTGGTCGGGACGTATGGAAATGAACTTCTCCGTTCCATCCACCACCACGCCGTCCCTTCTCGTGCCGGTGATGTACTTGATGCTCCGGCATTGATTGTGCGTCGCCGACATGACAGCGCCCCCACTCATGGCTTTCGTTCCGCTCGTAAAATCCACCTGCACATCGGCACCGCTGAACCCCCTGGCCTGAAGCGATGTGAAAAGGCCGTTCATCTCCAAGAAGACCGACTGAAAGTCGTCCGGATCCTTCAAGAGGTGCACCACCGAAGTCTTCTCGTCGTAACCCGAGTCGAGGGCGATTTTCTCGGCGAACTTCCGGCTCTTCTCCGTCGCAACGAGAACGAGGAAGTCAGGTGCGCTTTCCTCAACGCTCTTCATGAGCGGTCTCACAATGTATGTGTCTTTTCTCGTCCCCGTCCCAACCGTTATGACGAGGGCTCGCTTTTTCCTCTCCAAGGATACCCCCTATGTTCCATGCCGTGCCCCGGTCTTCACGAGACCTCCGGCGGTCCCACTCCACCGTCTGATCTGCAACATCCGTATCACCCTTCAGTTCGAGTACCCTCAACTGGCGAGCTTCGAGCGGAATTCCTCGGACAGCGTTTCCCGCAGGCGCTCTCGTTCCTCCTCCTGCTTTTTCCTCAGCGCCTGGATTTCCTGCACCTTGAGGGCGATGTCCTCCTCCTTCACCCTCGGGGCATGCTCCCGCCTCGCGATCTCGGCCCGGAACTCAGCGCGCATTCTCTCCCGCAGTTCGTGGGCGATCGCCTCATCGAGGGCGAACTTCCTGCCGCACTGAGGGCAGGTGATCGTTGCCGCGTCACTTTTCATGAAGAACCCTTTTCAGACATCGAAACCGAGAAGGTTGAAGACACCGATTTCCTCCCGGCAGTCGGGGCAAAGCTCCTCCGGGTCAAGGCCACCAGCCGCTTCGAGAAACAGGCTCCCGATCCCTCCCGCCGGTGAATCATCCCCGGTGTCGCGGGAATCGAATTCCCTGTGGCAGAGGGGACATGTCTTCAAAACTGCCTTCATCTCGATCTTCACTTAACCCGGTACTTATCTCTGAGCCGCGACAGGTCCGTGGCGGGCCTGTCCGACGCACTCCTTTCACCTTTCCGGCCCTTGTCCGGCGAGAAAGACGACGGGGCCGGGAGGCCTGTCCGCAGGGCCTCGCACTTCTCCGGATTGACCCCGCTGAAACGCAGAATCATCCATCCGAGGGGGTACCTGCCATGGGCGAGGTTGCGGGTCGTGCCGAAGTCCATGAGACGTGACCCTCCCCTACCCCGAACCATGACCTTTCTATAGGTATTGATGCTCTTCGACTCCGCCTGGGTAAACCTGCCAACCCTGAGCAGGCACTCGTCGGGGCGAAGGCGGTCGGCTCTCTCAACGAGCTTCCGAGAGGCCTCACCGTAGGGAGACTTCTCGTAGAAACGGTCGTGCTCCTCGCGGAGGTTGTGACTGTAAAAGCGCCTGCACGCGGCAAGAATATACTCCGGTTCGACGTAGCGGGAAAGAGCCTTCCGTCTTTCTCCACGTCCCGCAACAACGGCGCCCCGGAGTCCTTCAAAGAAATCGAGACTGGCCTGGAACACAACACCCTTGCCTTCGAGCTCTGACCTGACCGTCTCGAAACGGAGACCGAGGTCCGTCAGCTTCGCCCGCCTCGGCGAGTAGTTGTAAACGCTGCATATAGCGGTCGACTCCGTTCCGAGGTTCAGATCCGGCACCTTCAGGGCTTTGAAAGGGTCCTCATCAATGGATCGGTGTCCAAGCACAGCGGATTCCATGCGCCGGGGATTCCGCAGGGCCTCCCCGTCAAGAGTCAGACGACTCTCGGCCAGCACGGCGTCAATGACGGCCGTTCGCATCGCGCCCTTGATCGAGGAGCCTGGGAGGATGGCATTGAAGCTGAGATTCCCCCTGAAGAAGGGCTGGAAAATGAGCTGGTTCTTCGGATCGTCCATCTTTGCCTCATACTCCCTTGCCAGGTTGGCGGAAACCGCCATGCTGCCCAGGGCATCCAGCGATAGATCGACATGCTCGCGGACAAACGTCCGCACCTCGGGGAGACGGCCTTTCTCCATGATGCCGACGAATTTCATGCGCGTCTCCGGACGGAGGCGCTGAATCATGGCGGAAAGATTCAAATAATAAAGCCTTCCGTCTCGAATGAGGCACGAAAACGTGTCCAGTTCCCGGCCCCACCCGACATGCACGGGGGAGAGAAAGGTTCCCTCGATTTTCACGGACCTCAAGAAGGGATTTGCCATCTCATGCCTCCCTCAAGCTGATAAAGAACGGGTAAAGGTATGTCTGCTGCCGCACAGTCCTGATTCCGGGATGAACGGCGCCGACGCTCTGGCCGTAGAAAGGCCGAGTGCCCTGTACTCTGAACACGGCTCCGGGCTTGAGAAGGAGCAAAGGCGTCTTGGGGTAGGCAGCCCCGCCCATCGAAAACGGGCCGCCGAGCTTCCCGTATTTTGTCTCGATGGTATACCAGCCTTCCTGTAGTGAGCTGTCCGGAATGAAACGGGACAGCGCCATGACCGCGTTACCTTCGGTCGGCAGAATGCACTCCGAAGCGCTCTCCACAGCAAACTGCCCGCGTCCGGTGGAACGGTCCGCCCCGTAGCCCCACTCTCCGAGCCGGGAGAAGAGAAAAGTCACGAACTTGACGTCCCAGTCCACAAACGTGCGTATGTAAACATCGAAGGCCCTGGACTGGACGAGTCTCTCCCGCGAGTGAAAGAAGCCTCCGCCGCCCCTTTCGACGGTCCCTGAAAGGCGGTTGATGGTGTTATGGGGGATGAGCTCTTCCTTATCTTCCGCCGCACCGGACGTATCCGGAACACCTGCGAGCATGGCCCGGGCCAGTTTCAGCGGCGTCAACCCCATCGCCAACTTCGTCATACCCTCACAGCCGATCCACTCCTTCTTTCGCACCGCCTTCATCTTCCTCAGGAATAAAAGATATTGATCCCTGGCAGAAGAGCCGCGGAATTCCCTGCATAAATGAATCTCTTCCTCCTCGGTGACGGCAGGCACCCTCGGCAGCGGCAGACAGTCCGCCGGGAAGCCGTCGGACACCATGAATGCCGGCTGTTCGTCGTAACCCTCCAATACGTCTCTCAACAGGGCCTGCTCCCCCTTGCTGTAACGGTAGACCCAGCAAAGTTGGCCGAAGATAGTGTCCGAGTGAAGGGGTGTGATGCTACGACTCCTGAAGCGAATCCTCACCCTGTAATCTTTCATCCCGCCCTCCCGAAAATCTCATCCGCCGTCGGAAGCGCGAGAGAGGTCTCCCGGCCGTCCTCCGTCTTCCTGAGGTTCACGAAGGCAATGCGGCCGTAGCCCCTGCTCCCCGAGCCGCCGAGAGCATCCATCTGCACCAGGCTCAGGGCGGTCAGCACTTTATTGAAGAACGAGCGGTCCGTCCTGTCGTCTCCATCGATCTCCATGACCTTGTAGCTCATCTCGAAATCGAACATGGCCCCCGCGGGAATCCGCTCTATGTTTCTCAGGCCCCCCTGGCCCGCCTTGCCCTCAAGACGGTTGATCCAGTTTTCGATCTTCTCCTCCGTGCAGGGAAGTCCCTTTTCGCGCACCTCTTTCTTCCACTCCTCATTCATGAAGGCATCTCTCACAACAAGCCGGGTCGGACCAAAAAGCCAACCGTCACCCATTGTACCGAAGATCCTGCAGACAGCGCAGTTGGCGTCGCTGCAGTTATGGACCCGGCCATTGGGACTCACCTTCCGCTCGAGCCACTCCGTGAGAGACCGCATCTTGCCTTTGAGCGAGGATCCGGGGATGTACGGTTCGCCTCCGGGGGTCTTGATGACCGGCGAGTCGATGCCCCCGATCTCGATGTCATCCTTACTGCCTCCGATATGAAGACCGGTTTTCAATTCTATCTGCCCCCTGATCTTGATGATATCCTTGAGAAGCATGTCGGGCCCTCCTTTCAGTTTCTCCTGGCCGATGCCGAGTAATAGTAAAAGTAACCGTAGACCGCCTCGAAGAACTTGCAGAAGACCTCGAAGTCCTTCAGGGTCTTGACCTGGTCCACGTTTTTCTCGATGAAGTCCTTGAATTCGTCCGTCACCGCGTCGCGCCCCCGGGCATAAGCCGCCTTCGCCTTCAGCATCATGACGTCGGGTAGCTTCTTTGCGAAGGCCTCCTCACGCGCCTTACCGGAGAACTGGTCAAGATAGCTCTCGATGGACTTGACATCGTCGAAAAACCTTCTGAGCTGTGTCGGGCTGATGTCGAACGACCCCTTACCCTTGATTTTCTTATCCGTTTTCTCAACGAGCGCCTTGCCGATCCGGTCGGCTATCGTCGAGAAGAGTTCAGGTTTCACATCGCCCTTCGAATCATAGTAATCGATCGGTGAAGCGCCCGTGCGTTTCGGTCCCTGCTGATTCATTCCGTTCCTCCTTTCGTCGATTTTCGGTTAAGGTACAGTACCCATTGTATGGCCAGGTGGAGAGGCTCGTCTCCCTCTACGAAATCGGAGTAGAACCGCGTCAGCGCTTCTATCACGTGAGGTGAAGTCTTCTCCTTCGCGAGTCTCCCGATCTTGTACCGGAAAAGCGAGGCATAATTACCGCACCGCAGAATCCTGTCTTTCTTGAATGCTTTCTTCATCTCCTTCAGCACCATGAAGTCATACACCAGCCCCGTGCTGATTTTCGTCCGCGGTTCATTCAAGAGCCGGTCGAACTCGTCGACCGCGCCCGACAGCCTGGGGAATAAAGACCAGGGGATGACCTCGCCCCACAGGTGGAGGCTGTCCTTGTCCTTGCTTTCATTCTTCGCCTTCTTCAAGCCTCGTTCTGCGACCTTGGCCATGTAATTGACAGGGTGGCGGCTTTTCATCAGGTTCAGAGTCCCGGAGAGGGTGACATCGGGATTCGAGCAAGTGTATCTTCGAAAATCGCTATTGATTTCACCGGCCAGCCTGAACACCCGGGTCCACGGCCCGATAAGAAGCAGATCGTCGCCGCCGGCGAAAATGGTATAGATATCCGCATATTCTTGGCGGCTGGCGAACAGATGGGGGAGATAGACGGTGAAGAACCGGTCCAGCATGCGGCTCAGCGTAGTATAACGGCCAAGTGTAAGGCGGTTGCCCCCTTCCTCAGCGCTCGCCCGAAGCCCCTGGCTGAAGATCAAGCCGAGGTCGTCCACGTCCGCCTTGAATACGCTCAGGAGCGGCCTGCCCCTGAATCC
The DNA here is from genome assembly GCA_035450185.1 of Syntrophales bacterium. Lineage (GTDB taxonomy): Bacteria > Desulfobacterota > Syntrophia > Syntrophales > UBA2192 > JAPLJU01. Next base: position 4,327 of record DAOTMG010000003.1, on the reverse strand, counting down.
CGATCCGCCGATCGCCGGCCTCAGGGACGAAAGTGCAATCACCTCAAACGTCTTGGGCAGACCCTCCGTGATCCCCCGACGGATTTCTTCGCGGAGCTCCGGCGACACATGCTTCTCGTCCTTCATCAAGTCATTCACAGGATCGTTAATCCGGAACTTCGGTATGTAACACCCGATCTCCTTGATGCCGAACGGTCCATGCTCCGCCGCCGACAAGGCCCATATCTGGGCGAACTTCTCGTCCGCTTCCGGTCTTCGCACATGGAGTTCGAAAGCCCCCCCGGGGACCGGAACCGCCCACCCGCTCTTGTCGGCACCGGAGGAATAGGTCAGGTACGCTGCCGAGGGCACCCGCCTGCCGAGCTCCGCCAGAAGATCACACCAGGAGCAATAGTAAACATCTCCGGCGGGAATAGACGCCTGCGCTTTTCCACACGCGTGACAGAGGCCCTTGTCGGGCTTGTATTCCTGCCAGAAATCAGAGTAAAGATGCGCCTCCTTTTTCCCGACAAGCCCCGATAACTTTCTCAGCTTCGCCACCTGTGAACTTTCGTTCAGTTCCGAGAGAAAAGAAATGAACCGTTTCATCTGCAAATCCTCGCTCGATGCGGGGACCCAGGAAAGGTTGACCGTCAGTTCACCCCGAAAATGTCGCAGACAGAATTCGTCGACCTCGCGCCTGACATCATCCAGTTTTTGAATATGCTCTGTCAGATTGGGCGCGACGACGATTGCACGGCCGCCGGCGTCGACCAGGCGGTTTACGGAATAAAGCCCCACCCTCCTGCAGATCAAGCGGAAAACCCCCTCCATGAGCAGGCTTATGAAGAACGACCGGGCCCTCAGCATCCGTGCCGCCCCTTTAGCCGCATCGACCGTAATGTCGAAAATGAAGTTTTGAATACCGCTCACATCGACATTGAGGAAGAGATACTTCTGCGTCCTGCGGTCCTTGATGGCGTCTTCGTTGAGGCTTCCGCTCTTTTTATGAAAGACATAGAGGACATGGGCAAGGGCCGAGGTGGTGACGAGATGATCATAGAGGGATATGTCGCTCCATGCACGTCCGCCGTACCCGAAAGTGGCCGAAGGAACGCACCAGAAATACCGCTCCAAGGACGAGAGAATCGATTCAAGATATCGCTCGAAGGACCCCTGCCTGTCGGCCGGGACCAGGGATGACCGGAACTGCTTCCAGAGCTCTCCATACTCGGCCGCTGCCTCGCCCACGTCCTTTCTGATGACCTCCTCGAACCTCCGTGGGAATATAGCCTCGTCCTTCAGTGGCATCAGCGGATAGCGAAAGGAGAAGTCCTTGAACTTGTTCTTGGTCAGGCAAATCTCCTCGAAGACGGGCGCGAGTCGCTCACGGATGAAATGACCTGCTTCGGTACTGGCATTCGCGGCTTCCTCGTACTGTTTCCTGTCCATGCCTGAACTCAGACAATCGGCCTCCGTGATGATCCAATCGAAAGGCGTGGAGGGCTTATGATGCCTCGAAGCCATCACCAGCAGATTCTGGTCACTGCCCATGCCCGACGAAAAAGGCAGATATCCCCCGCGGGAGGCATCCGATAGGAAGAGATACGAAAAAAGGGCATGAAAATGTGTGTATCGACCACTTCTCATCGGCAGGAGATTCTGGTAATCGAAATCCTCTGCACCGAGATCCCCTGCCCTGACGCCGGTTCGCTGCAGGACCTTTCCGACATCGTGGAAGAGCCCCGCAAGAAGGATTTCCTGCTCAGGGGTGAGTTTCATATGCAGCTCCTATTTATCTTCTGGCGTGACAAGCCTAACAAGAACCGGCAAATCCCTTCCACAAAGGCAACGTTGCCGGCCCTTTCCGGCAAGGCTCACGGTCCCGCTAAAAAACCACCTTGATCCTGTCACGGTCTATCCGGAGACCGTAGCGGACGGAGGGTTTCATACCGACCGATTCGATGCCCAGTTCACGAAGAGCATAAATGCCGAACGTCTTCTCGAGATCCCGCTGAATCTTGCTCTTGTAGGAATTGAAATTCTCGGCATTCAATCCCAGAATGCCGGTATCGCTCATCGTCGCGTCACCCCGCCTGCCGGTAATACGCCGATAGAGTTCGGAGATCCTCTCCTGCCCGTCAAAGACGCCCTGGATGTCGCGGTAGCAGTCATGGCATCCCTTGCAGACGGTGCGTTCGGAGTGACAAGCCTTTTTCTCGAGCGCGAAAAAGACATAGAGGGCGAGCCTCGCCGGCGTCATGTCGAATTCGTGTCTCTTGTAGTTGATTCTTCTGTTCGTGAGATCTATGGTCAGCCGGGCCGGCGATTCTCTGACCGCGGCGAGCATGAGCGTCGCCGGGTCCATCACTTTCTCGAGCATCTTCCTCGGCAATCGGTCCCGTATAGACAGGAAGGGAATTGTCATGAGATTGACATCCGCGAAGCGGGTTTCCTTGATGAAGGGCTGCCCTTTTTCGTCGCGGAGTTCGACCTTGACGGACTTCCGGGGCGGAAAGAAAAAATTCGGATTGCTTTCGAACTCCGGTGACACCAGCACGTGCAGGACACGGTCCTGCGGCCGTCCGTAAATCTGCGCCGCCACCATGAGACAGGCACTCATGGTCTTTCGCCCGCCTGCTATCGAAAAAAAAACGCGGCTCTCGGGATCCTGCGTGAACCGGAAAGCAAAGTCGAGACATGTTCGAAGCACCGCTTCGTTTTCGTCCTCCCCCGTGATGTCCTCAACATCGATTCCGGCATGATCCCGTATCGTGTGCACCGTGTGAATCCCGAAATCGATCGCCGCCGTCTCAAGCCGATATTCCCTGAGGTATCTGTGATACCATCCGTGATGCGGTGCGAGGAGACGGCTGTACACTTCGTCCCGTCCTTTCCGCGTTGTAATGACATGAATCGCATCGATCTGTCGGCCCTGCTGATGGAGCGCAAAAAGGGTTTCCGTGATGACCTGGGGATTCAAACCGGTGACGGCGAGCAGGATATGTTTCACGGGATTTCCCTCTTGGCCGCAATCCGGCCGAGACCGAAAGTAGTCTGCTTTCCAATATGCACCTTTTCACAATACTCGATCAGCGGCATGAATTCAGCCAGATCACCTTCATAAGTGACGTCACCTACCAGGCCGCCCATCAGCATGGTCTGATCTTGCCTGTTCGAGAATCTTCTCCAGTCCAGCCAGCGTATCCGATTTTCCCTGATGCGGACTTTTTGCGCCCTTTGGACGAGCCCCCGATAATCGAGAGGCGGCTCCCCGCTACCGTGGTACGTGTTGAGTGCCGCAATTCTCCTCAACATGGCACGGGTCAGAAGATGAAAGGGGAGGTTCGCACCCAAATGGTTTTCGTATTTCAGCCTCAAAGGGGTGAGAAGGCGAAGCTCCAATCGGTTGACCTTCCTGCCCGATCCGTCTTTCCCGGGATCAGGCCAGTCCAGATCCTCTGCGAAGTCCCCTTGCATCAGGCGCCCTTCGGGCTGCCTGAAGATGCTTTTCCCGCCCGATGCGACGGCTTCCAGAGTAAACCTCGCCCTCCTGCCGGCGACACGCTTGCCGACTCCGAGATCCCCCATCTGCTGGATCGCAAAAACGAAATACGGAAGATAATCGTTTGCCTTACCGAAAAGGATGATCGTGAAATTGAACGATTCGCCCTTCCGATAATCGGTCTTTGTCTCCTCAGGGGGTTCGATCACGTAAGGATGAGGCGGCAGGGCGATGCGCGGGCGCTTATCTTTGGCTCTTGATCCGGCTTCTCCCTCAAACACGAATCGATAGATACACTTGCTGCCCAGGATACAACGATCGCACTCCTGGGTTTTCAGGATACAGACGACTTTTTTCAGAGAGTGCCCGAATATGCCTCGAAAGGTTGATCCCTTGAACTCGGGCAGAACGGCATCGTCTCCCAAGACACAGGAGAATTGGTATCTCCCGTACAGCATTGCTCCCTTTCTCCTCGTCAACACCCGGTGTGCTCAACCGCCCAAAAACCGGGCGCAAAATCCCTGAGATCTGCACAGCCGAATTGTATTATGGACAAATCCGTCTTTTGAAAGGGAGCAACGTTGCCGTTGCGCGAAGGAAGGTCATCAGCCGAAACCAAATCAGGAACCAGAATCGATGCGAGCCCATAATCCCCCCCCGAGCAGGTAAATGAACCCCATTCACTTCCCGCCCGCACTTTATTGATGAACCTCACCGGTTTCTGATTGTGAAGAGTCGTGTCAACAATATGAAAAATCCCATGATTAGTCAAGCATCCACACCCAAAAGGTAGCGTATCCTATCTTGTGTCAGAGACAGGAAAGGGGTACCTCGAGATTGCCA
>DAOTMG010000002.1:0-160400 GCA_035450185.1 Syntrophales bacterium | reverse complement strand
TGATGATGATGGCAATGACCCACGCGAATACCGGACGATCCAGGAAGAATCTCGACAACATCGCGTGTCTCCGTCAGTCCGACTTCGCGGCCGGGGGGGCATCCGTTTTGTCTTCCCCGCTCTTTCCGGCTTCAAAGGGAACCACCTTCACGGAGACGCCGGGTTTGACCTTCTGCAGCCCCTCCACGATCACCCGGTCGCCGGGCGCAAGTCCGGACGAAACGAGCCACTTGCTTCCGATGACGCGATCCAGCGTGAGCATCCGTTGCTGGACCTTGCCTTCGGCGTCGGCAACCATGGCGAGGGGATTGCCCTTCGGGTCGCGGCTGATGCCCTGCTGGGGAACGAGGATGGCCTGTTCATTGACGCCTTCCTCGAGGACGGCGCGCACGAACATGCCCGGAAGGAGAACACCCCGGGGGTTGGGAAAGACAATTCGCAGGATGACAGACCCCGTTGTGGGGTCCACGGTGACATCCTGGAACTTCAGGGTCCCTTCCAGCGGGTAGGGGGTGCCGTCCTCCAGAATGAGTTTCACTTTGGCGCGATTGGCGCTGTCGCGCCTGAGGGTGCCGTTCGCCATACTCTGTTGCAGCCGCAGCAGGGTGGCGCTCGACTGCGTGACATCGACGTAGACGGGATTGATCTGCTGAATGACGGCCAGAGGCATCCCCTGGCCAGCCGTTACCAGCGCGCCCACGGTGACCGACGATTTTCCGATTCGGCCTGTAATCGGTGCGGTCACCTGTGTGTAGGCCAGGTTGATCCGCGCGGTCTCCACGGCCGCCTTGCCGGCTTCGATGTCCGCCTCGGCCTGCTTGAGGGCCGCTGCCGCGTCGTCGTATTCCTGCCGGCTGACCGCTTTGATTTCCACCAGCTCCCTGTATCGCTCCGCCCGGACCCGGATGGACGAGATGTTGGCCTCCGCCCTGGCCAGCGATGCCCGGGCGCTGTCATAGGCCGCCTGATACGTCGCGGGGTCGATCCGGTAGAGAACAGCCCCGGCCTTCACGTCGGTGCCCTCCGTGAAAAGCCTCTTCTGAATGATGCCGCCCACCTGAGGGCGCACCTCGGCGATCAGATAGGCCGACGTCCTGCCCGGCAACTCTGTCGTGATCGCGACGCGCTCGGGTTTCAACTCCACCACGGCGACCTCGGGAGGACCGGCCTGAGAAGGCGCCTTGGCCGTGGTGTTCCCGCAACCGGCCAGGGCCCAGGCCCCCAGAAGAATCGCCATTGCCGTCATCAAGCCCGTTCCTTTCCGGCCCATCTGTGATTCCTTTGTGATTTTCATATGTTTCACACCTCTTGAGATGCCGAATCGCATAGGGCTATCCCTCAACGATTTCAGCTTTTTCCGTCATGAAGAGATCTGATTCTGATCGAACCATGAGATTTAATTGAATGAACATTCGTTCTTGTAAATAACAATAACGATTTCAATCGATTCCGTCTTTTATCATTATCTTTTAATGCCATCCCAGCAGGCTTCGATAATCCTGTCGATCATTGCATCGTCAACCTCAATGAAACCGAGGATGTGGTCTCTCGCCAGGGCTATCAACGGACCGAAAGCAAGGGCAAAATGCACGGGTGTGGGGAAATCCTTGATGATCTGCTGGGTCACCGCATTGGCAAAAAGATCATCCATTGCTTTCATGCCGCTCGCTTCCCCCAAAGCCCTCTCCCTCCGATAGTCCACACCGTAGGGGGAATTCATGTACTGCTCGATAAAGCGAAAGTGCACAGGATGTTTGATAAAATATTTCAAAAGCCTTGAACATATGTGCATAAATCGTTCCCTGATAGGATTGTCAACGGAATACCCTTCAAGCAGAACAGCCATGATCGTCTCTCGCAAATCGAGGAACAGTTCCCGGATGAGTACGTCCTTGCTTTCGAAATAGCAGTAGACCGTTCCGGTCCCGACCTTCGCCCTGTCGGCAATCATCGCCATCGGGGAACGATGAAAACCATGCTCCGATATCAGATTTAGGGCCGACTCCAGGATTTCTTTTCGTTTGTCCGTATTTTTCATGACGATGTGCCTGCCTTGAATTTTGAATGAATGTTCGCTCAATAACTCTGTCAATTTCCTCTGTCAAGGACATATTTTAGTTTTTCTCGATGTACTCTAAAAGCGTAAATAAAAAATACGCCAATCAAATCAACTGATAAAAGATCATCGGCATTCCTAAAGCATTAATTTTGCAGTCGAAATTTTCAAACCCGCGGGGGGATGCGGGGAGTCTGCCCCCGTTCGCACACAGGGACTCCGTCTCCGGCACCATGGGAATTCGAGATATTATGGCCGCTGAATGTCTGCCTTGCCTGTTCCGTTCGAGTGATTATACTAAATCCAAGACGAAATTTTGAACACCGCCGGAGAAGGAGGCGACAACATGCAGAAGATCACAGCCCTTTTGCTTTCGCTTTTCTTTGCCCTGTCTGTTCTGGGTTGTGCCACGACCCGGGACAAGGCCGGGTGGGACGAGCCGTCGAGAGATACCATAAGCCAGAGTCAGAACCCGGGGATGAACCCCGGGCCCTGAGATGATGACCGCTCACTTCCAATCATTCTCGAGGGGTTATTGAGCGGCTCTCCCTTTTTTGGCATGGGAGCGATCGGAAAATTGCCCTCTCTTCTTCTGCGAGAAGCCTCTTCGTGCGGCTTAATCATCGGGTTTGACTTTTGCAACCTTTTGATATACAAAGCGTCACAAAAGAAAAAGAAAAGAATATGCCGGCGTGTGGATAAAATCCCGGCGGCATCAGGGACTTCCAGGAAAACGGGCAAAGGGACATCAGGACATACCGGAAAAACGGATCAGGGTTATTATTACAAGGCTTGCTTCGCGAGCCATAAATCCCTTGTGAAGGCTTTTTATCTTCTTTCGTAACTCACCTGCCCGCCTGCATCAGGCCCCCCGGTTCAGCCCCGGCATATCCGCAGGACAATTCAATCAAGGGAAAACCCGACCAGCATTGGGTAGAAGGGTATTGGTGCATGCCATGAAAAGGCTCCTCTGGATATGGGCCGCGCTGTTTATTTTACAGGGATGCGTGTCCCAGCAGAAATACGATGATCTCCAGGTGCAGAATCTCGAGCTGACGAAAAGGGTCCACGAACTCGAAAACAAAAATGAGACGTTGAGCAAGGAACTGGATGTTTACCACCAGGCCGCCCGGTTCTACCACAGTACGGGGATGGAACTGTACGAAAAGGGCCGGTACGGGGACGCGCTCGAGGCTCTCGACAAGCTGAGAGACCGATTCCCCTCGAGCCCCCTGACCCCTTCCGCCGAGGAGAAAATCACGACGATCAAGAACACCTCATCGGCGAACTATGAGGCGCTTCTCAAGTCTCTCGAGGGTCAGACCACGCTGAAGGGCAAAATCGATCTCATCGACCGTGAACTCAAGGAAAAGTATTTCACGAAAGAGCACACTCTCGCCCTGACGGACAAAAGGGATAGTTACCGGCACGAGATGGAAGCCCAGAAGCACATGATGCGGAACATCGTCGTCGAGGACGACCAGACCCGGCAGTCGATCTTCTACCGCACGACGAAACCGGTGGTGCAGCAGGTGGGGTACGACAAGAAATTCTACGTGGAGCTCTACATCGTTCAGAAATACTCGGGCAAAAAGTCCTACAGGCTCAAGACCCGCTTCAGCGCCCCCGACTACCTGTCCTATGACACGGTGGTTCTCAAAGGGGACAACGGCATCCGCCTGGAAGTCAGGAGCGTCCACCCCCGGAAACAGTCGACGGTGGAAGGGGACGGCATCACGGAATGGTCGGACGACGAGATCGCCGACGACGACAAGGTGAGCCGGCTGGCCCGTTCGAACTCGATCGGCGTGCAGTTCAAAGGCGGTTACAAATACACCTTCGAAATGAACGAAGAGGAAATCGCGGCCATCCGGGACCTCGTTCGGAAGTATCAGAGTTTAAAATCACCGGAAAAGAACACGAGCGTCCGGTAAAGATAGACGTCCGAAAGACGCCGACGGCCGGCGAAACCCCTTCCACAGACGTCCCCATGGGTGATATCAGCTTGAGAGGGAGAAAACGACGGAAGCCCGTCCGCTGTCGGAATCGAAATTCAGCCGGATCGATTCGGGTTCCTCGGCCGATGAGGGTCGGGAACCGTTCAGGATCGTGAAGAACTTCGGGGGAGAATAATCATAGGCGTTCTGGCGGTCGGCCCGGCTGACGAAACTCCCGCAGATCATGCTGGCGGCTTCTTTCGCGCAATCCTCGATCTGTTCATCGGTGACCCGGTCAAGGGGCAGGTTGAGCAGGTGGCTGACCATGTGCTTGGCCAAGTTGTGGGAGAGTTGCAGCGTGATGTTCCCCGACAGGACGCCCCGGAAATCGACACCCGACGCGACGTCGAAACCGGAATAGCGGGCATCGGTCGGTTCGAGAAACGTGTAGAACATTTTCTCGAAAACCTCAAAAATCGACTGTATCAGTATCTGCCTCAACTCTTTCATCGGGGGCTGTCTCTTTCAGCCGCGCCGTAACCACCAGCGCCCTTTTGATCTCCTCCGGATAGAAGGGTTTCCGGATGAATGTTCCGCAGTGTAAATCCTCGGCGGCCTTCATGCACCTCAACCCCGCATCGGAAGTAACGACCACCACGGGCAGATCCCTGAAGGCCGCATGCTTTCGCATCTCCGCGAGCATTTCCAGCCCGCCGACCTCCGGCATGTGAACACCGGTGAGGACGACATCCACCTTTTTCCGGGAAAGGACTTCGAGCCCCTCCTTTCCGTTGGCGGCGTCGATGCAGTGGACGGACCCCAAACCGGAGATCCGGATGATCCTGCGGATGACCTCTCGGATGGATCGGGAATCATCAACGATCAGGGCGGTGACGGACATGTCAGTTCTGCGCGCTCCCTTCCTGCGGTGCCGTTCTCGGCACGCTCCTCCTGTCGGGGACGATCTCCAGCAACTCCCGGGCGTCCTCCATTCGCCGGAGGAGCAAGATCATGGCCTCCTCCACGTCCTGCTGACGGAGCTTGAATCTCTCGAAAGCGTCCTTCAAACCGCGGTAAGCAAGCCCGTCGGCACCCCCGCCGATCCCGGTCATCAGGCAGAGCTGGTCCGCGAGGTAGACCAGCCAGACCAGGCCGTTGCCCTTTCGCGTCACAAGGTCCGGGCGGTGATGCCAGGCGATGGCGTCTTTGATCTCGGCGGGGAAATTCCACAGCAGGGCCATTTCCCCGCCCAGCTGGGCATGGTTGATGCCGAGGACTTCCTCTTCCGATTCAATGAAGTCGTACCCTTTCTCGAACACGAGGGTCTTGATCTTCTTGCAGGAGTCCCGGACATACTCCCCGAGGACGACCTTGCCGACGTCATGAAGAATCGCCGCGGTGAAGAGCTTCGGGTCTTCATGGCCATAGATCTTTCGGGAGAGGATCTGGGCCATCAGGGCCACACTGACGGAATGTTCCCACAGATCGATTCCTTCCACTTCATATCCCTCGGTCTTCTTGAAATACCGCGAGATCCCCGCTGTCAGGACGGCGCGGACCAGATTGTCGCGACCCAGGTAAAGAACGGCGTCCTGAACGTTATCAATCTTTTGCTGAAGGCCGAAGTAGGCGGAGTTGCACATCCTCAGGATGTTCGCCGTGATCGACTGGTCGTACTTGACCACGGCCGCAAGCTCTTTCGCCGAGAAGTCCGAATTACCGATCATGCGGCTCACCTTCTTGATGGTGACCGGGAAAGCCGGAAGGCTTTTAATGGATTTAAAAATTCTCGCGTTCAACTTCATATCGCCTCCAGGGACCCGCCGGATCGCCTGACCAGAACCCGGCCGTCCTGACTGTGGAATCGGAGCGTGCGGTTCATAGTGCCGCCCGTGTCCTGCCCCGAAACGAGGATGCCGTTTCTCCAGAGTATTTTTCGCAGAACCGTGAGGTTTTTTTGACCGATCCGGAAGAAACTCGCTTCACCGATGATGTTGGCCCCGCCGGCAATCTTGACGACCATCCTTCTTTTGTCTGCCCCGAGCTCGTAGCAGGATTTGAAAAGAAAAGGGATGCCCGTGTCTGCGAACATGGAGGGGTTTTCCTCGGCCTTGCTCACATTGAGGGAGGAACTCGGCAGCATGAAGTGCAGAAGTCCCGCGACCCGAGCCACGGGGTCATAGACGGCGACGGCGACACAGGAACCCAGGGCATAGGTCACCATGACGTCATCCGGATGACTGCTCACCCTGAGGTCCGCGATGCCGACAATGATCTCTCTCATGGTGGCACCTGTGGCGGGCCGCTCAATTGATCCCGAGCGCCCCGTTGATCGACTTGTAGAGCGCCCCGATATCGACCGGTTTGCTCAGGATATCGGCGAAATGGGTTTTCTCCTCATCCGTGAGATAGTCGTTGATCGGATAGCCCGTGACAATGATGATTTTAACCCCGTCGTACATCGTTCTGACTTTTCGGGCGAGTTCCACACCGTTCAGGCCGGGCATGACGATATCGAGAAGAATCAGGTCCGGCTTTTCCTTCCCGATCTGCAGGAGGGCTTCCATGGCATCCGGGTAGGTTCGAAGCTCGCACTTCTCGTCGAGGCCCATACCCTCAAAAACACTCTTGATAAACGTGAGGATGTTCATGTCGTCATCGACGGCGATGACCAGTTTCTTCTTCTGACCGTACCGGGCGACGTGATCAATCGTGTCCATGAGACGCTCTTCTTTCGCGCCCTCGTTCTCTCCGATCGCAATCTCTTTGAAACCGAATTCTCTGAGAAGGCGGTTCACCTCGGACAGCGGGATCTTCAGGTGTTTCCCGATCCGGTAGGCCTTGACGGTTCCTTCCTGGACCCAACGGTAGATCGTCACCCTGTTGACTTTAAAGAGTTTCGCCACCTCTGACGTCGAATAAAAAAGTTTGGCCATTGCGGACCCCTCAAAAATTAAGTTGCGTTTTCACGGCAACACTTTAATCAAACGCAACCATTGCACTAAATTTATCGTCTTAAAGCAAGAAAAACTTTAATGAAGTCGAAAATTTTTCAAGAATGACGGCTAATCAATACTGTCAACATCTTGTTTATGAAAAACCGGGCTCTTTCTCTCTCCGGCATTAAATTTATCCTTTATTAACAAGAATTTATACGCGCTCGACCGCCGGGCTTCATCCTCTCGCGAGTCCCTCGAAGAAGCCCTCAGGCGTCCTGACCCGTTCCATGCCCGGGTAGACTCCGTGCCTGTTTTCTTCGACTCTCCCGGAGACTTCGCCTCGCCGGTCGCTGCTCCCGGCCAATCGAGAGGCGATCTCCACGTACCCTTCGGACGAACCGGCGATGGTATCCGCAACCCCCATCATCCTCGGTATGGCGCAGCTGTGACGGGATCTCATGGTTTGCACCGGCAGTGTGGTGATCGGTGTGTTGCATTCCCGGGTCTCCAGAGCGGAATTGCGCCCCGACCATCCGATCGTATCGAGAAAGACATGGGCAACGCGATTGCGGGATCAGGATGGATGGAAATTCAGACGACCCATTCATTTCTCGGGTTGAAATAACTCTGGAAGAGGCGGGAACCGACCCCCGAGGACACCTCAAAGCACTCGATGGCCTCCTGCCGCCTTCCCAGGGCACTGCAGACATTTCCCAGACTGAAGCGAAAAAAGACGACCGCTCTCAGGCGGTCCGTGCGGGCGCCGTTTCAGGCTCAACAGGATCGAATTTGCGGGCACAGCAGTTGAGATAGTAAGAATTATTCTTGCCGTGTTGCTTCACTTCATACATGGCCCGGTCGGCACTCCAGATAAGTTCTTCCGGGCTTTTTACGCCCTTGAAATCGTTTTTCTTCAGCGTGCTTATCCCGATACTGATCGTGATGGAAATCTTGAAATCGCCGTAATCGAAGGTTCGCTCCTCCACTTTTTTGCGGATGCGCTCGGCTGCAAGCTTCGCCTTGCGACGACCCGTGCAGGACATGAGAAGCACAAACTCCTCACCACCGAATCTGACCAGGACATCCTCCCGTCTGCAGAAACTCTTGAGGAGGATCGCCACGTCCTTGAGAAGCCTGTCACCGGTAAGGTGACCGTAGTTGTCGTTGATTTTCTTGAAATCGTCCAGATCGATGAAGAGGCAGGAGAGCGACGACCCCGTCCGACGGGACCGGGAAAATTCCTCATCCAGCCGCTGCTGGAGATAACCCCGGTTGTGAATCCCCGTGGCGAAGTCGATGAAACTGATCTTCTGAAGCGCCTCGACCTGCGAGGCGAGATTCAGGTTTTCGACGAGGAGTTCCCTGTTTCGTTGAGCGAGCTGTTTGTTGCTCTCGACGAGCCACTGGACGAGGAACTTCTCGTCCTCCACGTTCATCATGCGGGGCGTCTCGTCCCTGATTTGACTTTTGTCCGTCTCCATCATTTGAAGATAAAAACCACGGTTTTCTTCTGGAAGTAAGCAGATTTTGTGCCATTCGGCCCTCGCAAAACGATGAATGAAAAAATGGGGGGTTTACCAGAAGGGGCCGGATCGGTTTTTTCCCCATTATCTTCATCCACTCGAAAAACAGGAGAATACAGCCCTTTCCAACTTTCTTTTTTTTCAAAAAAATCAACTATTTCGATGTGTTTATTATCGTCCACAAGCTGAAAACGCTGGCACACAATGTGCAGAAAGCACCTCAATATATGCATCGAATAAACTTGTTTGAACAAACCTATAGCAACAAAAACACTTTACCTGCTGATACGGCCTTAGAGGAAGTATAGGCTTTTTATTGCGCCGGGGATGGAAAAACACCGGCAGGACGTTTTCGATTTCGGGGGTTGCTCCATCGGGCATCGACATCGGCCCTGCGGTTGCGTTCTCACATTTCCCGTTCCAGGGGAGCCGTTGATGTAAAGGCAAAGCCCCTGTCGGCTTGCCAGGCGAAGGCTTCCGGTTGAGCATTTTTGAGGTACTCGGCCGCATGACAGAAGCCATCGTGCCGCAGCTCTTTGATAAAGGCATCCAGGCCCGCAGGGACGCCTGCGAGAAGGCCGTCGAGGAATTGAAGAAGGCCCTCTCCGTCGCTCCCGACGACGAGGGCATCCTCTACAACCTCGCCTGCGCCGCAAAGAAAGAGAAGAAACCCGCCGTCGAGTCCATCCGCAAGGCCCCGCAGATCAACCCCGCCTTTGCCGAAGGGAAAACCCTTTTGCAGCGAATCGGACAGATCACGGGTTAGACCTCTTTATTGCCCGCTTTGAACATCAACTGGTAACAGCCCCTTACCGTTCATCTCGCACTACCGGGGCTCTTCTCCTGCGAAAACGACCGCACCCGAATTCCTCCCAGGAGGATCAAACCTCTGACAAGCAGCGTGACATGTTAATTGCGAGGCGTCATCGCACTTGTGTACAGCCGATTCGTCATCCTGATAAGGAGGCAGTGAATGTCTAACCGAAAAACCGATGCATCATGGCACACAGCGTCCTTGACCACCACGCTGTCGATGAGCATACTTCACCAATTCCTGAACGCATACAAAGTGCAGATACAGGATAACGAGTTATGCGGGCTGCCCGATTTTATGTCCCCGTACCTTTCGATGCGCGACGCAGTAGGAAAGGCCATTCTGGACAATTTGAAACGGGCCGATACACAGGTAGCGCCAAACCATGATGTACTTTGGGGATTGCGATCTCCTTTCCCGGTGTGCGCGTGCATCAATGTACACAATTGGTGCAACGAATCGTGCATCATCTGCCCGCGTCATCTTTCGGAGAATCATCGATTTGAACTCATGCCTGAGCAGGTTTTTGCCGAGATCGTGAGGCAGTATTCGGAGAACGGCGGAAGAATACTGACCTTTAACAACTTCTCAGATATCTTCGCTCATCCAAGCGGGATAGAGTATATCGAACATGCCCTGTCCTATCCATCTCTGCAGGTTTATTTGGTAACAAACGGTCTGAACATGAGGCAAAGCTACACGGACCGGATTCTTCGTGCACGGTTTGAAGGCATCGTATACATTTCATGTCACGGCTTTACGGAGGAAACCTTTGAGCGGGTTACGGGTGTAAGAGGATTCCATGCCGTGTTGAGCAACATTCTCTACCTCAAAGAGCGGCATCCATGCCCTCGGCGGATTATCATTCAGTACTGCGCCGATTATTCGACCGATGCGGAAATCCGGACGGCTGTCGATTACTGGAAAAAAATCGGCGTCAGTCTCAACCTGTTCCGCTCACACACTTTTTCCGGCAACAGCGGCCACAACGATCAAGCCGTGGGATCCGGTCGCCTGGCCGGTTGCAAGGGGTGGGGGCACGATGCCGGGCAACCCTTCTATCAGATTGTCATTCAACACAATGGTGACGTCACTCTTTGTTGTCACGATTACCATCGATCGGTCGTTCTGGGAAATGTCCTGAAGACGTCAATCAGCGAAGTATGGAACTCAGAAGCCTTCCGTTACGCGATCGGTCAAATCTATGCGGGTTTGCCGAGTGACGCCCATTTTATCTGCAAGCGATGTCATCTCGCACAGTTTGTCTGACTCATGTGAACATGGCCTGCCCATCGTCCATGCGTGCGCGTTCCTCCTTCCTTGCGATACCATCGGAGCCTCCATTTGGCGCACGCAAGGAGGGGCACATTAAAGAGACACATAGCGACCCTGCAAAATCGCATTACGCTATCGGTCAGTGTTGCAGACCTGAATCCGTAGCGCAAACAATGCGATAGCGTTGTTTTTTGGCATGCATATTGCTCAAACATATCATTCCAATCAAGTGCCCATTGAGCGATACTGCGCACGATCCGCAGATATCCTCGCAAAGAGGAAACTGCCTTGGAGACAGGACATGAGCACGTTGCAGGATTTACACGCACTCGAGACATGGTGGGAAAGCAAGGATCCTTGGAATTACGAGGGGAATGGGGATGACGAGAAAAGAAAGGGAATGCTTCTATACGCCATTCCTCGCAGAGAGTACAGACGGGTTTTGGATATCGGGTGCGGAAACGGGTTTATCACGAGACATCTTCCCGGCAGGAAAATCATCGGAGTAGACGTTTCCGCCAACGCGATCCGGCATGCCCGTGAAAGCAGCCGCGGCTTCCCGCACATACAATACCGCCAGCATTCCATCTTCGAGATGCCTGTAAAGGATTGGAGTCGCTCCTTTGATCTCATTGTCGTTACGGGCGTCTTGTACCCTCAATACATAGCAAGCGCCGAGAAGCTCATCTACGCCATCATCGATGAGTTGCTCATGGACGGCGGCATTCTCGTCAGCTGTCACATCGATGCATGGTACACTAGCCGTTTTCCATATGTCACGTTACTGAGGGAATATTACCCATACAGGGATTACAATCACGTATTAGAGGTCTACATGAAATGATCCTGATGTACCACAAAATATACCCGGAATCTCCGACCGTCTGGTGGGTAACCGTCAACCGTTTCTGGAGCCAGATGGAACAGTTACGGCGATTCGATGTTGTTTCCCTCCGAGACTATCAGCCTGATAATCCAAGACACGCCGTCATCACGTTCGACGGATGCTACGAGAATGTGTTTGTCTATGCTTTCCCGATTCTGAAAAAATTCGGTTACCCGTTTGAGCTGTTCGTGGTCGGGGACAGTATTGGGGCATCAAATGAATTCGATCAGCACGTGGAGCCCCCGGCAAGATTTTGCAGTTTTGAACAGTTGAAGACCATGGTTGGCTCCGGTGGGCGGCTGCAGTGGCACAGCAAGACCCATCAAGATTTGTCTGCCTCGTCGGATCGTCGTCTGATCGAGATGGAACTCGCCATCCCGCCCGAGATCCGACGGCTCGATCCCGAGGGGTTCGACTGGTTCGCGTATCCGCACGGCAGGCACTCGGCCACTCTCATGGAATCCACAAGGAAATTTTTCTCCGGGGCCGTCTCCTGTGCGGAAGGAAACAACCAAGACCGGTATCAACTGAATCGCGTCACCGCCACGAACGAAACGCATTTTCCCTCGTCCCGCGTTTCGCTGATCATTCCGAA
The DNA here is from genome assembly GCA_035450185.1 of Syntrophales bacterium. GTDB lineage: Bacteria > Desulfobacterota > Syntrophia > Syntrophales > UBA2192 > JAPLJU01. Next base: position 148,375 of record DAOTMG010000002.1, on the reverse strand, counting down.
CTTCAACTACGGAAGGTTCCTCGCCGAAGCAATTGAATCCGCTCTTCTGCAAACCGTGCCGGCGGACGAGATCCTGTTCATCGATGATTGCTCAATTGACAATTCTATCGACGTTGCTCAACGGTACCAGGACAGGATCCGCATTGTCCGAAACGAGACAAACCTCGGTATCGTTGATAATTTCAACAGGGCGGTGTCCCTGACATCGGGGGATTACATCTGCTTCCTTGGCGCCGACAACCGCTTCAGAAGCGACTACATCGAGAAATGCAAGCTGGCTCTCGATCTCCATGATAATGCCGCCGTCGCTTATACCGATGCCGTTCTCTTCGGGCCCAGAGCCGAGGTACTCGCGCAAAGCGTCAAGGCTCAACGCCTCCTCAGGGAAAAAGACTTCTTTGCCTGGCAGTTTCCGGATTTCAACGAAGCGACAAAGAAAATCCTCAAAACACACAATTTCATTCATGGATCATCCATGTTCAGGCGGAAGGCATTTGATGCCGTCGGGGGGTACAAGAAGACGAATCTTCCCGAAGATCACAACCTGTTCACTCGCATGGTCGAATTCGGATGGGATGCCGTTCGTGTACCAGAGCTACTTCTGGAATACAGGCAACATTCGAGCGAACAGGCGAACACCCAACTGAACTCTTCCATGGATATGGCTTACTACAGGAACCGGCTGAAAGCGAAAGAAGAGGAAAATGTCGCTTTGCAGAAAGAAGTAACCAGACTGAGTCAGCTTCTTTCATCGCAGCCGAAGGCAGTCAGCAACAGCACGACGGAGCAGTTGCACCGCTGCGCCAGGTCGCTTGCCGCGGAGGGGCAATTTGTTCCAGCAAGGGCAGTCTTGGAGAGTTTAATCCAATGTTGCCCCCGTCACGCCGCCGCTCACCATGATCTTGCGTCCCTGTATTGCCGCGACGGCGACAAGGAGAAAACCCGGTTTCATCTTGAAAAGGCAGTGTCCCTGGATCCCGCACAGGCCTTGTTTCTGAAGAGTCTCGCAGCCTTCCACTATGTAACGCTGCAGAATGTTGACCAAGCGGTGACGCTCTATGAACGAGTCCTTTCGCTCCTTCCGGAAGACGTGGAAACGCTCAGCGTGCTTGGTAATCTCTCCATTGAGAGGCGCGCGTTCGTCAAGGCCCGAGCCTATTACCTCGAGGTTCTCAGCATCGATCCCGCTAACAAGCAGGCGGAGCATGTCCTTGCACTTCTCGACTCGAAGAAACTTGGACTCGATGCGGATGACGAACCCAGCATGGTCATCCTCAGGGCACGCAGACTCGCTCGGAATGGGGCGACAAAGGAAGCCATCGAGAAACTGAAGGTTCTGCTGAAGACGCATCCCCAGGAGGCGAGGGCCCACAACGATCTCGGGAACCTACTTTGCCTCCTGCAGAAGCCGGATGAGGCTCTCGACCATCTCGAACAGGCCGTCCGGCTCGCCCCGGGGGAGGTCGGCTTTTTGAGGGACCTTGCCGATGCTCACCTGGCTGAAGCCGGGGATATCGAGAAGGCGCTCGCTCTTTACAACAAGGCCCTTGCCCTCAAGCCGGACGATATCGAAACGCTGCTCCGGATCGGGAACGTATGCGGCGCGAAGGGTCTGCACAATGATGCGCGCTTTTTCTACGACAAGGTCCTCGCCATCGAACCCTGCCATGCAGCAGCCAGAGAAAACGTCAAAGAACTCGAGAAGATGGTTTCGTCTCGGCCAGCCTCCCGAAAGCCGGCAACCATTTTCGAACGATGCAAACAGCTGAAAAGAGAAGACACCCATCATGAGTCCGTCATAATCCTGGAGGATTTAATTGCCTACCTCTTCGAACAACGCACTTTGCAGGATGCCCGCTCCGATTCCCATTCGATGTCAGACCGTATCGGCCCCGCAGGTCGTCCCAAAGGCACGGCTGCAGTCCTGCCATTCCACAATGCGCAGGCCTCTTCGGTGAAGGCTACCGATCGCTCAGATTCTCCGCAAACCAATAAGAGATTGAACCAGGCGGAAATTCAACAGAAAAAGACAAAAATCGAGTCCCTGCCCGTTATAGTCGAAATTGCCAGCACGAACGTCTGCAATATTCTTCCCCCGTGCGTTCAATGCTGGAAGCACGTCAATCCGCAGCACGGTTTCATCAACAAAGATGCACGTCACATCCCAAAGCGCTTTCTCACGCACCTTGCTCCTCATATCAGGCTTGCCGAAATCATCACTCTGCACGGCGCGGGAGAGCCGTTAACCTGCACCTATATATTCGATGCCGTCCAGCACGTCCATCCTCTCACGCGCGTAGGGTTTGCGAGCAACGGCTTGCTTTTAACCGATCATAATATCGACAAAATTCTTCAATCCAATATCCACTTCATTGATTTTTCCATCGATGCCGCATCACCTGAGACTTATCGAAAAATCCGTCATAACGATTTCAATCGCCTGCTGGATAACATCAAGAACCTCATCAAGAAAAGAGACGAATCAGGCCGAAAGCATCCCGAAGTCAGGATCAACATGTGTCTCATGCTGGAAAACATGAGCGAGATCCCTGCGTTCGTTAGGCTTGGCAAAGAGCTTGACGCCGCCGTCGTACACCTCTTTCATATGAATGAAGGGGCCGATTACCGATTCGACTGGTTCAACTACAAGGAGCAGCACTGCCGCTTGATGGCTCGGGAACACGATGAGTATGTGAGAGCGGGTTTTTCAGTCGCGGAACATCTGGGGGTGAATTTGCAGTTCAGCGGCAGAAAATATTTTGAGAGCGACGATCAAGATCCCGTCTTTTACAACAAAACCGTGGATATCAGTAAATTTTGGTGCGCGAAGCCATGGGATTCAATGCTCATTACACTTGATGGCGATATTTATAACTGCTGCTGGCAAACGGCTCCGATCGGTACCCTGCGCAGCCGATCGTTCGAAGAAATATGGAACGAAAAGCTCATACAGGATATCCGGCAGTCTACGCTTTGTGGAATACCTCACCGGATTTGCGACAACAGGAACAGCCCCTGCCCGTTTTTGGGCAGAGCCTGATCGGATCCCTGTGATGCATACGACCAAGTTTCCGGATGGCCTCAGGGCGTTGGACATTCAGATCCGTAAAGAGAGAAAAGTATGAAAGAAAACAACCCTCTCGGGCATTTTGCGCCCGGCGCGACAAACCTCAACGGCACAGAAGGCATGCACCCTGTTGACCAGCGGTATTCGCACGCGCACGACCTCATATCGAAAGGGGACACTTCGGGGGCCATTGCCGAGCTGCTCAGTCTTGTGGAAGAAAGTCCCGGTTCCGCCGTCGCCCACAACGACCTCGGGTGCCTCTATCAGGAATTGGGCGATCCGGAAGCTGCCCTTAGACACTATGAGAAAGCAATCGAAATCGATCCCGCCTACATGACGGCATTGAAGAACCTGGCTGCGTTTCTCTTCGTTGTGCAGCATCGAATCGGGGATGCCCTCCTTCTCTATCACCGAATCCTGTCCGCTAAACCCGATGACGTGGAGGCCCTGGAGACGCTCGGGCACATCAGCATCGCCGTGGGAGCTCTTGACATCGCCCGGCGCTTCTACTGCCGCATCCTGAAGCTGGAGCCGGGTCATGCAGGAGCGACCGCTATCCTGAAGATGCTCCATGATCCCGAGGATCACAAAGGGTCGCCCCCGGCCTGCAGCGGAGAAAAGCCTCCCGAAGAGAATCAAGCGACGGCGTCGATCGAGAGCGGGACAAAGTCCGATCGCGAAGTCATCTGCTGTCCATTCTGCGGCCGTGTCGAGGCAGAGCGTTACAGGACCTCTGCGGACATCGTCCGGTGCCTCTCATGCGGCACGGTCTATCTGAGAACCCGATTGAACAAGGAGGCAATGAGGAGGGTCTACCAGAGCTACGCCGACGGGCCCTCCCATATGGCGTTGCCTGCGGACGGCGATGCCATCAAAAATAGCGGGCTGCGAAGGGACTATTTTTTGAATGAGCTTCTCGAGTTCACGGCGCCCTGCGGGAGGCTGCTCGATGTCGGGTGCGGGTGGGGGGCCTTTCTGGACAACGCGAGGAATCGGGGATTCGAGGTCCGGGGAATCGAGGTGACTCGCAAGTGCGTGGCGTTCGCCAACGAAAAGCTCGGGATCCCCGTCACGGACGAGCCGTTCGAGGACGTCGCTTTCGAGAGAGGATCTCTCTCGGTCGTCACGATGCTGCACGTTCTGGAACACCTGCCGGAGCCTTTGAGAGCAATCGAAAACGCCTACAGGTCCCTGAAACCGGGCGGCATCTTTTGCGGTATCGTGCCGAATATCGAAAGCCTCTGCTCACAGGAACTCGGCGAAACGTGGTACTGGCTCGACCCGCAATACCATTATGTGCACTACTCGCCCTCCACCTTGAAGAGGCATCTCGAATCGGCCGGTTTTACGGTCGAAAGGCTTTACACCGCAACGGGAGACTACGGCAGGGAAAATGTACTGCAGGTAATCCGGCGCAAACAGGACGTGGCGGCGGGCCGGCTCGAAGCCTTGATCGAACAGATCGAACGGGATGGATCGGGGGAAGAGATCCGGTTCTTTGCGAGAAAGCCCTTTTACGCCCACCGGCCGGCGGAGTCGCCCGGCAATGATAGGAACGCGGATCGCGGAGAGGCCACGACCGCACCGGTTCCGAAAGGATGCGCTTCCATCATCATCCCCGTATTCAACCAGGTGGAATTCACGTCGCGCTGCCTCGAGGCGCTCTACGCGAACACGCCCCTCGACCGGGTGCGCGAGGTCATCGTCATTGACAACGCCTCCAGCGACGGGACCGGGGCATTTCTCGAGGAAGCCCGGAAACGATACCCGAAGCTCAAGGTCCTGGCCAACCGGGAAAACCTGCTCTTCGCGAGGGCGTGCAATCAGGGAGCAGACATCGCCGGCGGCGAGGTTCTCGTCTTCCTGAACAACGACACGGAGCCGCTGCCGGGCTGGCTCGAACGCGCCCTGGAACGACTCGACCGTGACGACTCGATCGGCGCGGTCGGGATCAAGCTGTTGTTCCCGGACGGTACCGTGCAGCACTGCGGCATCCAGTTTTTCAGAAACGCTCATCCTTCCTACGACGTCTGGCCGCTCCACCGGCACCTCCATGCGGCGGCCGACGATCCCCTCGTCAACGTCCCGGGCGACGCGGACGCCGTGACAGGCGCCTGCCTGTTCATCCGGAGCCGGCTATTCAGGCGGATCGGCGGCTTCGAGGAGAGGTACGGGATGTACTTTGAGGACACGGACCTCTGCTTCAAGGTTCGCCGTGCGGGGAAGCGCGTGTTTTACGAGCCTGCAAGCGTCGTCATCCATCACGAGGGGAAATCCAGCCCTTCCCGCGATGTCATCGACGCGCTCAATGAAACGTCGGCGCGGCGTTTTTTCAAAACCTGGAAGGAGGATTTGATCCGGTTCGACCTCGACACGTTTGTCGAAAGGGAGGAAGGCCGCTACGCCTGGCTGCGGGAGAATTTCTGGCCCGAGGAGGTGAGCCCTGAGGCGATTGTCCGGATCCATGCCCTGATCTCGGGTTTCCCCCCCAGCTACGTCCATTTCGGCGGGGCGGGCGACGCCCTGCTGCTGCTTTCGACGTTCTACGACGAGGACCCCGAACAGACGGTCATCAGCGTTTCGAACTCCACGGCCATGATGCGGTCCTTCTTCGACGCGTTCCCGAAGCTCAAGAAGGTGATCTTCATCCCCTTCCCGAAGAATTACACCTGGCACTTCATCGCCCGGCAGTTCTTCAAGTCCTCCGACATCTGTCGGGGCATGGGGGCTACGCCCACGACGACGGCGGATTACCGGGAGTGGAACGCGGACCTCGACATTTTCACGACCTATGGAATCCGGCGAAGACCCGAATGGGCGGTCCACTTCGACAAGTGCAGGCTCGAACCCGTCCAACTCGTCATCCAGCCTCGGGGCAGCCTCAAGGGCATGGTGGGCAGCAAGCGCAACGTGATTTCGCCCAAGGACTGGCCGCGCCTTCTTTCGTACCTGGCGAAACAGGGCGTCCGGCCAATTGTGATCGGCACACCCGATGAAGCGGAGGAATACCCCTGCCTCGACAGGGCACTTGACAGGAGAAGCTACTCCTTCACGGAGCAGCTGCAGCTGATCGCGGGCAGCGATTTCTTTGTCGGCGCCGACTCGTGGGGGAAGACCTTCGCGGCGCTGGCGGGGATCCCGGCCTTCGTCTTCCATGCCGTTCGCGGAGAAGACCTGAAAGGCTGGAAGGACGCCTCGGACCATGTCTTCCTCGACCCCTGGGAGGAGATCACCGTCGTGAAGGACCTCGGCGACTTCCGGCGGGCCTTCGACGCCGCTCGGCATGCCCGGGCCTCCTCACAAGACAACCTGAAGATCCGCTGGGAGGGCTCCCAGTTCGTCCACCACTCACTCGCCCTCGTCAACCGGGAACTTTGCTCGCGCCTGATTGCGGGAGGATGCGAGGTATCCATCATCCCCTACGAGCGGGACCAGTTCTCGCCGAAGGAGGAGCCCCGCTTCAAACCGATCGCGGAGAGGGTTCGAAAGCCGCTGTCCGGCCCCGCTGATGCGCACGTCAGGCACCAGTGGCCGCCCGACTTCAACCCCCCGACCGAGGGGCACTGGATCATGATCCAGCCCTGGGAATTCGGCAGTCTCCCCCGGGAGTGGATCCGCCCGATGTCGGAACAGGTCGACGAGATGTGGGTTCCGAGCCGTTACGTCCGGGACTGCTACATCCGGAGCGGCGTCCCCGCGGAACGGGTACACGTTGTTCCCAACGGGGTGAACACGGAGCTGTTCAAACCGGACAATCCCCCGTACCGGCTCAGGACGAAGAAGGCGTACAAGTTTCTCTTCGTGGGAGGCACGATCCAGCGCAAGGGCATCGACGTTCTGCTCGACGTCTACACGCGGAGCTTTTCGTCGACAGATGACGTCTGCTTGGTGATCAAGGACATGGGCGGGCAGAGCTTCTACAAGGGCCAGACGGCGAAGGAGTGGATCCGCCGGTTCCAGGGCGACCCGAACCATCCCGAGATCGAGTATATTGAACGCAATCTCGGCGACTGCGAGATCGCCGGCCTCTACACGGCCTGCGACTGCCTCGTTCATCCCTACCGGGGGGAGGGCTTCGGCCTGCCCATCGCGGAAGCCATGGCCAGCGGGCTGCCGGTCATCGTCACGGGCTACGGCGCGGCCCTGGATTTCTGCGACGAGACGACGGCCTACCTGATCCCCGCGAAGGAGGTGAGGCTCCCGGAAAAGCGGGTGGGCGAGTTCGAAACCGTCGATTTCCCGTGGCTCGCCGAGCCCGACCGGGACGGTCTTGCCCGACTGATGCGGCACGCGGCCGCGCATCGGGATGAAGCCGCTTCCAAGGGGCGTCTCGCCGCGGAGTTCATCCGGTCCCATTTCACATGGGACCACGCAGCCGATGCCGTGAAAAATCGTATCCGGGAGCTGCGCGGGAAACCGATCCTGCGGCTTCGGCAGAACGACGAGGCAGCCGGGCAGGAACGCCCCGCCCGCAAGGCAAGCTCGACGCAACGACGCGAGGCAACGACCCGTCATGAGGGCCCGGCTGGCGGCGTGGGTGTCTCCGTTTCATCGATCCTGGCAAAAGCAGACGATCTGTACCAGAGAGGCAACCTCCGGGCGGCAACGGAGGCGTACCTGAGCGCCATCAAGGCCACGCCGTGGGACCGGGAATGCTACCTCGCCATGGCGGAGATGCTGATCCAGACGAAACACTACAAGGAAGCCCAGGACCTGCTCGGGGAACCCATCCTGGGATCCCCGGACGCGCGAATGCTCAGTCTGCTGGGCAGTATCCAGGAAGGCCTGGGTAACGACGAGGAAGCCGCACGGCTGGCCGATCGTGCCCTCGCGTGGACGCCCGGATTCGCGCCTGCCTTGAACCTCCAAGGGGTTCTCGCGTTCAAGCGAGGCGATCGCGACAATGCCGAGCGGCGCTTCCGCGAGGCGGCGAAAGCCGATCCTTCCTGGGGGGAGCCTGTGACAAACCTCGGGGTACTGCTCTGGGCAGCCGACGAGAAGGAGAAATCCCTCGATCTTCTGGAGAAGGGTTTTACCCTGTCCCCCTGCGCGGCAGATCTCGCGGAGCGCTACCATGCTGCGGCGGTCTCTCTGGAGCTTCATGCCCGGGCGGAGAAGGCCTTCCGTGATGCCGTCAAAAGGTACCCCCGGAATCGCACGATTGTCTTCCTCCTGATCGACATTCTGATCTCGCAGGATAAGAACGAAGAGGCCATGGCCCGGATCGAGGCCGCCATGGCCGCCTTCGAGGTAGACGACGGCTTCATCGACGCGGCGCTGGCGGTACGGCACAGGATCGGCCCGATGGAGGTCGACCGCGAGAAAAACCGGTCAACGCTCTCGCTTTGCATGATCGTCAAAAACGAGCAGGCCAACCTCGTCCGCTGCCTGTCGAGCGTCAAGGCCGTCGTCGACGAAATCATCGTCGTCGACACGGGCTCGACGGACCGGACAAGGGACATCGCCGCCGCCTTCGGGGCAAAGGTCTTCGAGGTCCCCTGGCGCGACGATTTCTCAGAAGCGAGAAACGTCTCTCTTGAAAAGGCAACGGGCAAATGGATCCTCGTCCTGGACGCCGATGAGGTTATTTCTCCGGATGACTTCGTGAAACTTCGAAATCTCACGAGCGCTGCCGGGGGCCGGGCCGACGGATTCATCCTGACAACGAGAAACTATTCGAACACCATGACCACGGAAGGCTGGGTGCCGAACGACGGCTCTTACGTGAATGAAGAGGCGGGGCCGGGGTGGTATCCCAGCCGAAAGACCCGCCTTTTCAGGAACGACCCCCGGATCCGCTTCAAGGGGGCCGTTCATGAGCTCGTCGAGGATTCCATGCGCCGGCACAAGTTGAAGATTCGCTCGAGCGATATACCCGTTCACCACTATGGGACGATGACGAAGAGAGACGGTGCCGGCAAGCGCAGGATCTACTACCAGCTCGGGAAGAAGAAGATCGACGAATCCGGGGGAAATCCCCGGGCATTCTATGAACACGCCATCCAGGCGGCGCAGCTTCGCAGATACGACGAGGCCGTTGATCTCTGGCATCGATTTCTGGGTACCGGCTCCAGCGAAGATCTCCATCTCGTCTATATGAACCTGGGGCACGTGTACCTGGAAACGGCCCGCTACGCGGAGGCGGCTGCTGCCTGCAGAAAAGCGCTGGATATCGACCCTGAGCTGAAGGAGGCCCATCTCAACCTCGCCTTGAGCGAGTTTTTCATGGGTCGGTCGAAGGAAGCCGCCGCGATCCTGGATGACCTGATTCTGAAAATCCCGGATTACATCCCGGCCCGGGCTCTTCTCGCAGCGGCATTCATCCTTATCGGCGAGAACGACAGGTACGAAGCGACGGTCGACCCCATAAGAAAAAAGGATACAAACCCGGCGATCTTTTTCCAGGCCTATGCCGAAAAGCTTCTTTCAGCGGGTCGTGAAGAGGATGGTCAAACACTTCTCAGGTCCGCACGGAACATCTGGAGAGACCTCCTCAAGTCACGCGGTCTCGAGGCCTCCGACGAGGAGATCGAGAGAATCATGATGCTCGCCGGCGAAGAGAGCCCCCCTTCGGGACAGCCGTTTCGCGTAAACAGCGCCGAAGCCGGGCACCGGGAGAAAGAAGCAGCCGAACGGAGCGCAATTCACCACGTCGCACACCATGACCGATAAACAGGTTATGAGACCCTGAAGAACATTGGATACACCACGACTAAAAAAGGGCGGCAAGACGAGTGCCGCCCTTTTATCGTTCCTCCATTGCCCTTTTGTATTCGGTTTAAGGCTCGGGCGAACCTCTGAGGCCCGCCGCAAGATTGAGATTGATGTTGATGATGGCGTCGAGCTTTTTCGGTTCAGGATAGGCCATGACCTCGAAAATCCGCCTGTCGATGAAGAGGCTCAGTGTCAGAAGCTTCTGCCGGATTTCCCTCGATAGAGGATGATCCTTTCGCCCCAGTTCTCCCTGGAAGATGGTCCAGATGAGCTGGTTGTATCTCAGGGCTTCGTCGAGCAGGCCGTTGCCCCCGCCCCGGTCCCACTCCTCCTGACACCTCCTGAGCATGCAGGCCCCCTTGGTGAGGACGGAAGCCTCCACCTCGCGGTCCGTCATGACCATCTTATGGGTTTTCTGGTACGCATCCAGTTGCCTTTCCTGCGTCATGGATCAATTTCTCCTCTCGTTTGATGAGTTGCCCGGCGACCTTGAGGGCCTGGTAGTAACGGTTGCTGATGATGTGTTCGCTGATGGCATCGATGAACCCGGCCAGACTGGGCGCCGCCCTGACCACGTCCCGGACCAGGTCCCAGTATGTTTTTTGAAAATCGGCGAGGTCCTTCCCCTCGACGTACATGAGCTGGAGGAGAAAGTAGACCCTCTTGCAGGGGGTGTCCGCCCGGTCCACGCTCAGGATGTCCTTCTCCCGGAGGATGGGAACCCTGTTTTCGATGATGAGCTCCGTCCTGGAACCGCCGTTTTTGACAACAGCCCCCCCGATGATGAACCGCTCCTGCGGTTTCAACTCAATTTTCAGTCCCATAGAATCTTATCTCAAAAGTCCGACGAGCTCCGAATGCATGGAGGTGATGCTGTTCAGTGCCTCGATGGCCAGTTCCCGCTTGAGCTCCAGGCTCTTGGCTTGCGCGGCCGCCTCGCTCACATCGGCCCGCTCCACTTTTTCCGCAAAGGTTGTATAGAACCTGGCGACGCGGTCGTTGAAGGCCTTTGCCCGGGCTATGCCCGCGGCATCGGCGGCAAGCCCTGACCGCCTCTCGACGAGGGTCTCCCGGGCCCTCTCCAGCCGGGTGATGATGTCGTTGAGCCTGGCCGCATCAAGAGGTCCCCCGGGCAATCCCGTCGTCGTGATGTCTCCTTCGGAAAGCTCGGGGATGTCGAGCCCCCCCGGTCCCGTGTGCACTTCCTGCTTCCGGATGGTCCGGATGTGGCCTTCCTCGTCGATGACCACACTCCACATGTCCACGGGTTCCGCAAGGGACCCCGGGTCGGCCATGATGTACTGCCCCAGGTCATCCCTCGGCGGCAGCGTCAGTCCGTCGATCATCCGGCGGAGCCCGTTGAAGCTCTCGAGAAACTTTGCTCTTTGCTCCGACGTGTCCCCCGCGGGGTAGGGCGGGAAATTCTTGACATACTCGATCATCTGGTCGACGTTCTTCCCGATGGTCCCCATCGTGAGGTCCGCCCCCCGAATGCTGACGGCGACAGACTCCAGGCTGTTGTTGACGGCACCCAGGTGCTCCGCGACGGATCGGCCTCTTCCAGCGCCGGCCCAGAGCACAGGGTCGTCCGCCGGGGTGTTGATCCTTTTCCCCGTGCCGAGCCTTCTGGTCACGGTCTCCATGCCGTTGTTCGTCCGGTTCAGGACGATCAGAGACTGTTCGATTGCCGATCTGATAAAAGTCATCGTTTCTCTCCCGCATGGCAAGGAGGGGAGGAGAGTTCTTCTCCTCCCCTCTCCGGTTAAGCCCATGCCTGGATTTCACTCTGCCCGGGGACCCACGGCGCGGCGTAGGTCGTCTCGCTTAAGTCCCCGCTACTAAAACAACCGCAATACGGACTGCGCCGCCTGGGCGGAGAGGCTCAGTGCCGTCGTTCCAAGGGCCTGCCGGACCTGGAGCATCAGCATGTTGGCACCCTCCTCGTTCGTGTCGGCCGCCGTGAGCTTGTCGGCACCCTCGGTGAGAATGTTGACCATGCCCTCGGTGAACTCCTGGCGGGTGGTGATGACGTTCATGCTCGCCGAGAGGGCCGAAGCATTCGATCGCAGGGTCGCGAGGGCCGCATCGAGATCCGTGATGGCGGCGCCGATGTCGCCGGTACCGGCCCAGTTGTTCGCCGCGGCAGAGATGGAGAGATTCGAGCAGTCAGCGCTGAACCCGCTGATTTCCAGGCTGCTCGTGCCGCCCTCGTTGAAGACGACCGACAGGTTCTCGTTGTTCAGGAGGTTGGTCCCCTTGTATCTCGAGTCGGCCGCGAGGTTGTCGATCTGGGTCCGGATCGCGTCGAACTGCCCCGCCAGGGTGGCGGCACCCGTTGTGTCCGCCGAGTAGGCGGATTGCGCGAGACCCTTGGCGCTTTCGATGAGCTGCTGGATGGCTTTGATGCCTTCGTTGGCCGCCTTCACCGTCTGGATGGCCTCACTCATGCCGTCCTTCCGGACAGCGAGGTCGCCGGCCCGATCCAGGTGGGATTTGGCCACGAAGTAGTTGGTTGCGTTGTCAAGGGGACTGTTGACCTTCTTGCCGGTGGCAAGCCGCTCCTGCGTGCGATTGAGAAGGTCCACGGTACCCTGAAGGCTGACGAGGTTGGAACGCATGCCCGAAGTTAACGAGATGTCTGTAACTGCCATGATATGATCTCCTTTTTCTGGATTTTCCCCGGCTTTCTCGCCGGTGGTGTCAGTGGTTCAAGTGATGGATAAAGCGGGATTTTCACCCCGTACCCCGAAGCCGACTTCTCTTTGCACCTCCTTCCTTTCGTGGTTTCTGCCTTAAATATCGTCCCCGTAATCCTGAAACTTTAGGGATATCTCGGGGTTCGAAAGGAAGGTTTGTCGGTGGGGCGGGAGGTGATCCCCCGCTCACATCACGTCAGAAAATCCAGAATGGATTTCTTCCCGATCTCCACGGCCATGACATAGGAAGCCCTGAGGGCTGTCTCTCGCATCTGGAACTCGACGATGATCGCCTCGAGGTCGACGTCTTCCCTGTCGGAGATCAAACCGCTCATCTTTTCGTCGAGGACCTGCAGATTTTCCCTGGAAATATTCAGTCCGCTCATCCGGGCCCCGACGCTTGCGATCTGCTGCCGGATGTGGTCCTGGGCCGCTGTCAGCCGGTTCACCTGTCTGTTGATGAGATCCTTATCTCCGTTTTCGAGGGCCGTCTTCAGGGTTTCGAGGGCGGCAAAGAGGTCAACCTCACCCCTGCCCCGGTCGGTGAAGGCCTCTTCACCCGACACATTGTAGGTCGCCCTGTTGCCCTTTCCGATGCGGACGGAGAGATCATCGCCGTTTCCGGCATAGTTGCCGGATGTGTAGGCTCTCACGTAGAAGAGGTCGTTTTCCGCGAGGTCGTCTCCCGCGAAGGCGAGAACGATCTCGTGGCCCGCCGTGCCGTCCACGGTGATGGTGTTGCCCCAGGGGGCGCTGTAGACGGCGCTCCAGGTCCTCCCGCCGTCGGCGGAGATCCGGTAATCGGCATCGCCGATGGCGCCGCCGTTCACGAATTTGACGACAAAGGTCTTGTTGGTATCTCCCGCGTAGGTCCCGGTCGCGGCATCGAGCGTGACGGTCCCTGCGAAGGTATTATGGGCTGCCGCCCGCGGGTCACCCACCTGCGGAGCCGTCGTCGTGCCCGACCGGTAGGCGTTCACGGTGAAGAGGTCCCCCGCCGTGAGCCGGTTCGAGCCGTCATCGACAAAGGTCAGCGTGAGGCCGTCGCCGAGGGTGATCGTACCGTCCGCGGGAACGGTCCCCGCCGGGCCGGGCTGCCAGGTCGTGCCGCCGTCCTCCGAGACCTGGTAGGTGGCCGCGCCGAGGGCGCCGCCGTTTGCAATCCTCACCGTGAAGGTCTTGTCGGAACCCGCCGCGTAGGTGCCGCCCGTGTAAAGGGAGCCGTCGAAGGTGTTGGCGCTTGCCGCGACGGGGAGAATCGTGCGTCGGAAGGGTTCTGTGTCCGTTTCGGTGCCCGAGAAGAGGTAGCGGTCGCCATGCTTCGAATTTGCGAGCGACAGCAGTTCCTCGATGAGGGACCCCACGGTCTGGGCGAGGACCTGCCGTAGGCCCGGGGACTGGTCGTTCAGACCCGTTTCTTTCGCCTCCGCGATGATCTTCTGAACGCTTTCCAGCTTGGTATTGGTGATCTCCATCCAGGCGCCGGCGTTTTCGATGTTCCTCCGGTACTGACCGATGGACTCGCGGACACTCCGGTAGCCGAGCACCTCGGTCGTGCCGCCGGGGTCGTCCGAGGGCCGGTTGATGTTTTTCTGCGAGGCCATTTTCTCCGCGAGTCTGCCGTAATTTTTCTGAGCGTGCGACAGCGCGTCGTTCAGCATCCGGAATTTCAAGTTCTCCGTGATTCGCATTTCACAACCTCGATCGGTTTATCCCTGCCCTTTTCATCGGTCTATCGTTCAACCATCTTGAGAAGTTCGACCAGCATTTCCTCGGCCACCGAGACCATCTTGGCCGCTGCGTTGTAACCGAGCTGAAACTTGACCAGATTCATCATCTCTTCGTCGATGGAAACCCCGGAGACCTGCTCGTGCTGATTCTGAAGCTGGGTCATGACACTCGTCTCGTGGGAGAGGCTTCGCTCGGCATCGGCCGCCGCCTGGCCGATGTTCCCCAGAAAGACGGCGTAGTAATCGCCGGCGGTCGCCGTACCGCCCATGATGAGAGCGTCCTTCAGGCTGCCGATGGCAAGCGCGTTTTCGCCGTCATCGTTGACCGTCGACGAGGCGGCGATCCGGTTCGGTTCGGCGGCGATCGTCGCGTCGACCCGCATATCCCGGACCCCCATGATCGCATTGAAGGGTTCGAAGAAATTGCCGCCCACGTTCCCGTATCTGTCGTAGCCCCGGGCGTGCAGGGCGTTGACCTCATTGATCATATTTCCGGCCAGATCATCCAGGTTCGCGAGGTAGCCGGCGATCGTGTGGTCCCGCATCTCGAGCATGCCGCCCAGGCGGCCGCCGGTGACGGCGGAGGTGACATTCTTCGTGGGGTCATCCGCCAGGATGATGTCATACACTCCCCGGGCGTTTGCCTGCACGGCCAGGTCCCGGCTTCTCACCGCCTCCACGAGGGGGATGCCGTTCGAGAGAAAAACGTTGACCGCCCCTTCCGAGGTCTCCACGTAATTGATGTCGATCAGATCACTCACCTTCTTCAACAGCTCCGATCGCTTGTCGAGGATATCGTTGATGTTGTTCTGCCCCGCGGTACCATAGATGACCTTGTAGTTCAGGTCCGCGATGTCGGCGAGGTAGCCGTTCAGCCGGCTCACCGTCCGCGAGATACCGGTATTGAGCTCCTGCTGCAAGTTGTAGAGCTCTCCCGAATACTCCCGGAACATGGCTGCGAGGTTTTGCGACGCGTAAACCAGGGCCGTTCTCTCCGTCTGCCCGGCCGGGTTGGCGGCAAGGTCCTCCCAGGCCTTCCAGAACCGGTCGAGAAGTTCATGGATCCCGCCCCCGCGCGACTCGTTGAATATGGCCTCGATTCGGTCCAGGGCCTTCTTCCGCTCATCGGCGTAGCCCAGCTGGTCCGACTGCCCCACCATCTGGAACTCGAGATATTTGTCGTAGAGGCGCTCGATATTGATCACCTGCGTCCCCGTCAGCACCATGCTTTCGGGAACATCGTACTGGCTGCGCGCCCCGATGACGGCTCGCTGGCGGGAGTAGCCCGGAGTGTTCACGTTCGCCACGTTGGAGCCGACCGTGGCGATACCGGTCTGATTGACCCAGAGCCCTTCCTTCGCGATATTGAATATGGAACTGATATTTCCCACCGTCTTAACCTCTCCTTGAACAGATCCGGCCGTTTGTATTTCCCGTCCTGAGCTCGCCGGATTCCATATAGGTTGACCCCTGTGACAGCAGGTTATAAATGAAGCTCATGGAATTATGGACACCGTGAAGCGAAGTGTCGAGAAGGGCCCGGTTGCCCCGGTTCGTCTCCCGGATCCGGAACAGGACGTCACGGAGGCGGACCCGGCATTCTTCCAGATCTTCCCGGCGGGAACCGTCCACGATGGAAATGAGGGTGGAGAAACGCACGTCATCTTCACCGACATTCAGGGCCCTGGCGATCCGGCCGACGAGCTTCATCCGGGTCTCTTCCAGAATCCTCGTTTTGAGCAGGCACGTTTCCTTGAGGGCGTTGCTTTCCTGGAGACCCGTCAGGGAAGGTCTCTCCAGGACCGCCCGCTCCTGCACCATGGCCTCCTCGAGCTCACCGTAGACCTCGATTTCCTTGCGCAGCACGGAAAGAAGGGAGTCGCAAAGCGCGGGGAACCCGCCGGCACCCTCGAGATCCTGCATCCGGTTCATTCCCTGTTCCATCATAGATACACCTCTTCATGGATGAAGTCGCAATCCGGAAACAGGCCGACCGCGAATCGGAGGTCAGGGATCCTTCACAGGGGCATAGTGCGGGTGTGATTCTTCGGTGCCGAAGAAAGGGGGGATCAGGAAAGGTTGTCGAGCAGCGACTCGCCCACCATCTTTTCGGCAATCTTGTCCGCGTCCGCGCTGTAAGTCCCCCTGTCGATCTGGGCCTGCAGCTCCCGGATCTTCTCTTCCCGGACTTCGGGAAGCTTCTCGATTTCGCTCTGGATCCTCTGGACGTCTTTTGCCGTGGTGGACAGATTCACTTTCTCCCTCGGAGCCAAACTGCCGGAGACCTGCTTATCAGCGGCCTTGTCCTCGACCTTCTGGCCGTTCTGATACTGCTGGATCATCTGGGTTGTGGGATCATCGATCTTGGAAATTTTCATCTTTTCCATCTCCTCAGGGATTATGTTATCACAATTATCGGCTCCGTGAAATAAAACTTTAGTCCTTTCTCACGGGGACGTCAGAGGCCTTTTCTTCCTCCTTGTGAATCGGCTTGCTCAGTTGTTGGTAAAGCATTTTCTTGATTCCCAGGCCTTCCCCCCGGTGGGCCATCTCCTCGGCCAGTTTCTGGTCCATCATCATGGTGTAGATGTCTTTGCCCGGCATCGCCTTGAAATACCCGCTGGTCGGGACGGTCTGCCGCATGGTCCGGAACATCAGACTGATGAAAAGGGCCTCGAAGTCGGCACAGGCTTTCTTCAGCTTTCGGTCTTCCTCGGCAGACTTTTCACCGGCCCTGTCCGGAGCGACCGTCCCGGGGGGACCCATCGACAGGGGGGATAGCTTGTCCACGGAATTCCCTCCCTACAAGATCTTCAAATCGGCCTGAAGGGCGCCGGCGGCCTTGATGGTCTGCAGGATCGTGATGAGATCCCGCGGGGAAACACCCATCGCGTTGAGACCCCGGACCACGTCCTGGATGGTCACGCCCCGGGGCATCACCAGAAGACCCTTTTTCTCCTCGCTGACGCCGACCTCGGATCGCGGCGTGACAACCGTCTGCCCGCCCGGCGCCACGGTGACCCCCCCGCCCGCGTCGACGGGTGCGCTTCTGCCCTGCTGCTCGGGCGCAAAGGGCATGGGCTGAGAGACTTCCTTTTCCTCACGGATCTGGATGCTCAAATTCCCGTGGGCAACGGCCACAGTGGAAATCCTCACGTTCTCGCCCATGACGACGGTACCCGTTCGCTCGTTGAGAACGACGACGGCCGGCCCGTCGATGGAGACTTCGATGTTTTCGATCAGCGAGACGAGCGATGCCACATCGCCCCGTGCGCTCGGTTTCATCTCGACGAGGACGGAGCCCGAATCGACGGCCTTCGCCTCGACGGCGCCGATCTTGCCGTTGATCGATGCGGCCAGCCTCGTGGCCGTCGTGAAATCCGGCTGATAGAGGTTGATGGAGATTCTCTGGATATCCGCCAGGTCGTATTTCAACTCCTTCTCGATGAGCGCCCCGTTGGCGATGTTCCCGGCCGTTGTGTGGTTCTTCGATACGGAACTGCCCGAGGCACCGGCCGCGGAGAACCCCCCGACGGTCACCGCTCCCTGTGCAACGGCGTATATCTCACCGTCGGCGCCCCGCAGGGGTGTCATGAGGAGCGTGCCGCCCTGCAGGCTCTTGGCGTCTCCGAGCGACGACACCGTCACATCGAGCTTCGACCCGATCTTCGCAAAGGGTGGAAGCTGGGCAGTCACCATGACGGCCGCGATATTTTTCGAGGTGAGAACCCGGTCCCGCGTCGAGAGGCCCTGTCGCACCAGGAGGTTGGAGAGGGTTTCACGGGTAAAGCCGTTCTTGACGTCGTCCCCGGTGCCGGCAAGACCCACCACAAGTCCGTAGCCGATGAGCTGGTTGTCCCGGATACCGCCGATACCGGCGATGTCCTTGATCCTCGCCGCCTCTGCCGTCGAAACAAGGAACAGGGCAAGGAGCGGCAGGAACCATACCGACCTCAGAGCCATCTGTTTTCTCATTTTCTCGATCCGCTTCATGTCGTCCCTTTTATGTCTGCTTAAGTCTGTTCACGTCCATCTATGTCTGTCTAAGTCTGTCTGAGTCACTTTCCCGTCCCTGTACCCTTGTTCTTGCCGAACGTCAGAATCACTCATAACTCAACATTCATAACTCATAACTGCAGCCCTTCGGGCTGTCAGAACGGCCATACCCAGTCGATGATCCTCGTGAGCCACCCCGGCCGCATCTTGTCGTCCACGACCCCGCGGCCCGTGTAAGTGATGCGGGCGTCGGCGATGTACTGTGAGAGGATCAGGTTGTCGTTGGTGATGTCCTCGGGGCGGATGATGCCGGTCAGGATCATGTACTGGTCCTCGGCGTTCACCGTG
This sequence comes from Syntrophales bacterium, assembly GCA_035450185.1. Taxonomy (GTDB): domain Bacteria; phylum Desulfobacterota; class Syntrophia; order Syntrophales; family UBA2192; genus JAPLJU01. Next base: position 129,824 of record DAOTMG010000002.1, on the reverse strand, counting down.
ATCAGCCGCCTGCCCTCGATCAGGAGGTTGCCGTTATCGAGAACCTGGGTCACCCTGGCCGTGATCCGGCCTTTCAGGATACCGTCCCGCTTGGTTTTGCCCTCGCCTTCCATGTCGTTGGTCGAGGATCCTCCCAGCTCGTATTTGGAAAGGAAGGTTTTGTCGGGGTTGAACTGGTACGCGCCGGCGATGCCCGCCGTCGTCGTCGATGCCCTGTTGGACTCCAGCTTGGCATTGTTCTCACCGGCGGCCGTCTCGCTGATGACGATGGTGACGACATCGTTCACGTATCGCGCCTTTCGATCCGTGAAGAGCATGTTATTCCCCGTGGCGCCGGGCCAGATGGACCCCGGTGCGGCCGGCGTCCTGGAAACCGACGGCGTCGGCGGCGGCGACTCTGGAACCTTGAGCAGTTGGTCGTTGAAGGCACAGCCCAAAACAGCGAAGGTTGTTATAAAAAGAAAAAGCACCGGTAGGGCGGTCTTCCCGGATCGGATGATCCGTCGCAACATCGTCTTCATCTCAGGTCTGCCTGTTTTTTCTTTCATGCACGCTGCTCCGGAAACTCAGAAATCCACCGCAACCAGGGCATCTCCCGTGACACGGGCATGGATGACCCTCTTGGAGGTCGTGTTCTGGACGCGGACGACATCCCCCAGGATACCGTCCTCCTGGGACACACCGCTTGCGGTGATGCAGAGGACGCCGTTATCCAGCACAATCCGGACGGGCTGGTTGCGCCGCACGATCGGACAATCCTTGAGAACATTCTTCGTGATTTCCATGTGGGGATTGACGCTGACGGTGAGTTTCTTCCCGACGGCCTCTTTGAGATCCGAAAGGCGGTTCTGCGGAACGGCATCGTACCATTTCTGCAGAATCTTCACGTCACCGGCGCCGAGAACGGTTCCCGAGGAGAGGCTCTTCGTGCTGACCACCACATCCATCCGGACCCACAGGGTCACCATGACATATGCTTCCCGAAGGGGCTTCGTCCCCTGCTGGAGAAAGGCCGTAAAGGAGGTCCGGCCGATGAAGTCTTCATTGGCGCGGCCTTTGATCCGGATCGTGACCTTCTCGGTCGGGACGGCCACATCGGCCGTCGTTTCCATGAATTCCACCCGGGTTCTCCCTTTGGGCCAGGGGGAGTGTTCCTCTACATAGGCCTGCACCGCGGCCTGGATGGTCTCGCCCTTTATGGTCGCCGGAAACCCCGCCGCTGCCGTCCCGAGGACGACGGCGACAAGCAAAAAGAGGATGAGACCCTGCTTTTTTTTCATCTTTTACCTCTTGAGGTTGTTGACAATCTGCAGCATGTTGTCGGCCGTCTGGATGGACTTCGAGTTGATTTCATAGGCCCTCTGGCCGACGATCATCTGCACCATTTCATCCACCACGTTCACATTGGACATCTCGAGGAAGGACTGGGTAATGATGCCGAAGCCCTCCGTGTCGGGATTGCCGACCACGGCCTCGCCGGAACCTTCCGTGACGCCGTAGAGATTGCGGCCGAGGCTCGTCAACCCCGCGGGGTTGATGAATCTCGCGATCTCGATCCTGCCGGTGGAGAGTGTGGTGCCGTTCTTGTCCGTGGCCGCCCAGGTCCCGCCGTTGTCGATGGTGAAATTAACGGTCTCCCGGGGGACGTTGACCTGCGGGATGAGCTTGAGCCCTTCCGTGTTCACGAGGTAGCCGTCCTTGCTGACCTTGAAATTGCCGGATCGTGTATAAACGGTCGTTCCGTTGTTGTCGATCTGATAGAAACCCTCTCCCTCGATGGCCCAGTCGAACCGGTTCCCCGTCTGCTGGTAGTCCCCCTGGGTGAAGAGCTTCTGAATGGCCGTGAGCTTCGACCCGAGGCCGACCTCCATGCCGAGCGGCAGGGGGTTTCCGGAAGTCGTCTCCGCGCCGGCCTGCCGGTAGACCTGGTACATCAGATCCTGAAACTCGGCCCGCGCGGCCTTGAACCCGACGGTCTGCACGTTCGCCAGGTTATTGGCGATCACGTCCTGGTTGATCTGCTCGGCGAGCATCCCTGTTGCGGCTGTGTACAGACACCTGATCATGATTGTCCTCCCTGATCGTCATCCTTCTTATAAGTAGAGTTTCCCGAGGCGGCTGACGGCCAGCTTGTCCTGCTCACTGATCGTCTGCATGACCTTCAGATAGGCCTCGACATGCCGATGGATGTCGATCATGTCGATCATCTCCTTCACCGTCTGCACGTTGGAAAGTTCCAGGTAGCCTGACTGAACGGCGGGTTTTTCCTCGTCCTGCAGACCGGCACTGCCGGGATCCTGGTAGCGGCTCTTTCCGATACGAACGAGGGCCTCCCGGTTCGAGAATTTCACCACGCGCAGGGCGTTGACACGCTTTCCATCGACGTTCACCGTGCCGTCATGACCGATCTCCACCTTTTTCCCGTCCACGGTGATCGGTCCGCCCTGTCCCAGCACGGGGTCTCCCGAAGAGGTGACCAGCAGCTTATCCCGGTTGATCGTGAAGCCTCCGTTTCTCGTGTAATAACTGTTGCCGTCGCCGCCCTGAACCACGAAGTAACCGTCCCCCTCGACGGCGGCGTCCAGGGGATTCCCGGTCTTCTGCAGGGTCCCGTAGGATTGGTCCGTGAAAAGGATGAGATCGTGGCTGAAGGTGTTTTCCTCCAGCGCGGGGGTTTCCGGCCGCCGGACAAAGGTCAGCCTCTCGGCCTTGAACCCGGGCGTGTTGACATTGGCGAGGTTGTTGGTGACGTAATCGAGCTGCGCCAGCTTTTTTACACAGGCACTGACGGCGGTATTGACACCATAGATCATGAAGAGAAGCTCCGATTTTTCCTTTTTGAAAGAACTTTGAGCAATAGTCATGCCACGGGTCGGACGGACGGGGACCGGGGTCGAAGAGAAGGCTGGGTTTCAACAAATAACGAATAATATCCGATTGTTACAAATTAGGCCCTTGCGGGACAGGGTCTGACTTTTTTGCCCTTCCGGGTGCGCCCCGAGGGACCTTTTCCGGAAAGCGGGGAAGGCCGGGAAAAATTTTCCCCTGAGACGGGAACCATCCTTTTTCCCCACTCCGGCGGGAGGGACGACGGCTCAGGGACCGGTATTCCCCCCGGAGTCCCGGTACCGCTCGTTCTGGGTATAAATAAAAGCAAGGATTTCGGCGACGGCCCGATAGAGATCGTGGGGGATCTCTTCATCGATATCGAGCCGGCAGAGGATGGAGATGAGGGCGGGATCCTCCTTGATGGGGATGTCGTGCTCTCGCGCAAGCTCGATGATCTTGTCCGCAAGAATCCCCCGACCCTTGGCCGTCAGGCGCGGGGCCCTGTCCTTTTTCCGGTCGTACCGGATGGAAGCGGCCATCCGGATGTGTTCCTTTTTCCTCATGGCTGGTGAAGTCCCTTGCCGTCCGGCATCCCTGCACCCTTTTCAGGCGAAGAGGTCAACGGCTGTCAAAGAGAGCTCTTTCCGGTAAAGGTCCTCCCTGGCCCGACCGAGGTCTTTCTTCACGGCGCAGGTCATCTCGCCCGCCTGAAAGCCCAGGACGCCGAGGCGCTCCGCAAGCCCGGTGAGCGAGAGCGCGATGAAGTGCCGAATGTCCTCGCTTTCGCACTCGATGCGACAGTCGATCTTTTTTCCTTTCCACTTCGCGTGAACCATGACGTCCCCGAGGGCATCCATTCGCAGGGCGAAGACGACATGGAAGACCCCGGGACCTTTCTTTTCTCCTGGACGATCCCGATCAACTCGAACGAAGATATCGGCCGTGGCCATGCGGCCGGAAAGCAGGAATGGAATCTGGAAGAGATACTTGCCCTCCTGCTCCTGGAAAAGGACATTGAGGACCTGGAGGTTTTCAATATTTTTTAAGGCACCCTCGAAGAGGCTCAATTTCTGCGTGAACCCCTTTCCGCTTTCGCCGCCCCCCTCCCGCCGCAACACATCGATCAGGCGAAGGAGGAGCTCCTTGAGGCTTACGGTTCTGTCCTGCAGAGCCTTCGTGGAACCCTGCTGCAGCGCCTTCCGGAGTTTGCTTTCCACAAGGAGCCCCAGGGAATGCAGTGAATCCCTCACCCAGAGCGGGTATACGGCGGTGTTCTGCGAAAAGACGAGGCTCCGCAGGAGCTGCAGGACCCGGCCGGCATCTTCCCTGACCGGACGGCTCGCGGCGTGTTCGAGGGGGAGCGCCTCCAGGAGTGCCGTGAGGGATTTCGCCAGCGCCTGCGGGTCCGATCTCATGACCCGGAGGGCTTCACCGGTGCGGACGGATTCGCCGGCGGACGTGTCCAGAAGGGCCAGTGTAAGAAGAGGTTTCAGCCCCTCCACCCTGAGCTGCAGGGTTTCTCCCGCCTGCAGGGGGATGGCGGCCCGGGCAACCATGCTCCGGTTCTGGATGTGGATGAGCAAATGCTCACCGTCCAGTCTTCCCAGAACACGGGCCTCCAGGACCTGCCCCGGTGTGACAAGAGGCAGCGTCCCTGCGTCCGGCCGGATTTGGATGCGGCCTTCCGGAAGGAGGGGTGAAATCGGCGGGAGGTGGATGAAAGCCATTCCTGTAACGGACCGGGACTTATCCCCTTACGGGTGTTGAAGCGCCGCTCCCCGGGTAAAATCGTCTGTCGCACCGGTTCGACACCCGGTCAGGACCGGAGGGCTTCTCGGCGCCTCTGATGCAGATCGAGGATGAGGCTGACCTCCCCTTCGGGCAGACCGAGCTGCTTCGAAATCTCCTTGGAGCTTGCGCCGCCCTCGGCCATCCGGACCGCTTCGGCGAAACCCGCTTCGACGGCGGCCTCCCCCGCAGACCGGCCCGGGGCAGCCTTCCGGGGCTTCGCCTCCGGCTGCTCGATGATCTTTCTGAGGCGGGATTCCTTCTCGTCGAGCACCCGGGCGATCTTCCTCAGGGCCTTCTTCCCCTCGTCCATGGCTTCGACAAGATTCGCCGATCCCTGCTGGGATTCGGCCAGAAGTTTCTTGAATTCCTCAAGCATGGAGGGATCGATACCGGCCGATCTTCGACGGCTGTCTTCGCGAATCCGGTAAATGAAAAACACGATGGCCGCCAGAAGCGCGATATCGGCCAAAATCTGAATGATGAAAAATGCCTGCTGATTCATCTCACACCTTGACGTCGATCCATCGTCCCTGCGGCTTGTCTTCCGCCGCCTCCTTGTCCGCGGCTTCCGCAGAATGTTCACGATCGGACCGGCTGTCTTTCGAATGCCTCTTTCTCTTTTCTTCCTCTTCCCTTTGGATGCCCGGTCGCTCTGTTTCGTCGGCGACCTTGACCTTTTCCTCCATGATCTTTTTCTCGAGACCCACCTCGACGGCGAAGTGCCTCTGCTGCATGTCGGACTGCTGCTGCTGTGTCTGCTGGATACGCTCCACAGGATTGGTCTGCAGCAGGATCTGTTGCACATCAACCGCCCTTAACACCCCTGGCACCTCCCTTTTCGAGACGGCGGCGGTTGGATCGCTGACGTCTCTGGATTAGATGGGAACCGGGGGCCCCGGGGGTTTTCCCCCACAGCCCCTGTGGAATAAATCGTCTTTTCGCAGAAATTCTTTAATCCCCATGGGCAGTTATCCTCTCTTTCGGTCCTTCGGCCCTGCGCCGTATCGCATCTTCAGTCTTTTTTGACGCCCGCTGCCGGAAGGGGAAAGCGGACGACATAGATATTTTTGGAGTCGACGGAAGAGATCTCGACACGGACCTGATATTTTCCGAGCAGAGCGAAGGCCAGAGAGAGTCCCTTCGTACTTTCAGGGGTCTGAGGCGGTGGCGCCTCCCCTTTCATCAGGGACGCCTTCAGCGCGTCGTCCATCGGGACACCCGTGTCCTGCACCCTCAGGACCGCCTGACTGCGCTCGCAGAACGTGGCGATGGAAAATTCCTTGACGGCACTGGTCTTCATGGCCTGCATGCAGTATCGAATGAGCGCGGAGAGAAAAAGAGTCAGGTCCGCCGGGGCCACCGAAATCTCCGGGACCTCCGGATCCAGGCTGATCTGCTTTTTGACCTGGTGCTTGAAATCCAGATAGAAATCGGAGAACTTCATCTCGTTTGCGACCGCCTCGGAGAGGTTCACCTTCTGGACCGTCGGGTCGCCGACGGCGTAGAATTTGCCCGACACGCTGCGAAACATCTCGAAGAGCCGGTCGGCCTCCGAGATCATGAGTTCGATGTCTTTGGTGATCTTTCCATAATCTTCGACAAACCGCTTTCCCGCCTCGGGGAACTGCTCCACCGTCTTCTTGATATTCTCTTCCACCCGTCGCTGCAGGAGCTTGGATCGCCCCATGATGCCGTTCAGGGGGTTGGCAAAGTTGTGGAGAACGCCGGGGATGAGTTCCCGAATAAAGGTCGCTTCGAATTCGTTCTCCAATTCCCGGAAAATATCGCTATCCCTGCTCATGTCCAAGCCCTTCCTCTCTGCGTTCCGCAACGTTGCCGCGGCATCCCTCAGCGACGCCTGTCGATGATGATGTTCTGCAGCATTTGCCAGGCTTTTTCAACCCTTTCTTTCTCCTCATCGGTTGCACCGCCTGCCGATGGTCTCCCCGTGGAATAGACGACGTAGGTGTTTCCATCCCGGTCCTTGATTTCACGAACCCCCATCCGGTCGTGAGGACCCCGCAGCGAAGCCTCGCGTTCCTGCTGAAGCATGATCTGTATGGTCTCGTCGCTCACGCCGGCCTTCCTGAGCGCCCGGACCTCGTCGGCCGTCAGCGAGTATCCCGTCCCCGTGAAACCGCTGAGGACGAGAATGATAAAAACCAGCAGGTACGACGGTCTGACGAACGCGAAATACAGCGATCTTTCCATGAATCCCGACCTCCTTTGATCCCGTTTCGCAAGGGTTGCAGGCCATGCCCGACGTCAGAGGAGAACGAACTTGGTCACATAGACCTCCCGGAGGGTTTCCGCCCCCATGAGGCTGCCGAGTTCGGTGCCGATCTGCCGCTTGAAGACCCGGTGGGCCTGGGACGAGTTCAGGAGATCGAGGCCCTCTTTCCGGGCGGTCTCGTAGATGGTTTTTCGAATGACGACCTTTCGCTCCTCCGTCATCTCGTCGGGCCTGTTCAGTTCCAGGACGACGTCACAGATCAAAATCCGGTAGTTCCCCTGGGGGTCCTTCAGGTCGATGGTGAAGTTGTCGAAGGAAAAAACGCTTTGAGGTCCCACAGCCGGCGTCTCCGCGCCCTTCTCGCGGGCGGTGTCCGGACGGGATCCCTTGAAATAAAGGCCCGCCGGGACGGCAATAACCAGGAGAAACAGCGCGCCGAAGCCGCCGTAAACCCAGCCCCGGTGACCCCGGAACCGGCTTGCAGCGGCGGAAACGATCCGGCCGGGCTGAAGGAAAAACCGGCCGAAACGGTCCCGGAAGGATGCCCGCGAAGACCCTTCCGCGTCGTCCTCCCTTTGGAGCGCCGCCCCCTTTTCCCGCTCGATGTCGGCGGCCTCCTTCGGGTCGCCTTCGGGGATGTCCGCATTTCGTTTTTTCGCCATGGTCTCCCTATCTCAGTTCCCTGACCCGTCCCCTCAATCTCAATATGGCCTGCGAGTGAAGCTGGCAGACTCTCGATTCCGTCAGTCTCAGCACCAGACCGATCTCCTTCATCGTGAGCTCTTCGTAGTAGTAGAGCGAGAGAACAACCTTCTCTTTTTCCGGCAGCGCCTCGATGGCCCGCCGCAGCGTGCCCCTCAGTTCGTTTTTCGTGAGCAGGACAAAGGGGTTTCCCTGGTCGATCCGCTCGAGGACGTCGTAGCTGCCGTGTTTCTCGCAGTAGTCCGGCGGGAGGTCCTCGCTCTTGAGGAGGGACACCCCGCAGGCCTCGTCCAGAAGCTGATGGTATTCCTCCAGGGGGATGCCGAGATGATCGGCGATCTCTTCCTCCTGCGGCTGCCTCCCCAGGAGTCTCCTCAGTTCGAAGATGGCCTTTTCGATCTTCGCGTCCTTGTTCCTCGCGGACCGGGGCTGCCAGTCCCTGGCCCGGAGTTCATCGAGTACCGCTCCGCGGATCCTGAAGCGGGCGTAGGTTTCGAACTGGACATTGCGGTCCTTGTCGAACTTCTCCAGGGCGGAGATCAGCCCGATGATGCCGACGTGCATCAGGTCCTGACGGTCGGCCACGTGCGGGGGAACCTTGGCCGCGATCCTCTCGACGATGTTCTTCACGAGAGGCGCATATTTCATGATGAGTGTGTCGCGTTCTTTTCTATCCACGATCCCGATCGACGATGCTCTTCCAGAAGAATTTGATGCTCCCCGCCTCGTAACCGCCGGGCTGCGTCCGGCACAGTTTCCTGGCGATCGACGACAGGCACTTACTGGCACGGGAGCCGGGGTAGACCTCGGCCAGGGCCCTCTGGCGCCTCACGGCGTCCGGAACGCTGTGATCGTCCAGGACGTACCCCAGGTACTCGATCGACAGGTTGAGAAAATGGGAAGTGGCGTTGCTCAGCTTGTTGTACACCTCGCGAGCCTCCGCGGCGTTTTTCACCATGTTCACGAGCAGCATGAACTTCTTGCCCGCATGGCGGGAATAGAGGATCTTGATGAGCGCGTAGGCGTCGGTGATGGCGGTGGGCTCCGGCGACACGACAACGACGATCTCACGAGCCGCCATGTTGAAGTAGATGACGTTGCCGGCGATCCCCGCTGCGGTATCGATGAGCATGAAGTCGAGATCACCGCTCAATTCGTTCAGCTCGTCGAGCAGCGCGAGTTTCTGTCCCTTCGTGAGATCGGTCATCTCCTGGATGCCCGATGCGGCCGGCAGGATCTTGATCCCCCCCGGACCCTCGAGGACGATATCGGAGAGACTCTTTTCCCCCCGGAGCACGTGATAGAGATTGAACTTGGGTGCCAGACCCAGGATGACGTCGATGTTGGCGAGACCCATGTCCGCATCGAAGACCAGGGTCTTTTTCTTCATGTTCGAGAGGATATAGGCCAGGTTGGCGGCGATGTTCGTCTTGCCCACGCCCCCTTTGCCGCTGGTGATGGCGATGACGCGAATGCCGTCGCTCCCCTGATGGCCGATGCCCGGAGGGCCGGGTTTGACCGGCGCCGTCCCGGCGTCACGCGGGTCTCTCCCGCTTTTCTTCATCTGTCTCAGTGTTTCCGCTTGATCCAATGGGATACCTCCGGTGTTTGCGATGCCGCATCAGTGCAGAGAGTTTCTCACAACCATCCTGGCCAGCTTGGCCGGATCCAGACGATCGATATCCTGCGGGACCTTCTGTCCGTTGGTGACGTAGTGAACCGGTTTGCCGATCTGATCGATGACGTTGTAAATCAGGCCGTAGGAGTTGCTTTCGTCGAGCTTCGTGAAGATCATGGCATCGTAGCCGACCCGGTCGAAGCGGGACGCCGTCTCGATCATGTTCTCCGGGCTCGCGGTCAGGCTGATCAGGAGATTTGTTTCCACCGGGACGTCCGGGCGGAGAAAATCTCTCAGCCGCCGCAGGTGCTCCTCGTCGCCGACACTCCGGCCCGGCGTGTCGACCAGAATGATATCCCGATCCTGAAACGTTCGAAGGGCCTTCGCGAATTCCTCCTTTTCGGAGGCGACTTCGAGGGGGAGATTCATGATCTTCGCGTAGGTCCTCAGCTGTTCGATCGCGGCAATCCGGTAGGTGTCGGCCGTCACCAGTCCGACCTTCTTGTTTTCCTCCAGGGACCAGCGGGCCGCCAGTTTGGCCAGTGTCGTCGTCTTGCCCACGCCGGTGGGACCCACAAAGGCCACGACCCGTCCCTGCCGCCTCCGCTCGTAGGGGGGCACAAGGGACTTCTGGATGAACTCTTCGGCGCTGCGCAGCATGCCGTCATAGTCGTCTTCCGCTCCGGCCGCCCCTTCTTTCCGGATGGCGCCGACGAGCCGGCAGGCCCGGTCCCGCGACACACCCCCGGCCACCAGGTTGCAGTAGAGCCTGGACAGGGGCTGGGGCTTTCCCTCGGTTTTGCGGATTCCCAGCATGTCGAAAAAGGTGCTGAGGCTCTCCTTCAGTTCCATGAGTTCGCCGTAGAGAATGTTCTTCCGGTTGGCTTCGATGACCAGAGCCTTCAGATCTTCGAGGTCCCTGCGAAAGTCCTGGATCGTCTCAGGGCGCGCCGGCTCTGCGGCTCCATTCCTCATCTCCCCGGGTTCCGCCCGCGGGGCGGCGACCTTGGGATCGGACGGCGTGTCGTCGGAGGCCGCCGTCAGCTCGTAGAGCGGTTTCCGTCCGCCGCGCAGCCGTTTCGAGGAGAGGAGAATGGCGTTTTGGCCGAGATCGTTCTTGATCTTGATGATGGCTTCCTGAATGCTTGCCGCCTCGTAGCGCTTGATCTTCATGGGTCTATTCCAGCATCCCCAGTGAACGGATGTTCACATCGTGGGTGATTTCGTTGTGCGACAGGACGATAATGCCCGGAAAGAACTTTTCCATCATCTTTCGGAAGTGCACCCGGGCGACGGGCGAACAGAGAAAAATCGGCTGAAGGCCCTTCGCCGTGAAATCGGCGGTGAACTTCTGCACGCCCCTGACCAGTTTCTGGACCCAGTTGGGGTCGCCGGTGAAATAGGATTCGTACTCCGTGTGCTGCAGGGAGCGGCCGATCCTGTCCTCGGTGTCCGGTGAGAGGACCACGACGCTGATGTTGTTGTCGTTGTCCTTGTACTGCCGGGTGATGGTCCGGGCGAGGGACTGCCGGACATAGGTGGTCAGGACGTCGATGTTTTTCGTCATGACGCCGTAGTCCGCAAGGGTTTCCAGAATGGTGAGGAGATCCCGGATGGAAATCCGTTCTTTCAGGAGCCGCTGCAGCACCCGCTGAACCGTCCCGAGGGGGACCGCTTTGGGGACGAGTTCCTCCACCACCTTCGGGTGGGTCTTCGCCAGATTGTCGAGCAGGGTCTGGACTTCCTGCCGGCCCAGGAGCTCGTCGGCATGGGTCCTGATGATCTCCGTGAGGTGTGTCGTCATGACCGTTGCCGGATCCACCACGACATACCCCTTGGACTGCACACTTTCCTTTTCCCGGTCCGCTACCCAGACGGCCGGAAGCCCGAAGGCGGGTTCCCGGGTCTCGACCCCCTTGATCCGGGCGCCCTTGTCGGAAGTAATGGCCAGCCAGTGATCGGGCATGACCTCCCCCCGGGCGACCTCGATCCCCTTGACGATCAGGGAGTACATGTTCGGTTTGAGCTGCAGGTTGTCCCGGATATGGATGGCGGGAATGACGAACCCCATGTCGCGGGCCAACTGCTTTCTCAGCGCCCGGATCCGGTGCAGGAGTTCACCCCCCTGCGATGAATCCACCAGGGGGATGAGGCCGTAGCCGACCTCGAGCTCCATCATGTCCAGAGGCAGGAGGTTTTCGACCGTCTCGACGGGCGCGGCGGGCGGCGCTTCTTCCTTCACCTCCTCGACCCGGCGGGAAGTCTGGAAGAGCCTCCACGCCAGAGTGCCTGTCAGAAGCCCGATCAGGATGAAAGAGAATTTCGGCATGCCGGGGATCAGCGCGAAGATGAGCAGGATCGCTGCGGCCGTGCCGATCGCCCGCGGCTGCGTGAAGAGCTGCCGGGACATATCTCTGCCGAGGTCCGACGAGGCCGTTGTGCGCGTCACCAGCATACCCGCCGCCGTGGAGACGATGAGGGCGGGCACCTGGGTCACCAGGCCGTCCCCGATCGTCAGGAGCGTGTAGTTGCGAGCGGCATCGGCGATCGGCATGCCCTGCTGGAGGACACCGATGACGAGCCCCCCGATGATGTTGATGAAAATGATCACGACACCGGCGATGGCATCTCCCCTCACGAACTTGCTCGCGCCGTCCATGGCGCCGTAGAAATCCGCTTCGCGCTCGATGTCGCTTCTGCGCCGCCGCGCCTCGGCCTCCGCGATGAGCCCCGCATTCAGGTCGGCGTCGATGCTCATCTGCTTGCCCGGCATGGCATCCAGGGTGAACCGGGCGGCCACTTCGGCGATCCGGGTGGCCCCCTTGGTGATGACGATGAAATTGATGAGGGTGAGGACGGAAAACACGATGATGCCGACGACGTAATTCCCGCCGACGACGAAGGTTCCGAAGGCCTTGATGACCTGGCCGGCTGCCGACGTCCCCTCGTTGCCCTTGAGCAGAATGAGGCGTGTCGAGGCCACGTTCAGGGAAAGCCTGAAAAGGGTCACCGTCAGGAGGATCGAGGGGAAAGCGGAAAAATCCAGGGGCTTCAAAACGTACATGGACATCAGCATGATGATGATGGAAATGGTGATGCTCAACGACAGCATGATGTCCAGGGCGAGCGTGGGGATCGGGACGATCATCACGATCAGGACCCCGATGACCGCCACGGCCATCATGGTGCTCGAGTTTTTCATCCATCCGCTGAAGGGGCTGGCTTCCGTGTAGGTGTCCGCCATAACCTCGGTCTTTCGTTACACTTTCTTTTCTTTCAGGCTGTAGACATAGGCCAGTATCTCCGCCACGGCCCGGTAGAGTTTTTCCGGGATAAGTCCATCGATATCCACCATTTTATACAATAGTTGTGCCACCGGTTTGTTCTCCACGACAGGCACCCCGTGCTTCCGTGCAATTTCCTTTATATTCTCGGCAATTACCCCCGCCCCCTTGGCCACAACCCGGGGGGCGATCATTCGCGTTCCGTCGTACTCCAGGGCGACGGCCAGATGGACGGGGTTTGTGATCACCACGTCGGCTTTGGGCACGTTCGCCATCATCCTCCTGCGGGCCTGTTCCCTCTGGGCGCGCTTGATCCTCGACTTGACCCGCGGATCACCTTCCGTCTGTTTGAATTCGTCCTTGACCTCCTGCTTGGTCATCTTGAGACCCTTCTCGAACTCCCACCTCTGGTAGAGGTAGTCGAGAACGGCAAGCACGATGAGGACCCAGGCGGTCGTGACGACGATCCGGAACATGACCTTGCCGATGTAGGCGAGGACCCCCCAGGCGCTCTCGTCCATGAGGGGGATCAGGCCCTCGAGCTCATTTCGAAGCGTGAAATAGACGACGCAGCCGACTACGGCGAACTTGATCAGGCTCTTGATGAGTTCGACAAAGGACTTGAGGGAAAGGAGCCGCTGGAAGCCCCGGAGGGGGTTCAGTTTGGCGATGTCCGGTTGCATGGCCTCCATGGAGAAGATGAAGCCGAACTGGAGATAGTTCGCCAGGAATCCCGTGGCCACGATGGTCAGGAAGAGGGGCGTGACAACGATAAACAGTTTGTACAGCCAGATGTTGGCAAGGGATTGAACCGTGCTGACGTGGACCGCCGTCGAACCCGACTCCTTGAAGGCCCACCGCATCAGGTCCATCATCCGGTCGAGCATCCAGGAGGAACTGAAATACAGGAGGATCGTGCAGGACAGCAGGATGGCCACGGAGACCACTTCCTGGCTCCGGGCGACCTGCCCCTTTTTCCGCGCCTCTTCCCTGCGTCGAGGCGACGCCTGTTCTGTTCGTTCCTGGTCCCTGTCGATGTCCGGCATACCGGCCCACCCGCCCCTCTCCGACCTTCGGGATTCCGCTCAAAAGATAGAAAAAACCGCTCTTTATTCCAACGATCCCGCCGGGAACCCCTGCGGAAACCGTCCTGCACGCAAAGGTCTCCCCACGGTCACATGAGCCTCAGAAAGAGTCCCACCTCGCCCTCTATATTGGCGAAGAGCCGCCCGACGACGGAGAGGAAGATGGGCAGCGTGAACCCGATACCGATGAGCCCCACGGCGATCTGCAGGGGGAAACCGACGATGAAGATGTTGATCTGGGGGACGGTCCTGGCGATGAGGCCCAGCCCCACGTTGGTCAGAAGCAGCGCCGCGATCAGGGGGGCCGACACTTTCGCGGCGATCACGAACATGTTCCTGGAAAGATCGACCAGGACCTGCATGAACGCTCCGCTGAATTGAAAATGGTATACCGGCAGAACCTTGTAGCTCTCCACGATGGCCGCAAGAAAGACGTGGTGGGCACTCGTCGCCAGGAAGAGAAGGGCCGCGACAAGGTACTGGAACTCCGCGATGATCGAAATCTGGGCGCTGGAGACGGGGTCCACGATGTTTACGATGGAAAAGCCCATCTGAAAACCGACGAGCTGCCCTGCCAGCTGGATGCCCGCGAAGATGAGGCGGCTGGCGAAACCGAGCAGGACCCCGATGAGGATTTCACCGGCCATGCGGAAGGCCGTGGAAAAGAGGTCCCCGCCCGACAAAACCTGGGGCTGGACAAAGGGGAAGACGAGGAAGGCGACGCAGAGAGACAGCGATCCTTTGATTTTAAAAGGAATGGTCCGGTCGCCGATAACGGGCATCATGGCGATGATGGCGGCCACCCGGAGGAAGACCAGAAAAAACATCTCGATCTGAGCATCGGAAAGGAGCGGTAAATTCATCGAAACCGTGCCTCATCGCTTCCCTGCCTGGTGCACCGAAAGGCGTCGGACCCGGCGACGCTCATTTCACGTACATCGGTATGTTCGAGAAAAGGTTCTGGGTGAACGTCACGAGCAGATTCATCATCCACGGCAGGGCAATCAGCATGGCGATCATGACGGCGACGATCTTGGGAACGAAGGTCAGCGTCATCTCGTGGACCTGCGTCACCGCCTGGAAAAGGCTGACGGCCAGCCCGACGACGAGTCCGACGATCAGGACCGGCGCTGAGACCAGCAGCGTCACCTTCATCGTGTCCGCGGCGATGCCCATGACGAGCTCCGTTGTCATGATACCTCCTTACCGGCACCCCTTAATGAAAACTCTGGACCAGAGACCCGATGATCAGGTACCAGCCGTCGACGAGAACGAACAGAAGCAGTTTGAAGGGCAGGCTGATCATGATCGGGGGCAGCATCAGCATCCCCATGGACAGAAGAACACTGGCCACAACCATGTCGATGATCAGGAAGGGGATGTAGATGAGAAATCCGATCTGGAAGGCCGTGTTCAACTCGCTGATGACGAAGGCCGGGATCAGTACCTGCAGGGGGACGTCGGCCGGCTTGTCCGGTCTTTTCGCGTTGGAGATCTTCACGAAGAGCGCCAGGTCCTTCTCCCGCGTCTGCTTGAACATGAAATCACGGACGGGCTGGGCCGCCTTGTCGAAGGCCTCCTCGCCGGAGAGCTGCTCGCTGAAGTAAGGCTGAAGGGCACTCGTGTTCACCTGCTGCCAGACGGGCGTCATGATGAAAAACGTCAGAAAGAGTGAAAGCCCGATGATGATCTGGTTGGCCGGCATCTGCTGGGTGCCGAGGGCGTGCCTCAGGATGGAGAGCACCACGACGATTCTCGTGAAGGAGGTCACCATGACGAGAATGGCCGGGGCAAGCGACAGCACCGTCAGGAGGAGCAGAAGCTGGAGAACGACGGCGACCTTCCCCGGCTGGTCGGCGCCGTCGCCGATGCTCAGCTGAATCGTCGGGACGGGAACGGCCGACGACAGGGAGGACTGAAGCAGGATCACGAGGATCAGGGCCGCTCCCAGCGCCAGGATTCGACGGTTCTTGCAGACACCCCGGAAACGATCAATCAGGCACGGCATGGTCCCTCCCCATGAAGCTGAGGGCCTTCAGCTTCCTCTTGTAAAGCGTCAGCTGATCCATGAGGGCGGGGGATCGTCCGCGGCGGCCCCGCAGGGTCTTCAGACGGTCCAGGGATTCCCGGTCGTCGATCTCCGCCAGGAGGGCGATTTGCTGGTTCGTGACACCCACCACGATCACGCGGTCGAGGACGTCGAGGATGACGATGCTGTTCTTGGGTCCGAGATACCGCGTGGAGACGATCTTCACGAATTCGTCGTTCTCGACGCCCCCCCCTGTCTTGCTCATGAACCTCCTCAGGAAGTACATGGCCACGACCATCAGGCCCAGCACGAGCGCCAGGGCGGAGAGCATTTTCAGTATGGAAAGGATGAATTCCCAGGAACTCATCGCGTCCTCATTTCAATTTGAGAATTCGTTCTGCCGGGGAGACGATATCGGTCAGGCGGATGCCGAACTTCTCGTTCACGACGACCACCTCTCCCCGGGCGATCAGCCGCTGATTCACGTAAACATCGACGGGTTCTCCGGCGGCTTTCGCCAGCTCGACAACGGACCCCTGACCCAGCTGGAGAAGCTCATGGATAAGCATCCGGCTACGGCCCAGTTCCGCGGTGAGGGTCAGCGGGATGTCCAGGATGAAATCGAGATCGAGTGCCGACCGCCCGGAGCCCCCTTTCTTGATCTCCCCGAAATGAATCTCGTCGACCTGGGTCTTCGGGTTCGGCCCCTCCGGGTCGTCATTCAACTCGGCCGCCGCGCGGAGTCTCGCCTCGGGCTTCCCTTCGAGGTCTGCCGGCATGCCGCTTTTCTTCTCCTTGAAATCACTCTGCTCCATCATGATGAACCTCTCTTCCCGACAGGGTATCCGAAACCTGTACGGCGTTGTTTCCTCTGAAAACCCCCGGATGGCCGTGAAACTTGAGGATGCCCTCCACGAGGATATCCAGGCAGTCCGTACGGAAACGATCCAGGAGGACCACGTCCCCTTTCTTGAGTCCCAGCACGTCCTTCATGCTGATCTCCGCCTTTCCCAGCTCCGCCACGAGCTCGACCCGGGAGGCCATGAGGCCGCCCCGGAGCCGCCGGGCCCACTCGCGGTCGATCTCGAGATGATTCCCCTGAAAGCCCGTCTGGAGCTTTTCGCGTACGGGCTCCAGAACAGCATGGGGAATACAGAGGAACAGGGCTCCGGTGGCGCATTCCATCTCGATCTCGTAATGGACGACGAAGACCGCATCCGACGGCGACACGATCTGGGCGAACTGCGGGTTGAACTCGGGGCGCTGGTAGACCACCTTGACGTTCAGGACGTCCTTCAGGGCCTTTTCGAGGTCCCCGAGGGCGCCCAGGACGATCTTGCGAATGATCCCGCTTTCGATGGCCGTGAACTCCCGGCCTTCCACCTGGTAGGTGGATCCTCCCTTTCCCCCGAAGAGGATGTCCACGAAGGTGAAAACCACCCTGGACTCCAGGACGAAAAGGGCCGATCCCCTGAGCGGGTCGATGCGGAAAATGTTCAGGCTGGTGGGCACGGTGTGGGTCTTCAGAAACTCGCCGAATTTGGTCGACTCCACGGAGAGGACATTGATCTGGACACCCTCCCGGAGCAACACGGAAAGACTGATGCGGAAGATCCGGGCAAAACGCTCGGCCGCCATCTCGAGACCCGGCAGCCGGCTGTGGAAGATCTTGTCCCGGTTGACCAGGTCATAGGGGACAACAGCGTAGGGCTCCTTCGGCGCTTGCCCCAACGTGTCGATATCGCCGACCGATATCCCTTTGAGGAGGACATTCACCTCTTCCTGAGACAGAATGTTCGACATGCTTTTTCGTCTGTCCTACTGGATAACGAATTCCGTGAAGTAGACCTGAAGGATTTTTCCCTTGCTCAGGTAACTGTTCAAACGGTAGGAGATTTCCTCTTTGAGGCGCTGCTTCCCCTCCGTCGTGGAGACGTCCTTCACGGCCTTCGATGTCAGGATCCCGATGACCGCGTCCCGCAGCTTGGGCTTTATCTCTTTCACCACCGGAAGGAGATCCGGGTCGGAGAGTTCAAGCTGTATGGCCGCCTTCAGGTATCGTTCGCCTGCGTTGTCCGTCAGGTTGACGACGAAGGCGTCCATCGCCCAGAGCGTTCCGTCGCTTGCACTCTTCTGTGCCGCCGCCGTCTCCGCCTTCTGCCGGTCCAGGTAGTACTTTCCGCCCAGGGCGCCTCCCGCCAGGATAATCACGAGAAGAACACCCATGAAAACCCACTTCCGATAAGACCTCTTTTTCTTGCCTCTATCCTCGGCCGCACTTTCAGCGGCCTGAGCGTCGTTTTCCTTCTCTTTCGCCATGAAATCTCCTCATCGGAATGCTCTTTTATCTGAAAATCTAATTATTTTAGTCACATGGAATGAATCGTTTCACCCTTTTGCGGACACGGGAAGACACATCTCGTTTCAGCAATTTCTATACCAATCGGGTGAGATTAAAAATGGCGGGTATCGGGCAACGGCCGTCCGGCAGGAAGACCGGCGGCCGTCCCGTTGCAAAGGAATCAGTGAGCCCCTGCGGGGTGCGGGTCCCGGCCCGTCACCCCGCGGGCCTGCAGATTTATCGGGAAGGTCACCCCCGCCGCAGCGTGAGCCGGCGGGGTGATGTTTTTGTCATAAATTTGACGTCCGCACCGGCAGACAGGGGGGTCTGCCGGTGCCGTACCTCTTTTACCGTTTGATGTTCATGAGCACCTCGAGCATCTGGTCCGCCGTTGTGACGACCTTGGTGCAGGCCTGATAGGCCCTCTGGGCCGTGATCATGTTGACGAATTCCTTGCCGAGATCGGTATTCGACTGCTCGAGGGAGTTCGAAAGCAAGCTGCCCAGCCCCTCCGTTGTGGGCGCGTTGATCACGGCCTGGCCGGAGAGGACGCTTTCGGCAAAGAGATTATTCCCTATTTTGTCCAGCCCCCAGGGGTTGGCGAAGCTGGCGAGCATCACCCTGCCGAGATAGACCGTCTGGGCGTTGGTGAAAAAGCCGCTCACGGTCCCGTCCTTTCCGATGGAGACGCTGCGCAGGGAGCCGGGGGGGTAGCCGTCGGCGTGGATGGACCGGACCACGGAGTTGCTTGCGTAGCCCGTCACGACCTCCGCGGTTGAGCCCGCGATATTCCAGGTGATGACGCCGCTCGCCCCGATGTCGGCCCCGTTGGCAGGCGCCGCGAAGGTGAAGGTGACGTCGGCCGCCGGGCTTGTGAGAGCCCCATCGGCATCAAAGACCAGCTGGTCTGCCGATTGATCCGTGGCGGCCACACCGTCCAGATCAGCTTCGAAATCCCACGTTCCGGCGGTGGCGTTTTTGGTGAAGGTGATCGAAAGGCTGTGCTGGGCTCCGAGGCTGTCGTAAACGGTGAGCGAGGAGACGAAGACCCCGCCGGTCGCGGTATTGGCGTTGAGGTTCATGCCGGTGCGGATTTCCGTCGTCGCGTTGGGCTCGGAATGGGCGTTCCGGACGTTGATGTCGCCGATGACGTTCGGTGTGGCGCTGAAGTAGTCGTATCCCTGAACGCGATAGGCGTTGGTATCGATGATGTAGCCGTCCTTGTCGACATGGAAGGCCCCCGCTCTCGTGTAGAACCTTGAATTCTCGGCGTCCTCGACGATGAAGAACCCCTCACCGTCGATGGCCATGTCCAGGCTGTTGCCCGTTGACTCGAGGGCGCCCTGGGTGAACTGTGTCGCCACCTCGGCGATCATGACCCCCTGGCCGACCTCGGCGCTGCCTGAGCCGGAACCGGTCGACAGGCTCTGACTCAAAACGTTTGCAAAATACATCGCGCCGGCCTTGTACCCCATCGTGTTTGCGTTGGTCACGTTATTGCCGATGACATCCAGATGTCTCGATGTGGCATTCAGTCCGGTAATGGCAATCCACATTGCGCTTCCCATTTTCCATAACCTCCCTGTGAATTTGAGCTGTTAACCGCTTTCCGGCCTGACGACGGAGAGCACGTCCGATACGGGGATCTCTTTCCCGTCGACGATCAGACAGGGCCTGTCCTCGCGGTAGCTGACGCCGGTGACGACGCCCCGCGTGGTCCCGAAAACGGAAACGGCGTTACCCGACGGGTCCACCGCCGTCACCTCGTAGGTGAAGTTCCCCGCGAGACCTCTTGCGTTCTGCCAGGTGACGGCGTTCGCGCCCGCCTCCTGGTTCGATGACGTGACGGTGTCCACGAGACCTCCCTGCTCGTCGTAGATCTGGACCCAGACGCGGTTGGCATTCTGCGCGAGGTTATACGACAGATCTACGGGCGCGCCGCTCGCCGTGAAGGTGTTGCCTTTCAGGGTGACCTCCCGTCCGATGAGGCCGAGGAGCTGGCTGTTGTTCAGGGATGCCTGCCTCTGGCTGAGGGCCTTCAACTCGGCGTAGACGTTCTGCAGCTGCTCGAGACTCGAGAACTGCGCCAGTTGCGCCGTGAACTCCGTTCCGTCGAGGGGGTTCAGGGGATTCTGGTTTTTGAGCTGGGCAACGAGCATCTTCAGAAACTCCTCCTTGCCCATGACCCGGCCGGTGGTCGACGCAGCGCTTTGGCCGCCCCTCACACTCGTTGTGTCATCGATCCACATTCCTGCCATTTTTCAATCCTTTCTCTCAAAATCTTTTATCATGCAAAAACGTTGATCAGCCTCGATTCTCCGGCGTCCACGCCTCGCCGCGCATCACCGGGTTCTGTTTCCGCTCCCCGGGGGCTCCCGCCGCCGCCGGCGGCCCGGCCACGGCCTTCCGGGGAGGAGCCGTGCTCATGCAGCAGACCCGCGAACTCATTGCCGGACCGGTCCTGCACGAGGACGTCCACCCGGTCGACCTGGAACCCCTGCTCGCTCAGGGCGTTTCGGAGCTGTGTGAGACTGGATTCGAGCACCTGCTTGACTTCATGATTATCCGCCAGCATCAGCATGCTGACCCTGTTGTCCCGGACCCGGATGTCCATGTCGATGGTCCCGAGTTGAGGAGGATGGAGGGTCATGACCATGCGGCCGGACCCGTTGCGAAGAAGCCGGCCGGCCCCCTCCACGATCTGGGGGATGATAACCCGGGGCCTCAGCGGTCCCTGGTTTTCCGGGACCCGGTCGGATATGGATTCACCCCTGGCGTGAAGAATATTCGCGAAACGGTCCTCCGGACGATTCACCCCGTCTTGCGCCGGTGACCTGCCCTCGGCGACGGCGGCTTTTGCGCTTTCAGCCCTGTCTTTGATATTCGCCGTCTCGGATCGGGGTGTGTCGGCACGGACGGTCTCGGTTTTCTTCTGTCCCCGGGATTCTCCTGCTTCTTGCTTATTGGAGCCCTTTGTGTGCGGGACCGTTTTTTCCGGTTTTCCTTTCAGCGAAGTGAATTCGGAAACACCGGCCAGAGACGACTTCGGCGACTTGAGGCCCTGTGCGCGGTTCAGGAGAACCTCCGACGCATCCAGCTTCCGGGCCGTCTTTTCCTCCCTGCCGGCGGTTTTGAGGGAACCCCTGTGGAGCCGGGCCTTCCGGGACCCGTTAGCAGCCTCTTTGCCTGTTTCCGTCGACGACGCCGATGCCTGCTCCGACAGGCCCGCTGCCGCCCTGGCCGCGTTCTCAAACGTCCCCCCGTTTTTCGGCGACGGCGCGCCGGTCCGGGGACGGGTGTTTCGGGACCCGACAGCAGTCTCTTTGCCTGCCTGCGTCGGCGACGCCGATGCCCGCTCCGACAGGCCCGTTGCCGCCCTGACGGCGTTCTCAAACGCCTTCCCGCCTTTCAGCGACGGCGCGCCGGCCCGGGAAATGCCGGGTTCCGTCCCCACGGCTTTCGGAGCTTCCGCAGATCCTTCGCGGGGCGTCCCTTCCGGTCCTGCGGCTTTCGCCGCCTTCACGAAAGCGCCCATCTTACGGGATGCCGTTTTCGCTTCGGCCGTCGTCCGGGATGTCACCGGTCCTTCGAGCCCGGCCCGGCTTCTAGTCTTGCCTGTACCCGCTGAGTTCGTCGCTTTGCCCTGAACCTGCGCCTTCACCCGGAAAAAGGCTTCATTCTTCTCTCTCCTGAACGTTTCGCGCCCGCTCGTTTTCGCCAGCGTCCCTGAAAGGATATCGGCAAAGGCCGACGGTTCATCCGGCCCGGCGGCGCTCCCCCGATTGCGTCGCGAGCCTCTCCGGTCTACGCCGGCGACCCCATCCTGCACACCCGGCTGGAGGAGGGCTTCTCCCTGTTTCAATATGAAAGGCGTCACCATTGGGTTCATGGCATACCTCAAACGTTTTGACTTCAGGGAGGAGCAACGCCTGTGCCATCCCTCCGCCAGAAAATTTTACTTGTGATATCCGATACATACAACCTGGCCGGCGGCACGGTCCTTTCGAAAAAGGAAAAAGTTGCCTATCCCCGTGAGAGGGTCATGTAAAAAAAATACCCGGCGGGAAGAGACTGGAAAGTCGGAAGATCGGAAGCACGGAAGATGAGAATGAAACGATACGCGCGGTTGAAGCTGTGATTGAAAACATGCCTCATTCCGCGATACGGCATCCTGCTTGGTCGCTCTATGGGAGCACAAAAAGGGCCCTGCGACATTTCGCAGGGCCCGAAGGAGAAGGAGGTGTGATGAAGAAGGTATTCTGTAGGGCTCTATTCTCCCTTTGTGTTAGACGCCTGCGTGATCTCCCGCGTAATCTCGGCGGCTTTCTGCGGGCTGATGTGACCCCAGAGGGCGCCGGCCTTCTTGCTCTTCATGTTCATGATGATGCCGGCCGCCGTCCTCCTGTCGAGTTTTTCCAGCATCGGTCCGGCCTGTGCCGGCGGCGTGGATTCATAAACGCTCGCGAGGTCCTTGTAGCGCTTGTCTTCGAATGCTTTCGTATTCTCCAGAATCCCCGCCAGTTTCTCTTCGAGTCCCTTGAGCGTCTCGATCTTGAGCGATACCTCCTGGCGGAGGCTCATCAACCTCTTTTCCTCTTCTTTCAACGCGGTCTCCCGGAGAACCAGCTGGCGCTCCCGTTCCTGAAGGGCGGAAAGGAGTCGGCGCTCCCCGGTCAGGGGATCGACCGCCTCATCTCTCGCAGCGGATCCGCCCGGAGCCGCGACGGGCTCGGCCATCGCCCGGCCGGCGTTCAGAAATGCGGGGTCGGCGGATCCCGCCGGATGGAAGACACCCGCCAGGGCGAGGATCTTCACGGCGACAAACACCACGAGGAGGATCTCAAGACCGACGATCCATTTCTTCACGTGACCTTTTTCTCCCATGACCGATGACCCCCATCTCATCCAGTTCTTTGAATTCCCTCAACCCCTGATCCGCCCGGTAAGCCTGATACCTTTTATCCCTGAGCGTTTCCATGACTTTTCTTTTTTTCATCGCTTCGACAAGGGCCTTGCGTTTCTGCTCGACTTCCGCCGCGGACCGGCGGACGACGGCCTCCTGCTCCTGCTCTTTCCGTTTCAGTTCATGGAGATAGGAAACAAAGGTCGAGATATCGGCTGCGCTCAAATCGCCGCCCTGACTCTCCAGGAACTGCAGCATGATGGTCCCTCGCTGACGGCTGATGCCCTCCAGAACCCCTTTTTCCTTCTCCAGGATCCGGACCTTCTCGGAGAACTCCAGCACTGCCTTCTCCTCGATCATGGTACGGTACTTCAACAGGGTTTCCAGGTTGAACCGAAACATGGGCGTTCCTCAGCTACGGCGTCTCTCTTTCCGGCAGGACCCCCTCCCCGGAGGTTTTCTCCGCCGACGGGAACCCGCCGTTGGTTTTCGGGACCGCGTCTCCGTCGCTCAGCGCGAGAAGCGCACGCCGGCTTTCTTCGAAATTCACCCGCTCGCCGATATCCTGACGGAGAAACCGGTTGATCCGGTCGATCATCCGGATGGCATGATCGATCTCGGGGTTGCTGCCTTCCACATAGGCGCCGATATTGATGAGGTCCTCCGCCTTTTTGTAAGTGGCCATGATGTTGACCACTTCATGGGCTTTCCTGCGCTGTTCCTCATCTACGATGTCGATCATGACACGGCTCACACTGTCCAGGATGTCCACCGCCGGATAGTGGTTCCTCGACGCGAGGACCCGCGAGAGCATCAGGTGCCCGTCGAGAATGGATCGGGCGGCGTCGGATATGGGTTCGTTGAAATCATCCCCCTCGACCAGGACATTGTAGAGGCCGGTGATGCTGCCTCTTCCCTCGACGGTCCCGACCCGTTCCAGGAGCTTCGGCATCAGGCTGAAAACGGACGGCGTGTAACCCTTCGTGGCCGGCGGTTCCCCCACGGAGAGGCCCACCTCCCTCTGCGCCATGGCGAACCTCGTGAGGGAATCGACCATCAGCAGGACGTCCTTTCCCTGGTCCCTGAAATACTCGGCGATGGCCGTCGCCATGTAGGCGGCTCTCATCCGGATCAGGGGATGCCGGTCGGAGGTGGCCACGACAACGACGGAACGGGCCAGCCCCTCCTTGCTGAGATTTTTCTCGATGAACTCCCGGACCTCCCGTCCCCGTTCCCCGATGAGGGCGATGACGTTCACATCGGCCCGCGTGTACCGCGCGATCATGCCGAGCAGGATGCTCTTCCCGACGCCGGAGCCGGAAAAAATACCCATCTTCTGCCCCTTGCCGCAGGAAAGAACGGCATTGACGGATCGAATGCCGAGATCCATGACCTCCGATATCCGTCCCCTCTTGAGGGGGTTGATCGGCTCCGCGTACAGGGGGTATTCGTCCTCCCACTGGAGGGGTCCCGCGTCGTCGATGGGGTTGCCGATGCCGTCCAGGACACGACCGAGGAGATCCCGGCCGACCCTGACGACGGCCCTTTTGCCGAGCGAAATGATCCGGCACCCCGGGCCGATCCCCTTCATGTCGTCGAGGGGCATGAGCAGCACGTGACCCTTCCGGAAACCCACCACCTCGGCCCTCAGGGTCTTGCCATCCCCCCCGCCGGCGTCGATATGACACATCTCTCCCACGAACGTGGCCGGCCCGCGGCCTTCCACCATCAACCCGATGACCTCGGTCACTTTTCCGTTCACCCGGATCGGGTCGACGCGACCCAGGCTCCTGTAGTAACGCGTGAAGTCGAATTCACCCGGGTATGTTTTCGCAACACCATGATGGTCTCTCATGGTCGATTTACATTCCTTCGTCTTCAGCGAGGCTGCCCTGCACAAAGGCCTTGCCGATCTCGCCCAATTGCTCTTCGAGCCTCGCGTCCACCTCGCCGAAGGCGGTCTCAATAAGCGTCCCTCCTCTCTGGATCCCCTCGTCCCGGACAAAAACGGCACTCCGCAGGCCTTCGATCTCCTTCAGGGCCTCGGTGTTGAGGTTCAGGAGGTATTCGTGATCTTTCGGGTTCACATGGATCCGGATCCCGTCCCGGTCGGTGAGGTGCCGGATGGCCGCTTTGAGCACGCCGACGACGACATCGGGATGGGTCCTCACTTCCCGGTGAATCACCTTGGCGGCAATCGAAAAGGCGAGATCGAGAATCCTCGCCTCCATCCTCTCAAGCGTGTCCCGCCGGATATGCTCCAGTTCCAGAATCAGGGATACGGCGGTCTGGACGGCCTCCGAGAGTTCCCGTCGTTCCCTCGCGCGCCCGTCGGCGAGCCCTTTCTCATAGGCATCGGACCGGACGGCCTTGATCTTTTTTTCCGTCTCGGCCCGTTGGTCGTCCAGCCGGGTCTTCCCTTTCTGCAGCAGGCCCGGCAACGCCTGCTCACGGGGAAAATCGCTCCGGATGAACTGCGGCGGCCCGGTTTCCGCGGATTTCAGCACTTTGGCGCCGAATTCAATGTTCTTGGACTTGATGACCCTCTTAGACAAAGTGGTCCTCGTCTCTGCGCATAATGAGGAGTCGGCCTTCGACTTCGAGTCTCTTTGCGATCTCGAGGATGACCTGCTGGCTTTTTTCGACATCGGAGAGCCTCGTCGGGGGCATCATTTCGATCTCCTCCCGGATCATCTCCGCGCCTCGCTTCGACATGTTGCGGTACACCTTTGCGCGGGCCTCCTCATCGACGATTTTCAGGGCCCGCGCAAGATCCTCGCTGCTCAACTCCTTCAGGAGCTCCTGCATCCCCCGGTCATCCACCTGCAGGAGATCGTCAAAGGTGAACATCATGCTCCGGATCTCGGACGCCAGGTCGGGGTCCGTGCCGTCAATGGCGTTGATGATGGCATCTTCACTGTCCCGCTTCATATTCTTCAGGATCTCCGCCATCCGGCGGATGCCGCCCACTTCCCTTTCCCCCGACGGGCCCGCGACGATCTCCGTCTCGATCGTCTTCGCGACCTCCTCAATCACGTCCCGCGGGACACTCTTCAGGTTGGCCATGCGCCGGACCACCTCGATCTGGGTTTCGGGCGGAAGCTGATCAAGAACGTCGGCGGCCCGGTCGGGCTTCAGCTGCGCCAGGATCAGCGCGACCGTCTGGGGGTATTCCGACCGCACGATATCGGCCAGAAGCTTCGTATCCATGTCCAGGAGTTTTTCAAAGGCGGGGATGTCGTCGAGGGGATCGTCACCGGCCTTCATCTCGTTCAGCAGGCCGCCGGCGTTTTCCGGGCCCAGGGCTTTCATGACGATGTTTCTTGCCTGGTTGACCCCGACGGAGAAAACCCTGCCCTTGTCCTTGACGAGGTCGCAGAACTCCCGGGCCACGGCCTGGGCGTCCTTGGCGGAAATACTCGTGATGCGATTCATGTGCTTTCCGATGCGGCGGACCTCCGCCTTCTTCATGTTTTTCATCACCTGGGCGGCGGTTTCCTCGTCCAGAAGCAGGAGCAGGATGGCGGCTTTTTCTTCGTTGGTCATATCAAAACGGGCTTCAGGCAAAAGGCACATGGCATAAGGTGAAAGACTAAAGGTCCATTGAACCGGGATGATTACCCAAGCCCCAAGCCCCAAGCCCTAAGCCTTAAGCCATTTGCCCTTTTTATTTTATCCATTCCCTCAGCAGCTCCGCGAACTTTCTCGCGTCGGAACCGGCCATCTGCCGGACCACGTCGGCTTCCGTGAGGTTCTTCTGTTCACCCGGTCCCAGGGAGGCGAGTGACGGCTGGCCCCTCAGTTCACCCGCCGCTCCCGACGGGTAGGCATGGATCGACACCTCCTGCTCCCGGCCCTTGGCGGCGAGCATCTTGACCACCGGCCTCGCAACGACGAACACAATGAGCAGGATCACCGCCGCGAGGACGATCTGCCGGATGATCGGCAGGAAGACGACGAACCGGTCCATCCATGACTTTTCGGTGAAGCCCGCCGTGTCCGCGTCGACCTTCTTGAAGGGGACATTGGTCACGACCACCTGATCACCCCTTTTCACATCGAAGCCGGCGGCCTTCTTGACGAGGTCATCCAGGGCCGCCATTTCCTTGTCCGACCGCGCCTGATACTCCTCCACGCCTTTGTCGTTCTTGACGTAAATGCCGTCGACCAGCACGGCGATGGAAAGCTTCCGGATGTCACCGACGGGCATGACCGTCTTGTTCACGGTCTTGCTGATCTCATAGTTGACGGTCTCATCGGATTTCTCCCTGCTCGACTGGTTCCGGGCGACGGCGGCGCCGGGTTTGGTCGGCGGCATGACGGTGCTCTCACCGCCGAAGGAGGGTGCCGTCGCCTTTTCGGTGGCGCGCTGCATGCTGCGGACGACCGGTTCCTCGGCGTCAAAGAGTTCCTCGGTCTTTTCCATGATCTTGAAATCGAGGTCCGCGTTGATCCGCGCCACGGCCTTCCCCTCACCCACGACCTTTTCCAGCATGGTCTGGATCCGCGCGGCGAGATCCTTTTCGATGTTTCGCTTGTAGTCGATCTGCGCATTCGACATCTTCGACAGGTCGGAGGAATCCGTCACTTTCGAAAGCACCTTGCCGCTCCCATCGACGATCATGACGTCCCGAGGATTGAGCCCCTCGATGCTGCTGGCCACGAGGTGCGCGATGCCCTGGATCTGCGGCTCCTGCAGCGCCCTTCCGGATTTGAGCTTGAGGATGACCGAGGCCGTGGGTTTCCTCTGGTCCTCCGCGAAGAGGGCTTTTTTCGGGATGACGATGTGGACCCGGCTCGACTGGATCTCGTCGAGGCTGTTGATGGTTCTGGAGAGTTCGCCCTGGAGGGCCCGCTGGTAATTGAGCTGCTGGACGAATTCCGTCACCCCCAGGTTCTTGGCGTCGAAGATCTCGAACCCGACGCCGCCCCCCTTCGGAAGCCCCGAGGCGGCAAGATCGAGCCGCACCTCGGACACCTTCTCGGCGGGTATGGAGATCGTGTCGCCTGCGGGGGAGAGTCTGTAGGGAATCTTCTTTTCACTGAGCTTCCCGACGATCATGCCGGCGTCCTCGCTGGTCAGGTTGGAGAAAAGGACCCGGTACTCCGGCTGGCCGGTCAGGTAGACCACGAGACCGATGGAAAGAAGCGTCAGCGCGGCGGCGACCAGGATCGTGAGTTTCCGGGCGGCTGGAAGCGACGCAAATCCTTTCGTGATCTGCGATAGCGTTTGAGTCGGGGAATTCATGGATGATTGATTTTCTTTCTCCGGCGAACCTGCGTTCCTTACCGTCTCCGGACTTCCTCACCGGCTGCCGCGAGAGGCGGTTTTTCATCCCGTCGGCGGTCCGTTAGACCTGCATCCTCATGATCTCCTGGTAGGCCTCGAGGATCTTGTTGCGGACCTGCATCATGGCCCGGAAGGAAACGTCGGCCTTTTCGAGCGCGATCATCGCCTCGTGGAGACTTCCCGTCTTTCCGACCTCGAGGTTTCGGATCGCCTGGTCGGCCTCGAGCTGAAGCCGGTTCACATCCTTGATCGCATCCGTGAGGGCCTTTCCGAAGGATTCCCTGGAAACCGCCGGGTCACCCGCGGGCTTTTTAAGGGTTGATGCGGGGGCGATCCATTCGCCCTGAACGGCTGTGGGCTTCATGGTTCATGACCTCCCTGTGGATTCTTTTTTGTCCGGGCCTGAACGACTTGCCATTTATTTCCCGATGTCGAGCGTCTTGATGGCCATGTTCTTGGTGGCATCAAAGGCCGTGACGGAGGCCTCGTAGGCGCGGTTGGCCGTGATCATGTCCGCCATTTCGGAGACGACGTTGACATTCGGGTACGCCACGAACCCCTGCTCGTTGGCGTGCGGATGATTCGGTTCGTAGACCTGCCTCAGGCCGTCGGGGTCCTCCACGATGCCCTCCACCTGGACTTTTTTCAGGGCGTCTCTCAGCTTGGACTCAAAGCCTTCGCTGAGAGCCTCGGTCGAGAGAACGATCACCTTGCGCTTGTAGGGCCCCCCTTCGGGGGTCTTCGTGGTGTTGACGTTCGCCAGGTTGGACACCACGACGTCCATCTTGGCTCTCTGCGCCTCGAGTCCCGAACCGCAGATTCTGAATGACGTGAAGAAATCCATCACTTCACCTCCTTGAGGACCGTGTTGAGACTCTTGAACTTCCGGGCGAGAAGTTCCACCGCGGTGTTGTACATGAGGTGATTCTCCGCCAGGTTCACCATTTCCTTGTCGAGGGATACTCTCCGGCCCGTCGTGACGACGCTGAAGTCCTGGCCCGGAGCGGCTGTACGGAGATGCCTCCGGTCGGTCCCTTTCATGGCCAGCCTGGAGGCAGAGGCCCCCTGGAGCGCCTTATCGAAATCAAGATCCTTGGGTTCGTAGTTCGGGGTGTCGATATTGACGATATTGGAGGTGAGAACTTTATGCCTCCTGGCATGCAGATCAAGCATGTCGGACAGCAGATCAAAGGTCTTTCCGAAAAGAACTTTCATCCCGAATTCCCCTGAAGGGCCTCCCGATAAAATATAAGTGATCTCAAACAGTTGAAAAACTATCTTCCCTTCACCGCCGCGGCCGGGCCACTGAGGTGCTCTCACGGCTCAGGCCGCTTTCCTGATGCGTTGCAAAGCATGTGCCAATAAAATCGTAATAAAAAAAGGGCGGTTAGGGGGGGGAAGAGTCGCTTTCCGCGACATCGAGCCTGTACTCGTTGAGCTTGTTTCGCATGGTGCGGACGGAGATCCCGAGGAGCTGGGAGGCCCTCGTTTTGTTGCCCTTCACTTTTTTGAGCGTGTCGAAGATGAGGGTTTTTTCCATTTCCCGGAGCGTCGGGGCTGCGCCGTCGCGGGGTGCCCCCGTGAACCCTGCCGGGGCGTCCATCGGCGCCGGTTCCCCGTCGGTCTCCTCCATGAACAGGTGGACGGGGAGAACCTGATCGCCCTTGCAGACGAGGACGGCCCTCTCGATGACGTTTTCCAGTTCCCGGACATTCCCCGGCCAGGAATGCTTTTCAAGGAGGGCTTTGCTCTCTTCGGCGAGCCGGGGTTTCGGCCTGCCGGCCGTCTCGCTGAACTTCCCGAGGAAACAGTCCGCCAGGTAGAGGATGTCACCCCTGCGGTCGCGCAGCGGCGGTATCTTGACGGGGATCACATTGAGGCGATAGAAGAGGTCCTCCCGGAACGTCTTCTCGGCAATCCGTTTCTTCAGATCGGCATTGGTCGTCGCGATGATCCGCACATCGACGGGAACGGGGGCCTTCCCGCCGAGTCGGTCGATTTCCGATTCCTGGATCGCCCGGAGGAGCTTCGCCTGGAGCTGCAGATCCATTTCGCTGATCTCATCGAGAAGAAGGGTTCCCCCGTCGGCCAGTTCGAACTTCCCCGCGCGCCTCTGCGCGGCGCCCGTGAAAGCTCCCTTTTCATATCCGAACATCTCGCTTTCGAGCAGATGGGCCGGTATGGCCGCACAGTTGACCGCCACGAAAGGGCGGTTGCGTCGGGAGCTCATCCGGTGAATGTATCGCGCGATCAGCTCCTTGCCCGTGCCGCTGTCCCCCTGGATGAGAACGCCGGCACGGCTCTTGGCGACGCTTTTCAGAAGCTCCAGGACGGACTGCATCCTGGCGTCCCTCGTGAGGATCTCCCGCTCCCCCGCAGGGTGCGCCGTGGATTCCTGCTCCGCGGGTGCACGGGCGTCGAGGACGTTTTTCACGACCAGTTCCAGGTCATCCAGCGAAAAGGGCTTCATGATGAAGTCCGCGGCGCCTTCCTTCATGGCCTCCACGGCGGTGTTGACGGTCCCGTAGGCCGTGATGACGATGACCGGCGTTTCGGGAGAGACGGCCTTCACGCTTTTCAGGACATCTATGCCGCTCATTTTGGGCATGCGGATGTCGGTGATCACCATTTCAAAGCCGCCCTTGCGGAACTTCTTCAGGGCATCCATGCCGTCGCCGGCCGTCTCCACGGCGTGACCGCAGCTCATGAGGGATTCCGAAAGGGCCATCCGCATGGAAGGATCATCATCAACGACTAAAATGGGATTCACCGGCATGGACTCTGTTCAACCTCTCATCGGCGCTGGTTGCTTTCGTTGCCCGGCCCGGGCCCGCCCGGAAGCATCGGCCCGCCTCACCGGCACCGTGAGGGGGAGCATGATGCTGAAGAGGGTCCCTCCGCCCTTCCGGGTCTCCACGTCAATGGCCCCGCCGTGCATATCGATGATGCTGTGGACGATGGCAAGCCCCAGGCCCGATCCCTTTTCCCTCGTGCTGAAGAAGGGATCGAAGATCTTGGCGAGATGCTCCGCGGGGATACCGACACCGGTGTCGGAAATACGGACGTCCACGAAGGGACAGTCGACGGCGTGGAGTTCCCCCGGACCGGCGAGCCGGGTCTCGATCTCGAGTACGCCCCCCCGGGGCATGGCCTGAAAAGCGTTGAGGATGATGTTCAGGAAAACCTGCTTCAGCATCTCCCCGTCCCCCTGAACGCGTGCTTCTCCCCGGGCGTACCTCACGCGCAGGGCGACACCCTCGTGGGCAATGATCTCCTCGCAGAAAGAGATGACCTCTCCGAGAACGGCATGCAGGTCCACCTCTTTCATCAGGGGCTCCCTTTTCTTCGTGAAGAGCAGGAGATTGGAAATCTTGTTGTCCACGTTACGGACGGCGGCGATAATCTGGGATGCCCTCTCGCGATTCCTGCCGTCCCGGAGATCCTTCATCAGGAGAGAGGCGAAGAGTTCGATCGAACCCAGGGGGTTGCGGATCTCATGGGCGACGTTTGCCGCCAGCTCTTCCATCGCGGCGAGCTTCTCGGCCCGCTTGGTCATCTCCTCGAGCTTTTCCACGGTCGTGACATCCCGGAGAATATAGACGGACCCGATGACGTCTCCATTCGCCGCCCGGACCGCGGCGTCCGTGACCTCGATCGTCTTTCCCCGCACCCGCGTCTTCCGCCCGGCCCCGCCGATCGCAGCCTTTCGACCCCCCGGGCGCGCGACCTTCGACGGCATCCCCTGCAGCAGCTGCGTCGCGGGTCTCCCCGACATCTCCTTCCGGGTCACACCGAAAAAGTGTTCCGCTGCGGGGTTCATCATGGTGATTTTTCCGTCGCGGTCCGCAACGAGGACTCCTGTCGTCAGGCTCTCCAGAATCCTCTGCAGGTGGTTCCCGACACGCTCCTTCTCCTCGACGGCTTTCTCGAGCCGGACGTTCTTATCCTCAAGCTCGCGGTTGATCCCTTCAAACTTGAGTTCCAGGCTTGCGAAGGCCTCCTGGAGCTTCCGGGTCACCTCGTTGAAATCATCGAAGGACCTCTTCAGCGTCGTGACGTTGTTCAATCGTGCATCCCCTGTCGCGGGGCTATGGTCGTTGCGCATGTCTCCTGTAATTCTCCGTCCACCGGTGATCCAGAACGGAATAATCGGCAAGGCCGGTCCAGAACGCCTCCCCGCCCTTGAGCTTCAACTCGGAAAAAAACCGGTTCGCCGAAGGCTCGTCGTTCAACGCCAGGTGCGCCTTCCCCATCCGGTACAGGATCCACAGGCTCTGTTTCCCGTCGGGGTCGATCTCCAGCGATTTACGATACGCCGAGAGGGCCTGCTGGTACTTCCCCTCTCCCATCAGGCAGTCCCCGAGGCCCCTGTAGGATTCCGAGGCCACCTCGACGGGGTACTTCTCGCGATCCTCCCCGTAATGCTTGATGGCCGACTGGTAGCATTCCACGGCAGAGGGGCAGGCCTTCGCATCTTTCAGGACGTGGCCGTAGTTCCGGTAGAACAGAGCGGGGTCTTCCGGGACCCGGTCGGATTTCGCCACTTCTCCGTAAAGCTGGACGGCCTTTTCCTTCAGGCCCTTCCGGGCATAAAGGTCGGCCAGGAGCCTTTGCGCCCTCAGTCGCTCTCCGGGTTCCGTTCCGGGGAATTTCTTGTACACCGAATGGATCGTCGTCTCGGCCTCCTCGTACCGGCCCTGGTGATACTGGATCTCCGCGAGAGACACCCAGAGGCTCGGCTGCAGCTTTTTTTCGGAACGCTTCACGAGATCGTTGAATAACGGAACGGCCTGGGCGTAGAGGCCGACCCGCTTGAGGCTCTCGGCCATCTTGAAACCCGTTCCGAAATCGTAACCCTTCGGAATGCTGTTTGCGTACACGCGGAAGTAGAGATCCGAAACGGCCAGGTGGTCGCCCTGGACGTAGTAACGGTCCACCAGGATCTCGGCGTTCTTCCGCAGGTTCTCCACCGTCGCCGGCCGGAACTTGCCTTTCGGGAACTTCTGCATGATGGCATCGAAGGTGTCGAAGGCCTCCCTGTGACGGCCCTGCTGTACCAGGGCGTACCCCTTCTGAAAGAGAAGTACCTCTTCCATGTCGGGCTGAGGCGACTTGCCGAGCAGATCGTTGTAGGTGCCGACGGGATCCCTCACGTTCTCGGCGCCCAGCATGGCCACAGGAAATTTGAGGTCCGGCTTCCGGACGGCGATATTGGCCATGACCATGGCGCACTCCTGTGCCTCCTTGCTCTCGGGGTACTTCTCGATCAGCATGCTGAAGACCCTGAGTGCCGCCGGGTGCTGCTCGATTTCCGTCAGGGAGCGTCCGACCATGAAGAGGGCCTCTTTCTGGAAGGGGCCGTCGGGATAGAGATTGATGTATCGAAAATAAGTGTCCGCGGCGTCGCGGAACTGATGGTTTCGAAAGAAATGCATCCCGAGGTGGATCAGAACATCCTTCGAAAGATCGCTCCGGTCGGGAAAACGCCGGAGGCCGTCGCGGTACCAGATCTCGGCCTGGTCCATATCCTTGAGCTGACTGTAGGAGCCGGCGATCCAGAAGAAGGAGTGCTTCGCATATTCCCCGCCGGGGTTCTTCCGGAGATATTCCTTGAAACGCTCGATGGCCTGAGGGTATTTGTCGAGCCGGTAGAGGCCGACCCCCAAGGAAAACGTCGCTTCCGCGACGCTCGGGGAATCGGGATACTTCGTGTAGACGTTTTCAAATTCCCGGTAGGAATCCGCGTGCCGGTTGAGGACGAGATAGCAGCGGGCCAGCCGGATATGCACGTCGGCATTGCCGTCGTCGTGACGAGGATAGGCCGCAAGGAGCTTCTCGTAGTTTTCGATCGCCTTTTCAACAGCGACACGGCTGCCCTTTTCCCCCTGGGAGTAGTAGGAATCGGCCAGACCGCGAAGGGCGGCTTCGTCGTTGTTCTCGTGCTCCCGGCCCTTTTGATTCATCCCCTCGAATGGGTCCGCCGCCTTGACATGTTTCCCGGCCTTCAGGTCGATTTCGGCGCTCTCACGGGATGAAAGGGGTTCTTTCGGCTCCGAGGATTCCCGCCCTTCTTCCTTCCCCGGCGCGACTGCAAGCGCTGTCTCTCCCGTCTTTTCCTGCCCGGTTTTCTTCGCGGGTTCGGCCGGTTCTTCGCTCTTCGGCCCTTCCGGCGGGGCCGCTCCGGGCTCCAACGGAAGGGTTTTCCCCCCGGCCGGTGCAGCCGACCTTGCCGTCAGCGTCTCGCCGGGGGCTCTGGCGGCCCGGTCGGGCGGCGCGCCGAGAACTTCCGATCGCTCGATTCTGCGGATTTCATATTTTTCGAACTCACCGCGTTTCTTGAGCTGTTCCGCATCCCGCCGGGCATCCCGGAGCGCGGCGTATCGTCCCAAACAGACACGGTGACAGACCTTCCCCGACACTAGGACCTTGACATAGAAGGCATCGAATCCCTTGCCCTGCAGGGCCCTCACTTTCGCTTCCGCATCCCGGGCCGACGGGAAGACGGCAACCTGAAAACTGTAAAAGGGACCAGCGGCTTTGGCGGCAACGGCAGGCGGGGCGGCGGCGCAGATCAGAAAGAGCGCCCCGATAAGACCGCTCCGGAACATTCTCGTCCTGCCCATCTTTCTCCTTGCCCTCAAAAAAGCAGTAAATTACGCTCTTTGGGGATATCCTCACCCCTTCGGGCAAGTGGAAGCAATTTGCATACCAGGCGGCCTCTCAAAACCGGCCGGTGCCGACGCGGTGCATATCGTCAAAAAACAAAGAAAACAGTGCACTTAGCATATCGCACCGGGGTATCAAAAAGAAATCCCCGGCCGCCCTCACCGCTGCCGGGGATCTTCAGACGATGCCTTTTCGCCGTCGCGGCCGGCTCCGACCCGACGGCCGACAGGTCATCAACCGATATTGTACCGTTTGAGTTTCTCCACGAAGGTCGTCCGGTTCAGGTCGAGGAGTTTCGCCGCGCGGTTCTTCACACCCCCCGTCTTCTCGAGGGCCTTCAGAAGGAGATCCTTCTCGAAATCCTCCACCATCTCGTTGAAGCTCACACCCTCCTCGGGGATCACAACGGAATTGGAGGGTTCGTCCATCCTGGGGTCCTCGCCGAGGATCTTGGGCGGCAGATCCGCCACGTCGATCATCCCGTCTTCCTTCATGACGACGAGCATTTCGATGAGGTTTTCCAGCTCCCGCACATTCCCGGGCCAGTGGTACTTCATCATGTACTGCATCGCCTCCTGGGTGAGCCCCTTTACGTTTCTTTTCTTCAGCTTGTTGAACTTCCGCATGAAGTGGTTGATGAGGACGGGGATATCCATTTTCCGTTCGCGAAGGGGCGGAATGTAAATGGGGATCACGTTGATCCGGTAGAAGAGATCCTCGCGGAACCGCTTTTCCTGGACGGCCCGTTCGAGATCCTGGTTCGTCGCGGCGATAATCCGGACATCCACGTTCAGGGTCTTGACGCCTCCGATGCGCTCGAACTGCTTCTCCTGGATGACCCGCAGAACCTTGACCTGGAGCGCCGGGCTCATGTCCCCGATTTCGTCGAGGAAGATGGTGCCGCTGTGGGCGAGTTCGAAACGGCCCACCCGGCTCTTGATGGCGCCTGTAAAGGCACCCTTCTCGTGGCCGAAGAGCTCGCTCTCCAGGAGTTCCTCGGGGATGGCGCCGCAGTTGACGGGCACGAGGGGGTAGCTGTTCCGGTCGCTGTTGAAGTGGATCGCCCTGGCCACGAGCTCCTTGCCCGTCCCGGATTCGCCGTAGATGATGACGGTGCTGTCCGTGCCGGCGACTTTTTCGATCCGCTCGAAGACCTTCCGCATACTGTCGCTGTATCCGACGATCTTGCCGAAGTCGTATTTGCGCTTCAGCTGACCCTTCAGGGTGATGTTTTCTTCCTTCAGCTTGGCGTAACTGAGCGCCCGTTCGAGGGTCAGCTTGACGAGATCGTCCTTCAGCGGCTTGGTGATGTAGTCGAAGGCGCCGAGCCGCATGGCCTCCACGGCCGAGTGGACTGTTCCGTAACCGGTGATGATGATGACGATGCTCTCCGGCATCACCTCCTTGACGAATGCCAGGACCTCCAGACCGTCGGCGTTGGGCATCTTCAGGTCCGTGACGACCAGGTCGTACTTGTCCTCCAAGAAGACGTCCATGGCCTGCTTGCCGTCGCTGACAGCCTTCACCTCGTATCCGTAACTCTTGAGCATGTCGGCGAGATTTTCGCGGCTCAGGTCATTGTCTTCAGCAATCAGCACCTTGACACGTTTCATAAACCTCTTTTCTTCGGTAATCCCGCGGATGATTTCTTTGGACGAAACCGGAAAAAGCGTCAAAAATCAAGACGGATGTTAACAAAAAAAACACAATAGTCAACCATAAATATGCATTGAAAATCCTTGACCCTTTTCGTTGAAACCCCGAAAGAAGGGCCCGCGGCGGCCGGAGGGGAAAGACCTAAAGTTTTTTCGGGCGGATTCCGATGAAAAGGCTGACGTATTCAGCTTCAGGAGAGATCCATGAGCATATCCTCTTACCAGGTGGACAACGTCCTCAAGGCCTACAGCAAGCAGAACAAGGCCAAGGCGCAAAATCACCCCGTGGAGAAGGTTCAGAAGATCGACCCGCAGGCGGACATCGTCTCGATATCCAGAGAGAAAGAAAAACCGGAGATCTTCGACAAAATCTCCTACAGTTTACGGGACCTTCTGATCAAAACGAACAAGTCGAAATAATTCGCGTTCCCGCCTGAAACACCCCGGCCCCTGCCGGAAGGAGCGATTCACGGGGGGATTGCTGTGCCCGCAGCCGCGCGGTCCGGGAATCAACGGCGGAAGGGGTTCATGATCGAGACCGGCAAAGAAAGAAAGAACATCCTCGTCGTCGATGATGACGCCTCCCTCCGGGGCCTGATCGTGGACGCGCTGAAACAAACGGGGGATTTCGGCATCGAGGAAGCCTCCGACGGCGCCGAAGCCCTGAAAGCTCTGAAGTCCCGGCTCTACGACCTGGTCATCAGCGACGTCCAGATGCCCAACATGACGGGCATGGAACTCCTGTCCAAGATCCGCGAGATCAACCCCAACATCTACGTGATCATGATCACGGCTTTCCCCTCCATCGGCCTTTCCGTCTCGGCCATGCAGACGGGCGCCGTGGACTTCCTGTCGAAACCTTTCAACATCGACGATCTCCTCTACAAGGTCCAGATTTACCTTCGGGAGAAAACCATCCTCTCGGAGGACAAGCTCCGGCACCGGGCCGAGTCCGTCCGGCTGAGCGACAAGGTCCGAGAGCTTTCAAAGAGAAGCTATATCTACGATGCCATCGAGAGCTCGGCCGGAAACAACGACCACATCTTCCAGGGGATGGTGGATCTGGCTCTGAAGATCGCCGACGGGGAGCGGTGCGCCCTCTTCCTCTACGACGAGGAGAGCGGGGAGTTTCACCCGAAGATCACCCTGGGCAGTGCCGCGGTGCCTGTCACCGAGCAGATCACCCCCATGACCCTCAGTCTCTATCGGCAGGTCGTGGAGAGAAAGGAGCCGCTTCTGTTCCAGCCCCTCCACGAGGGAGGGTCTTGCATGATGTGCGTCCCCCTGACGATCCGGGGCAAGATCTTCGGCATCCTGTCCCTGTCGAAAAAGAGAAACCTGGTCTCCTTCTCCGAGAAGGACCTCCATTACATCCAGAGCCTCACGCGCAGGGCCTCCCTCAACCTGGAAAACCGGATTCTCTACGAAAGCCTCTACGACAACATCACCGACACCTTCAGGGCCCTCGTCGGGTCCATCCAGGCGCGCGATCACTACACGGAAATCCACTCCACCCATGTCACGAACTTCGCCCTCCGGACGGCCGAAACGATGCAATGCCCCGCCGCGGACATGGAATCCCTGAAAATCGCCGCCATGCTCCACGACATCGGCAAGATCGCGATTCCCGACGTCATTCTCCTGAAGCCGGCCGAGCTGACGCCGGCGGAGTACGAGGTGATCAAGACTCACTGCCGGATCGGCGACGACATCCTTGCCCCGATCCTGCTCTTCGAAACGGAGAGGAAAATCATCCGGCACCACCATGAACGATGGGACGGGAAGGGCTATCCCGACGGTCTTGCGGGCGAGCAGATTCCCTTCTTCGCGAGGCTCCTGGCCGTCGCCGACGCCTTCGATGCCATGACGACGGACCGGCCCTACCGAAAAGCCATGACGCGGAAAGAGGCGGTCGCGGAGCTGAAAAAAAACGAGGGCCGCCAGTTCGACCCCCAGATGGTCAAGCCCTTCGTCGAAAGTCTCTGAGTCAGCCTGCCTTTTCGTCGCCGACCGGCGATCTCTCTGCCGGTACAGGCGATTCCGGCCCACCCTTCTTTTTCCCCTGATCCCCGGGCATCTCCGCAAGCTTCACGGCCGTCCCGACGAACCGGATCCGGTTGAGCTGCGGCCTCGAGGCGCCTTCGACATCGGTTGTGGAAGCGGCACGTCGCAGCTTCACGACGGCGTCGGCCCCCATGAGGAGCGCCCGGTGCATGAGGAGAGCGAGGGCGCGTTTCTCCGCGGCGCTGAAATAGCCGCCGTGGATCTCCCCTTCGGCGCTGACCGGACCGAGGACCCTCTCGACGGTCCTGCCGGGCACCTCGGCCGTTGTGACAACGGTGATCTTCTCCCTCATCTCCTCCAGGGCCTTCTGGATGGTCTCGACGGCCAGACGCTTCTCCGCCCGTCGCTTCGCCGCCCGGAAGGCCAGGTAAAAGATAATCAGGAATGGAGCGGCAACGATGAGAAAATTAAAGACCTGCTTCAGTAGAACGGGGGTCTCCATGCCGATCAATGGGCCTCATCCCAGTTTTTCCCCGACGCGATCCCGACCTGCAACGGCACCCGGAGCCGGATGACCTCCTCCATCTCCCTGCGGATGAGGGCCATCGCCGTCTCTCTCTCCTCCAGGGGAACTTCGAAGACCAGCTCATCGTGGACCTGCATGATCATGGCGGACTTCATCTTTTTCTTTTCCAGGATCCGGGCGAGATTCACCATGGCGATCTTGATGAGATCGGCCGCCGTGCCCTGGATGGGGGTGTTGATCGCCGTTCGCTCGGCAAAATGGCGCAGGGCGACATTGGCGCTCGCGATCTCGGGGAGGTTGCGCCTCCGGTTGAGAAGGGTCGTGACGGACCCCTCCTTACGGGCCTTCTCGAGTACGGCGTCCAGGTATGCCCTGACCCCCCGGAACTTTTCGAAATACTCGTCGATGAATTGCTTCGCCTGGACCTGGGTGATCCCGAGTTCCCTGGAAAGCCCGAAGGGGCTCATGCCGTAGAGGATCCCGAAGTTGATCACCTTGGCCTGCCTGCGCATCTCGGCCGTCACCATCTCGGGGAACACGCCGAAGACCGTCGCCGCCGTGCTCCGGTGGACATCATCCCCCGACTCGAAGATGTCGATGAGGGCCCTGTCGCCCGACAGATGGGCGAGGATGCGAAGCTCGATCTGCGAGTAATCCGCCGAGACGATGAGAAACCCCGGAGCGGCGATGAAGGCCTGCCGGATGCGCCGCCCCTCCGGCGTCCGGACGGGGATGTTCTGCAGGTTGGGGTCGCTGCTCGAAAGCCTCCCCGTGGCCGTCACCGTCTGGTTGTAGGAGGTGTGTATCCGGCCCGTCCCGGGGTCGACCATCGAAGGCAGCGCGTCGACGTAAGTCGATTTGAGCTTTGCGAGGCTCCGGTAGGCGAGGATCTCGGCGGGAAGTTCATAGGTCAGGGCCAGGTTCGTCAGGACTTCCACGTCGGTGGAGTAGCCCTCTTTGGTCCGTCTCCCCCGGGGGAGCCCGAGCTTCTCGAAGAGGATCACCTGAAGCTGCTTCGGGGAGTTGATGTTGAATTTCTCGCCGGCCAGGGCGTAGATGCGCTCTTCCGAGGAAGAAAGGGCCGATTCGAATTGCGCCGACATCTCCCGGAGGACCTCCACATCCACGAGAACTCCTTTTCTTTCCATCGCGGCAAGGACTTCCACCAGGGGCATCTCCACTTCGTGATAGAGATCGCCAAACCCCTCATCCCGGATTCTACCGTCGAGGACCGCCGCCAGCCGCGAGACCGCATCGGCCTTCCGGCAGGCATGATCGGAGAGTTTCCCGGCGGGGACGTCCGCCGGGTGAGGTGTCCGGGTCCCTCCGACCAGTTCCTTGAGAGACGGTATCTCCTGCCGGAGAAACTCCCGGGCGACATCGGGCAGGTCGTGGCTTTTCTTGATGGGGTTGAGAATATAAGAGGCGACCATCGTGTCGAATGCGGCGCCTCTCAACAGGATCCCCGAACCGGCGAGAGCCAGGATCACCGCCTTGAGGTCATGTCCGTTTTTTTGAATGCGCCCGTCGGAAAGAACCGGAGCAAGCCCTGCCAGGGCCCGTTTTTTATCGAGGGCCGCACCTCCCGCCATGGGGATGTAAAAGGCCTCACCGGGCTCCGGGCAGAAGGCAAGCCCCAGGAGTTGAGCCGTCAGAGGAGAACCCGTACCGAGCTCCGCCTCCAGTGCGAACGCGCCGGTCTCCTCGAGACGTTTCAGGACGGACGCGAAGGCATCCTCGCCGGTCACGAGGCGGTATCGGCCCTGAAGCCGCTGCGGCCCAGCCCCCAGGTCCTTGAGCAGGGTGGAGAATTCGAGCTCCGTAAAAATCCGCCGGAGCTTCTCCCTGTCGGGTTCCCGGAGCCGGGCTTTTTCGAGTGTGAATTCGACCTCGGCATCGGTCTTGACGGTCGCCAGATCCTTGCTCAACCGTGCCAGGTCGGCGTGTTCCTTGAGGGCCTTGCGGACCTTCTCGTGCCGGACTCGGTCCGCGCCGGCGAGAACTCCCTCAAGGCTCCCGTACTCCTGAATGAGCTTCCGGGCTGTCTTTTCCCCCACGCCGGGGACACCGGGGATGTTGTCCGTGGCGTCGCCCATGAGCCCGATGATATCGGTGACGCGGTCGGGGCCGACACCGAATTTTTCCTTCACCCCCGCCACGTCGAAGGTCCTGTCTTTCATCGTGTCGATCATGGTCACGCTGTCGGACACAAGCTGCAGAAGATCCTTGTCGCCGGAGACGATGAACACATGGAACCCCTTTTTCTCGTACTGCCGGGCCAGGGTCCCGATGATGTCGTCGGCCTCGATGCCTTCCTGTTCGAGGATGGGTACGTCATAGGCCCGCACGAGCTCCTTGATGATGGGGATCTGCGGCTGCAGGGCGTCGGGCATGGCCGGCCGGTTGGCCTTGTACTTCTCGTAAGCCTCCGAACGGAAGGTGGGCCCCTTCGAATCGAAAACGACGGCCATGTATTCCGGCTTCATCTCGCGGCGGAGCTTCGTCAGCATGTTGTGGAAACCGTAGACGGCGTTGGTGGGAAACCCCTTCGAGGTGGAGAGACCCTGAATGGCGAAAAAAGCCCGGTAGGCGTAATTACTCCCGTCCACCAGGTAGAGTGTCCGTTGATTGGTTCCTGTCATGTTCAGTCCGTCTCGAGGTGCGAGGGGTGCTCCGGGCGCGGGGTGAGCGACGAGGGGCAAGGGCAGCGAAGCGGATGGGGGGGTCACCAGCCTCTCACAGCTCGAAGGCCGCGTTGATTTTAAAAGTTCTCTTCGCCGGCATGTGGATGATATCGCCGACGCCCGTTCTGGACCTGATTTCTTTGAGCGCCCGCTCGAGCGCTTCGGGACTCTCGGCGATGAACGTGAACCAGACGTTGTAGTCGTGGTCTCGCCGGTAGTTGTGGGTGACACCGTTGTATCCGTTCACGACATCCACGAAATCCCGGACGCCGTCCTCGGGGACGCGGGCCGCGCAGAGGGTGCTCACGAAGCCCAGTTTCTTCGGATCGAAAACGGCGCCGATTCTGCGGATGATCCCTTCGGCCTTCAACCGCCCGATGCGCTCGAGCACCTCCTTCTCCCCCAGGTCGAGCTCGGCTCCGATGG
Source organism: Syntrophales bacterium (assembly GCA_035450185.1). GTDB lineage: Bacteria > Desulfobacterota > Syntrophia > Syntrophales > UBA2192 > JAPLJU01. Next base: position 87,758 of record DAOTMG010000002.1, on the reverse strand, counting down.
CCTTGAAGGGCTCGGCACAGACGGGAAAGGCCTTCTGGATGCGGTTGAGGATCTTGCGATCGATGTCGTCCATCACGAAAAATTCAATTTTGAATTTTGAGTGATGAGTTTTGAGTTTAAAAAAATTTCATTCATCATTCAAAACTCATAATTCATAACTGCCTTTTTGGCTCGTAGATGCAGAAGGGCTCTTCGGCCAGGTAGTCCCCCGTCTTCTCGTAAGCCCGGGCGCGGCATCCCCCGCAGACCCGGATGAATTCGCAGCGCCCGCACTTCCCCTCGTACCGGGAGAGATCCCGGAGGTCCTTGAAAACGGCCGAGTGTTCCCAGATCTCCTTGAAGCTCTTTTCACGGACCCGGCCGCAGTCGAGATCGAGATACCCGCAGGGCTGCACCCGTCCCCGGTGGGAGATGAAGCAGAAAGACATCCCGCCGAGACACCCCCGGGTCATGGCATGAAAGGGATGCCCGCTTCCATTCCGGGGCTTCTTTTCTCGATGGCCTCTCTGATGCAGGATCCGGAAATAATGCGGCGCGCAGGTCGCCTTGAGCTGTATGCCGCAACGCCGGTCCTCCTCGTAGAACCAGTTCAGCGTCCGTTCATAGTCCTCGGGAGAAATCTCCTGATGGGCGAGGTCCTTTCCCCGCCCCGTGGGCACGAGCAGGAAGATATGATGGGCCGCCGCGCCGATCCGCACGGCGAGGTCGAGAATCCCCTGCACCTGCGGGAGGTTGGCACGGGTGATGGTCGTGTTGATCTGAAATTCCATGCCCTCCCTTTTCATGGACTCGATCCCCGAGAGGGCCCCCTCGAAGGCCCCGGGCACGCCACGCAGGGCATCGTGGCTCCGGGCGTCGATGCCGTCGATCGAGATACTCACGCGCCGGATGCCCGCTTCCTTCAGCTTTCGCACAACGCCGTCGGTGAGCAGGGTGCCGTTCGTCGCCATGACCATCCGGAGCCCCTTGCCCGTCCCGTAAGAAGCGACGGTGTAGATGTCCTCCCGGAGAAGGGGTTCCCCGCCGGTGAGGATGATGACGGGGCTCCCGAGGGCGGCGATCTCGTCAACGAGTTTCAGGCACTCATCCGTTGAAAGCTCCCCCGCGTAAGGTCCGTGGACCGAGGAAGCCCGGCAGTGGAGGCAGGCGAGATTGCAGCTTCTCGTCACCTCCCAGGCCACCATCCGGAGGGTGGAAGGCAGAAGCATGCTGTTACGGAGGATGCCGCCGGAGTCAGGACGTCCCTCTTTCGGTTTCTCTTCCGGTTTCACGAAATCCTTCATGGAAAACATCGGAATCCTGGAATGTTGGAATGATGGGTGGACGGCCCCTTTCGCTGCCCCGCATCCCATTTTTCCATTGCCCCATTATTCCGACCCTTTCACTTCTGCAGCAGTTTTGCAGCCTCCTGGGCGAAGTAGGTCAGGAGGATGTCCGCACCGGCCCGCTTCATGGCCGTGAGGACTTCCATCATGGCGCGTTCCCCGTCGATCCAGCCGAGTTTCGCCGCCGCCTTGACCATCGCGAATTCACCGCTGACGTTGTAAGCCGCAAGAGGGAGGTCGAACTCCTCCCTGGCCCTGCGGATGACATCGAGGTAAGCCAGGGCGGGTTTCACCATGATGATGTCGGCGCCCTCCTCGACGTCGAGACCGATCTCCCGCATGGCCTCGTCGCTGTTCGGCGGGTCCATCTGGTAGGCCTTGCGGTCGCCGAACTGGGGCGCGCTCTCCGCGGCCTCCCGGAAGGGACCGTAAAAGCAGGAGGCGTATTTCGCCGAGTAGGCCATGATGGGGACCTCTTCGAACCCCTCCTCGTCGAGAGCCTCCCGGATGGCCTGGACCTGCCCGTCCATCATGGCGGATGGGGCCACCATGTCGGCACCGGCCCTCGCCTGGGACACCGCCGTCTCGGCGAGGATATCCAGGGTGGTATCGTTGTCCACGTCCCCCTTTTTGATCATGCCGCAGTGGCCGTGGCTCGTGTACTCACAGAGACAGAGGTCCGTGATCACGAGAATGTCGGGAACCTTCGCCTTGATCTCGCTCACCGCCCGTTGGACGATCCCGTCCCTCGCGTAGGCGCCGGACCCCCGCTCGTCTTTCTTCGCCGGGATGCCGAAGAGGAGCACGGCGGGGATCCCCAGGTCCTTCGTCGCCTTCACCTCCCTGAGGATGTGGTCAACGGACATCTGGTAGTTCCCGGGCATGGCGCCGATGGCTTTCTTCACGTTCTTCCCTGTCGTGACAAAAAGCGGGAAGACGAGATCATCGACGGAAAGCTTCGTTTCCCGGACCATCCTCCTGAAATTCTCGTTCTTTCTGAGCCGCCTCGGACGATTTGCTGGGAAAAACATGGTGACCTCCCCCCCTCTCACGCGCCTTCGGCCCGTGACCATTTTGAGTTTCGAGTTGTGAGTGATGAATTAAAGTGTTTTCATTTCTTTTTTCTGATTCGAAATTCAAAACTCATCATTCATCACTGGGCAATGATGCCTATCTCTTCATCCGTCAGGTAGCACGCGGGATCGGGGGCCCACAGGTCGCCCGTGACCGCCTCCGCCCTGGCCCGGAAGTTCCCGCCGCAGACATCGAGCCACCGGCACCGGGCGCACCTCCCTTTCACGTGCCGCTTTCTTTCCTTGAGCTTTGCCATCACTTCATCGGATGTGTCCATCCAGATCTCGCTGAAGGGGCGCTGCTTCACATTCCCGAAGGAGCGGTTCCGCCAGAACTGGTCGGCGTAGACCTCGCCGTCCCAGCTCACGCAGCCGATCCCGTGACCGGAGCTGTTTCCCTCGTTCATCCTGAGAAGTTCCATCACCTCCGCCGCCCTCCGGGGGTCCTCCCGGAGCAGCCGCAGATAAAGGTAGGGGCCGTCCGCGTGATTGTCGACGGTGAGGATCTCCTTCTGGAGACCCCGGGCATAGAGATCGCGGGTGCGGTCCAGGATCACATCGACGACCCCCCTGGATCCCTCGTGACTCAGGGCCTCGTCCATCAGGCTGGAGCCGCGGCCGCTGTAAACCAGATGGTAGAAGCAGGCCCGCGGAATGTTTTCCTTTTCGATGAAATCGAAGATTGCGGGGATTTCCCCGTAATTCCTCCTGCTGATGGTGAAACGGATCCCGACCTTGATGCCGGCGTCGCGGGCGTTGCGGATGCCCTGGAGGGCGGCGTTGAAGGCGCCCTTGACACCCCGGAAGCGGTCGTGGATGCTTTTCAGTCCGTCGAGACTCACCCCGATATAGGAAAGACCGATCTTTTTGTAGACCGCCGCTTCCTTCCTCGTGATCAGGGTCCCGTTCGTGGAGATGACGACCCGCATGCCCTTCTCGACGGCGAAGGCGGCCAGCTTGTGGAGATCCGGTCTCATCATGGGCTCGCCTCCCGAAAAAAGGATGACGGGCGAACCGAAGGCGGCCAGATCGGTGATCAGCGCTTTTCCCTGCTCCGTTGTCAGTTCATCGGCGTAAAAGACGTTCCGGGAATTGGAATAGCAGTGGATGCATTTGAGGTTGCACCGTTGCGTCACATTCCAGACGACGACGGGACGCTTGTCCGCCGAGAACTGAAGGAGATGCGACGGGAGTTCCTTCGATTGTCTCCCGTAGCGCAGAACGTCGGCCGGTTCCACGGCCCCGCAGTATAATTTCGAAATGCCGATCATAAAATCCGCTTATCCCGAAAACATCCTATTGTTTCGCAAAATAGCCCGCAATCGCTTCCACCATGCCGGGGATCGTGTAACGCGCCTGGAGGATGTCCACGCTGAAGCCGTGTTTCTTGGCGGCCGCCGCCGTGACGGGCCCCAGGCAGGCGAACTTGACCTTCTCGGGCAGGCGGACATCTCTGCCCATGATCTCTCTAAAATTAACCACTGTCGACGGGCTTGTAAAGGTGATGACATCCACCTTCCCCCCGTCGATCAGCGGCTGCAGGTCGGACCTCTCGTAACCCGAACGGACCGTCCGATAGGCCGTGACCACGTCAACGGCGGCTCCGATTCTTTCGAGTCCTTCCGGGACAACATCCCTGGCCGCTTCCGCCCTGGGAAGGAGGATCTTCTTTCCCTTGAGGCTTTTCCCTTCAAAGGCCGCAAGGATTCCCTCGGAAATGTATTCGTCCGGAACGATATCGACCCGCAGGCCCCGATCCTCGACGGACCTGGCCGTGGCCGGCCCGATCGTGCAGATGCCGAGCCCCTTCAGGTCCCTCACGTCCCTGCCGCGCTCCCGGAGACGGGAGAAGAAAAACCGCACACCGTTGGCGCTCGTGAAGATGACCCAGTGATAGGACTCTATCCCGTCAATGGCGCGGTCCAGCCCGTCCCAGCTTTCGGGAGGAGCAATCTGGATGGTGGGAAAGCGGATCACCCGGGCCCCTTCTTCCAAGAGGAGGGAGGCGAATTCGCCGGCCTGATCCTCGGGCCTCGTGATGACGACCCCTTTGCCGAAAAGCGGTTTGCCCTCGAACCAGTTGAGACGGTCCCGGAGGGAGACGACGTCGCCCACGACCAGAACGGCCGGCGGCGTGAATTTTTTCGCGGCGGCTTTTCCCGATAGGTCCTCGAGCGTCCCGGTGAGCGTCTCCTGGTCGGGTGTGGTCCCCCATCGAATGAGCGCCGCCGGCGTCGCCGGATCCTTTCCGCCCTCGACGAGATCTCTGGTGATGCCGGAGAGGTTTTTGACGCCCATGAGAAACACGAGGGTACCGATGCCGGAGAGTTTCCTCCAGTCGATGCCGCTCTGTTCCTTCGAAGGGTCTTCATGACCCGTCACAAAAGCGACGGTCGAGGCGTGCTTCCGGTGGGTGAGCGGTATCCCGGCGTAAGCGGGGACGGATACGGCCGACGTGATCCCGGGGATGACTTCGATGGGGATCCCCTTCCGGGTCAGAACCTCCGCCTCCTCGCCGCCCCGGCCGAAGATAAAAGGATCCCCCCCTTTGAGCCTGGCGACGACGAGCCCTTTTCGTGCTTCCGCGACGAGAAGATCGTTGATCCCCTTCTGGGGAAGGGTGTGATCTCCACCTTTCTTCCCCACGTAGATGAGACGAGCGTCCTGCCGGGCGAACTGCAGAAGCTCGGTGTTCGCGAGCTGGTCATAGACGATCACGTCCGCCCGCATGAGCGCCCTCACCCCCCGGAGGGTGATGAGGCCGGGGTCACCGGGACCGGCGCCGACAATGAGGACCAACCCTTTTTGCTCTTTCATATCCGGACCTCTGGAAACTTGCTCCGGCAAAGGCTCCCGCTAATCACGGCAGGAGGAGACGGCATCGAGAATCTTGCGCCCGCCCCTCGAGAGGATCCCCTCGGCAAGCGATTTCCCCAGACGGGTGTGCTCCCCGACGGGGCCGCGGGTCTCGTCCTTCAGGACGACGGACCCGTCGGTCGTGCCGATAAAGGCGCGCAGGTGCAGCACGCCGCCTTCGATCGTCGCGTGCGCCGCCATGGGCACCTGGCATCCGCCTCCCAGCACGCCGAGGAAGGCTCTTTCGGCCATGACGGCCTGGGCCGTCACCGTGTCGTTCAGGAAGGATATGATCTCCGCGGCGACGTCGTCGGTCCTCCGCCGCTCGACGGCAAGCGCCCCCTGCCCCACGGCGGGGATCATGGAATCCACGGAAATGAACTCCGTCGCCCTGCTCTCCCAGCCCATTCGCCGAAGACCGGCCGCCGCGACGACGATGCCGTCGAGTTTTTCCCGCTCGATCTTCCTGATCCTCGTGTCCAGGTTTCCCCGGATGGAGACGACCTCGACGGAGGGGACAAGGCGCCGGAGCTGAAGGGCCCGGCGGAGCGAGCCCGTCCCGATTCTCGCTCCCGGTCTCAGCTGTCCAAGCCGCCGGCCGTCACCGGAGATGAAAACGTCGCGGGGATCCTCCCGCTCGGGGATGGCGCCGATGGTGAGCTCGGCGGGGATTTCCGAGGGCAGGTCCTTCATGCTGTGTATGGCGAGGTCCACCTCGCCGCGCCGGAGCGCCTCCTCGATCTCCTTGACGAAGACTCCCTTCCCGCCGATGACGGAAAGGGACACCGACTGCATCCTGTCCCCCGTCGTCTTGATCGGGATGATCTCGATCTCCATCCGCGGGTGTTTTTCCTTCAGACGCTCGGCGACCCCGTTGGCCTGCGCCAGCGCGAGCGCGCTTCCCCGCGTCCCGATTCTCAGCTTCCCCTTGATCATGACCTCCGGATGATCGCCTGCCTCGTCTGTTTCGTTTACTTCGTTTGTTTCGTTTGTTTCGTCTATGGGTCCGGCCCTGTACCCGAAACCCGGACCCCCATTGCCGGTCCCCTATTTCGGGTCCAGCTTGAAGAGGCGCCGCATCACCGCCACGAAGGGGATGGCGCTGCCGTTCTGGCTCTCCTCCTTGAGCCCCGTGATGGGGTCGTGGAGGATCTTCTTCACGATGGACGATGCGAGGATTTCGATGTTCTTCTTCTCCCCGTCCGCCAGGTGCCGCATGCCCGCAAGCGTTTTTTCCAGTTCGTCCTTCATGATGGCTTCCGCCTTCTCCCGAAGCGAAACGATCGTGGGGACCACCTCCAGGGTGTTGAGCCACTCCGAGAATTTCACGACCTCATCGTCGATGATCCGTTCCGCCTTCTCCGCCTCCCCGAGGCGGCCCCGGATGTTCTCGTCGACAACGGCCTGAAGGTCGTCGATGTTGTACAGGTACACATTGTCCACCCCGCCGGCGGCCGGGTCGATGTCCCGCGGGACGGCGATGTCGATCAGGAAAAGAAGCCGGTTCTTGCGCCTGCGGAGCGCGGCCTGAATCATCTCTCTGGTGATAACGTATCCCGCCGCGCCGGTGGAGCTGATGACGATGTCGACCTCCTGCAGTTTTTCCTCCAGGTGCTCAAAATCGACGGGGAACCCGTGGAATTCCTCGGCAAGCCGCACGGCCCTGGCGTACGTACGGTTCGCCACGATGATCCGCTCCGCACCGTGCCGGATGAGATGCCGCGCCGCGAGTTCCGACATCTCGCCGGCCCCGATGAGAAGGATCGTCCTGCCCTGAAGGTGCCCGAGGATCTTCTTGGCGAGCTCAACGGCGGCGAAGCTCACCGACACGGCGTTCTGGGCGATGGCCGTCTCGCTGCGCACCCGCTTGGCCACGCGAAAGGCCTGGTGCAAAAGCCTGTTCAAGATCACACCGGACGCCTTGCTCGCCACGCACTGGCGGTAGGCATCCTTGACCTGCCCCAGGATCTGCGGCTCGCCCATCACCATGGAGTCCAGGCTGGAGGCCACCCGGAAGAGGTGCCGGACGGCGTCGCTGCCGCAGTGAACGTAGAGGCACTTCTCCATCTCCCCCGGCGCCAGGTTCCCCTGCGACAGAATGAAGCCCTTCACGCTGTCGACGGCTTCATTCACCTCCAGGGTGTTGGCCAGCACCTCCACCCGGTTGCAGGTCGCAAGATAGAGGGCCTCCATGACCTGCGGGCCTTTCAGGATCTCCCGGAGGGGATCCAGGCCCTCACCACATGAAAAAGCGAGTCGCTCCCTGATTTCGAGAGGGGCCGTTTTGTGATTCATGCCGATCAGAACGATATTCATGTCCCTACTGAAAACGGTGCACCGTTTTGAAAAACGAATGGACGCCCACGAAGGCGAAAAAGAGCACGGCAAAGGCCGCGATCGAGAGCATCGCGATTTTCCTCCCCTTCCACCCGATGGCAAGTCTCTGGTGAATGAGGACGGCGTAAAAAAACCAGGCCGCCAGAGTCCACAGGAGCTTCGGGTCCCAGGGCCAGGGCTTCCCCCACACCGTGCTCGCCCAGACAGACCCCACGAGCACACCCACGGTCAGCAGGGTGAACCCGGACAGAAGACTGACATGGTTCACGCGGTCCAGGTCGTCGAGTGACGGCAGGTAACGGCTGAGCGGGGTCATCTTCCTCCGCCGGATCTGGCTGTCCTGGGCCAGGTACAGGATGCCGGCCCCGCAGGCGATGGCCAGGAGGGCTTCGCCGACGACGGACAATGCCACATGGACGGGCACCAGGGTCCCCTTCAGGATGTCGGGGACGTTGACCTCGACGCCCAGGCGGCTGACGGAAATGACCATGAGGAGAAAGGCCAGGGGGGACACGAAGGCGCCCAGCACACGGGTTTTGGTCTTGAGCTGGAAGGCGAGATAGGTTCCCGTCATCGCCCAGGCAAAGAAGGAAAGTGTTTCGTACGGGTGAACGGCGGGGGTCAGGCCGCGGCTGAAACAGCGCAGGGCCAGTGAAACGCCGTGGATCAGGAAAGCCGCAAGCAGCAGCCACACCGTGGCCCTGGCGATCATGACCCTCCGGACCACGAGGGAGGCCGTGTAGCCGAGCGTTGCGACCAGGTAGGCCAGGAGGGCCCCTTTGAAAAACACCGCTTCCATCTACTCGTCGACCTCGATCTCCTCCCCTGTGAGGTTCCGAATCACCTCCCGGACCCTGTCCCACCTCTGATCACGGATGTGACCGACGATGTCCGAATCAATGATGGATTCGAAAAGGGCCCTGTTTTTCTCCGGGGGGTAGCCCCGGGAGATGATCCTGCCCCGGATCTGTCCCATGATCCTCAGGAGGGTTTCATACTCCGGTCCGAATTGCCGGGCCATTTCTTTCCGGAGCTTTTTCGCCAGAGCCGGGCTTTTGCCGCCGGTACTGACGGCGATCATGAGATCCCCCCGGCGATGCAGAGAGGGCAGGATGAAATTGCAGCGTTCGGGGTCATCGACGATGTTGACCAGAACCCCCTGCCTCTTCGCGTCGCGGCTGACGGCCTCGTTGACCTCGGCGCGATCGGTGGCCCCGATCACGAGAAAAGCCCCCTCGATCAGATCCCGGCTGTAGCCCGCCTGGATGTGGCTCAGGCGCCCGTCGGACTTCAGGGCCTGGAGGCCCGCAGAAAGGGATTCCGAAACCACGAGGACTTCCGCGCCGCAGTCTATGAGTCTTCGGGCCTTCCGATCCGCCACTTCTCCCCCGCCGATGACGACACATCTTCTGCCGGAGACATCCAGACACACCGGATAGTATTTCATCGCCCCGTCCCTCGCGAAAAAAACGCCATGACAAGAGTGTGAAAACTATCATGATGACAGCGAAAATTCAAGTGACTTGCAATGTTACGAAAAAAAAGTTATAGGTTTTTGTAACGCGAAAACGCAACCGCGGCACGATACGCCTTCACGGACTCGTCTCCACGGGGGAAAGGAAATGATGCCGGTTAAAACGGGAAAAGCAGCGGACGGGCGGGGACTGTGGCTCAAATTTACGATCACCACACCCCCCGAGTTTGTCGAGGGGCTCTCGAATTTTCTCATGGAACTCGGGGCCCAGGGAGTCTTCCAGGAGGAGCTGGATATTTCCCCGTTCACCGATGCGCCGGAGCCGCCATCCAGGGGTGTGCTGAACGCCTTTCTCCCCTCGAATGCCTCGGACCGGTCCCACATCAGCGCGCTGACCACTTATATCAACAGTATCAGCGAGATGTTCCCGGAGCTGGAGCGCCCGCAGGTCGTCACGGAAGTCCTTGTGGACCCCGACTGGGAAGAACAGTGGAAGAAGTACTTCAAACCGCTGCGGGTCACCCGGAGCATCGTCATCAAGCCCACCTGGGAAAGATATCAGGCCACGAGCCGGGACACGGTCATCGACATCGATCCCGGCATGGCCTTCGGCACCGGACAGCACCCCTCGACGTGGATGTGTCTCGAGGCCATGGAAGAGATCCTCCTCAAGGACCGGAGCTTCCGGGATTGGCGTGTCCTCGACGTGGGGACCGGCACGGGAATCCTCGGCATCGCGGCGGCGAAACTGGGCGCCAAGAGCGTCATGTGCGTGGACATCGACCCGCGGGCCGTGGAGATCGCCCATGAGAACGTCGCCGTCAACCGGGTGGGGGATCGCGTGGTCATCGTCAACAGCGACGTCGTCAAGATCAAGGGGTCCTTCGAACTCATCGTGGCGAATCTGACGGCCGACGCGCTGATCAAGATCAAGTCCCACCTCGTCAAGATGATGGAACCGGGGGGGTACCTCGTCATCTCCGGGATCATCGAACAGAACCGCAGAGACATCGAAAAAGCTTTTCTCAAGGACAGGCTCGCCACACACCGGGCGATCACCGACAGAGAGTGGATCAGCTACGTCTTTAAAAAACCGCCCAGGGCAAACGGATGATCCCCCGGGTCTATTTTCCCCGGACGCTGGAGCCGGGCGAGAATCTGGAACTCCCGGCCGACCAGTCCCGATATCTCCGCAACGTGCTGCGCCTCAGGGCAGGCGACGCCGTCACCCTCTTCGACGGCAGGGGCTTCGAATACAGCGCCGTCCTCACGGAGCCGGGCGGCCGCAGAGCGCAGCTGAGGGTCAGCGCAAAAAAACGCATCATCGAAGAAGCCGTACCGAGAATCACCCTCGCCCAGGCGCTCCCCAAGGGGGCGAAGTTCGACTGGATCGTCCAGAAGGCGACGGAGCTGGGCGTTGCGAGGATTTTGCCCTTCACGTCCGCGCGATCGATCCCGAAGATCCCGGAGAACAGGGGGGAACAGAAACTCGGCCGATGGCGGAAAATCGCCGCCGAGGCGGCCGAGCAGTGCGGACGGTCCGACGTGCCGGACGTCCCGGGCATCCTCTCCTTTGAAGCCGTGATGGGTCAGGCCCTTCCGGGCCGCCTCAACATCATCTTCTGGGAGGCGGAATCGGAACGATCCCTTAGGGAAATCCTCGGGGGAAACAGCATCGGCATCGAAGACGTGTTTGCCGTCGTCGGTCCCGAGGGCGGGTTCACCCCGCAGGAGATCGACAGGGCAAGGGCGGCCGGGTTTGTCACGGCGAGCCTGGGAAGCAGAGTCCTGAGGGTGGAGACGGCGGCCCTGGCGGTCCTGGCAATCCTTCAATTCGCGCTCGGCGGCTCTTATCAACTGAACGGGACGAAGTCAAAAGGATGAAACATCTGTACGGCGGATTCTGGCGACGCTTCTATGCTTTCGTGATCGACGAGATCCTCCTCACCATGATCGGGTGGGTTCTTTTCCTGATCGGCGGAAGCGCCATGAGCCTCGGGCTCTCCCGAGGCGGAACATTCCCCAGTGATGAGCTTTTCATGGGGCTCAGCCTCAAGTACGTCATCCTCTACCAGTGCCTGACCGCCTTTCTCAGCATGGCCTACTTCACCTATTTACACGGGACAATGGGGCAGACACCGGGCAAGAAGATCCTCGGCCTCAAGGTGATGCAGGAAACGGGAGAACCGATGCGGCCGGGCCTCGCCTTTCTCCGCTGGGTGGGATACATCCTCAACACCGTCTGCCTGAACCTGGGGTTCATCTGGGTCGCTTTCGACGGACGGAAACAGGGGTGGCACGACAAGATTTCGGGGACGGTCGTCATCAGGACGGAATACGAGGCGCAACCGGACCTCTGGGCAAAAAAGCCCTTGACAAAGGAGGGGATATCTATTACCAAACAGGCCTTCGAAACAGGATCACCGATCGGGTCGGTAGCTCAGCAGGTAGAGCACCGGACTGAAAATCCGGGTGTCGGCGGTTCAATTCCGCCCTGACCCACCAGGAATAACAGGGGATTGGCAGCGAATGGCCAACCCCCTTTTTTTTCTGCAATCCCTCGCGGCTGTTGCTGCCGCTTGACGCCCTTTGACGCTGCCGAGAAGAACAGAGCCCGGATCAACTGCATCCGGGCTCGATCGAGACGGGTTGTTTTTCCGTTACTTTTTCGTCACCCTGAGATCGATTCTCCGGTTCTTCGCTCTCCCTTCTTCCGTGGAGTTATCGGCGACGGGAAACTTTTCGCCATACCCTTCGGCCTGCAGCCGCTTGGCATCGGCACCTGCCTTGACAAGCTCCTGCATGGTGTTTTCAGCCCTTTTCTGGGAGAGTTTGAGATTATCTTCCGGCTTGCCCACATTGTCCGTGTAACCTCCGATCTTCAGCGCCGCTTTCGGGTAGGCTTTCATGATCGCCGCGATGTTCTTCAACTGTTCCGCTGAAGTCGGTTTCAGGTTCGCACTTCCCGTTTCGAAATCCAGCCGGTCAAAGGTGAACCAGGTCGTCTTGTCCACGGGCTTCTTTTTGTCTTCGATGAAGGCAATCAGTTTTCTCTCGACGCCGAACTCGGGGACGTTGATCTCCGTCCCGTTCGGCAGCTTGACCGCCGAGAACTTGCCGAGCTTTTCAAGTGCCTTGGCCGCCTCGGAAACCGCTTTCTCGGCCGGTTTCACGGCCGGGGGCGGCGGTGTGGGGCTGCAGTACTGCAACTGCAGGTAGAGAAGGATGGCAAGGCACACCATGAATACCAGTGTAAAAAGGTTGCCCTGTCCCCGGCACGAGCTCAGCGTCGACAGGAATACTCGCCTGTCTGTTGAGTGAAATTTAAACATCGTTCTTTCCTCCTTTCCTTTCCGTTGCCCCTTTGGTTTTTCCCCCGCCCGGATCCACGGGCTTTGTCCGCCGTTGCTCCACCGCCGGTGATCCGGGTCCTCGTTTCTTTCTCGAGATCATCCCGAGACTCCATTCATTGCCTCCAAAACAGCGTGGGTCGCAAGGAGACCTCCGTTCTTTCGTATCATCCTGTATCCGCCCCGTCTCCCGAAAGGGCCCATCTCATTTCCCGAAGACCTTTTTCAGGAGCTCCGTTGTCCTCGCAGCGGGGTTGGTCCGGATTTTCGTCTCCTCCTGCCCCACCATGTAAAACAGCCCATCCAGGGACTTGTGGGTCACGTAGTGGTCCAGGTCAAGGGATTCCATCTTCGCGAAGGGCACCATCCGGATGTACCGGTCCGTCATCGCCTTGTAGGCCCTGGTCACGCCCACCTCGTTCATGCTCTGCGAGATGTCGGGCTTGAAAGCGTCGGCGAGCTGCGTCGAGGTTTTCGACTTGAAGTAATCCGTCGCCGCCGTGTTGCCGCCGTTGAGGATCTTCTGCGCGTCTGCGATGGACATGGACTGGATGGCACCGGCGAAAATATCGGCGGCCTTCGGTGCCGCCTTCTCCGCCGCCCGGTTCATGCTGAGGACAAAGGCATCGACCTCCTTCTGGTAGCCTGCCATTCGCAACACATCGCCGACTTTCCGGATGTTCTCAGGGAGAAGGATCCTCACGGCCTCGTTGCCGAAGTAGCCGTCCTTTCTGGACAGCAAGCCCACGGCGTTCTTCGTGCCCACCGACAGGGCCTCTTTCAGACCCGAGGCCACCGTGCTTGCGTCCTGCACGGAGCCCGTCACGGAGGGGAGGGGAGCGGACTTCAGGAGATCCTTCCAATCGGCCCCATGGGCGGAAGGCACCATCAGAGAGACGATCAGAACCACCGGGAGCAACATCGGTTTCATGGAGAATCCCCCTTACGTTGAATCTCACAACCACAAAGGGTTTTTCCGTTCCTGGACGGCCTCTGCGTTCAAACAACCGTCTGTCCCTTCGTGAGCGCGAAAAAGATCGGTTTTACCACTGAATGGTTTCCGGGTGCCGGAAGCTGTAACGCCTTTGCGGAGGTGCCTTACAGGAAAACTATAGACCTTTTCCGATCAAAAACAAGCAAATTCGCCGGAGGGCGGAAAAAAGGTGGGCTGTTTCTTTAGATGGTTGAAAAGAAATGGCTTCGGGTGATTGAAAGACCGATCGAAAAAGCGGCCTGTCTCCTTTTTTATTCTGCAAGCAGCTGGATGCAGACAGGGACGATGGCGAGCGCCGCCGCGGTGACGACCGCCCAGCAGAGGATATCGACCGGCTTCTCCAGCCTGTTTACCGCGCCTTCCCAGTCCGTGGTCTCGATCAGGTGCCTGCACCGTTTCAGTATTCCATCCCCCTGCGCCTTCGAGGGGAGACCGAGATCCGCCGCTTCAAAAGGAAGCGGGAGGGTGCATCCGTCGGCTTTCATCGTCTTCATGCCCATAAGACAACCTCTCTTTCAAATCGAAACTTCATGACTTCTTTCATCGGGTTCCGCCGCTGCGATCGTACTTGCGGAGGACCGCCGTGACCACCCCCCCGAGACGGAGCCCCGATTTCGCCCTGAGGGGCGGATGAATCCGATCGGCCGACTCGAGGACGGTTTCCTTCCCGCGGGTCCTCAGGAACTTCATCGCCCATTTCCCGTCGACCTCGGCAAGAACGATGTCCCCGATCTTCGGTTTCCTGCCTTTTTCCACGAGCACGAGATCCCCTTCCCTGATGCCCTCATCGACCATGGAATCCCCGCTGACCCTGAAGAGAAAGGTTGAATCGGGGCGTGTGACAAGGTACTCGTCCAGGGAGACGACATCATGGAGATCCTCTTCGACAGACGACGGAATTCCCGCCTGGATATCCCCCGCAAGAGGGAGAGGCAAGCTCCTCCTCACGGGCCTCAGGTGACGCCGGTCCTTCTCGATCAGCCCTTTCGATATGAGCTTTTTCATCCAGAAATAAACGACATTCTTGGATCGGACCCCGAGCAGCTCCATCATCTCCGCGTAAGTCGGCATGCGCCTGTTCTCGCGTAAGAAAGCGGCGATCTTGCTCTGAACGTCCTCGGTCGTCAGCTTCCTGCCCACACTGAGATATTAATAGAACGATCGTTCCATTGTCAATATTTATTTCACCTTTCCTGTGAATCTGTTATAAATGTTCGATATTTCTTTGGATTTACGATAAGAGCCGGGGCTGCCCCGTGAGATTGAACGAAAAAACTCTGCCTGCTGTCGTTTTCGCTATCCTTTATATCTTGACTTTTCCTGCCGCAGTCGCTCACGGGGCGGACACGTTCAAGAGCGTCGATGCCCCCGGCGATTTATCCACCCTCGAGCAGCAGGTCCTGAGCGAGCTGAACCTCGCCCGGACCCATCCCCGTCAATACGCCTCGCATCTCTTGGAACTGCGAAAGCACTTCAAAGACAGGAATCTCCACCGAAGCGGGAACGTCATCATCGAAACGAGGGAAGGCGTGTCCGCCGTCGACGAAGCCGTTCGATTTCTCAGATCCGCAAAGCCCCTCTCCCCGCTGAAACGCTCCGAGGGCATGTCCCGCGGCGCCGGCGATCATGTGCGGGAGCAGGGTCCCGCGGGCATGACGGGCCACGACTCGGCCGACGGGAAAAAACCCTGGGACCGGGTGAGCCGTTACGGAAAGTGGCAGAGAATCATCGGGGAGAATATCAGCTACGGAAGCGACGACGCGGGGATGGTCGTCATGGGCCTCATCATCGACGACGGCGTTCCCGACCGCGGCCACAGGAAAAACATTTTCAACCCCGAATTCCGCGTCGCCGGTGTCGCCTGCGGCCCCCACGCGATCTACGGGACGATGTGCGTGATGATTTTCGCAGGCGGTTTCCTGGAGAACTGACATTCGACGGCGGTACCACGGATCCTCCCGGTAAAAAAGGGGCTGCAGCATGGAACTGCAGCCCCTTTTCCATCTTCCCTCTCCGCCCGGAAGGGCCCCCTCAGCAGGGTTCTCCCCCGGATCAGGTCCCCGCATCTGCGACCGTCAGAATCCTGTAATCCACGACGGTCACACCCTTTTCATAAACCAGGACGGGATTCAAATCGATCTGGTCGATCTCGGGATGGTCCATCACGAGCTTTGACAGGGCCTTCATGACGCCGGCGAGGGCCTTCATGTCCTTCGGCTTCTGCCCGCGGGCACCGGCAAGCACCGGGTAGCCCGTGATCCCCCGCATCATCTCCATGAATTCTTTTTCTTTTGCGGGCAGCAGGCAGAACCGGACATCCTTGTAAATCTCCGTGAAGATCCCGCCGAGCCCGAACATCATGGCCGGCCCGTACTGGGGGTCGGTGATGACACCGATGATGACCTCGACGCCGCCCGGTCTCGCCATGGGGGAGACGGTGATGCCTTCGAGCTTCGCCTTTCTGGCCTTCGCCCTGACGGCTTTCATCATCGCACGGAAGGTCTTTTCGACATCCTTCTTCTCCACGTTGAGCCGCACCCCTCCCACGTCGGTCTTGTGAGAAATGTCGGGCGAGGCGATTTTCAAGGCGACGGGTTTCCCGAATTTCTTCGCGAGGGCCGCCGCCTCTTTCGCCGTCGAGGCGAACCCGGCGTCCACGGCGGGAATCTTGTATTGCTTCAGCAGTTTCACCGCCTCGGGCGCCGCCATCAGGTCCGTCGCCGCCGCATGGTTTTTTTCCGCCTTCTTCGGCTTGGCCACGTCGAAGGCGAAGAACTGAGCCATGGCCCTCACGCCGCGCTCGGGCGTGGGGAATACGGGGATCCCCTTCTTGTGCATGAGTGCCGACTCCTCCCGCTCCACGTCGGCGCCGCCGCAGAAGACGACGACCTCACCCTTCCCGGTAACGATGTCGGAGGCTCCGCGGACGGGGTCGCCGAAGATGACGACGGCGGCGTCGTAATCGGACTTCGCCGCCTCGATAGACCGCGAGTAGAGCGTGGGATCGGTGATCGCATCGCCTGTGAGATCGATGGGGTTGCTCACACCGCAGTGCGCCGGGAGGAACGCCCGCAGCTTTTCCTTCAGGGCCCGGGAGGGCGCGGGCGATTCGAGCCCGTATTTTTCCGCCTCGTCGATGGCGAGGATCGCCGCACCGCCGGAACTCGAGATGTGAAGGAGACGCCTTCCCTTCGGCTTTTCCATGTAGGCCAGCGCTTTGGAGAAGTCATAGAGCTCCTCGAGGTTGTCGGCCCGGCAGACCCTGTATTTCCGGAAAATGGCGTTGTAGATCTCATCGCTTCCCGCGAGAGATTTCGTGTGGCTCTCCGCCGCAACCTTGCCGCGGGCCGTCCGTCCCGCTTTCAGGATGACGACGGGCTTCGTGGCCTTCGCCAGGGATTCCAGGAACATGTGGGGGCGTTTCACACCCTCCACGTAAAGGGAGATGACCTTCGTGTCGGGGTCCTCGTTGAAGTACCGGATGCAATCCGCCTCGTCCACGTCGACACGGTTGCCGAGGCTCACGAAGGCACTGAATCCGAGGTGTTCCACGCTCGCCCAGTCGATGAGGGCCGCACCGACGGTGCCGCTCTGGGAGATGAAGGCGATCCTGCCGCGCGTCGTGATCAGCGGCCAGGAGGCGCAGAGGTTCGAGTAGGGGCTGTTGACCCCCTGGCAGTTGGGCCCGATGACCCTCACACCGTACTGCCGGGCCTTCGCGGCGAGTTCTGCCTGCAGTTTCTCTCCCTCCTCGCCCGCCTCGGCAAATCCCCCCGTCACGACGACGGCGGCTTTCACCCCCGCCTTTCCGCATTCCTCGATGGCCCCGGCAACCATCCTGGAAGGAATCAGGAACACGGCAAGTTCCGCCGGCGCGGGTGTGGAGCCGATGTCCTTGTAGGCTTTCAGCCCCAAGATTTCGTCCGCCTTGGGGTTGATGGGGTAGATGGGGCCCTGCAGTCCCGCGTTGATCAGGTTGTACAGGACGTCATAGCCGAGTTTCCCCGGCGTGTTCGATGCGCCGATCAGGGCAACGCTCTTCGGCTTGAAGATGGCGTCAAGCTGGCTGATGAGACTCATATATTCCTCCTTTTTAGGGTTTATGGCAGCGGGTTGGCTCGGCGGGTCGCCCGGCCGGGGCGCGTTATTTTTCTATCACAGCCGGGCCGTATTTTCTACGGTGAAGTTTCGTCAGCCCGACGCAACCGTCGTTTGACCTCCGGGGGCCTCCCGGGTTATCCTGTACGCCGAAAGGACGATCAAGGAGACGGCATGAGAATACTCGTGCGGGGCGGGAGCATCGCGGCGGGCGCGGGCGTCAACCGGAGTTACGTCGACATCCTGCGGGATCATCTCGCACCCCGGGGGATCGAAGTCATCAACCGGTCGAGGACCGGCGAAACCTCCTTCGACGGCGTCGAGACCTTCGGCGAGGACATCGAATCCTTTCAGCCCGACATCCTCATCCTTCACTTCGGTGTCGACGACGCCTTCTCGGCCGTGTACCGCTCCGAGTTCAAAGAGAACCTGGTACGCATCGTGAGGCTCGCAAGGGACCGGTTCGACCCCCTGATCATCCTTCTCACCTCCCACGGCTTCGATAACCCCCATGACATGGAGGCCGTCGGCATCTATTACCGGGCGATCCGGGAGGTGGGAACCGATCTTTATTGCGACATCCTCCCCATTCACACGTACTGGGCGGGTTATCTCCTGGGCAGGAAACGATCGGGAGCCGAATTCCTGCAAAAGGACGCCCGTTTCCCGAACGAGAAGGGACACGAAATCTACGCGGAAGCGATCATACAGAAGTTGAATCGTCTGCTCCAGGGATGAGTTCCTTCAGGCGCTTTTTTACCCTTGCCATCACCGGCCTGATTGTCTATATAAAAAGCTCTCAAAAAATCGGCAAAGAACCGACAGGGTCAAACACAGGAGGTTGAGCGATGAGGTTTCGAAGGGCGGGAAGGATTGCGGACAACCTGTGGTACCTCGGCCGCGAGGAATCAGGCACATACTACCTCGAGGGGAAAAACGGCGCCATCATGATCAACGGGGGGATGAGCTGCATCCTCCCCGACGTGCTCGGGCAGATGAAGGAATTCGGCCTCGATGCCGCGAAAGTCACCCGGTTTCTCATCCTTCACTCCCATTTCGATCACGCGGGGATCGTCCCCTATTTCAAGCGGACGTACCCTAAGATGGAGGTGATGGCCTCGGCGGCGGCCTGGAACATCTTCGCCATGCCCAAGGCCATCACGATCATGAACAGCTTCAGCCAGATGAGCGCAAAACAGATGGGTGTCGGAGAGGCGCTCAAGGGTTATGATATCGACTGGCGCGATGACATCAGGGGCACGACCGTCGGCGAGGGAAGCAGGATCGACCTGGGGGGCGTGACGCTCAATATCCTCGAAACACCCGGTCACACGAACTGCTCCGTCACCGCCTACGAGCCGAACCTCAAAGCCCTCTTCCCCTCCGACGCCGCGGGTATCCCCTACGGAGACCTCCTCTTCCCGTCCATGAACACCAACGCCGACCAGTTCCTGGAGAGCCTCGAGAAGATGAAGCCCCTCTCGGTCGGGATCTTCTGCGCCGATCATTACGGGTACATCACGGGCGACGAGACGGCGACGATCATCGACCGGTCCATCCAGGAGGGCCGCAAGTGGAAGGCCTACCTCGTGGACTACTACCGGAAGCACGGCGGCGACATCGACGCCTCCGCGAAGTCCCTGACGGGCTTCTTCTACCGAGAATTCCCCGGTTACTTCATCGCACCGGACATCCTCGAGGGGGTTTTCAAACAGATGTTCAAGTTCATCGGAAAAACGATGCAGTGAGAACCCTCCGGCAGGAGCGAACCGGAAAAAGGGGGGCTGACCGCAGAAGGTCGGCCCTTTTTTTATCCTCCGCCGTCAGAAAGCGACGTAATAAAACGAGGAGATCAGAAGGGCCGCGAGGAGCATCAGGACGACGGGACCCGCCAGGTAGCGGTACGTGCCGTAGATGGAACACCGGAAGTATTCACCGGTGACAACGAAGCATACGTGCATGGGCGATATCATCATCCCCATATAGCCGAAGGAATAGGCGCAGGCCGTCGCGGCCGCAAGCGTCCCGGGACCGGGGTCATTTCCGATGAGGGCGAAGACGATGGGAAAGCTCGCCCCGACAAAGCCGAAGGCGACCCCCGTCACCAGACCGGCGATGAAGGGAATGACCATGATGACGGTGAGCAGGGGCACCCCCGACCCGACGAGTTCGTCGCGCATGAGCGTCACGAGCGTCGCCCCTGCCGTATCGAGGGGGTGTTTGATGACCGACGAGAAGAGCTGGATGCCCACGACCAGGATCATCATGAGCCAGGTGTTCCGGTCCCTGAAAAGGACAAGGGACGGCCCGAACGACCGGGGGTCGGCCGTGAAGATCCATAGAAGCGAGGCAATGAGCCCCGCCAGCATGGCCAGCAGGCTCGCCAGCGTCCCGCCGATTCCGGCCAGCGGCAGGAGGGCCGAACCCAGAACGGAGAGTGTGACAAGAAGGGCGATGGGACCCATCGCCGAAAGGGCGCCGGCAGGGTGAAGGGTTTTGGCTTGAGCCCCTTCCCCTTGTTTCCTTTTCACCTTTCTCAGGATGAAAAGATACCCTCCCAGCACGGCGACGAGGGTGAAGGGCATCTGGACCAGGAAATAGACCGCCACGGGGAGCCCCGAAAACCGGATGGCCAGGATCACGCCCGGGTAAAGAGGCCACCAGTATTCCCATATGTGGCGGAACCAGTAATTGATGGCCACCTTGTGGTTTTCGTCGAGCTCCTTTTCCGAGTCCACCGATGCGACGAGCGGCGCCGAGAAAAGGGCCCCTCCGGGCATGGGGAGAAGACCGACCAGGGCGGGAAGGCCGGCGAGGATAAGCCGCCTGCTCCGGAGCCAGTCTCTGAGGGCCGCAACGGTCTTCGCCATCCGGCCCGACTTGCTGAGGGCTTCGGTGAAAAAAAGAAGGAGCAGAACGATGACGGTGAGGAGGTAATTCTCGGGCCTCGCGAGATCGGTCAGCTGCAGGACGACGCCCCGCGGACCGGTCCCGGTCCAGAGGGACAGGATCACTGAAAAAAGAAGGATCGAGTAACCCAGATGAAGGCCGGCCCGGTTGGCGAGCAGGATACCCAGAAATGAAAACCCCACTTTGACGAAAGCGGGGAGAGATGTGATCGTTTCTGCCATCTGAAGGGGTTCTCGCCGCAACCATGGCGGCAGCCCCCATGATCGGGTTGCCGCCCGGTCCCGCTGAAAAAAACGTCACCCCGAGACGCGCGTAAACGTCTCAGGGTGACGGAACCTGCTTACCCTCGGCTGAGCGCATTAGAAACGGAAATTGAGACCGACGGTGAATATGTTGGCCCTGTACTCTATGTCCGCAATCGATAAATCGGGGTCCGTGCCGAAATAGCGGTAACCCAGGTCGAGGGAAATATTGTTCGCTATCTGAAAATCCACGCCGGCCAGAAACTGCCAGGCAAAGGCGTAATCATCTTCAGACGCATAATATGGTCCATAGGCATCGTATCCTGTGGCCTCCGCGTTGAAGTAACTCCACCCGATGCCGGCACCGATATAAGGATGGATTCCGCCGTCGGGATATCTGAAAAGCAGGTTGAACATGACATTGTTGAGGTAGACATCTCCCGACTCCGAGCCCCTTGCGGTTGCGTAAGAGTAACTGTGCTCAAAAATGTGACCGAACTCCATTTCGAGGGCCAGAAACTTCGCCTGCGGCGGTACCCAGCCGAACTTCACGCCGAGGATCCCCGTGTTGTCCGTGCCGGCATCGACGGAGGCTCCACGTACCGAGATGCGCATATCATCGGGCACGGCATAGCCGCCGAACACCCCCAGATAAAATCCCTGGCTCTGGGCGGCCGCCTCGCCGGCCGGCGCCGCAAAGACAACAGCCAGAAAAACCAGGGCCATGATCCTCACGTTGAGACTCTTCATCAGAAACCCCCTTTTCTCCTCGTTTCCCCTGTTCCTTTTTTTGTCTTTCCCTGATCATCAATAATTGAATATCGCCTGCGAGTCAACATCAAAAGAGACGGACGCAGCAATGCTCAACGCCTCATCCGGTTCCTCAATGTGACTCCGCGCGTCTCGTGCAGGAGAAACAGGATGTGAACGATGATGAGGAAAATGAGCCCTCCGGCAAGAAGGTAAACCGTCCCCAGCGACCGGTACTCCGACACCCACCCGACGACATACACCGCCAGGGCCCCCACCCCGAAGACCAGGATGGACGCGAAGCCGTAGCCGGTGCTCCTCCACTGTCTCGGCGTGAAGTGCGCGACGAGGCTGTTTTCGATCGGCTGGATGCCGAGGGCGAAAAACACGTAAGCCGCCGCGGCCGCAACGAGATACTGCTCGCCCAGCAGGGCGATGAGGACGACGAGGGGGAGGCTCACGCCGTAGAAGACCAGGTAGAGCCTCCGCAGGTCATGCCGGTCCGCGAGCCCGCCCCCGAAGAGCTGCCCGAAGATTCCCGCGACATAGACGAGCGACGTCAGAAGCGCCGCCGCCATCGTCGTCGTCGCCGCGATGTCGGGAATGTGGAGACTGTGGAAGAAGCGCGAGAGGAAGGGCGCGTTGTATTCCAGGTGGGCCGGCAGCGCCACGATGTTGATCCTGTAGACGAGCCCGCCCAGGGTGACGATCCAGAAGAAAAGGACAAGCCGCCTGAGCGGATGGGCTGCCGGTTCCTCTTCCATCCCGTCATTGTCCTCGTGCGCCTCCAGGGGGGTCTCGTCGATTCTGACGAACAGCAGGGCCGCCCCCCAGAGAAGTCCGAAGATGCCGAGTGAGAGGTAGGCCGCCTTCCAGCCGGCAAGCCAGTTCAGGAGTCCCGCCACGAAGGGCCCCGCGATCAGCCCGACGGTCCCCGCCACACTGAACACGCCGAGGGCCATGCCACGGTTCTTCGCGCCATGGGAGATGAGCCCCATGCCGGCCGGGTGGCAGATGCACGAAAAGACGCCGATGACGGCGAGGGAGTACATGATCCCCGCCGGCGTGGAAGACAGGGCCGTCATGACGGCTCCCGCGGCGGTCCCGAAAAAGCAAATGATCAGGGTCAGGCGGTTGCTGAAACGGTCGGCGAAAAGTCCCCAGGGGAGCGCACCGAGGCCGAACATGAGGTACATGGGGAAGCCCAGAGCCAGCACGTCCTTCAAATCGGTCTTCAGGGACAGCATGAGCGGGATCGCAAGGGCCGGGAAGGCGATCTCGTAGAAGTGAAAAAGGAAGTGCGACACGGAGGTGAAGAGAATGATCTTTTGTTCGTTGTCGACTTTCGATAGGGGCATTCCCTGACTGAACCTCTGTGGGCGGTCGGACGGGTGCGGGTTTTAAGGCACCTGCAGGGCGGAAGAGGGTCTCCGGGACAGTCCCTCTCAGCTCCTGAAGAGATCGTCAAACCACCGCATGAATTCATCGTCGGCGAGACCTTTTCGCTTCGCCGTCCCGGAATCCACAAGGACAAAGGTCCCCGAGGACTTTGTGCAGAGCTCACCGGCTGCATTGTAGATCCCGCCTTCCGCGACGGCCTCCCGACCGTTTCTGACCTCGACGACCCTTGCTTCGGCCTTCAATTCCACACCGACAAAGAGGGGTTTCAGGAAATCGACGGTCATCGATTTCGTCAGGAGCAGGCTCTTCAGCTGAAAAATAACGACCCGTCCCATAACCTCGTCGAGGATGGTCGCGAGGATGCCGCCGTGCACGAGGGTGTCCCACCCGCAGAGGTGGGCCGGCACCGTGATCCAGGTAACAACGGAATCCGTGCCGGCGTAAAACTGGAGGCGGAGTCCGTAAGGGTTGGAGGGGCTGCAGCCGAAGCAGTTGTGCTCCGGCCGGTTCGGCAACAGCCGGAGGCGGCTTCTTTCATCCATGGCGAGACCGGATCCTTTCCTGGAATCGGCGCCCGGGGATCCCCCGGAAAAACGCTGCCCTTATATCACAGGGTGCGGAGAAAAGAGAACTTTATTCTTGTGACGGCTTTTTACCCGCGGGTCTTGACATCCCCTCCGGGGTGATGATTAATAGGGCGGCGAACCGGAATCGAAAAAAGCCGAGGACAGGACGGATATGACGGAAGACAGGCGACGGACACCCCGAGGGGTCGAAGGCCCCCCCGATGCCGGCGACACCGGGCCCCCCGGCGATGCTCTTCTCAGGGCATATCCTTCCGCCACCGGGAAAGAACTGCTCGACCGCATCCTGGAGTCGGAGAATCCGGCGAGAATCGTGGAGAGTCTCTCCTTCGGCGATTTCTTCTGGCTGATCAAGAAAATCGGCGCCGCCGACTCCATCCCGCTTCTGTCCCTGGCCACGGACGACCAGTGGCAGCACATCCTCGACATGGAGACCTGGGACCGGGACCACCTCGACGAAGAGAAGGCCATGGCCTGGATGAAGAGGCTCTATGGAGCGGACCGGCAGAGAACGGTCCGCTGGCTTCTGAGCGACGGGTACGAATTCGCCTGCTTCTGCCTGAAAAAATACCTGGACGTCCTCGTGGCGGAGGAGGGCGAGGAACCGCCGGAGATCCCGGAAGACTACTTCACCCACGACGGGGTGATCTTTCTGGGGGTTTCGAACGAGGCGTTGCGCCCCTTCATCGAGGAGGTGACGAAGCTCATGGCGGGCGAACACCCTGTCCGCTACCTTTCCCTCCTCCAGGCCCTCCCCGTCCTGATCGCCACGGAAATGGAAGAAGAGCTCTACCACCGGCGGAGCATGAGGGTCGCGGAGCAGGGGTTTCTTCCTTTTGACGAGGCTCTCGAAGTTTTTGCCCCGCTCGACGAAAGGGTTCTGGTCGAGGGCATCGAGGAACGGGTCGCTCCCGTCGAACTGGACGAGGACGAGATGAAGGCCCTCGTCCCCCTTCTGCCGCTGTACCAGGCGGAAAAGGGAAGCCTGTTCGAGAAAGCCCTCACGACCGTCGGAGAACCCGCAGCGCTGGACAGGATCCGGATGGAATTCGCCGGCATCTGCAATGCCGTGACGGCCGTCGAGGCGCCGGTGATCGAGGATGCTCAGGACCTTTTGAAGACCTGCCGGGAATCGGCAGGCTACCTGAACCTTGCGATGGAAATGCTCTGTAAAAATGACCCGGAGAGAGCCGGCAGGTTGATGATCGCAAACCCCCTTCTTTCGGTGCACCGGGTCGGCTTCGGGTACCTGCTGAAACTCCGCTGGCGGGTTGAGCAGTGGAAAAAGAAAAGCTGGTTTGATAAAAACGGCCTCACGCCGGTGTTCTGGGGGGACGACAGGGGCGGGGTTCTCGCGGCGCTCCTCCTGAAGAAGCCGATGTTCTTCCAGGGCCTCGATTCCCCGGAACCCGTGAAGAGCTTCGAGCACGCCGGTGAACTCGATCGGGCGGAAAGGGTTATAGAAGAGATCGCCGCACTGGACCGCCTGTGTTCGAAACTCTCGGAGATCACGCCGCCGGACGGGGACCTTTTCCTGGAGGAGGACCTGACCTACCGGCAGCTTCTCTTCGATGTCTGGTCCCGCCGCCTGCTTCAACTGAAACCATCCCTATCGGGAATTTCCATCGATCAGGCCGCAAGCCTTTTCCGCCTTCTCCGCTCGGGGGAAGAGAGACCGCCTTTCAGGATGGGCGGTTTCGACGAGACCTTTGTGAACGATCTCACGGCTCAGGCGGGAAAAACGGAAGACCTTCCCCTCCTTCGGGCGTCCCTCTCGTCGCTCTGGGAGGAATTTCGGCGTGAATGCGAATCCGCCGACATCGCCGGTCTCGGCCCTGTCATCCCCAAGTTCTTCCTGATTCTCTCGCCGGAAAAGGCCCGGACAGACTGACACCCGCCCGAACGCCGTAGAAACGAAGACTCCCGTCCATACAGGTTCTCGGGCAACAAGAAAAGGGGGAGAGGCATCCGGCGCCGCTCCCCCACGCATCCATGTCCTTCCGACCGCAAAATATTCCCGGGCTTTTTTCAGCGGCCGGGCGAACGCCGCATCCCCGGATCCCTCCCCAGACCGGGCGGCGTCTGCCATCGCCGGCGGATGTCCTGCTGTTCCGGGGGCGTCATCTCCTTCCATCTCTCACGAAGCTCCCGGCGCCGCTCCGGCGGCAGTTCACGGTACCGCTGGTAGGACTGACGGATCCTGCTCTGGTCCTCCGGCGGCAGCTTCTTGAACCTGTCGTACCGTTCCCGGATCTCCTGACGCCGCTCCGGCGGCAATTCCCGCCACCGCTGGAAGCGGTCTCGGGCCTGCTCTCTCTCTTCGGAGGTCATATGTTGCCACCGGTCTGCTCCCCTGCGAAGGCGGTCCTGGCGATCCGGAGAGAGTTGATCCCACCGATCCTGGAAAGGCTTGAGCACCTGCTTCTCTTCCGGCTTCAACTGATCCCAGTGCGTCCCCTGCGGGGCCCCCCGGGCCGGCACAGAAATGAACAGGGCCAGGATCGCGATGACCAGGACACTTTTCCCTCTATTCATCCATGGACTCCTTCTCACCGACGGTTTCCTTCTCCCGCGGGCCTGGTTTCTTTTTCTTTTCGGCCCCGGCCGGCGCCCTGTTTCCCGGGGAAACGGGCCCCCCGGAAAGATAGGGGTCGATGCCGCTGTAGCCGTCTTTTTCAAAGGCGCCGAGAAACTCCAGAAGCTCCAGGTCCGGTGGCGGCTGAGCTTCCTTCGCCTGAACACCCACGGCAACCACAAGGACAAAAGCAGCGACGGCCAGAAATTTACACGGTGTCTTCCTCATCCGCCAGCCAGCTGTAGAAATCCAGATCCTCATAGAGGTCGATCTGGTCTTTCGCGAGGACAATCTCGAAATCCTCGGGATTCTTGACGGCAAGATCGTGCTTCGGCGATGTGAACCAGAGAGAAAAAACCATAACGGCCGCGGCGGCTGTGGCCAGACCGCTCATTTTCACCCACCGCGGCAGTCGAAGCATCAGGCCGGGCCCTTCGTCTGCGGCCTCCACGGCGCGGTGCCGTATATCCCCCAGCCGTGCGAGGGTGAGACCATCGAGATTTCCGGCGCTTTCGTTGAGAGCTTCCCTCACCCTGTTCAGGAAACGACCGTTTTCGTTTTCTTTTATCTCAGTCACGATCGAAAGCCTCCAGTCTTACTCTCAGCGAGTGAACGGCCCGCGAATAGTGGGTCTTAACGCTCCCCTCGGAACAGCCCATGGCGTGGGCCGTTTCGGCCACGTCCATCCCCTCCCAGGCCCGGAGCAAAAACGCCTGTTGCTGGCGAAGGGGCAGGCCCTTCAGGCCCTTCAGCAGGGCATCGGCGAATTCCCGTCGGAACACATGATCGGCCGGCCCCGGGGCGTCCGCATCGGCAACCCCCTGCAGGGGATCTTCCTCATCGTCCGCACCGCTCCGGGGTGTAAGCCAGATCATGAAGCGCTTTCGAACGGCCTTTCGCCGGTACCAGTCCGTGATCCGGCTCTGCAGAATCCGGTAGAAAAGCACATTCCACTCCGGTTCCGGACGATCCCTGTAGAGCCTCACAAAACGGAGCATGGCTTCCTGGACCAGGTCGAGGGAATCCTCCCTGCTTCCTGTGGCAATAAAGGCCATCCGGAAGGCTCTCCGCTCTATGCCTGAAAGAAAACGGTTCAGATTCTCTTTCGCGCCCAGCTGACTCTCCTCGAGAGCCTTCCCCGGTGGACATCGCCCAGCGGAGCAAGGTCTGTGATTTTAAACGATTAGTCACCGAATCCGTTGACAACGGGGCCGGACCGTCCGGATTCCAGAAGAAAAATTGCAACCGGGGAATTCTTACCACAAATCCAAGGGCGTGGGTGAGTCCTTTTTCCCCGGCTGAGGGTCGGAAGAGCCTTCCGGAAGCCGGGGCCGGAGACGGGCAGACCGGGATAAAAAAGCCCCCGGGGAGCTGCACCGGGGGCCTTCACGTTCCGCCGTTACTTCACGGCGGCCTTTAATTCTTTACCGGCGGTGAACTTCGGCACATTCTTCGCGGGGATCTTGATCTCTTTGCCCGTTCTGGGGTTCCTCCCCTTGCGGGCGGCCCGCTTGGACACACTGAAGGTCCCGAAGCCGACCAGTGTCACCTTGCCCTTTTTCTTCAGTGTCTTGGTGATCACTTCGATCATGCAGTCAACGGCTGCGGCTGCGGCTTTCTTGGTTTCTACTACCTTTGCCACCTCATCGATCAAATCGGCCTTGTTCATTTACTAACCCTCCTTACATGCTGTTGTGATTTTTTGTCTATGTCGGATAATTCTCTCCCCGTTTTCAGATAACTGCCGGCCGGCTTAACTCCCCTCTCGGTTCCCCCCTCTCCTTTTTTTCTTCCCCCGGCGCCGGATCCTCGCACCGCCTTTTCCTCCGGATCGCTGTCGCAGCCGGCACCCCGCTCTTTGCTTCGCAGGGCATCATGGTTTTTTCGTGCCCGATCCGGAAACCGCCTCCCCTGAATGGATCGGCGCCTCTCAAATCCGCAAACCCTTCATACACGCCATTATTTCCAATGTCCAGAAAAAATATTCATGCTCAACGATTTTTATAAAAAGAAACAAACGCTGTATTCCGTTGCTGCACAGGGGTCTTCACGTCCACCATCACAATCGGAGAAGACCTGAAGTCATCGTTGAAACGGATAAAAATAACCGAAAGAAATCCGGGGGACCCGAAGGGGGTTTTGATATTGTTCATCGCGCCGGCCGGAACTTTTCCCCTGCCCGCAGACCCGGGTTCATTTAACCCGCCGATGGTCTCTTCTCTGAAGCTCCCGCGAGACATCATCCGCCTCGTATCGCCATCGAAACCTGAAACACCCGACAGAGAAACCCGTGACTTCGGTATCCATTCTCCCCCGAGAGGCGTCATTTTCGAATGGGGCCGCGCTCCCCCGGGCAAAGCGGCCGGTTCAGGAAAACCTGTTGCCCCGATGCCGGAGTTGCCGTAAAAATGGAAGCATCAGCCCACGGGCGGGTCCGAAGAACCGGTCAGGCGGCAGGAAGAAGGCTCAACACAGGCACTTTTCTTGCACATTTCACGGAATTACGAAATTGACCCGCCCCGCCGAAAGGTGGTGTGCCGCCCTATGCCAGACAAGAAAAAAGTCACGGGGAAAAAGACCGACGCCGGAAGAAAGATCGGCAAGCACCGGTCCATCGAAAAAATCATCAAAAAAAACAGGGTGATATCCGACTGGCTGAGAGAGGGCGGTGCCCGCGGGAGCAGGCTCTTCATGATCCTCACCGATAAGCCGCCCGGAACCGGGCGCAAGAAATTGAGGGGGACCGCCGACGCCGTCATCGAGTTGGGCGCGGAGATCCTCGCGCGCATACTGGAAATTGAAAGAGAAAACAAACATTTACGATCTCTCAGCCTGACCGATGAACTGACGGGCCTCTACAACAAACGTTTTTTCAAGATTCAACTCGGCGTCGAAATGGCGCGATCGAGACGCACCGGACAGTCTTTCAGCCTGGCCATCCTCGATTTCGACAACTTCAAGGTCATCAACGACAACCTGGGCCACGCCGAGGGGGACCGGTTTCTCAAGGAGGTGGGCCTGCTCATGCGGGACAGGCTACGCCCCACAGACTTTCTGTGCCGCCTCGGCGGCGATGAATTCGGCATCCTCATGCCGGCAACGGGCCTCGTCGACGCCATCGGAATCGCCCGGAGGCTCCAGCATTTTATCACCGATATCCACTGGAAGAAGTGTCTCATTACGGCGAGCATCGGCATGGTGGAGTTCGATCCGGCCTCAAAGGCGGATCTGGATGACATCTTCAACCTGGCCGACACGGAACTCTACAGGGCAAAGAAAGACGGCAAGAACAAGATTGCTTACAGGGGGACCATCGAACGGCGAGTGGCTCCGGCCGAGCCCGTCAGTCTCCAGGAGCGGGACCTCCTTCTGAAGACAAGGGGAGGGATACCCCCGAAATAAGGCGTCGGATCGTGAAGATTCGAAGCGGACGGAAGGTGAACAAGATGAAAGCCGGAAAAAAGAGAAAACCCGTCATCGTTTGCATCACCAGCGGAAAAGGCGGCGTGGGCAAGACCTTCCTTGCCGTCAACCTTGCCGCGGCCCTGGCGAAGAAAGGAAAGAAAATCCTCGTGGTCGACTGCGACTTCGGGCTCGCCAACGTGGATATCATGCTCGGTATCCGGCCCGTGCGGACCATGAAGGACGTCGTATTCGGCGACGCAACGCTTCAGGACGTCATCATCAGTACACCCGGGGGGTTCGATCTCGTGCCCGCCTGTTCCGGCGTGAGAGACATGGCCCAACTCCTGTACGAACGCATCGAGAGGATCAAGGAGATGCTCCTGTCGCTCGAGAACTACGATCTCATTCTCCTGGACACCGGCGCCGGAATGACGGAGGTGGTCCTCCAGTTCAATCTGCTCGCCGATCGGAACATCGTCGTCATCAATCGCGAACTCACCTGCCTGACCGATGCCTACGCGATGATCAAGGTGCTGTTTCAGCTGTTCGGACGCGACGCCTTTGACATCATCGTCAATTCTTCATTGGACGAAAAGGAGGGGGATCGGATCTTCCGCCACCTCGATTCCATCAGCAGGCGGTTTCTGGGGTTTCCCCTGACATATCTCGGCTCCCTGGTTCACGACGAGAACGTTCCGCGATCGATCATGAACCAGGAGCTCCTCGTGACGGCCGCCCCGCACTCAAAGAATGCCCGGAGCTGCGTCTCCATGGCAGGCGTCCTTTCCCGCTGGCGGGTCTGACCGCCCATCCCGGAGAGGAACGCATCGCGGCTTCGCCGCGGCCGCACCGGCGGGACGGGCATCCTTGCCGACAGAATAAAAAACTGGAAATTTGCATGAAAAACGGCTAATTTTCACTATCTTGATGATTGACCGGTCATCCGACCCGGAGGCATTTTATGAAAATGTTCAACAAGCGTTTTTACATCCTGGTTTGCTTCTGGCTTCTTCCCGTTCTTCTCGTCACGTTCGGCCCATACGGCGACAGCCGGGTGGCGGCCGTTGACACGAACACTTACAAGAGCCTCAAGCTCTTCACCGAGGTCATCGACATCGTCGAGAAAAACTACGTGGAAGACGTCAAGACCCAGGCGCTCATCCAGGAAGCCATCAACGGGATGATCCGGTCCCTCGACCCCCACAGCGCCTTTCTGACACCGGACCAGTACAAGGAACTCCAGGTGGACACCAGCGGCCAGTTCGGGGGGCTCGGGATCGTCATCACACTCCAGAATGACCAGTTGACGGTCGTCTCGCCGATCGAGGACACGCCCGCTTTCAAGGCCGGCATCAAGGCGGGGGACAAGATCCTGAAGATCGACGGACAGCCGACGAAAGGCATCGCCATCACCGACGCCGTCAAGAAGATGAGGGGGCCCGAAAACACGAAAGTGATCCTCAGCATCATGCGGAAAGATTTCACCCAGCCGAAGGATTTTGTCATCACCCGCGCCACCATCAAGATCAAAAGCGTGAAACAGCAGGTTTTCGACGGCAACATCGGGTACATCCGGCTCTCGAACTTTCAAGAATCGACCACGGATGAACTGAAGAAGGCTCTCCAGGAAATCAACGGGAAGGCCAAACCTCTGAAGGGGCTCATCCTCGATGTACGGAACAACCCCGGCGGACTGCTGGAGCAGGCCGTGAAAGTCTCGGACGCCTTCATCAAATCCGGATCGATCGTCTCGACCAAGGGCCGGGTCAAGACCGTCGATGCCACTTTTGTCGCGAGGGACGACGGGAACGAGCCGACCTGCCCGATGGTCGTGATTGTGAACGAGGGGACGGCGAGCGCTTCGGAGATCATTTCGGGAGCGCTGCAGGACAACAGCCGGGCGATCATTCTGGGGACAAAGACCTTCGGCAAGGGATCCGTCCAGACGGTGATCCCCCTCGAAGACGGCTCCGCCATCAAGCTGTCGACGGCGAAATACTTCACGCCCAAGGGACGGTCCATCCAGGCGGAAGGCATCGTGCCGGACATCGTGGTCGAGTTCGTGAAAATGCCCGAGGAAGAGGAAGGGCCGGAAACGGTCATCCGGGAAAAAGATCTCAAGGGCCACATCAAGGGAGAGAAGGAAGCGGCCCGACCGAAGGAGACCCCGGAGAAGAAGGCAGAAAAGAAAGAAGAGAAAAAAGAAAAGGATCCGCTGGTCCGGGATAATCAGTTGAAAAGTGCCGTGGATATCCTGAAAAGCTGGGAGGTGTTCAGTAAGAGCGGACGGTAACGAAGGGACCGTCTTCACGGACGCCGAGAAAGATCAAAAAGGCCAAAAAGAATCATCGCTCCCGGCTGGGGGTCTGCCTGTTTCTCATCGGCCTGACGGTCTTCATCCTCCGGGTGATGTTTCAGCCGGCGAAACGCGATCTTTCTGAAACAAAGGTCATGCCGCACAACACCCGGTCCGGTTCCGCTGGAGGGGCCCGGGCCCCGGAAACGACTGTTCCCCGGCACCTGAAGATCGCGATCCTCATCGATGACATCGGCCAGGATCTGAAATCTCTCGATGAACTCCTGCGGCTCGACGCACCGATCGCTTTTTCGGTTCTCCCTTTTCGCAGTCATTCCGTCACGGCGGCAAGAAAGATCCACGAGGCCGGTCGAGAAGTTCTCCTGCACCTCCCCATGGAACCGCTGGACGATCCGGAACGGGACCCCGGCGAAGGGGTGATTCTGACCGCCATGGGCGATCAGGAAATCCGGTTGCAGGCGGAAAAAGACCTGAAGGCGGTCCCTTTCGTACGGGGCGTGAACAACCACATGGGCTCCCGCTTCATGCAGGACGGGAAAAAACTGAGAGTTCTCTTCGGGAAGCTGCGGGAGAAGGACCTGTACTTCATTGACGGCCTGACGACGGCGTCTTCGAGGGGTGCGGAGGCGGCGGACGAAACAGCCGTCCCGTTTGCATCCCGGGAGGTTTTCATCGATCATGCCGTCGACCGGGACAGGGTGTTCAGGAACCTGGGAGGTCTTTTGCAAAAAAAAGGGCGGAGGCAAAGCATCCTGGTCATCGGTCACCCTTATCCTGAAACGGTCCAGGCCCTGAAAACCTATCTCCCAGGCTCCGGTCGGCCGGCATTGAGGTGATCCCTTTGTCCCGGCTTATCCAAGAAAACGGGAAGTCCCGTCCGTCGGGCAACACCCGTTCGCAACGAGGTTGACGATTCATGATCACAGCGATGGTAAAATACCCTGGCCGGACACTGCTCCCTCTCGGTATCCTGTTCGTTCTTCTGGCATGGCCCGGACCGCAGGCCGTCCAGTCCGCCGACGGCTCCCGTCAGGCGTTCTCCAACTACGTGCAGGGCCTTTACGCCACCCTCAACGGGGAGTACCAGGAAGCGGCTTCCGCATACGAGAAGGCCCTTCTTGCCGACCCCACTTCGCCCTTTCTGGCGGTGGAGCTCGCAACCCTGTACACCCGGATGGGCAATATCGACAAGGCGATCACCGTGGGTGAGAGATCCCTGAGATACAACCCGGAATACGCCGACACCTATCTCATCCTGGGCGGGCTCTATCTGCACACGAGGCAATACGACCGGGCGATCGAGACCTACCGCAAGGTGATCAACCTGAAACCCGGCAACCTGGAATCCTACCTGTACCTGAGCGTCATCTACGCCGAGACCAAGCAACACGCCGATGCGATCGACATCCTCCGACAAATGCTCAAAAGGGACCCGGGAAACGTCATGGGCCATTACTACACGGGGAAAATCTACGCCGAGATGAGACAGTACCGTGAGGCCGAGCAGTGGTACCTCAAGACCCTGGAACTCAAGCCCAACTTCGAAGCGGCCCAGTCCGACCTGGCCCTCCTCTACGAATTGCAGGGGAAAAACGACAAGGCCCGGGAGATTTACATCAACATGATCGCTCAGCATCCCGGAAGGACATCGGCAAGAATCAAGTTCGGCAAGTTGCTTCTGAGGGAACGAAAGTACGAGGAAGCCGTCAGCCAGTTCCAGGAGATCCTCAAGCGCGACTCCGGCAACCGTGAGGTGCGCTTCACCCTGGGTCTCATCTACTACGAATGGAACAAGTTTGACGAGGCCATCGTCGAATTTTCCGAAGTCCTGAAGAGGCACCCCGACGATGAGGAGACAAGATATTTCAGGGCCGCCGCGTACGGCGAGAAGAAACTCTATCCCGAGGCTCTCGACGACTTGAACAGAATACCGGTGAATTCCGATCTTTATGCAAACGCGCAGATCCAGATCGGCGTCATTCTGAAGAAACAGAATCGACTCCCGGAAGCCATCGATTTCACCAAGAAGGCCATGACGATCAAGAAGGGGGATCCAGCCCTCTACGGTTTCCTGTCTTCCCTCTACGAAGAAAGCAAGGATCTCAAGACGGCGGAGCAGACCCTCCTGGAAGGTCTTGCCCTGTCACCCCGGAGCGCCGACCTGCACTACCGCCTCGGTGTGCTCTATGAAAAAACGGACCGTTTCGACGAAAGCATGAAACAGATGGAAGAGGTCCTGAAAATCGATCCGGAAAGTGCCGAGGCCCTCAACTTCATCGGCTACAGCTACGCCGACAGGGGGATCAAGCTCGATGAGGCCGAGGCCATGATCAAGAAGGCCCTTGAACTGAAGCCCGGCGACGGCTACATCACCGACAGCCTGGGCTGGGTCTACTTCAAGCAGAACCGCAACGAGGAAGCGATCCGGTATCTGGAGGAGGCCCTGCGGATCGTGCCCGACGACCCGGCCATCGCGGAACACCTCGGCGATGCCTACGCCAGGACGGGACGGGTTCAGGAAGCCATCGAAAAGTACAGGCTCGTCCTGCGGCTGAAACCCGATTCCGAAAACATCCAGGAGAAGATAGACCGGATCAGCCGGTAGGAGTTCGGTGCCGGCGGAAAGATCCCGATCGGGGTGTTTCCAGGGCCGTTCGGCCGGCCGAACATCTCATCGAGAAGCCAGGACACCCCGCCACGGGGCCGGAAGGGATCTTCGATTGAACATGCGAAGATGGGCCCTCTTTTTTCCGATCATTCTGACGATCGCTCTTTCGACGGGCTGCGCCCCGCGAAAGGCGCTCCTGCTCGGTGATGATTTCTCCTCCCCCGGGCGCGCTCTGGCGAAGCTCCAGAAAAAGAACGAAGCGACAGGCGCCCTGCAGGGCGTAAGTACGCTGACGGCTGTCACGTCTGAGATGCGTTACACTGTAAAGATGGCCCTTTTTGCGGAAAGGCCTTGTTCCCTTCGCATCGAGGAGATGCCCCTCATCGGTCTTCCCGATCTTTACCTGTCGGCCAACAGACGGCAGCTCAAGGTTTTCTTCCCGAAGGAAGGCAAATTCTACGTGGGGAAACCCACAGAGACGAACCTCTCGAAGTTTCTCCCCTGGTCGGTCGAGATGGAGGACTTTCTGGCCCTTCTCTTCGGCATGCCGCCCCCCCGAATCGCCGGGGCGGAAAGGACCGAAGGCCGGGTGGACGACGATCTCTACCGGGTCGACGCCTTCGGAAACGGGAGGAAAATCGGATCCCTGTGGATCGACCCGCTGGTTCACCGCCTCGTGAGGACGGAGATCCTGTCCGAAAAGGGGGATGTGCTCTGCGACGCGCGCCTGGACTCATACGGTCCGGCCGGCGATGTCATCATCCCCACAGAGCTTACCCTGAACTTTCTCAGGCCCCCAAAAACGGAAGTTATCCTCCGCCACGGAAGCATGGAGATCGTTCCGGTCGAGGACGATGACCTCTTTGATCTCGAAATCCCCTCCGGCATCACGCCCCTGCAGCTGGACCACGGGCCAAGGGAAGAGATCAGGGTTGACCCCGGTCCCGAAGCTCCCTGACGATTCCTTCCTGCAATCGTGCACCGCATGAAAAAAGCGGAACCGATTTCGCCCCGCCCTGCTTTTTCTTATTACAAAACCGGCGGTTGAATTTTTCAATGAGCGCTGATATTACTCGGGTGGCCGGACCGGCCCCCGGCATACAACATCTCATGGAAAGTTCATCGGAATAATAGATCGAACGGTACGTTGACATCATCCACAAATTGAAAAATACACAGAGGTGAGGCAGATGGCGGTCATGACGGAAAGAATGCAGGAGTTATTCAACAAGGTGACCACCGCCGTCCTTTCGACGGCAACCGGCAATGGCATTCCCAACGCCGTACCGATCAATGCCAAAAAGATCCTGGATGAGGAAACGATTCTTATCTCGGATCAGTATTTCAGCAAGACGCTGGCAAACATGAAGGCCAATCCACAGGTGTCCGTGACGTACTGGCAAGGCCTGGAAGGCTACCAGTTGAAAGGTACGGTGAGGGTCGAAACCAGCGGGCCCCTCTACGAAGAGGCGGCCCGTTGGGTCGATGATTATGCCGCCAGGATGAAGGTGTCCCTGAAGTCCAAGGGGGCGATCATTCTCAAGGTAGAAGAAATCTACAGCGTCGCGCCGGGGCCGGACGCAGGCAAACGGCTGGCTTGAGATCCATGAGAAGATTTTAAGGAGGATAGGGCAGACGGTGGATTTGTTGATGAAGTCGACAACAAAACCCCTTGCATTCCGATCACCGCCAAAACGAGCGGCGCTTCCCGCAGTCAATGACTCTGTTTTCATGGACCGAACGGCGGATTTGAGACAGAAATCCATTGACGAATATTTTTTTCTGAGTTAGTTGTTTTTTTATTCGCACCCATTGATCATCTTGAAGAAAAGGAGGGTTGACATGGCGGAGTTGCTTGTTTTCCACAGTGGAAATCCCGCCTGAGTTTCCTGCAAAAAGGCTATAGGCGTAGCCGGGGAAATGAAAAAAAAGTTTGGTGAAAGGTTGACTGTAAAAATTTACACGACGGATTCGAAAGAGGCAGAGCCTTACCATTTCAGAAGTTCAACCAATGTCTTATTTGAAAAGGTACGGGTCCCTGTGGATGTTGCAACGGATAAAAAGAAAATGGATTCCTTTTTGTCCTCCAGGCTGTAAATAGATCGCGGGCTGACCCGGGAACTTTTTCGGCCGTGTGCCGGGAGGAAAGATCCCGCCTGCATGCCGCAGGTTTTGCTTATTCCTTCGGAAGACTTGCAGGGATTCCAAAAATGAGTGTCGAAAAATATCTGGAGTCGTGCCGCAAGACGTTCTGGCAGAATATTTTCCGGTTGGAGCTGGACTACCTTGTTTCGAGCCTTCGGGGCCGCAGGGATGTCCTGAGCGTGGGATGCGGCCCGGCCATCATTGAAGGTGAATTGAGCAAGCACGGGTTTCGTGTCACGGGGCTCGACATTTCGCAGGAGGCTCTGAAATGCGCCCCGGACAGCGTCAGGACCTTCGCCGGACGGGCGGAGGACATGCCGTTTCCGGCGTCGTCCTTTGACGCGGTCATCTATGTGGCATCGCTGCAATTCATAGAGGATTACCGGAAGGCCCTGGAGAAGTCGACGGCCGTCTTGCGCCCCGGGGGTAAGATCATCGTGATGCTCCTGAACCCCCGATCGGAATTCGTCAGGGAACGGTCCGGGAACCCCGACTCGTACATGAGCATGATCCGGCACAGGGACCTGGGTCAGATCGAAGGCGCGATTGCCGAGCACTACACCATTCGGACGGAGTACATGCTGGGGGTGAAGGGCGAAGAGATCTTTGCCAGTGAAGACCCTTCCGAAGCGGCCCTGTATACGATTGTCGGTGAGAAAATCGCAAAACGCACATGAGAAGTTTGAATGACGAATCGTAATTATAAGATAGACAAAGCGCGAAAATTGCTGGGCGTCTCCAAGCAGGCGACGGCCGAGGACGCCAGGAATAAATACCGGGAACTCGCCAAGATATGGCATCCCGACGTCAACTCAGCGGAAGAAGCCCATAAGAAGATGCAGGATATCAACAAGGCTTACGCTTTATTGATGAAAGAGGAGTTCGGCATTCTCGATTTCTGGGAGGAAGCCGAGAGGTGGTGGTGGCGGCAATTCGGAAACGACCCCTGCTGGGGCGGCTATTGCCTCGACGAGGAAGAGGGGGCTGAAAGGCCGAGGAGACGAAAAAAAACGGATAAGAAAAAAGTCATGAACCTGGAGGACAAAACGTTGCTGTAGATCCTGCAGCCTTTGTTCAAAAGGGATGAGATTTTGAAAGATAAAAATCTCATCGCGGAGCAAATTCCCTCTTTCCCGCTTCCCCCAAGGCCCCATATACAGCCGCACCGGCTCGCTTGCAGAAACGGCCAAGCTGCGCCGGTGGGTGGACCATCAAGACATGGATCGGCCGACACCCTTGCTCTCTTGCCATCCGTCATTCCCGGTTCTGACTGTTTTCCCCTGTTTGTTCTTCACGGGTGAAACCCCGGACCCAGACCCCGTCCTGACATGGAATCGTCCTCGCGAATCAAGAGAGGAGCAAACTGCCCGGCCTGCAAGGCGGGGCATCTGGAAAAGGCGTGAGAGGGGGATTGCATTCCCTTTGTCCCCGCTCCGCATTCATCCCCGTCCACAGGATGGGTTATTCTGCTGGATATTCATAAAAAAGCCGTCCTTCCACCGAAGGACGGCTTTTCGGCTAAGCCGGAACGCTGCACCTTACTTGATTTCCTTGAGTTTCGCTGCGGCGATTTTGGCCTGGTTGGATTTTGGGTATTTCTTCGTCACCTGCTGGAAGATAAGTTTGGCGCTCTGCTTGTCGCCGAGTTTCTGAAAAGCCAGCCCCTGCTTGAGCATGGCATCGGGGTTCTTGCCGCCCTTCGGGTGGTTCTTGATCACCTTTTCGTATTCCAGGATGGCTTTTTCGTAGTTCCCTTCCAGGTAGTAACATTCGCCCACCCAGAATTGGGCGTTGTCGGAGTAGTCCCCCTTCGGGTACTGCTTCAGAAACTTGTTGAACTCCTCCCGGGCCTGGGGATACTTGCCTTCCTTGAAGGTCTTGTAGGCGGACTGGTAGGCCGCTTCCCGCTCGCTTTTGGTCTCGGCTGCGGCCTGCGTCTTGCCTTCCTCCTTGGCGGCGGGAGCCTCTTTCTTGCTCACGCCGATGAAACTCTCGATGTATTCCACCCGGAAGGCGAGGTCGTCGAGCCTCTCCTTCAGTCCGCCGTTTTTCTGGACCGACGATAATTCCTTCTTGATCTCGTCGACGGAACCCCGCAGACCCTGTACGCTGTCGCGTAACCCGATCATGTCGGCGCTCGCGTCCGCCTGCCCCTTGCGAAGGACCGCGTTGGTCTCCTTGGCGTCGGCCAGTTCTTTTTCGACCTTCGCGAGCTGGGCACCGAGTCTGTCGACCTCCGCTTTCAGCGCGGAGACCCTCTGGTCACTCGTCTGCTTGACGCGATCCAGATCCCCCGTGGTGGCACATCCCCACAAAAACGCCAGCACAACAACAGAACAAAGCGTTAGATTTTTCAAGGCTTCGGCCTCCCTGAGATCGAGGATTTATTTCTGCTTGGTGACGGCGAACTGGGCCCGCCTGTTCTTCGCCCATGCCGCCTCATCATGCCCCGGATCGAGGGGCTTTTCCTCGCCGTAACTCACCGTGGTCATGCGCTTGGAATCGACGCCCAGACCCACGAGATATTTTTTCGCGGCATCGGCCCTCCGCTGACCGAGAGCCAGGTTGTACTCGTTCGTTCCCCGTTCATCGCAGTGGCCTTCGATTCGCATCAGGGCCCCCCGGTTGGCCCGAAGCCAGTCGGCGTGCTTTTTCAACGTCGCCCGGGCCTCCTCCGTAAGCGAATACTGATCGAAGCCGAAATAGATGTTCTCGAATCCGCTTCCCTTCGCTGCAGCGGCGGCCGCCGCTTCACGGTCCCGC
Organism: Syntrophales bacterium; assembly: GCA_035450185.1. Classification (GTDB taxonomy): domain Bacteria; phylum Desulfobacterota; class Syntrophia; order Syntrophales; family UBA2192; genus JAPLJU01. Next base: position 48,551 of record DAOTMG010000002.1, on the reverse strand, counting down.
GCCGCCTTTTCCCTCAGTTCCTGCTCCCGCAGGGCGCGCCGTCCGGCCTCCTCATCCCGCATCCGCTGGAGTTCCGCCTCCGAGGGCTGACCCGGTTTCGTCACAGCCGCGCCCCGGTCATCGACCAGGGTCTTCTTCTCCGGCCCGCAACCGATAAAAACGGCGCAAGTGAGTGCGCCGGTCAAAAGGAACAAGGCCGCCAGGGTGAATATCTTTCGCATGGATTTTTCCTCCCTCTTTGTCTGGTTCTCAGACTCATCCTCCGGCTGCAACGACCGGAGGTAACCGCGCTTATTTAATCCATCTTTCCGGAAGGCGTCAATACAAATTTCATCTCGGCGACCAGGAGGGATAGCTGTAACCGTCGAACCCTTCGTGGAGGACCCTCACGTTCATGCCGTTGGAGTTCATGACGCAGAGTTTCGATTTCCCGCCCCGCTTGGAGACAAAGACAATGTAGCGGCCGTCGGGCGACCAGGCCGGGGAATCATTGCGGCTGTCGTCGGCCGTCAGTCGGATCGGCGGCAGGGAGCCGTCCACCCCGATGACAAAGACCTGGAAACGGCCTCCCTCACGCCCCTCGTAGACGATCCGGTTCCCGCGGGGAGACCAGGCGGGGGAGGTGTTATATCCGCCCTCGTAGGTGAGCCGACGGGCGGAATTTTCGCCGATGCCCTTCACGTAGATCTGGGGCGAACCGGCGCGGTCGGACACGAAGGCGAACTGGCGGCCGTCGGGCGACCAGCTGGGCGAAACCTCGATGGAAGGTTCGTTCGTCAGCCGCTTCAAGGAGCCGCCGGGAACATCCATCATGTAGATGTCTTCACTTCCGTCCTTGCTCAGAGTGACGAGCATCCGTTTCCCGTCGGCGGACCAGGAGGACGGCAGATTCAATCCCGGGTAGGAGGCAATCTTCTGCGTCGTCCTGCGGTGGACATCCATGAGGTAGCCCTGGGGGTTTCCGTCCCTGTAGGACACAAAGGAAAGTCTCTTCCCGTCGGGAGACCACCTCGGCAGCATGGTGAGAGACTGGTAGCCGGTCAGGCGGGCGACGTCGGTCCCGTCGAAACTGACGGCGTAGATCTCCGACACACCGCCCTTCTTGCCCGAGAAAGCGATCCTCGTGTTGAAAAGCCCCTTCTCGCCGGTGAGGGCCAGGATGATCTCGTTGGCAAAACGCAGCACCATTTCCCGTCTCTCGTCGAGAGTGCCGAAATATTTCTTGCCCACCAGGAGCTTTCCCTGGACCACGTCAAAGAGGCGGAACTCCACCGTCAGCTCCTTCCCATTGTAGCGGTACCCCCCGGTCACGAGGGACTCCACGCCGACGGCCACCCAGTCGGGAAAGCGGATGCTCTCCGCCGTGATGCCCGTTTTTTTCGGATCGCCGAGGAAGGCCTTCTTGTCGACGATGTTGAAAAGCCCCGTGATCATGAGGCTCCGCGACAGGGCGTCGGAAAACCAGGCGGAGTAATCGGCCCGCGCATTGCCGTCGAGGTTGCTGAAGTCCGGAACGGCGATCGGAAACTTCTGGAACGCCGGAGAATCGATGTCGATATAGACCTTGCCGACGGCCGGATCAACGGCCGTCCCCGCGATGACCATGACGGCCATCAGGACCGAAAATACGTATTTCATGGGATCCAACCCTTCTCCATCCTCCTTCCATATGAAAGGGCCCGGAAGAAACGATTCCGTTCCCGCCGCGGCCCGGAGTCACCACCCGTCCTGCTGTCCCGTTTTATCCCTTCCGTTGTCCGGGCACCTCGCTCCTCAGATCACTGCAGATCGGATGACCGGAACCGGATGCCCAGTTCCACGCTGTCGTCCCGGATCCATTCGGGGAGAGGCGCAAAGGGGCTCCCCTTCCGCACCGCCCGCATGGCCGATTCATCGAAGTAACGGTTGCCGGATTTCTTTTCGTACTGGGCCGAGAGAAGCTGCCCCGATCTGGCGATTTTCACACCGATGACGGCTTCGAGGTTCTGATTCAGGATACTCTGCGGCAGCGCCCACTGGCCCCTGATCCTGGACCAGATCGAGGCGTAATAAGCCTGAAGCCTCGTGTTGGTCTCCCCCTGCCCGGCGGGTCCCGCCGGACCGGCCGCGCCTTTCTTCTCCGAGGCGGCCAACTTCCTGCGAATGTCCTCGATCGCCCGGTCGACCCGGCCCTCGTCCCCCCTTTCGTCGGGCGTATGCTTCCGCAGGGGGACCGGCGGTGCCGTCTTGACGCTTTTCTTCAGCACAATCGTATCTTCCTTGAAACTCTCCCGGAGGGTCCTGGCCAGAATGTCCTTCGACGGCGCCGATCCGCCCTTTTCGGTGAGCACGGCCGTGGCGCTGACGAGGTCGACGGTGTAGACGGGCCCGAAGGTCCACTGCCGGGCGGGAAGGGACGGTGAGAAGAGCAGAATCGACAGGGCGACGACATGGATCAGGCAGGAGAAGAGGATCGTTTGCTTCAGGCTGATACCGCCCTGGGCATCCCTTCTGGCGTATTCCAGCGATATCATCTCGTACCCTGCGGCGGTTCCGTGATCATGCCCAGTTTGTCGATGCCCGCCTTCCGGACCTCGGCCATGACCTGGACGACAAACCCGTACGGAACCTCTTTGTCGGCACGCATGTAGACCTCTTTATCGAGGCGGTTCTTGAAAATGCTCTCCAGCTTGGTGCTGAGGTCGCCCACGGGGGTCTTGTATTCGTTCAGGTAGATCTCTTTTTTGCCGTTGATGGTCAGTACGATTTTCTCTTCCCCCACGTTGACGCTCCTGGCTTTCACCCGGGGGAGGTTCACATCGATCCCCATCTGGAGCATCGGCGCCGTGACCATGAAGACGATCAGGAGCACCAGGACGACGTCCACGAGCGGCGTCACGTTGATGTCCGAGACGTGCTTGTTCTCGGCGTGATTGGCTTTCCTGCGGTAACGCATGGCCTCCTACTTTCGGATGTAGTGCCTCTCGATGATATTGAGAAACTCGGAGGAGAAATTGTCCATCTCCTGGGTGATGACGCGGATGCGGCTCAGGTAATAATTATAAAAAATGACAGCGGGGATTGCCGCCGCCAGACCCGCCGCCGTGGCAACGAGAGCTTCCGATATCCCCGGGGCGACGACGGCCAGGGTGGCCGAGCCCCGGAAACCGATGCCCCGGAAGGCGTTCATGATCCCCCAGACCGTGCCGAAAAGACCGATGAACGGACAGGCGCTGCCCGTCGTGGCCAGAAACCCCAGGGTACTCTCCAGCTTGGAGGCTTCCTGACTGGCGGCCCGGTTGAGCGCCCGCTCCACATTGTCGATCCCGACGAGTTCGACGGAGGGGATGTCGCCGTCGACGGGATCGCCCGACGCACCTGAATTCCGGCTCGACTTGCCCAGTTTACCCAGTTCGACATAGCCGGCCCGGAAGACCTCGGCCAGCGTCGAGGACCGGAACTTTCTCGTCTCGGGGAAAATGTCCGAAAGCCGGCTGCTTTTCATGTAGACATCGAGGAACTGATCGTTTTCCTTTTTCGTTTTCCGCACAACTCTGTACTTCATCAAAATGATGGCCCAGGAGACGACGGAGAAAAGCAGGAGCAACGCCAGGACGAACTGCACCATCCCCCCGGCCTCCAGGATCATCCCCAGAAGGCTCCCGCCGTAATTCCCGCCGAAATCAAGGGCTGTAACTGCAAGAAATCCCGACATTCTTACCTCCCTGCGGTCAATTATGGGGCAGTATGTATGTCAAAACACCCCCATTGTCAATAATCTTTTGGGTCACGGAAGGGGAAAAAACAAAGAAATTCCCGCTATTGAAATATGACCTTGACTCCATGCACCGATTGGTATAGAGAACCCCCGAACGACCTTTTAATTTGATCCTGTGAGATTGAAAAAGGATCGGTGATGAGCCATATGGAGACCCAGAAAGATTGTGTTTTGAGACCTTCCCGGTGACGGGAAGGTTTTTTTTGACTGAAAAGGGTTCCGGTCGCCCTTCCCCGGCCGGAGCCGCCGCGGCAACCGCGGCAGAGGGAGTTCAAGATGAGCAAGAAAAGAGTGGTCATGGATTCCGAAGGGATCGAACGGTCCCTCACGAGGATTTCCTACGAGATCCTGGAAAAAAACAAGGGCGTTGAGGATCTCGTGATCATCGGCATCCAGAAAGGCGGAGTGGTGCTCGCCGAGAGGATCCGTGACAAGATCTCAGGGATCGAAAACACGAAGGTGCCCATCGGCAAACTGGACATCACGCTTTACCGCGACGACCTCCTCACGTCATCCAGGAAACCGCGCATGGGAAAGACGGACATCCCCTTTTCCCTGGACAACAAAAAAGTCGTCCTCGTCGACGACGTCCTCTTCACGGGGAGAACCATCCGGGCGGCCATGGACGCGCTGATCGACTTCGGCCGCCCCAGACTCATCCAGCTGGCCGTCCTCATCGACCGGGGCCACCGGGAGCTCCCGATCCGGGCCGACTTCGTCGGCAAGAACCTCCCCTCCTCACTCTGGGAAAAGGTAAACGTCAACGTGACCAGCGAGAAAGCAAGAGACGAAGTGGTGATCCTGGAAAACACGTAGGCCGAAATTAAAACGTATCATGGATCATTGAAGGAACAACTCAAAACTCGTGACTCAAAATTCATAACGGTGTTTCGGGGAGTCATTCATGAAACTGGCCAGGAAAGACATTCTAGGCATCCGGGACCTCACGGTGGAAGAGATCAATCTCATCCTGGATACGGCGGAGTCCTTTATCGAGGTCTCGACCCGGGAAATCAAGAAGGTCCCCACTTTGAGGGGTGTGACGGTCATGAACCTCTTCTACGAGCCGAGCACCCGGACCCGCACGTCCTTCGAAATCGCCGCGAAACGGCTGAGCGCCGACACGATCAACATCTCCACCACGACAAGCAGCGTCGTCAAAGGCGAGACCTTCGTCGACACGGCCAAGAACCTCGAGGCGATGAACCCGGACATCATCGTGCTCAGGCACAGTGCCGCCGGGGCGCCCCACATGCTCTCGAGGGTCGTCCGGCAGCGCGTCATCAACGCCGGCGACGGGGCCCATGAACACCCCACGCAGGCGTTGCTCGACATGATGACGATCCGGGAAAAGAAAAAGCGCATCGCCGGCCTCCGGGTCGCGATCGTCGGGGACATCGCCCACAGCCGCGTGGCCCGTTCCAACATCTACGGCCTCACCAAGATGGGGGCGAAGGTGGCCGTCGCGGGACCGAGCACCATGATGCCCCGCTTCGTGGACCGGCTGGGCGTGGAAGCCCATCACTGCGTGAACGACGCCATCCGGGACGCCGACATCATCATGATGCTCCGGATCCAGACCGAGAGACAGGACATGAGCGTCTTCCCATCGCTTCGGGAGTACGCCAACCTCTTCGGTCTCAACCGCAGGCGCGTGGCCCTCGCCAGACAGGACGTCATCATCATGCACCCGGGGCCGATGAACCGGGGGGTCGAGATCTCCCCCGATGTGGCCGACGGCCCCTATTCGGTGATCCTCGACCAGGTGACGAACGGTGTCGCGGTGAGGATGGCCCTTCTCTATCTACTGTCCGGAGGTAATTAATGAATCTTCTGATCAAAGGCGGACGTGTCGTCGACCCGTCGCAGGGTCTCGACGCAACGATGGACATCCTGATCGAAAACGGAAAGATATCGAAAATAGGAGGGGATCTGTCCGAAGGCGCCGCGAAGGGGTCGAAAAAAGCTCCCGCCGTTTTAGTCCTCGACGCCCGCAACCTGCTGGTCCTCCCGGGGCTCGTGGACATGCACACGCATCTCCGGGAGCCGGGCTACGAGTACAAGGAAACCATCGAGACAGGAAGCGAGGCGGCCCTGGCCGGAGGGTTCACGTCGATTGCCTGCATGCCCAACACGGACCCCGTCAACGACAACCGCTCCGTGACGGAGTTCATCATCCGCCAGGCGGCGAAGTGCGGCCTTGTCAATGTCTACCCCGTGGCGGCGGTGAGCAGGTGCTCTGCGGGGAAGGGGCTAACGGAATTCGGCGATCTGGTGGAGGCCGGAGCGGTGGCCTTCTCCGACGACGGCAGGCCCGTGATGACGGCGGGTCTCATGCGCCGGGCCCTGGAATACGCCGACTCCTTCGGCGTCCCCATCATCTCCCATTGCGAGGATCCGACGTTGTCCGCCGACGGGCTGATGAACGAGGGGCTGACCTCGACGGAACTGGGCCTCCCGGGCATCCCCTCCATCTCCGAGGAGGTTATGGTCGCCCGGGATGTCCTGATCGCCGCCTACACGGGGGCGGCCGTCCACATCGCTCACGTGAGCACGGCGGGTTCCGTCGAGCTCATCCGCGAGGCGAAGAACCGGGGCGTCAGGGTCACGGCCGAGACGGCACCCCACTACTTCTGCCTGTCCGAGGAGGCCCTGTCGGAATTCGACACGCGCCTCAAGATGAACCCGCCCCTCCGAAGTGTTGCCGATGTCGCCGCGATCAAAGAAGGCCTGCGAGACGGGACCCTCGATGCCATCGCCACGGACCACGCTCCCCACTCCTCCATCGAGAAGGAAGTGGAGTTCGAGTACGCCGCAAACGGCATCATCGGGTTGGAGACGTCGCTCGCCCTGAGTCTGCGACTGGTCGCCGAGGGCGTTCTGACCCTTTCGCAACTCGTCGAAAAAATGAGCGTCAACCCGGCGAAAATCCTGCGGATCGGCAAGGGGACGCTCCTGCCCGGCGTCGATGCCGACATCACCCTCGTGGATCCCGAAAAAACCTGGACTGTCGACGTGAAGCAGTTTCGCTCCAAGAGCCGGAACTCCCCCTTCGGCGGCTGGCAGCTGAAGGGAAAGGTGATCCGCACCATCGTCGGCGGAGTTGTGAAATTCAGCCATGGGGAATAGTGGCGAGTGGTGAGCGGTGGTTGGAAGAAACGTCCAGAAAACAAGGGCTATCGTACTCCGGACGCTGGACTACGGGGAGTCCGACCGGATCGTCACCTTCATCAGCGCTGATCTGGGGAAACTCAAGGGGATTGCCAAGGGCGCGCGACGGAGTAGAAGACGGTTCGCCAACGCCCTGGAGCTCTTCTCTCTCTCGGACGTTCTTTTCTCGAGGGGAGGCCGGGGCGGCCTTTTCCTCATCGAGGGCGCCGACGTGATCTCCCACCACCCGGGCATCCGGGAGGATCTCGAAAAGACGCTCGATGCCACCTACCTCGCCGAACTCGTCGACGGATTCAGCGCCGAAGGGAAAAAAAATGAACCCCTCTTTCACCTCCTCGAGGACTTCCTGTCCTGCCTGGACCGTGAACCCCCGCGACCCGGCATCGAAAGATTCTTCGAGATGAGGCTTCTCAAGCTCACCGGCTACGATCTTCACATCGGCAGCTGTCTCGCCTGCGGGAAGGAACTCGACGAGATCAGCGAGCCCGCCTTCATCCCCGCCGAGGGGGGTATCCGCTGTCGGACATGCCTCCGGAACACCTCGTCGGCCCTGTCCGTCACGCCCGGGACACTCAAGACGCTCATCACGGGGGCGCAGATGGATCTCCGGATGATCCCCAGGCTGGCCGTCTCCGACCGGACGGCCAGGGAGAGCCGGGCCGTCCTCGGCGCCATCATCGAACATCTTCTCGGCAGGACCCCGAAATCCCTCAAAGTCCTTGATGATATGAAGAAAACGGTACTTTGATTTCCCTTGACTTCGGCACCGCCATAATGTTACTTGTCCCGCCTGAATGACCGATCAAAAGACACAGCGCGAACGTTTTTTACCGGGAGGAGGATGTGACTTTTCAAGAATTGATCTTTGCTCTTGACACATTCTGGGCCGGACAGGGGTGTATCATCCAGCAGCCCTACGACCTCGAGGTGGGCGCGGGGACCTTTAACCCGGCGACCTTCCTGCGGTCTTTAGGCCCCGAACCCTGGAACGTGGCCTACGTGGAACCCTCGAGGAGGCCCACCGACGGTCGCTACGGCGAAAACCCCAACAGGCTCCAGCACTACTACCAGTACCAGGTGATCATGAAACCCTCACCCATGAACATCCAGGAGCTCTACCTCGATTCCCTGAAGAGCTTCGGGATCGACCCCCTGGATCACGATATCCGCTTCGTGAAAGACGACTGGGAATCCCCCACCGTCGGCGCTTGGGGTCTCGGGTGGGAGGTGTGGCTCGACGGCATGGAGATCACCCAGTTCACCTACTTCCAGCAGGTCGGCGGCGTGGACCTGGACCCCGTCTGCGTCGAGATCACCTACGGCATCGAGCGGATCGCCATGTACCTCCAGGGCATCGACAACGTCTACGACCTGGAATGGGCCCACGGCATCAAGTACGGCGACGTCCACCACCGCGGCGAGGTGGAGTGGTCTCACTACAACTTCCAGGAGGCGGACATCGAGATGCTCCGCAGGCTCTTCGACATGTACGAGGCCGAGGGCTTCCGGATGGCCGAAAAGGAACTCGTACTGCCCCTCTATGACCACTGCCTCAAGTGTTCCCACACCTTCAACCTCCTCGACGCCCGCGGGGCCATCAGTGTGGCGGAACGCACGAACTACATCGGGCGGGTGAGGAACCTCGCCAGGCTCACGGCGGAAGGTTACCTGAAACAGCGTGAAAAAATGGGCTTCCCTCTGATGGGGAAGTTCAAGAAATAGACCGCAGGCGTCAGGCAACAGGCTGAAGGTTTTGAACCATTTCACTCACGCTTTCTCCTGATGCCAAATGCCTAATGCCCTGCGCCTAAAAATCGGAGATTTTTATGTCTAAGGAATTGCTTTTTGAAATCGGGACGGAGGAGATCCCCGCCGAGTTTCTGCCCAGGGCCCTCAAGGACATGGAGGAGATCATCCGGAAGGAGTTCGCCAATCTCCGGATCGGTCACGGGGAGATCAGAACCCTGGCCACACCGCGAAGGCTTGTCCTCTTTGTGTACAAGGTGGCCTCAAGGCAGGAAGACCAGATCATTGAAAAGCTCGGTCCGGCAAAAAAGGTGGCCTTCGACGACAAGGGAAATCCCACCCCCGCCGCCCTGGGGTTTGCCCGGGGACAGGGCCTGGACATTTCGGAACTCAAAACCGTAGCCACCGACAAGGGCGAGTACCTCCTGGCCCGCAAAAAGACGAAGGGCGGGGAGACGAAGGACCTTCTGCCGGCCGTCCTCACCCGGTTCATCACCTCCATCCCCTTCCCCAAGTCGATGCGCTGGATGAACCTCGACATCCGCTTCGTCAGGCCCATCCACTGGATCGTGGCTCTCTTCGGCGGCGAGATCGTTCCCTTCAAGGTAGAAAACATCACAAGCGGCGACCGCACCTGCGGCCACCGTTTCATGCACCCCCGTCCCTTCAAGGTGAGAAGCATCAAGAACTACCTGGCGAAGACCCGGAAGGCCTTCGTCATTGTAGACCCCGGGGAGAGAAGGCAGATCATCCTCGAACAGGCCGAGCAGGCGGCAGCCGGTGTGGGGGGAAAGGTCCACCGCGATGACGACCTCCTGGAAGAAGTCACCTATCTCGTTGAATACCCCTCGGCCGTCGTGGGCCATTTCGAGGAAGAATATCTCACACTCCCCAAGGATGTCCTCACGGCGACCATGATGGAACACCAGCGATACTTTCCCGTCATCGACGGGGCCGGAAAACTCCTCCCCCATTTCGTCACGATCAACAACACCGTCGCCCGCGACCCCTCCCTGGTGGCCCGGGGGAACGAGAAGGTTATCCGGGCGCGGCTCGCCGACGCCAAGTTCTTCTTCGAGGCCGACCAGAAGGTCCCGCTGGAGCAGCACTTCGAAAAACTCCGGAAGGTCGTCTTTCACTCCATGCTCGGGACCTCCTATGACAAGGTCATGCGTTTCAGAGAACTCGCGGCTTACATCACCAAGCGGGTGAAGCCCGGTCTGATGGGGACCGTGGATCGCGTCGCTCTTCTCGCCAAGGCGGACATCGAAACACAGATGATCTATGAATTTCCGGAGCTCCAGGGCACCATGGGCCGGGAGTACGCCCTCATCCAGGGGGAGAACCCCGTCGTGGCGAAGGCCATTTACGAGCACCACCTTCCTACCCAGGCGGGCGGGGAACTGCCGGAGACGGACGAAGGCGCCATCGTGAGCATCGCCGACAAACTCGACACCATTGTGGGGTTCTTCGGCGTGAACCAGGTCCCCACGGGGACGGCCGACCCTTACGGTCTTCGGCGTCAGGCTCTGGGCATCCTGAACATCATCCTTCAGAGAAATTACCGGCTGCATCTCGGGGATCTCGTCGAACGGAGCATGGCCATCCTGGGGGACAAACTCAGACGGCCGTCCGCGGAGACAAAGAAGGACGTTCTCGACTTCCTGCGGGGCCGGCTGGAAAACCAGCTCATCTCACAGGGGCATCCCTATGACGTGGTGGATGCCGTCCTGGCCCTGGGTGTTTCCGACGTCGGAAAGGCCATGGCGAAGATCGGGGCCCTCGAGGACATCAAGGGCCATCCCGATTTCGAACCCCTCGCCATCGCCTTCAAGCGTGTGGTAAACATCCTCAAGGGCTTCAAGAACGGATCCGTGGACCCCACTCTGTTCGAGACCGACGCCGAGCGGGATCTCTACGAAGCCTGGATGGAGCTGGAGGCGAAAGTCGAGGACTTCCTGGAGAAAGGCGAATACCGCGAGGCCATGGCACACCTGGTGAAGTTCCGCGAGCCCGTGGACAGCTTCTTCGAGGGCGTGCTCGTCATGGCGCAGGATGAGAAGATCCGTCACAACCGGCTGTCGCTCCTCGAAGCCATCGCGAACCTCTTCTACCGTGTCGCCGACTTCTCGAAGATCGTGACGGAGAAACTCACGCAAGGCTGAAGAAGCGAGTCACAAATGAACAAATGAAAAAGGCCGGGAATTTCTTCTCGGCCTTTTTCTTCTCCTTCGAAATCTAAGCGACACTCAATGCCCCGGATATCAGAAAGATGTTGACGTCGGTTCGGATGATCCTACGTAAAATCACGCTGATGCACTGCTTGGTATCTCAATGCTTATATGAGCACCTTTCTTGCGTTGAAACATTTGGTAGATAGCTAAACTTATTGTTCGGTAATTTACTAGTAACCACGCATAGAAGACAAGATTAAAAAGGAAGGGAAGGCTATAGAGCATTGGATACAGGATAGGGTGCTCGCGGCTGTTTTGCGCGATCGCCTTTATCGTCGAGCCACTGCCTGGAATCGGCAGTTGATAAATGATAATTTCCCAAAAATTGATGAGACAAAATAATAGAATAAAAGAAAAAAAATGATGAAATTGGCAATTATTCTGAAGTCGCAAAAAAATGATAAAGTAAAATGGTATCATAAGAAATGCATTGGACATTGTGCTCGAAGCCGGAAAAACGAGAAAGATAAAAACGAGAACTATCAGCGCATCGGCCAATTGTGATGCCGATTTTACATGAGAGATATGTCGATCAGCGACGAACCACCACAGAACCAACAAAATTATGCCCCAAATAGCAGTAACGATAGTTATTGCAAGACTATTGAATTGAGGAAAAAACAAGTTAAGAACGAAAGCAAATGATGCATTATAAATTGTAGGGCTGAGGTATTTCAGACCTTTTGGCAACTGATTGAGATATAAGATATGTTCTTCCATTCCGAATATACATAAAGAAAGTAATCCTAAGAGAACTAAAAAACCGACCAAGTAAAATATTTCTCTCCACGCTTGATGCCTAACATAGACAAGGATAAACGAGGTAGGAAAAATTTTAAAGTACGCCAACAGGGCTAGCACAAAAGGAACCGTCTTTTCTCTCTCTAACGCTATCGAATAATACACAATACAGAATCCTGCCAACATAACGATACTCGTATTGCCGGAAAAAATGATCCCAAAGAGTGGCATCGAGAAACAGATAGCAATGATCGCTGCAACTGCTGAATGGGTTTTATTTATCTGAGAGCCGATCTTATATAAAATGCAGGCACAGAACAAGATTAGTGCCTGTGTCAAGATGAACCATAAAATGATCGCCTGATTAAGGCTGAAAAAGTTGAGAGGTAAGTATATCAAAACCGAGAAAGGTGCGTAAAGGAGGGGGGGGTGCCCATGCGGCATTACATATAAACTACTCCCATTAAAGAAATTTTGGATCGCTATATAAGTATACGCATAATCTCTGCCTAATAAGCTTGAATGGAAAAGTAACATTTTGTAAATTGCATAGTATAGATAGAAAAAAATGCCAATAGTCGCAATATAGCTATAAATAAGCCTGTTTTGAGTCTCTGAATGTTTCATGACTGATAGAAAAAAGAACTCATAATGACTTGCTTCCCGAAAACTCCGTAACAAAGGTGATAACAGTTCAAAGAAGGCTTAACCAATTAGCGGGATTCCGTCACTCTACCGATAGCTGCAGGGCCTCATTTGTGCGAGGTGATTGCGCCATAAGGGCTGGGCGTTCCTTTTGTAACCACTTCTCCCTCATGTCTCAAATCCCTTGTTTCGACCTCTTTCCTTTCGGGTGCCGGGGCTTCGATTACGGCATGACCGTTTTCGCGTTTCCTCCCCGAGTACTCGGCGATGGAGACGATGACCGTGATGAGGAAGGCCTGGAAGACGAGGAGAATCCCGTCGATGGGCCGGGCATTGCGAAGGGCGATGGCGCTGATCCCCAGGGTGGCGCAGATAAAATAGATGAAGAGAACCGCTTTTCTTCTGTCCCCGAGCAGTTCATACAGGCGGTGGTGTATGTGGTCCTTCCCCACGTAGTCCACCCACTGCCTGAAGGTCTTCACCTTCCCCGTCAGGATCCGCTCGACGGTAATGTAGGACATGTCGAAGATCAGGATCCAGAAGATGAGAACCGGCGCTGAGAAGGAAACGATCTCGCTCGTGGAGGACCACTCCCCCTTGACGGCGAGGGCGGCCAGGATAAACCCGAGAAAGGTGCTCCCCGTGTCGCCGAGAAAGATGGAGGCCTGGCGCTTCCGTGTGAAATTGTAGGGGAGAAACCCCAGGCAGCTCCCGAGAAGGGCGAGGGCGATCCAACCCATCACGGGCTGATAGGTCTGGTAGGCCACGATTCCCATGAAGAAGGAAATGATGGCGGCCACACCGGCGGCCAGCCCGTCCATCCCGTCGATGAAGTTCATGGCGTTCGTGATCCCCACGATCCAGAGGATGGTGAAAACGACGTTCATGACCTTGCCCCAGGTTTCGCGGATGGGGAAGAGATCGAGGACGATCCCCTGGTGGATCATCAGGAGAACCACGACGATCTGAACGAACAGCTTGAACCGTGCCGGGATCTCCTTCCAGTCATCCACAGCGCTCACTGCCGCCACGACAAGCCCCCCCGCGAGCAGAACAACCATGTCCCGGTCGGGGACCATGTTCGCGAAAAGGGCGGCATTGAAGGCGATGATGACGGGGATCCCGCCGAGAAGAGGCGTTCTCCTCTCGTGGATCTTTCTCCCCCCCGGCATGTCGACCATGTTCAGGCGCAGGGCGATACGCTTGACCACCGGCGTGAGGGCGCCGGCGAACGAAAACGAAAAGAGAAGGATGTAGAGCCACCGGAACCCCAGATCGAAGAAGTGAGTCCGTGCGGAGGGCAAGAGAAGGACAAAGGCGGTCGCCGCCGAGACGATCCAGAATACCCTGGCCGGAAAGACCTCTCTGTATTCCACCGGTTTCATCTTCATCAGCCTTATCGCGCGAGGAGGGACTGCAGGTGCTCGGCAATCTGCCGCCTCTCACCGTTCATCATGGACGGGTAAAGGGGTATGGAAACACTCCTTTTCCAGACGTCCTCCGCCACGGGGTATCCGGAGAGACCCAGGTACCGGTGAAGAGGTTTGAAAACAGGTCGGCGGCAGTCGACTCCTCTTTTGCGCATGTCGTCGATAAAGGGCAGCGCGTCGCCTTCGAGGAGAACCACATACCGGTAGTAGACATGCTCCCGTCCCGACGGCTCAAAGGGCACCATGGCATTTCCGTCGTTCAGACAGCCGTTGAAATGCTCTGCGATTTCTCTCCTTCGCCAGATGAAAAGCGGGAGTTTCTTCAGCTGGCTGACCCCCAGAGCGGCCTGCATATCCGTCATCTTGTAGTTGTAGCGAAGCCGGTGGTCCTCCCTTTCATCGTAATCCCGCAGATCACGAATCTTCTCCAGCAGGTTTTCGTCGCCGGAAAGGATCATCCCCCCTTCGCCCGTTGCGAGCATCTTCGTCGCGTAAAAAGAGAAGATGGACATCTTCCCCAGGGACCCCACCCGGACGCCGTTGTATTTCGCCCCCACCGCCTGCGCGCAGTCCTCGATCACGGGGATGCCGAGCGAGAGAATCTCCGCCATGTCCGCGGGCAGCCCGAACATGTGGGGCACGATGACGGCCTTCGTTTTTTTCGTTATCCTCTTTTCCAGGTCCGACGGGGCGATGTTGAATGTCCGGGGGTCGATATCCGCAAGCACCGGTGTGGCACCGGTGTAGGAGACGGCCTGCAGGAGCGCATCGCACACGAAGGTGGGAAGTATCGCCTCGTCTCCGGGACCGACGTCCAGGGCAAGAAGGGAAAGGTGCAGCGCCGCCGTCCCGGAGCTCACGGCCACACCGTGTTTCACCCCGACGAACGAGGCCAGATCCCCTTCGAACCGGGCGACCTGCTTCCCCTGGACCAGATGGCCCGACACCAGCACGTTCAGGACGGCCTTTCGGTCGCTTTCGTCCAGTGTCGGGCGGGAATGGGTTATCATGGATCGAACCTACAGGTTGATGAACACGCGCAGGGGGATATAACCCTCGGCGTACTGGACACGTCCCTGGATTCCCCGGAAGATCGCCGTGGACCTCACGACATCGACGACGGAGAGCCCTTCGATGTTCGTCTTCATCACCTGCGAGTTGTGCGTGAGCAGGATGGCGATCTTCTCCTCGATCGTCTTCTGGATGTCGACGAAGAGCAGGGGCGAAAAATTGACCGTCGTGGGCCCTTCGTAGAAAAGGACGTTCCGCACGTAGCGAGTGGCGGAGATGGTGGCCTTCGCGAGCGAGCGGTGATCCTGGTGGGTGTCGTTTCCATAGTTGACAAAGATGAAGTCCGGCGTGATCTTCCTGATCAGACCTTCGATGTCGTAGACCATCCGGTTCATGTGCGGCGTCAGTTCCGTGTCGCGGTAACCTCCCCAGATGAGATCCCTGGCACCCATGCGTTCCGCGGCGCGGGCCTGTTCTTCCTTGCGCACGCTCTCCTCGCCGCCCCGCTCGCCGTTCGTCATGACGAGAAGGTAGAGATCATGGCCCTCCCGGGTGTACTTGATGAGATTCCCGGCACAGCCGACCTCGATATCGTCCGGATGGGCACCGATGGCCAGTATCTTCATCTTCACGTTCCGCCGTTCCCCCTGAGGATCTTGAGACTCTCCGGGCCGTGGTTGTAAAGAAGGTCGACGATGGACAGGCAGGGTTCAAAGGCCCCGTGGAGCTGGCTGTAGGTCGGGTGGCGGTAGTCCTGGAATAGCACGCGAATGCCGGCACGGTCGTACTTCGTGAGGTCCATGTAATCTTTCCCGCCGCTCCCCGCGAGGTAAGCGTCGCCCCCCAGGTGTTTTGTGAGCGCGATCAGCCGCTCGTCGGGGTCCTCGGGGAAGGTCCCCATTTCGGAGGCCACGTAGACGGGGGTTTCGATGCCCAGAAGGCCGATGAGCTTTTTCACCACGTGGATGTTGAGTTCCGAAATGAGCGTCCAGGGAAGGCAGAGCGTCTCCTCGAAAAAATCCTCCAGCATGTTCCAGAAAGGCGACTTCCGGTAGTTCGAGAGAAGGGCCTGCTTCTGCCTGTGCTGCCATCGGTCCGCATTGTTCACTCCCACCTCGTTGATGAGCTGGGGGAACTTGTAAAGAACCGGGACGGTGAGCCACATCCAGCCCTGGGCCGTCTTGATCTTGTTTCGGTTCTGCCACTCGTTTTTCTTGAACTGGACGTTGTCCAGAAGGACGAAGGCTTCGGCCTGATCGATCTTGTCGAAATAGCCCAGCCACGGCAGGTACTGCGGTTGATGCACGGATACGATCATATCTTTTTGGCGTACTCTCCTTTATTTTTCCTTTCGTGTTTCGTTTTCTTGATCTTCTTCTGCAGCTGCGGCTCCGGTTCCTCTGCGGCCTCGCACGTCACAAAGATCGGATTGGAAACAAGGATGCCGCACCCCTGCATGTCAAGCCGGTAAAAGTGCTTCTCGCCGATCGGGGCGGACAGGTCTTCGTAGTCCACCGTCATGGGCAGTTTTGAGTCGAAGGTTTCAATCAGCTGACCCGATCGGATGAGGCGCACGCGCACGGGCTGAGCCGTCTCCTCCGAAACGGAGAGCGCAAGCTTGATTCTCGGGCGTCCTTTGACGACGATATCATCTCCTGAAAGGCCTTTCTTCTCCCCTGACGGATCCGATACGGAGAATTCTTCCAGCCGGACCGAGAGGGGATAATTCCCCCGGTAGGCATACATTTTCCCATTCTGAAGGGCATCCAGGACGGCTTTCTTTGATTTCTCCTTCAGGAGAAAGATCGTCTGGAAATTTCCCAGCTTCTCGCCGGCATCCCCCTCCTTGTGGTAATCGGCCGTCGCGATGCCCCAGGCCGGACGGCTCCGGTATCCCCTGCTGTATTCGGTGAGCACTTTGTCCCAGAGATTGCCCGGCTCCGTGATTGTGATCGTATCACCGTAGAGTGCGGCAAAGCCCGTGTAGCCCCTGGAATCGAGAAGGACCCACGGGTAAGGTTCCGTCTTGACCTTGATGGACCCAAGATCGCGGACGCCCGATTTCGTCTCCGGGTAGTTCCAGAAGGTCATCCCCCCTTTTGAACTCACGTCGTCGATGAAGTACTGGTAGGGCGCGATCCCCTGGTCGCCGTGATAGGAGTCGTAAGGGGAGCTGCGGAAGGGGTTGCTGTTCCACGCGAAGACAAGGCTCAAGACAGCCACGGCGATGCCCGCGATCCGGTGAAACCCCCTCCAGGAGATGAGAATCATGCCTGTCACAAAGGCCGCGCCGAAGAGGATCAGCTCCGTGAAGGCCATGGAGAGGTGGCATCGCGACAGGCTGTTGTGCTGGACGGGGAGGCTCTCGTAGTCCTGCGGGTTTTCCATTCCGACGGTGAGAAGGCGCCTTTCGTGATTGTGGGCGGTCAGGCCGTCGAAGACATCTCCCGTCCAGTAATAGAAGGGCGACGACTCCGAGCCGGGGATGATGATCATTCCGGGGTTGTTCTTTTCGGCATCCTTGATCGCCTGGAGGTATCGGTCCGCCCCGGCCGTAGCGATTGAATTCTTCTCCTCGCGTTTCTTGAGCACGTTTCTCAACGGAAGCAGGCCGTATTCCATGGCCATCACGTCGTGATCGTTGACGACGACAACCTCGAACCCCCTCTCTCTGGCCATTCTGGCCAGCGTACCCACATCGTAGTCCCCGTCACTGAAGGTGCTGCGGAGATCCATCAGCCCGGCCACCTGCCGGTACTCCGCTCGCGCCGCGCCGGCGATAAGGAAAAAGACGAACGCGAGTCCGAGCAAGCATCCAAATGCCAAATTTTTCATGTGCCCGATGAAGGTCATGATCCGAACTTCAAGTTATGGAATTTTAATTCTGCAATGTTTTAAGTAACTTATGCAGGATCATCCCTGGCCGGACATCGCAGGCGAAAATAAGCCATGGAACGGCCGCGACATCACAGAAATATCGAGCAAAAAACATACCATCTCAATCGTCACATTCTTAATGATTTCGATTATCTAACCGCACCGTTTCGATCGAACTCGGGACCAAATACCTAAAATCAATATGACAATCGACAGGGTATGTCATGAAAATTAGAAGAAAGATATGATCGGCTTGCATGCATATAAGGAAGGCAAATAAGGTTTGACCCCCGAATCCGGGTTGGTACGGCGAAGTTGTCGGAGGCGAAGGAGCGGCCTGTCGGATAACATAAGGCCGTCGGGTATCGCTCATAATACAGAGGGATCGGGGTGGATGCGTTTAATCTTCGTCCGTCATTTAACGACCTGACAGGTCTGAAGCCTGCCACCCATTTTTGCATACAGATAGCAGGAAAGGGCTGCAACGGAGGCCAAGAGGATAACGATAGCGATGCACAGGGCTTTCAACTTACCCCGAATAGGAAGCACGGCAATCGTTCCATCGTATTTTGTTACCTTTCCTTTCAATACCCTCAGAAACCATATGTCAGATTCATCGTATGCAGATAATGAAATTCGATTTCGATCCCCGTCCCTTTCACCGATGGTTGCCGATCGGGCGTCCTGCTCATTGTATGCCAGTGTCAGCGACGCGCCTTTTAACGTTGATTGGCATGATGAAATTAACAGGTGCCAACCCCCGATAACCGGCGAAAATTTTGGATTATCAATGGACTCTTGCCCTGAAAACACCTTCGTGTTCCTTGACAACAAACTCCATTTGTTGACATCGACGAGCAGGGATGGAAGATTGATCAGAAACCCCAGGGCAAAAAGGACCACCAACACCGGCGCATGTAGTTTGTTCCTGAGACGTGTTACCGTGTCCATACCAAAAGGTACGGATAACATGAGGAGGGTCACCACAGGAACGAGATATCGGGGTCCCCATGGCCCTGAGTACCAATTGGCATATGCCGATATGAAAAGGAGAAAAGAAAAAAACATGAACAAAATAGCCCAGGCTATTTCCTTTTTTTTCTTGAGCACATAAGTCATGCTGTAAAAGGCAAATAAGAGACATGGATTATAGAGAACAATGCTCGCACCCGGACTCGTCAAAAGGCCCATGATACCCTCGGGTATCCGATAAATACTCAGCCACCCCTGCCGGATCTCGTTTTCGTAACCGGTCCTCACAAAGGAACCCCAACAGATTTTGTTCATGATTAAGACTGCAAAGAGGGCCGCCGCGATCGGCACGATGAAAAAAGCAATTCCCTTCAAGTATTCCCCCGTGGGAATTTTTCTTGATCGAATGATAAGAATCATCCAGGCTAAAATCGGGAAAACAATGACGGCGTTGTATGTCTTGGTTGTGACCATCAGGGCTGTCATCCATCCGGCTCGAAAAAGACATCCCCCGCCTCCCTTTTTGATTGAAAAGAGATACAACTGATGCACAATCAGCAGCATGAGTATTGAATCAAGAACCTCAACATACGGGCCTCGACCGTAGAAGGGAATCATCGTCCCAAAACTGCATACCACAACAGTCAGGATCGCATTTTTTTCTGTGAGTCCCATCTGAACAATGAAACGATAGAGAATCGTCAGCAGAAAGGCCATGAGAATCGGGCCTAAAGTGCACACCATGAACAATTCAATCATTCCCGGGTTCACGGATGAAAACAACACGGCAACCGATTTCCCGAATAGGTAGAATGGGATCATCAATAATGCCCAGCCAATACCGTATTTTGAGTAGTACCGACCTTCTGGATTCTTCACACCCCGCTCTGCAAGGTAACCGCGGTGGGAGAGGTTCGCATCGTTCGACAAATCATGTTCATCGACCGCGAGAGAGCCCTTTTCTACCAATGATTGAGCCGTCAGGAAACTCATGTAGGAATCATTGGAGAGAGTTCCCGTCATCAGAATCAAATACAGAGAGAGGAAAAACGTAAAGACCCACAGGGCACGGTATTTATGGTAATTTTTAAAAAATATTCGCATGGCCGCCCTGTCGGGATCCGTTTGATGAAGGTTTGCTGAGCAACTCACAATAGACCTGGTCGATCTTTTGCAGCATGGCTTCGGCACTGAAACCCTGTGCCATAGCCCTGCCCTTGTTCCCCATAGTTTTTCTCACGCCGGGGTTGGCAATCAGAAACTCCACTCTTGCTGCCAGGGCATCCGGTTTCGCCGGCGGCACGAGAAAACCGTTTTCTCCGTTCACGACGAGGTCCCGGATACCGCTGACATTGCTTGCCACGACCGGCTTGCCCATCGCCATGGCTTCGACGAGGGCCTTCCCCATGCCTTCGTTAAGCGAAGGAAAGGCAAATACGTCGAACGTCGACAGGATGGAGGCAACGTCAGGCCGCCAGCCGAGAAACTTCACGTGATCCCGGATTCCAAGCTGCAGGGCCCTCTCCTCCATTTCCCTCTGCAATTCTCCCTCGCCCAGAAACACAAAGACCGCTTGAGGTTTTTCCTTGATGACCTCTGCGGCAGCCTCGATCAGGAAATTGGATCCCTTGATCGGTATCAGCCGGCCCACCGTCCCCACAACGGGGGCGTCGGACGGGATTCCCAGCGCTGTCCGAGTCGACGAAGAGTCTATCTTTGATCCGGGATATTTCTCCAATTCAACACCGCTATGGATCGTGCTGAACTGATTCTCACGGCCTATGCGGACATCGAGGTGATCCTTCTTTTCCTGGTCTGTGAGTGTAATGATCCGGTCTGTCCATAAAGCAAAAACCCTCTCGAGGAAAATGAAACACCTCGTTTTCCAGGACGTGAAGTAGCCCCAGAACACGTGTCCGTGCGGTGTATGGATGATCACCGGCACACGACAGAAAAAGGCCGCCAGCCGCCCGAGGAGGCCCGCCTTCGATGTGTGCGTGTGCACAATCATCGGGCGCTCCCGATGGATGATTCCTACGATGGAGAGGAAGGCCCCGGCATCGCACAGGGGATCCACCCGCCGGACCAGCTCGGGTACGGTGACGACCTTCACACCGCAACGAGACAATTCAGCGATACGCTCCTCGACAACATTTTGTTCCGAACCGCTCATGTTCGATTCGAGTGAAAGTCCCCGGACAAGGGTTATATCATAGCGATCCTTGTCGAGCCCGCGGATGGTTAAAAAAGTGTTTTCGGCCGACCCTCCCTGGTCGAAACGGGTGATGATGTGGACAACTTTGATCTTGCGCATGGTTATGACACAAACGTAATCAGGCTCTGTTGCCTTCGAAATAATTGGAGTACCACGCCTGAAAGGCGATCAGGTTCCATATCTGCCAGGAGGTGTCTGAACACCCCGACAGATGATCCGACACGAGTTTCCTGATCACCGGGTATGAAAATATCCCCTGCCGTGAGATCCGGTCTTCCGACAAATACTCATCGATAAGATACTTCAGATCTTTCTTCAGCCACGGACCGATCGGTATTTCGAACCCCCACTTCGGCCGATTGTGCAAACTGGCCGGCAGGATGTTCTTGAAGGTTTCCATGAGAACATACTTGCCGCGCCCGGCCTTTATCTTGAGATTACCGGGAATTTTAAAAGCCGCTTCGCACAACCGGTGATCGAGGAATGGAACCCGGACTTCCAGAGCGCTCAACATACTCATGGCATCCACCTTCCGGAGCATGTCACCCGGAAGGGATTCCTTCATGTCGGCGTACAGCATCCTGTTGATGGGATCGTAATTCTTCTCCCTTAACCGAACGGTCAGTCTTTTCCTGCCCAGGTTCCGGTCGACATCGACGGAGATCGAAAAAAGGCTCTCTCTCAGATCTCTGGGGAAAATCTCGTTCCAGGCAAAGAAACGATCTTCAAATGATCCTGCTGCGCCTCGGAGGAATTTTTTAGCGCGCCTCACATAATCGAGGATCCTGTGTTCGCGGGAATCGGGCAGACTCGAAACAAGACTCCCCAACATGCTCCGCAAGAATCCCGGCATCAGAAGATAGCGGGAATGCCAATGCTCACCGGTATACATCCTGTATCCGGCGAAGAGTTCATCCCCGCCATCACCGGAAAGTGTCACTTTCACATCTTTGGCCGCTTCGCGGGATACAATATAAGTGGGAACAGCAGAGGAGTCCCCAAGGGGTTCATCCAGAGATGCAAGGACAAGAGGGACTGCCTCAATGATGTCCCGGCCTGTGAGCTTGATCTCGTGGTGGTCCGTCGCGTTGAAGCGAGCCACATCCCGGGCGTAGGCGGTCTCGTCGTACATCGGTATGTCGCGATAACCGATCGAATAAGTCTTTACAGTACGGCTCGAGTTTCGCGCCATAAGACCCACGATGATGCTCGAATCGATCCCCCCCGAGAGAAAAGCGGCCACGGGCACGTCAGCGATCATATAGCCCCGCACAGCTTCCTCCAGGGCTTGGTGTATGGCTGTCTTGTGTGCCTCCAGACCATCCCCATGTTGTGCCGGTTCACGGGCCATGTCGGGAAGATCCCAGTAGGCTTGCTCGTGAACCTGCCCTTCCCCTACAAGCAGATAGTGGCCGGGTCTGACCTTTTTCACATTTTCAAAGATCGACAACGGGGCAGGTATGTAGTTGAAGGTCAGGTAGAGATCGAGGGCCCGCCAGTCTATTCTTTTCTGGATATCGGGATCCTGCAGGATTGATTTGATCTCCGAGGCAAAGACGAACTTCGTTCCTTCCTGATAATAGACAAGGGGCTTGATGCCGATCCGGTCCCGGCACAGGATGAGGATCTTCGCCGTTTCATCCCACAGGGCAAAGGCAAACATCCCGGAGAGCTTTTCGAAAGCACGTGTCCCTTCTTCTTCATAAAGATGCAGGATCACCTCTCCGTCCGTCTTGGAGAAGAATCGGTGACCCTTCTTTTCAAGATCCCGGCGCAGCGGCTGAAAATTATAGATCTCCCCGTTGAATACCAGCCACAGAGTTCTATCCTCATTGGCCATCGGCTGACGACCCGAATCAGAAAGATCGATGATACTCAATCTTCGGTGTCCGAGACCGACATCGACTCTTCCGTTCCGACTGCAATAAATCCCCTCACTATCGGGACCCCGGTGGGAAAGCACGGAGGTCATCCTCCGGATCAAGTCCTCATCAATTCCTTTTCCGTCACGGCTTATCTTTCCGCAAATCCCACACATGACGCTTCAACGTCCGTTCACTGAAATTTCACTTTAAGGCAAGGAGAATCACTCCGTAATGTTATCCACACTCAGGGATTTTTTCCGGGATGATTCTCGAACACCAAGAAACTCTTTGCACCTTTCATAAACATCATCCGGATGAATCCTTTTGATACAGGTAATCTCGCGGCAAACTGATTTCCTGCAGGGACGGCAATTCACTTCTTTGATCACGATCCTGAAATGCTCCGGCTTTGTGCATGGGCCGTGGACCGAGGGGTCCTCGGGACCGAATATCGCGACGAGGGGTGTTCCCGTGGCCGCGCCGATGTGCATGGGTCCGCTGTCGTTCGTAACCAGAAGATCGACACGGCTGATAATGTAGACAAGATCTGAAAGCCCGAGTTGTCCGGCAAGATTTGTCGGTTGGTTGGTCATCCGGTTTTCGATGCCGAGGGCTATGTCTTCTTCTCCCGGGCCTCCGAGCAGAATGACTTTGGCACCGAAATCAGAAATGAGCCTGTCTGCAACGGCAGCATAGTTTTCCGGTGACCATCGCCTGTTTTGCCGGTCGCCCCCGGGGTTCAATGCAACGATATTGCGGCATCCCGCAGAATCGTTCGAAAATAAATATCCCCACTTTATCTCGGATTCGTGGTCCCATGAGATTTGGATTCCGCGATCATCCGTAACACCTCCCGCCTCGATTGCGACATCCGTCATCGCATCACAGACATGCCGGTTTCTGAAGATCTCGGCGGGCAATTTCCTGGTAAGAAAAACCCCCAAGCCGTTACAATCGTGACCGATTCTCACTTTGGCACCCAGCAGCAGAAACAGAAGCCCCATTTTGAACGCCCCTGATCGCGTATCGACCCGGTACAGGTTGAGCACCATCGAATAATGCATCTTCCTCATTCTCCAGATCAGCTTGGCGACCTGGAGGAGATGTTTCTTGCTTTTCCGGAGTTCACGGATCGGGAAAGCCCAAACCCGGTTGACGGCCGGAAAATGGCTGGCAATCGGTATGGCTTCGGTATTGGCAAGAAGATGGATTTCGGCCTCCGGATGTCCGTTTCTCAAGTAACGGAGGCTTTTAGACGCAAGGACTGTGTCCCCGATACCCGCCACCAGAACGACGAGAATCCTGCTCTTTTCCCTATGCGGACCGACATCAAGGCTCATACCCAAATGTTTCTTTTTTATTCCTATTCCTTTCATGATCCGCTCAGTCTCAGGATGCAGCGATTGCGTCGCGAAAGTTCGCTAATCAGTGTCCTTCTGTTTCATGATGAGAGCGGAACCGGATTTGTCCGGCATGGGTATGGGAGACTCCTTTTTGTTCAAAAAATAATCGTCCACAGCCATTCGAACTCCCGGCCAGGCATTGTAATCATGAACGACCATGATACCGTCGGTACTCAATCTGGGATAGAAAAATTGCAACCCTTTATAGGTCGGTTCATACAGATCGACATCAAGATGCACGAAGGCAAACCGATACCTCTCAAAACCTTCCGGGATGCTTTCAGGGAAATACCCTGGGTAGAACAGCACATTGCCGTTTTTCGGCTTGATGTACTGACTTACCTGCTCCAGGCTGGTGCCGGTAAACCCATGGTGATCGCTCACAGACATCCCGGTTTGTCGTTTCTCAGCGAGAACATCCGTTCTGTGGAAGCCTTCGAAGGTATCGAATAAATATAGCCGCTTCTCCGGTGCATAGTAGTGGATTACCTTCGCGGAAGAGCCCCTGTAAACACCCAGTTCTGCAAAATCACCTTCTACCCTGTTCTGGAGAACGGTTCTGATCAGCAGAACCAGCATATCCCTGCGTGTGGTATCCCAGGGTTCCATGTCGACGATTTCTCGTTTGCCGTTCTTCTCGCCGGTCAGCCCATATCCACCGGTCATCCGGACAAACTCCGGGTTGTACCATCTTGACCGCGGGTTGATGTCCATCTGGCCCTGCATGAAAAACGAACTTCCCCTGAACAGGAAGCACAGGTGCTGCAGTAGAATCTTCGGAAACAGTGGCAGGTATTTCCCGGGGCCTTTGATGAGCTTGGCGATTTTATCCATCATGGGCTTAGAGTCATTTAACTTGGTCAGCAAATCGGATATACTTACCCTGACGAACAGGTAATTCAGTCAGCCACGTCTGGTTGCTCTATCTGATCTTTACCCGGGTATCACATCAAATATATGGATATCCTTAAGAAAAAGGAGCAAGAAACATACCAGAGCCTCCGGAGTCAGAGGCTGCCTTGTGCGTACTGATAACCGGATATTCCCGTCCAGAGCGGAACCAAAATCCTCCTTCGAATCAATCTCTTGCGCCGTTCGTCAAATCAGCAGTTTATATAATGATAATGAGGGGTTGGCTTCTTGCGGGGAAAGGCCGGGAAAGAAATGACGGATGAACGATACCCGTTGATAAGCATGAAATCATCAGAAAAAAGCCGACCATTTTTCCCAACGGAGAAGGTCGTCGGCACCGGAAAATCGAAAAAATAACCATACGAGGGCATGGGCCCCCATGATCAAAAAAACCCGGCGTTCCGATCGGCTCCACAAGCGGGTGATCCCACTCGATGCAAACAAAAGAAAGACCGGTTCCAGGGTTATGCGGTACCGCGGGATGCCGGCCAACACGAGAGCCAAGAGAGACACGGACAGGAGGGCAACGAAAAGAAGTTCTCGTGCCGAGGGATCGGCCGTTCGGGAGAAAAATCCCAAGATACTGAAGGAGAGGATGACGCCCCAGAAGATATTATACTTTGACCCGAGTGAAAGGGAATACCAGTAGCCATCGAGGGGGTAAAGGAACAGGAATACCTTCAGGGCGAGGAGACGCCCCGCTTCAAGCGGGTGGTTTGAGATGTACCCCAGGGTTCGGTCTGTAAGGTAGCGGCTCTGCTCGGCCTCGTTTTCGATGGTGAAAAACTCCGGCGGAATGCCGTCTAAAGAATTGAACCCCAATCCCCGGGGAGGGAGTACATAGGAATTATAGAAGGCCAGCCCTCCCCCGGTCGTAAAAGGGACGAATGTGTCGAAAGCCCTGTAGTTTCTGACCGTCCAGGGGAGCAATACCAGGACAATGGCCAGCAAAAAGAGACAAACAGCTTTCAACTTTTTTTCATATTGGTTTCTCCATATCCAGATAGCGAAAAAAGGGACCGCGAAAAGCGCCACAGGCTTTGTCAGCAACGACAACGCCAGAAGAAAACCCGCCCAAAAGGTCATCCGATACCTTCCCCGGTTCGCGCATAAAACAAACAGTGCCGTGGTAAAAAGGAAAACAAGCAGGGACTCGCTCAGAAGGTCATGAGCGGGGAAGATCAGCATCGGATATAGTGCGCCTCCCAACCCCGCGATCAGGCCTACGGGGTTTCCGTAAATGATCCTCCCCATGAAATAGATCAGGACGCAGGTTGTGGCGTGGAGGATTCCCTGGATGAGAAAAACGGCTGTGTCGCCGGGCCCGAAGAGCCAGTAGATCAGTGCGACCAAAACCGGATACAAAGGCGGTCGGCTTGCCGTCGGTGACCCATCCGGTCGGGTGAAACCCTTCCCGTCGAGGATTGAACATGCCAGTTGGTCATACTCCGCTTCATCGTGAAGATGGGGCCCGGGCGGGTGGGTGAATGCCAGAAACAGGTGCACGGCAACAGCGAATGCAAAAATGAAAGCCGGGTAAAGAATCAGCCCGGAGCGCGTACTGGCAGTCCCTGTTGTTTTTTTTTCACCGGACATCATTGTTGATCAAGGCTTCACGCCAAAGATATTCATGGACGGGCTCATTACAAATTTTTCCCCTGACAGCCGGAAGGCTATTCGCGAAAGGAGGGGGGAAACTCCTTTCATCCAGGACACGATGACTTCCTGCCCCCTGGTGAAGCAGGGATAAGGCAGGCCGCTTGAGACCACGGAGGGCCGTAAGATGACCCGCTCGAAGCCCAAGTCCTTGAGAATCCGTTCCATGAACCGCGGGGTCATATGATATAGGTGAAGGACGAAAAATCTGCCGATCTTGTCCCGTACGTGGGGGTTGGAGAATCTGGCGGCAAGACGAAAACCGAGTTGATGCAGGTTGCCATTCGGGATCCTGATGTAAAGGGCGCCGCGGGGCTTCAGGGCCGTGCATGCCTGTTCCAAGAGCACCCAGGGTTCCATCAGGTGGTCCAGGACGTTGATCACCGTTATGGCATCATGGGTTTGCGGTTCCCATGGGAGGTCTTGCAGTTCCCGTTGCATCAAGCCAAGCCCATATCTCTCTCGGGCAACGCGACAGCTATCGGATGAGAGTTCCTGCCCCGAAACAGTCCAACCTTTCCGTCTGGCCATGGCGAGGAAAGTGCCGCTACCCGCACCGATATCAAATAGCGTTCCCTTCGTCGTGTACCGTTCCAGATCACGAAGGGCTTCCTCGTAAATCCCTGCCCGGAGCAATTCTTCCTGTTCCTTCCTGAAAGCCTGAAAATAATGGTGCCGGTAGTATTCAACCCAGTCCCGCTCATTGCCCCGGTTCTGCCGGAAGATGAGGTCGCAGTCACGACAGCGGTTCACGGGACTTCCGTTCGAAGCAAAGACCGTCTTTGTCTTTTCGGACCGGCAATAGGGACAGTTTTTTTTCCGCATGGCTTACCATCCGTTCGATCGTCCGGTCAGGATCGACGCCAGTTGCAGGATACTGAGGTTGTCTCCGAAGTGGCAGCAGTGGGTGCACAGAGGGAGCAGTCTCCGGGAAAGTTTCTCTCTGAGTCTTTCGTATTTCTCGCCGTTCCAGATATCGGCCAGCTTTTCCTGTCTGATATTGCCCGTTCGGTAACTATCCAAGTTAGAGCACGGGATGAGATCTCCGTATGGATTGATCATCATGATATTTCTTGTGACATAACACCGGCGTATGGGCATTCGCCCCTGCCTCAGGTCATCCCGGCCGATATAATGAATGAGCTTCACGTAGAAGTCGATGGGTAGCTTGCCGAGTTCTTCCCTCATGCGATTGATGTCCTCGTCATCAAAGCGAAGCACACCGTCTTTCGGCCAATAGCGGTTTGCCGTGACTCCATCCAGAATTGCGATCGTTTGCCGGAAGGTCCCATCATCACATTCGGAGTACGGCTGAAAAGCGAAATTGACTCCAAGGCCGGAGCACAAATGATGAAGCGCCGAGAGGGAGGCTACATTACCTTTCATCATTGTCATGTGAACGTCGATTTCCGGCCTCTCCACCCCGCAGGTCTGACGCTGATGGACCAGCCCCGAAATGGTCCGCATTACCTTCTGAAAGGCGCCGGGGATACCGCGGATGACATCGTGGACCTGCTCGACGCCATCGATCGAAAAGATGATTTTATCAAGGCCTGACTCGATGATATTTTCGTAGTCGCTCTCATTGACCAGCGTGCCATTGGAGAACATATTGCACCGGAAACCGTGTCTCTTGGCATCCCGGACAATGTCGAAGAGGTCCGGACGTATGAAAGCCTCACCGCCGCTGAAAGTGACCGCCTGAATTCCCATCTCCCTCATCTGATCAAAAATGTGACGATACTCTTCAACGGTCAGTTCTTCTCCCCGATGATCCCGGATCTTGCCGAAAACACCGCACATCTTACAGCGCAGGTTACACCGGTAGGTCAACTCGATATTGGCCGCCCGCGGCACCTTGGAGTAGTAGCTGAGTTCCCGGCGGAAGACCGTCCGGGCGCGCCGGAGATTCCTGGAGACCATACTGTCCATATTCATTCTCTCTTTTGTCCGCCCGCCGAATTTTTCAGGTTGCCGTTTCGCGCGATAACTGCTTTCTGTCAAACCACGCGTCACCGGACTTTCCCGTCCACAGGCTGTACAGATATCCCATGGCGTAACTTATCCTGGCTGCCGCGTAAAAAAAGTGACCCTTCATGAGGCATTTGACTAGCCGCACAACTGAATACCGCATGCGGTATGGAAGTGTGGTTTTTTCCTGAAATACGGCGGTATGCTCCTCTGAATCGTGGATGGCATATTCGGGGTAATGCCTCTGAACCCAGGCAGAGCCCATCCCGCTGTAAAAGGACATCCTGAGCAATTTCGAGAATGTCCGGGGCACGGGGTGATAGCCCCATGAATCGGGGCAGATGGCAACCCGGTAGCCGGCCTTTTTTAGCCTGTACCTCAGGTCGGGATCCGTGCCCCTGACGATGTTCTCGTTTTCCATCCCGATCCGGAAGAACAGGTCCCTGCGAATCGCATGACACACATGATCAACGAGGTCGCCGTCGGTAAGCCGGTCGTAAACGGGAGATACCGAACGGGGAATTTCTATGGCAATTCGTCTCTGAAACCATGACGAGTTCTCCGGTATCAGCTTTGAAATGCCGAGAAGGCCCAGGCTTTGGTCGGATTCCAGGCATCGCACGAGATTTTCGATGACCCTGTCATGCCCCAGGGTGACATCATCATCGATGGAAACGAGAAATTCCCCCCTCGCCATTCTGGCTCCCTCATTCCTGGCCCGGCCGTTCGGGCGCACTCCCCTGACAACTACAACCTCCAGGTCCTTGAAGGTCTGATTCTTGAGTTGGTTGATGAGGAATGGGACGTTTCCACCCCTGTAGCCATCCAGTGAAGGGACCAGAACCGTGACCTTAGGTACCCTCGCTTCTTCCCCATGGACTCGATAGACCGCCGAGCTATGCGTTTCTGCCCTGTCCATTTTCAGAGCGAAGCCTTTCGTAAATATCCATATAGCGTTCCGCCAGGCGGTCCCACTGATACTGTTCCGAATCTCCCCGGTTCCGCTTCCCCATTTCCCTTGCAAGCCGAGGATTTTCCAGCAGCGAGACGACTTTTGCGGCAAGCGCTTTCTCATCCTGCGGCGGCACCAGGAAACCGTTGACTCCATCCCTCACGATGGAAGAAACACCTTGCACTGCAGTCGCCACCACCGGCATGCTCTGGCTCATGGCCTCGACGAGGACGATGCCGAACGCCTCCTCCAGGCTGGGCAGGACGAACAGGTCCGACAAATTCATGAAGGCGAGGACATTTTCATGGTTCTCTGCACCGAGAAAAAAGACTTGATCCTCGAGGCCCCTTTGCCGCACCTGTTCCCGCAGAGCACCCTCATCAACTCCCTGGCCGATCAGAAGAAGCCGAACATTTTCCACTGTCTCACGGACGATGTCCATCGCTTCGATCAGGTAAGGCAGACCTTTCCTCGGAATCAGCTGCCCGACGTACAGGATGACTTTGCTCTTTGAAAGAAACGGATATTTTCCCCTGACTCTCTCTATGGCCGCTGCGGACAGGCCTTCCGTTTCGAGCCCGTGCGGCATGACCAGGGCGTCTTGTCTCGGGTAAATTTCCAGAGACTTTCGGCGGAGATCCTCCGATACGGCCAGAACAGCGCTCGACAGACGCAGTGGTATCTTTATCTCCGTCATCCGCTGAAAACGGTTCGCATGATAGAGATCGTATCCCTGTATGTAGGTGACCGTGGGCCTTTTGAGAAACCGTCCCACAAGGGCGGCCAGCAGGCCACAGGAGACGGACTGGCCCTGGATGATGTCGGGGTTCAGAATACGCCCGAGACGGTGCAGGTAGACGAACCTCTGCAGGAACCTTGCACCCTTGACCTGAAACGGGTCAAAGCGGTAAATCGTCACGCCATTTCGTTTCTCCAGAGCCGGAGTTTCCCTTTTTCTCATGGTGACGGCGACGTGGACGTCGTTTCCCCGTTTCGACAGATGACTCGCGAGATAATGCGTGGACATGGCCGTACCGGCAATGGTATCGGGAGGAAATTCGTTGACGATGATCATTATCTTCACTGTCATCTGCCACTTGCGATGTTACAGATAAAGGGACCGAAAGCGCAGAACACCCCTTCCCGGGCGGTTCTGTGCCGAACGGGAGTCAAGGGAAGCATTTTTCATGCCTCGGAACCGTCAGCGGGCCGGCGGTGATTTGTGAAACTTCCCGAAAGCCCGTCCGCCTTCAACGGGCTTCCGCCCGTGACCCGGTCATTCGACCCCGCAGCAATTCTTCGCCGGCCCGGATCACATCATCAACTTCTATGCGGTACATGCAATCTTTCTCTGGGCAGTTCCAGTTTCTGCAGGGTGCGCAGGGCACAGGTTTTTTGATGATGCGGATATTCTCCCGGGCATAGAGGTGAAACCTGGAGTGCCCACCGCCGACGAGCCCCACCGACGGCGTGCCGACGGCCACAGCAATGTGAAGGGGACCCGAGTCATTCCCGATGAAAAGGGCGCTTTTCTCGATAAGGGCCGCTGACTGCGTCAAAGTCGTCTTTCCGGCAAGATTGAAGGCATGGGGGTTGTCCCGGCAGACGGCTTCGGCAAGCTGCGCTTCGTTCGGAGCACCGATGACGAGAAAACAGAACCCCCTGCGACCCAGTTCGACCGTCAGACTTTGATATCTTTCAACGGGCCAGTGGCTGTAAGCAGCCGTCCCCCCCGGGTGAATGCAGGCCAGTTGATCCCCGCGATGCCGCAGATTTCGAATAAAAGTATCGGCAAAGCGTCTGTCCTCCTCGGCTATCGGGAAAACCGTCTCGCGCTTCCGAACCGGGATACCCATTTGCTCGACGATATCGGCGAAGAAGTCCTTGTCGTGTTTTCCTTCCAGATCGTCTTCCGATACCCACCGGTCATAGACGCTTTCTTTTGTCAGAAAATAAGGATTTATGCCTACAGAGAAGCGGGGTCCTGCGAGGAGGACGATGAGATACTCGATGAAGAACCAGTCAATCAGGTAGGGGCTGTGGAAGTTGACGAAAAGATCGATCGTTTTTTTGTTCAGATCGGCAATGACGTCGGACATGGCCTTCCAGAAGAAAGGCCGGATCAAACCCCTGGCATCCAGCGAATAGATATTGAAGGCCTTCACTTCGTCGACAAAGGGGAAATTCTTCAGAAAAGAACAGTGGCGAAGATTGGAGCCGATGAATGAAACTCGGGCTTCCCCGTAATGCTCGGCAAGTGCGACGAGGGCGGGGGTCGTGAGCACCGTGTCGCCGATGCCGCCGAAATGGAAGGCAACGATCCGCTTGACATCTCCCCCGGACGGGACGAGCCGGTCTCCCGCAAACCACCGTTGACCCCTGCCCATGAGGCGCATGAGTCCCCCCAGCAGGCGGAATTTTAAGGCGGGCAATCCCCTGTGTCCGGATTTCTCAAGCATCGGCAACAACCGCTGAAATCTCTCTTTCTGCCTCCCCGGCCCGCATCGGCGGCAAGTACTTTTTCATCAGGAAATGTCGGAATAAGACCGTATCGGCACAGAATTCCTTCAGTCGTTTCAAATCCTTAACTGCCTTCACTATGATATGCAGTACAAGTTTCGGGTGAACCATAAGACCTTTTATGAAACTCCGATGGTGTGTTCTACGGGATGCCTTATCGAATGCCTTCAGTAATTCAGAGATATCATCAGGATCGAATTCTTCGGTCCGGATTTTGAGACACCCCTCGTCACTGAAAAGGTTGAAGAGGTCATCACCGGAACCCTTGACCAGGAAATGGCCATCCCGGCATATCTCATATAGACGCGTTCCGATCAGGGGATTCGCAATGTGTACATTGGGCCGGACGTCATATTCCCTCTGCAGGTGAAGGGCGAAGTCCAGTGTCTTCTTCATCTGAGCCTTCGTCTCGCCGGGGAATCCGATGACGTAGAAGGCGCGCATGTCGAGACCCACATCACGGGCAGTCTCGATGGTTTTCACGACCTTTTCGAGTGAAAGTTTCTTGCGGATGACCTTGTCTAAAACTTCCGGATCGCCCGATTCGATCCCGATGACCAAGTAGACACACCCCGTTTCCTTGCATTTCGTCAGAAGTCTGCGGTCCAGGGTATCGGCCCGGACCCCGTTCGGGGTATCCCACGTGAACTTGAGCTTTCGAGTTCGGACTCCGTCAAGGATTCGTTCAAACCGCTCGTTCTGAAAAGTGAGATTGTCATCCTCGAAGTGAATGTGCCGGACGTCATACTCCGATACGAGAAGTTCGAGGTGAGCAAGTATGTATTCCGGCGAATGGGCTCTCCACTTTTTCCCCATGTGAAGATGTATGGAACAAAATACACAGGAGAAAGGACACCCCCGGCTCGTGATCACCGAAACGGACCTTTCCGAGCCGGGATAGTTATAGCGTGGCCGCGCGCTGCCGGCATTCCCGGGATTCTTTTTGAGTTCAAAGTACCGCTCGAGGTCGATCAGGTGATAGGCGGGGAAAGGAAGACTGTCGAGATGCTGGACAGCGCCTCTCGGCCGATTGCGAATCACCCGGCCATTGTTTTTGTAAACGACCCCACGGATCTCATCGATGGACTGTTTGCCTTCATACCACCTGGCGATCTCCTGCATCGTGAACTCTCCTTCCCCGACGACGGCCATATCGACAAACGGGGAATGCTCAAAATAGCTCTCCGGCAGGATGGATGCATGAGGTCCGCCCACAACGGTAATAATCCGAGAATCAATTTTCTTGACAATCTCGACTGTTTGGATGGCAGCGAAAAACTGGGTGATGAAGGGGTTGGAAATGCCGACGATGTCCGGTGCAAATTTTCGTATACGTTCCTCCATCTCATCCCGGGTGGATCCGAAAACGTACCCGCGAGAGGCATCCTTGCGGGGCAGCGCACCGCGTCCCTCGACCCGCGCGTCGTAGATTCCGACCTCGTATCCGCTTTGCTCAAGTACGGCGGCGATTGTAAGGATACCCAGAGGGATGTCCATGGATGAACCCCGGGCCCCTTTATTTTCATAAAACGGCGGCCGGATGAGGAGGATGCGGGGTTTCTTAAATGTCTCCATAGAGTCTTCCTTTTTCGCCGGGTAACCGAGCGCCCTCCGGGTTCAAGAGGAACTTCCGGCGGGTTGCCTACGGTTCTCACTCCGGTGTATTCTGAAATGAGGACGGCCGGTATCCAGATCAATCATTTTCTGCTTTATTTTTTCCGAGAAAAATTCCCATGAGAGTTTTACCGATACCTCCCTGCAGCGCTGATGCAGAAAGGCCGATTCGTTCATGAGCGTTATGATCTGATCGATTGCGTGATTCCATTTTTCCGGTGCATCGGGATCGACAATGACCCCGAGACCCTTCTCCCTTACCAACTCGGTGTAGTCACCCACTTCAGGACCGATGATCACCGGTAATCCCGAGGCCAGGTATTCGGGAAATTTGACCGGCGAGGCAACGTGGTTGATCAGGTCTTTCCTTCGCAGTAGAAATCCGAAATCCGCAGCGTGGATCCGGTCGGCAAGCGTGTCGTGCGGACGAAATTCGATTCGGCAATGCTCTTTCGGCAGATCATCCACGAGGCGAGAAAAATACTCTTTGTCCGGTGTCAGAATCCAGAGAAAGGCACTGGGAAAGCGAATCCGTATCTGACGGAAGAAGGCAACCGTTTCCTCAGGACATTGCCACGGGGCGGCGATGCCGAGGTAGAGAAATACGATGCGGTCTTCGAACCCCAGGGTCTTGCGTGCCGTGGTGCGATCGTGGGAAGGTGACAAGAGCGCCCGATCAACAAGGCAGGGGATGACGAAGGTGCCCGAAGCGGACCAACCGTATTCCTTTGAGAGAAAATCCCCCAGTTGCCGGGAGACGACGATCCGCAGCCCGAAGGCGTGGAAATTCAATTTTTCGATCCATTTACGGAAATGAAAGCGAACGTCCTTTGTGTGCATTTCTTCCAGCAAGCCGAGCTTGATCCAGCCTTTGCAAGGTTCTGCTGTTTTGCCGCTCCACGTAAAATGCAATGCTCCGAGGCAGCCGTGAAAAAGCAGTCGATCGCCTTTCCGCACCGCACGCAGGATGCGGACAAAATATCTCAAGAGTAAAATCCGTTCATACAGTCTGAAAACCGGACGATGCCAGAAGAGATATGCGCGTCTCGATGTCGGGCAATAAACAGAGTCGGGAAAATCATCGACCGCGATGTGATGGTCGGCAGACGTGCGGGGAACGACTTCCGTCCTGAACTGAAAAAAAGAAAAGAGGACGGTGTGACCCCGCTTCCGGAGATGAGTTATCAGGTTTCGCAGGTAATATCGGGTACCGAAGGATGCAATGATATCACCTGCCCCTATGATATGAATGCGCACGAACAGGTTCTCCCGTTGTCAGTTTTTCCTGGCCAGGACCAGAACATGATCGTAGTTCTTCAGTAAATTCCCTGAGACAAATTCCTTCGCTTTCCTGACCTGGTTGACGATGAAACGGAAACACGCTTTCCCAGCCCAGGTGTCGTAGAATATCCGGGCTTCTCTTTCTCCACCGCACAATTTGTTTATGATACCCGTGGACTCCACGTTCTTTACGGTCTCTAAAATTGTAAATCCCCTCTCCCTGAGAAGCTGCGACAGGAGTTTCAGCGAGAAATAATTCACATGTTCCGGTATCTTTATGAATCGCCAGTTTATCCCCTGTCGTCTGGCCCGACCGGATGAGATATCGGGCGTTTCAACGACCAGAATTCCCCCCGGCCTGAGTATTCTATGACAGGAATCAACGAGTTCCTTCGGGTAGAGGACATGTTCGATGAGATGAAACATCGTGACGGCATCCATGCTGCCGTCCATGAAATCAAGGCTCTTCACATCCAGCACCCTGACGTTCCGGAGCGCCAGCGTTTCACGGGCGTAATGGACGGCAAAGGGGGATACATCAACCCCGTAAGCTTCCCACATTCGGGAAGACGCCTCTTTCAAAAAAATACCCATGCCGCAACCCACATCCAGTATTCGGCCTCCGGTTACGAAAGACTCTATGGCATTCATCCGTCTGCGGGACTGTTCCTCCACGTCCCGGAGATGATCAGGCTCGAGATAGTCCCAGCCTTTGACATTGTACGCATCCGTGTCTCGTTCTCTTCCTCTGAAATAGGATTCTCCGTATATATCCACGGGTGTGTCGATGGGTGCCGGGTTTAGATAGATAAAATGACAGGCCGTGCACTTTACGATACTGAAATCGAGAACCCGGTAGACCTGCCTGCAGTCCGCAGAGCCGCAAAGGTTACAGTTTCGGTTAAAATAGATCAATTTGAATCCCCGCTTTGAGTTCCGGGCTTTCGGTTCGAGAATCAAAGCGCATGATCCCAACCTACGGCCGATATTTCATGATCACGCTCTCCTGTGGCGGCTGATGATTGTCGCATCATCCGGCGGCGTGGTGTTTCAATCGGATATAAGTCTGAAGCCTGAATAAATGCGACAACAGGGTATAGAGTACCGCCCCGCAGGAAACCTGGGCGAGGAGTCGGGACCACGGCAGCCAGGAGGCGGGAAGGCAGCAGCCCAGAGACCATACGCCCACGGCCATCAAAACAGCACAGGCAAATACATCGGAGACGCTCCAACATACATCCTTCAGGCTCATTCCGATCAGCCTCCCGGGAATGGAGAAATTTGGGTAGATGTGAATGATCCCGCTCGTAATCGCAAAGCATAGAGCGACGGCAACGGGTGTGCCAATCACGACCCCCGCAATGATCCCTCCGACGGTGATAGAACTGGAAAAGATTCCCCATCGGAAAAACCAGTCTGTTCTTCCCTGTGATTGATAAATCCATCCGGCGGTAGCCGCAACAGAATGAATGACGCCCAGCACGCAGAATATTTGAAGAATGGGGATCATACCGGCCCACCTTTCGCCGTACAGGGCAAGGACGAATGAGTCCGCCACGACACAGAGACCGATCATCAATGGGAAGGAAACGAAGGCGATCCCGCGAAGGGCCTCAAGATAGATTATTTTCACCTCTTTTTTGTCATCCTTGATCCTGGACATGGATGGATACATCACCTGGCCGACGGTGGCGGATATGTGATTGACCGGGATCATCAGGAATTCATATGCCTTCGAATAGATGCCGAGTCCGGCCGACCCTATGAATTTTCCGATCAGGAGATTGTCGATGTTTTTTGCCCAGTAATTGTATGCATTGAAGCCAAAGAGATTCATGCTGAAATTGAGGAGTTCCCTGACAGCCCCAAGATCGAAGCGGTGACGAGGCCTCCAATCGGATATCCACCATACAATGATTGCACCGATGAGAGAGGAGACGACGGCCTGCCAGGCGAGGCTCCACACGCCATGACCCCGCAGTGCAAGAGCAATGGCCACTGCACCCGCCACCAGCGTGGTCAGCGTGTCCATGACGGCAAGTCGACGAAAGGCCAGGGCGCGAGTCAGCAGAGCGACATGAACAGACTTGAAGGCATTGATGAAAAAAACCGATGAAACAAGGGGAACGATCGCGGCAAGCCGAGGTTCATGATAAAAACCAGTTATGAAGTTCCCCAGGGCAATGAGAGTCCCCATCAGCATCGCACCAATCATTATGTTGAGCCAGAAAACGGATGATACATGGCGGTCTTCGATTTCACCCTTCTGTATCAACGCAGCGGCGAACCCGGGATCGCTCAATACGGCGGCGAATCCCATGAAGACAACCATCATTGCGATGAGGCCGAAATCCGAAGGAGAGAGCAGCCTGGCCAGAATTATCGTGATTACGAATTGCAGCCCAATATTTACCACCCTCGAGCAGGCATTCCAGGCGATTCCCGATATGACGTTATCCTTTAATGACATGGGCGAACTCACTACCTATATGCTCTTCCATAGAATCTGAGATTTTAATCGGCGTCACTTACAACCAAAATGGTGATCCCTCTGTGAATCATAGATGCGCTTAAATTTCTCCAGATCAAAATCGCGCGAATTTGAAACAACATATTGATTATCGAGCAGGCTTTGAAGGATCGTTTCCCGATAATCGTTTCGGACAAGTAACGTTGTGACCCACCCTTGAGAATCCAAAACAACCGGGTCATACAGTGCCATGACTTCAAGCATGTTTCCAAATTGGTTCATTTTTTTACTGAAACTGAGAAAATCCGGCATGCTTGCCTCGATATCATCGATGTCGCTATTGTCACCCTCCAGATGGCTGCCCTTTTTGACAGTGCGATAAAAGGCTACCTCGGGTTTCAGCTGTAGAAACAATCCCGGCATATTTCTGATTCGCCAGAATTTTGAAAAAGTCCGGGAATGAGCGATTTGAGAATTCGTATAACCCCATAAATCAATGATCTCTCTGTCATTCATGTAACCGAAGGAATTCAATTCCGTGACTGCGATATTCAAATGCAAAGGGAGTACCTGATCCATGATTTGACCGCCGACACCCAATCCATCGCATCGCAGTCTACTGTGATTCCATCGGAGTTGATGATCAACGAGGTGAAGCATGATAGCCGCTGCACAAATCAAAAAAGGAGATGACAGCGATATAACTATGTTTTTAAAATCCGCACCGGGCTTGAACCTTTTGCAGAATGTCGTAGCCGCAAATGACAGGCGGTGACTTTCCCGGTCGAAATAAATGAGGACAAATAACGCCGCACATAATTCGAAACAGACATAGTATCGGCCGTCGTAAACCGGGTTGAAAGCAACAATACGATAGAAGGCGAACACCGGGAAAAGTGAATAAAAATAAGTTCTTAAAACCTTGATTTCATCATTTTCGGAATAATACGAAGCGACATAAACGGCCAGACAGAGAAAGTGGAAGGGATTCATGAAATAAGTAACAAGTCTCAAGAAGTCTTCGGCAGAGAGAAGGGAAACTAAACAAAGAGAAAAAGATTTAAAGTAGATGGGGATTGGAATCCACTGCCCGTATAGAAGTTTTACAACAAAAAAATAAATGAAAAAGGTACACGCTGTAAGACCGTAATAGGGTATGCGCAACTTCCTGTCATGACAAAAGTGCACGAAAAATACGACAAGGCTGAAAAGGATCGCATCCGGCCTTATGAGAGGCAATGCGGCAGCCGTGATAAGGGCTCTTTCTGTATACCCCTTCATCTGCCAGAAGACACTTATGAAAAACAACAGAGATACCAATCCACTGCCAAAGCCATCGGAGAAAATCCTGATAAGGGGGTAATTGACGGAAAATAGAATGAGGAGGAATGATTTCAGATATAAGTTTCTGTTGGAAAGCAAGCTCCACAGCAGAAACAGGTGAAGCCAGCCTATAATAAAACCATATCCATAATTTGCCTGGATGAGGGCTTTATGGCTGAATGCAAAAGGTGTCAGGAGAAAATAATAGAGTAACTCCACGGTACCCGATACCGGTTTATAAGGAGAAAATGAAAACAATCCATGATGAAAGAGGTTATAGGTATGTTCAAGATTGATAAAGACCTCGTCGACAAATTCACTCGTATAAATGAATACACCCGCGTATACGACACTGCTTGTCAATAGGACCAAACCATTTGAATAGCGAAACCTCTCTTTGTCTTTTGTTCGCGTCAGCCAGTAAACAATGGGGAGGGATAATATCAGGACAAAGAGTCCCCATTCTGGTGGGGGTAGAACGCTCGATATTATAAAAAACTCCTTTATGCCACCGATGTAATCTAATTTATAAATCATACGACGAAAGGAGTATCATCCTTAAGATATATGCCTTATCAGCTTCAATACGCCCTGCCGGATGGACAACTTGTGTGTCGTCCCGACTTGATTCTTGACTTTCTCGCGATTATTCAGATACCAATTGTATGCCTCGACGAGCATCTCGACGTTGCTGTACTTCGGCTGCCACCCGAGAACACTTTTTGCCTTCGAAATGTCGAAATAAAAATCCTTGTGGTAGGTGAGATAATGCCAGTCGGCAAGGGGTGAGAGATTGAGTTTATCCAGCACTTTCAGCAGTGATATTGATAGCGCGGGATTCAATCCGACGACCCTGGAGGAAGAACCCGCATGTCGAATCAGGACTTCCAGATCCTCGCGCAGGGTGCCGAAACGGTCCGTGCCGATATTGAAAACATCATTCGATGCCTTTTCAGTCATCAAGATACAGGCCTCGGCAAGTTCCTCAACCTCGACAAACTGAATCCTGTTTTTGCCGGACCCGATGATGTAAATATTCTTCCCCGCCCGGATCCAGTCAAAGAGAATTGAAAAGATGCCGAGCCGTTCGGCTCCGATGACGGTCCGGGGCCTGACGATCGAAACATCCAGTCCCTTTTTCCTGTATTCGATGCAAACTTGTTCCCCTCCATACTTGGAGCGTCCATAACCGCCCAGGGGATCAATTCTTGAATTTTCGTTCAGGGGATTTTGCTGGTTCAGGTCGTAAACGGCCGAGCTCGACATGTGCAGTACCTTGGACACGCCATGTTTGAGTGCACCTTCCATAATGTTACGGGTCCCCTGAACGTTGACATCCCGGAATCCTTTTCCAGCTTTAGAAATGGGAACGAGAGAAACAATGTGAAAAATTCTTCTCATGCCCTCGCAGGCATCGATCACCTGCTGTCTGTTGCGAATATCGATCTTACAGAATTCGAATTTACCTTTCTGTGCAGATAATTCCGGTCCCACAATATCAAGCACGCGAACCCGTTCCCCGCGCTCAATGAGCTTTCTTGCGATGCAACTGCCGACGAAACCCGAACCGCCTGTAATCAGATTCATCAACGTTCCTTTCGAGAGATTCGAACAGGGTGGTGCTATCGCCATAGCCCGGAATAGATGATGAACGCGGATACAACCGCCCACAGGAAAACGCTGACCAGCAAAGGACGGTCCGCCAACAAGATATCCGTGGGGGAATCACCCGTGTTCTTACCGTAAATCAGATACAAGTAGCGGAACAAGCCGTAGAGAACGAAAATAGACGTGAAAAGCAAATGCCTCGTTCCAAATTTTCCTATCGCATAGTCCGAAATGGTATAGAGCATATAGGAGATGATCATACCGGCCGATGTGATGATGATGATGGGGTCCAGGAAGGCCGTGTTATATTTTTTAAGAACCCCCCGACTTTTCCCTCCGTTCTTTTCGGCAATTTCCAGTTCGGCCCTTCTCTTGCCGAAGCCGATAAACAGGGTAAGAAATATGGCGGCGACATAGGCCCACTCGGATGTCTGGGCCTGCGCGACAAATATTCCGGCGAGGATTCTCAGGAAAAACCCCGCAGCAATCGAAAAGACATCCAGTATGACCACGTACTTGAGATACTTTGAATAGGCAAAGTTGATCAGGATGTAGGTCGTGAGGATGATTCCGAGGGCTTCGTTTATCTGATAGGCGGAGAAAAGCGAGATAATGAAAAGAAAGACGATGATCGTAATCGCAATGGGTACGGGCAGCCTTCCCGAAGCAATCGGCCTCTCGCATTTGCGGGGGTGATACTGATCAGACCTTCTGTCCAGGATGTCATTGAGCATGTACACGGCGCCGGAAACGAGACAGAAGAGCAAGAAGGCCGCCACCATCTCCAGGTCCGTCTGCAGGACACTGAGCTTCTTGCTGAAGATCAGGGGCGCGAAAACAAACAGATTCTTCACCCACTGCTTCGGACGCATGGAGATGGCGATATGGGTCAGGATACCCTGGGAAACCGCCTGTCCTCCGGTTCTTATTTTAAGTATCCCTGCTTCCTGCACCATTCGATCGACCTCTTCATACCTTCATAAAGATCGACTTTGGGTTGATATCCCAATTCATCCATCGCCTTCCGGACACTGCAGGCGATGTTCTTGTTCATTTCACCTGCCACATGAATATTCATTTCATAAAGGCCAACCGACTGAAGAATCCTGTCGACATACATGCAGACATCCGACGCCAATCCCGGAACAAACCGGGGCTTCAGTTTGACGTTGAGGAGTTCCGCAACCGTCTGATAAATTTCGATCATCGAGTATGGCCTCGAATCCGCGATCCAGTATGTTTTTCCGGCCGCGACACTCTTTGTCGCTGCAAGGATCATGGCTTGGCACGTGTTATCGACGTAGGACATGGATCGGACGTTCCGGCCGTTGCCGAAGACGATCGGGTTTCCTTTTCTGATCATGTTGAAAAATCTCGTCTGCCGGACGGGCTGACAGGGCCCGTAATACCAGCAGGGTCTTAAAATGACCGTTTCGATTCTACCCGCTTCTTGAAAATTTTTAACCTCGAGTTCGGCCAGGTATTTGCTAAGCCCATATTTCATGTAGGGGTTATAGGGAGAATCCTCTGTGAAAAGCGCATGCGAGGAGGGATTGCAGCCGATTGAGGAATTGGAACTGATGAAGATGAAACGCTTCACACCGGCTGACACTGCTGTGCTCAGGAGATTTCTCGTCCCGTCGGTATTTACGTCGAAGACCCTTCGCGCATTGAAGAAAGGCGGGTGTATGAGGCCGGCAATATGGAAGATGACTTCCACATTCTTGCAGGCGTCGGTCAGGGTACTCTTCTCTGTGACATCCGAATAGACAACCTCGATCTCGCCGGATTGGCTTTTCAGGAAATCGAGATCGCTATTTGGAAACATCGCGCAACGGATCCTGGATTCTTTGAAAGGCGGGCCTTCTCCTGCAAATCCGCTCGTCAGAATCTCGATGAAACGATTGCCGAGCCATCCTGGAACGCCTGTAATCAAGGTCCTCATGTAAAACCTATGTTGAAAGAAATATGTTCAATTTATGCAATAAATTCAGAAGTTTGCAAATTCCATGCCCTTGATTCCCCTCGGTCCGGTTTCAAGTCCCCGCGTCGATAATGATAGAACTACAGTAAATACAGTGACTTGGACACTAAGTCTTCCCGGGCCAAATGCGCCGGCCCGCACTTCTGCTCTGATTGCCAAGAAAGTTTTCTCAATGAATTATTCAGCTTTTTTTCTGATCGGAAAAGAGAACCACCTGGAGGGATCGTCGAAGAGTGAAGCTATCCATTCAGATATCGTACTGCCTGATGTAGTGACCATCAGGGAATTGTCGCGGATATCGTCACTGTTGCTGCGGCTGCGCGTTCCGTTTTACCGCCATTCCCCGTTCGATATCCGGGATCATTACCACCATGGCCGTGAGAAACCAGAAAGGCTCCATGATGCGAACGATGATGAATGTGTTTGCGCCGACGGCATGGGTGAGCAGACCGATGAACCCGGCGATATAGCCTATGGTCAAACCCCTGAAAAAGGGATCCTTCGTCCCTTTGAATACTTTCAGCGAAATTCTCAAGATGGATAATAATAAGAGGAAAAAGAAGACGAACCCGAGCAAACCGGTTTCAGCAAGTACTCTCGGGTATTGGGCATCCATGAAACCATATCCGGTGACGCCGTGACCCAGGATCGGATGTTTTACAAAATCCTTTGT
This sequence comes from Syntrophales bacterium, assembly GCA_035450185.1. Classification (GTDB taxonomy): domain Bacteria; phylum Desulfobacterota; class Syntrophia; order Syntrophales; family UBA2192; genus JAPLJU01. Next base: position 5,520 of record DAOTMG010000002.1, on the reverse strand, counting down.
CAACACCTGTTTCCATGACTGCACCCTGGCTGATGTGGACGAATCCAGCTTGAAGCTCCCGATTTCCACGTCTCCCCGATCGTGAGGTTGCAGAAAGGTGTAGAAAAATCGGTCCTTAACGCTTTGAGGTAAAATGATTGGCGCGACGGCGATAATAAAAATCAGGGGAATGATAATAAAAAATTTCTTTTTAGTGAGATAGGTCAGTGTCGCCAGCATGGGGACCGCAGCCAGCCAGGAGCTCCTCGAAAGTGTGAGCGCCAGTGTCACGACGCTGACCATGAGGAGGGTGAGCAGGAAGGGCTTCGATTTCGGCCGATCATTCGAAAGCATAAGCCCCAGGACAAGAGAAATCATGAGGACAAGGTAACCGCCCATTGTATTTGGCTCGCCGACTTCGCCTTCAAAAGGCGTTGAGACACGCTCCCCCCCATGGGCTTGAACCAGGCCCACAATACAGGTGACAAAACAGACCAGGAGCATCACCCTCACAAAGCGTTCGACCTGTTTCTTTTCCCTGAGGATATTCACGGCCATGAAATAAACGACCACATATTCGAAATATTTCAGTACATACATCAACCCCGTGATGCCTTTGATCCTGCCGGCATTCATTCCCATGAGTGTCGATATGAAGCAGACGACGAGGTAGGCGGCAATCGTCACATTCAACGGCGTCCGCACAAAGAGCCCCAGTTCCTTTTTGATCGCCGTCTTCATGAACCATGCGGTTCCTATGATGACGAGGAGCAGATCTTCATATCGTATCGTCAATCCCCGCAGACCATCAAATCCCGGTAACTGCTTGACAACGAACTCGGGACTGAGCAACATTGCCGCCAGGAGCAAATAGAGAGACAATTCGGGGGCGAGGAAAGCGATGAGGGCTATCGTAACAGCGGCAAGGACGGCGATGACGAGCCAGGAGGAGACTTTGATAAGGGCCGCACCGACGACGGCCGTCGCAATCACGATCGATGCGAGCCAGAAGAGTCTCTGGTTTGGATCGATTTGTTCCGCCTTGAACATACCTCTGGAAACCTTTTCGCTTTACAAAAACCCGCCGAAATCTCAAATCATGTCGTGGGGGAACTTAAGCGACTGATCACGAAAAGCATCTCTGACGGGCGGGATATACAGCCATTTTACTTATCACCTGCGGTCAAACCGGGTGGCGGATTCATGCCCGGCTTTCATCGCAGACCGACCGCTCAGGGGGCGTCCTTGCTGTAAATTCTCTTCAGTCTCTCCAGAGCCTTGTCCATTTCATTGAGCTGTCTGTCGACATCCGCCGGCTTGTAGCTCCGGTCCTCATAGGCATAGATGGCCGTCATCCAGCTCTGAAGATTGACGGCGAAAATGCCTGCGACGAGCGAGACGAGAAGGATGACCCAGAGCCAGGAGGAAGGGATCTTTCTCTGCAGGAACTTCTTCCAGTCCCTTTTCTTCTTGAGAGGTAGGATTTGAGCCTGTTCGGCCATGTCGATGCTCTGTGTCGGGACGGGTTATCGTTCCCGATCGATCTTCTGCCGGATAAAGCCGCCGGACGTCGCCGGGACTGCGGTGGTCTCATCTGTCTGCACGGAAGATACCGCATTCGTTATGGCACCCGCATCCTGCGGGACTGTTTCACGGGATGCCTCCCGGGCCTTCACCCCCATGGCAATCTCGAAGCCCCCCGCCTGGGCCGACTGCTTCAGGTCGTTGCGGAAAGCGTTCAGGAGCCCTGGGAAATCGCAGCGCAGATACTCGCTCTGCTGGAGGATGCCCGCTGTAAAGGTCATGATCGCGACGGTGAAGAGCAGGTTCTTGATCTGTATGATCTTCTTCATAACCTTGCTTTGCGAAGCCGCCTTCACATCGGCGGAGGTCTTGTTCAAAAGCTCCTTGATGAAGGCTTCCGGTGTCTCTTGGGGATCGGCGGTCGCCTCTTTCTTGCGGAAGGGGTTCTTCGCGACCGTCCGGAACATTTCGATGGCCCGGCCGGGCAGGGACCCGATCTTTTCGAGAACGGATTGCTGCTCGGCCTTCTGGGCACCGTAATAGTAGTAACTCCTGTAGCGGTAATCGGAGTAATCGGTGCTCAGCTCCGCCCTGAGGCCGTTCAGCACGACACCGATAATATTGGCTTTGACATGCTCAAGCTGCGACTTGGCGCGTTTGAGGGCGCCCCTCGGGATTTTCCCCACGCGGTAGACCATGACGACGCCGTCGGCCTTCGAGCTCAGGACAGCCGCATCGGCCGCGGAAAGAAGAGGCGGCGCGTCGATGAAGACGTAGTCGTATTCCTTCTTCGCCTCGCTGATCATGTCGTTGACGTACTGCGAGCTGATCAGCTCCGCCGGGTTGGGAGGAATCGTACCTGCGGGGAGCACGTTGAGATTATCGATGCCCGGGGTCTTGAGAATCTCGTCGACGGTCATCTTTCCGGCCATCATGTCCGCGATGGTCCGGACGCATTTCTTCCACTCGAAATTCGCGTGGATCGCGTCCGTCAGCCCTTCGGAGGACGGCAGGCCGAACATCTTCGCGATGACGGGTTTCCGCAGGTCACCTTCCACGAGAAGGACCTTACGACCCGACTGGGCCATGGTAATGGCCAGGTTGACGATGGTGGAGGTCTTTCCTTCCTGCGGCGAGGAACTCGTGAGGACGATGGATTGGATGCCCTTCTCAAGCGAAGCGAAATTGACGTTCGTCCGCACCGTCCGGTAACTCTCGGCAAGGTTCGACTTGGGCGCGAAGTGAGAGATGAGCCTTGCATCCCGCTGGAGCGTTTCGGGATCGATGTCCCCGCCGTATTTTTCCTGGATGACCGCCTTGATCTCCTGCGGCGTCACGTGGGGAACCAGCCCGAGGACGGGGACCCGGAGGAATTCCTCCACCTCCTCGATGGCGCCGATGGAGGTGTCGAAGGTCTCGATCAGGAACGCGAAGACGACACCCATGGCAAGCCCGATGATCAGGCCGAGGAGGAAATTTTCCTTGACCTTGGGCGGGTTGATGGGCTTGGAGGGTTCCAGGGCCGGCTTGACGATCTTCACTTCCTCGATGTTCTCGGCCTCCCTGATCATGGCCTCCTGGTGCTTTTTGTTGAGAAGCGTGTACACCTCCTGGGCGACCTGGACCTCCCGATCGAGGCGCGCAAGTTCGATGCCTTTCTCCGGCATCCTCTTGATGCCCTCGCCGACGACGTCCATCTTGGCCTGCAGGGTCTTCATCTCCGACACGAGGCCCTTGTCCATGGCGAGGAGCTGCGCCTGCATGGCCTTCACCGTCTCGCGGATCTGGGCCTTCAGCTCCACGACAGCCGGGTACTCCTCCGTAAAGGTGATGAGGAGCGTGTCTCTCTCCAGCATCAGCTTGACGAGCCGGTCGTTCAGGTTGTGGTAGAGAGCGGGGGCGCCGTCATAATAGAAGCTCGTCTTCGAGGTGAGCGGCCTGTTTTCCGCCCCCTCGAGGAGTTTCAGGATACCCGCGATATTCTGGTGGCTCACGGCATTCTTGTCGTAATTCATCTGCAGGGTGTTCATCTGGGTGAGCAGGCTTGCCGACTGGCTGTCCACGGAAACGAGCTTGTTTTTCTCCTTGAAATCCCGGACGGCCTCCTCGGAATTCCTCAGGCGCTCGGTAGCCAGCTTCAACTGCGCCTCGACGGCACGTTTGGCCTCGATGGTTCTCTTGTTGATCTCCTTGTACCGTTCCTTTCCGTAAACCGCTGCGAGGCTGTTGGCCGCCCGCGCGGCGGACTTGGGGTCTTCGGACTTGACAATGATGTCGATGACGGTGCTCTTGTTCTCATCGAGCTGGGTGGAAACCTTGCTCTTCAGGTCCAGGATGATGTCCAGGCATTCCTTGCGTTTGCGGACCTCCTCGGAGGAAAGGCTTGCGGGGATGAGGCCCATCTCCTTGGCCAGCATCTCCATCATGTAGTAGCTCTTGATCGTTGCGACCTGGGTCTGAAGGTCGTCGACCATCGTGTAATGGTTGTCCATGAAGATGCCGCCGCCGGTGTTGCGCTCCATCTTTATGCTGGTACTGGCCTGGTAAACGGGAACGGGCTTTTCGATAAGGGCGGCAACAAGGCTGAAGAGTCCCGTCAGGGCGACGGTCAGGAGAATGATGAATTTCCGTCTCTTGATGACTCTCCAGTATTCTCTGAGGTTCAGGTCATATTGTGCCATCTTCTCGGCATTCCTCTTCGTGAGCGAATTTCGTTCTGAAAGTCGCCATTCGGGCATCTGCATCTTTTATGATGTCCCAGCCCGGTCTATTTGATGCGCATCTGGTCCGGATAACCGTAGGCGTCTCTGTATCTCCCCGGGTAGAACATGTATTCCAGGAGCGGGACGGTGTTGACGATGAATTCGTTGACGTCGCCGATCGCCGTCCTGGGCACCCAGACGACATCGCCGTTTTTGAGCCTGATATTCTGGCTGATGTCGCCCTGCTTGGTGATCTCGTCATAGTTGGCCGAAATGACGATCGGCTTCCCCTCTCTTTCCTGGAACTCCCGAATGATCTTGACATCCGATTTGACGGCGACCCGGGTCGGTCCCCCGGCCTTTGCAAGGGCCGCAAGCAGGTCATAGGCATCCTTGAGCCGGTAGATGCCCTGCTGACTGACCTCACCCAGGACATAGACCCTCTCCCCGTAGATGGGCAGTTCCGGGACGGTGACCATGTCCCGGTCCTCGAGGACCATGTTCTCGCTCATGTCGCCCCTGAACATGGCGTTGTAGAGGTTGAGCGTGTAGATCTTCCCCTTCCGGACGAGTTCCACCCTCGTGAGGTCGCCATTGCCTTCCACGGCGCCCGATATGGCTCCGCCGGCTCCCACGATCAGGTCGAGAACAGTCATCTTGCCGGAGAGGGGATACCGGCCGGGACCGGACCTCACACCGGAAATACCCGTGTCGAACCTGTTGATCTGCCCGAAGAGAAGGGCTGACTTGCTCTTGAATTCCTTTACGATGATCTCCAGCCTGGGATTTCTTATGTATTTCTGCATGGACTTTGTGAGGGCCGCGCGCGCTTCCTCCACGGTGAGCCCATTGATGTACAGGTCATCGACAAAAGAATAGGAGATCTTCCCGTCCGGCCTCACCTCCGTCGTGTAGGCTGTGGGTTTTGCACCGTCCCAGAAGGTGATCTGGATGACGTCGCCGGGGCCCAGGATGTACTCGGGGAGGCCTCGTGCCTCGGTGAAGACGTCGTTGCGATCCACCTGGCTGAGCTTCCTGATTTCGGCGGCCTGCTTCGCCTTTTCCTCAGGGGGGACAACCGGCTGGTTTGCCTGATATTCCTTTACGGGTGTACCCTTTTTTTCCGTGGTCACACACCCGCCCGAAAGGAAAATCAGGGCAAGAACGGTCGGAAAAGCAATTATTCTGAGCCTGTAGCTCATAGGGGTTCTCCTGTATGAAATCACACCATTCGTGCAATGCCAAGAATATGCCAAGTTTTTGATTGCAACAAAAACGCGTTACCTACGGGATACGCTCTTAGGGGCACTATAGG
>DAOTMG010000001.1:0-183580 GCA_035450185.1 Syntrophales bacterium | reverse complement strand
TTATGAGTCAACGATACTTTTTCAACCACCTCCTGGGTAACATTTAATTTGAGGCCATTCGGCGACCTTTATTTGTTTGACTCACCCCTTTGTGCGGCTTATAAAGAAGCGGTCATCGGGTCGACGTCTCTCACGCCATCTGCCCATGCAGAACACCCCGAAAGGAGGACCGGACGTGTCGAAAAGACGTTTTGTGGATCTCAGCATCGCCATCGAGGCGGGGCTCCCGAGCGACCCGCCGATGATGATCCCGCAGATCAACTATGTGGACCACGGCCAGGGGGCCGAGCAGATGAAGGACTTCTTCCCCGGGATGAAGAAGGAGGAACTCCCCGGCGGTCTCGGCTGGGCCCTTGAGTTCATGACCCTTACGACCCACAGCGGCACCCATCTGGACGCGCCATACCACTACCACCCGACGATGGACGGCGGTGTTCCCGCCCTCACCATCGACGAGATCCCACTCGAGTGGTGCTTCGGCGACGGTGTGGTGCTGGATTTCCGTCACAAGAAAGACGGTGAACGGATCACCGTGAAGGACCTCCGGGCGGCCCTCGAGAAGATCCGGTACACCATCAAGCCCCTCGACATCGTACTGATCCAGACGGGCGCCGACCGGGTCTGGGGGACTCCGGAGTACCTCGTCAAGGGGGCCGGCATGGAGCGGGAAAGCACGCTCTACCTCCTTGAAAAGGGCGTAAAAGTCGTGGGGACCGACGCCTGGAGCTGGGACCGACCGCTTCCGTTCATCGCCGAGGAGTTCAAGAAGACAAAGGACCCGAGGGTTATCTGGGAGGCCCATTTCGCCGGTATCGAGATCGGGTACTGTCACATGGAGAAGATGGCCAATCTCGCGGCAATCGGACGATCACAGGGATTCACCGTCTGCTGTTTCCCCGTGAAGATCAAAGGGGCGAGCGCAGGGTGGTGCCGACCCGTGGCCATTCTCGAAGGGCCTTGACCCCGCGCTTTTTTCACCCCCTTCGACCGCATCCCGGCTTTTTTGAAAGGAGGCGCATCATGCTCGCCCAGTTCAGTATCGTGCCGATCGGCGTCGGTGACAGCATCAGCGAACACGTAGCGGAGGTCGTCCGGATGGTCGATGAAAGCGGCCTGCCCTACCGGATGAACCCCATGGGGACCGTTGTCGAGGGGGAGTGGGACGAGGTGATGGCCCTCATCGGGAGGTGTCACCGCAGGATGCTCGACCGATCATCGAGGGTGCTCACATCCATATCGATTGACGACCGGCCGGGAAAACCGGGTCGCATCACGGGGAAGATTCAGGCCGTGGAAAAACGGCTTGGGAGGGAAGTGAAGAAGTAGAGGGGGTCAGGACAGGATCCTCTCCGCGATGGCGAGAAGCTCCTCGTACTCCTTTGCAACCCGGTCGGAGAGATCTCTGCCCGGGATCCTGCTTCCGGAGATGGTTTCGTAAATCTCTTCGGCACTCATGTCCCCGGGGTCCATCGCCGCAAAATTGATGCCGAGCGGCATGAGCCCCACCCCTTCCTGGAACTGGGCGAGGATCGGGAAAACCACCTTCCAGTCCTGCATCCTCGGGTCTTTCCTGTTCATCTGCATCCAGACCACGCAGGCATTCCGGATGAACTCCTTCTCATAGGGAAGAAGTGCAGCGTCGTAGATCATGCCCGGCAGGGCGTTTTCGACGACGAAGTCCATAAAACGCTCTGCAACGGCATGGGATTCCCGGATGATGACTTCCGTCATGCCCTGGATGAAATGTCTGCGCACGGCCCTTTCGCTCATGGATTTCCGTCGGTTATTCTCTTTTTGGATGATCCCCAGCTGTTCATCGGGTTCCGCGTCGTGCGAGCCCGTCGCGAGGCAGGATCTTCCCTGCCGGTGGATCGGATTCCATCTATTGCACTTTTCCTGCCATGTGCGGGGTCTTCAGGCCTGTGATGCATCCCAGTTCTGCCGAGATGCCCGCGGGTATTTCTGCCGGCAGGAGGTACCGCCGCTTTTTTGTTTCATTTTCATCCTGTTGCGCTCCATCCCTTGCTCCCTGCGGTCGTCGTGAAATTTTGACCGCAAGGCGCGGGTCGTGCTATATTTTCAACATGGCGTTGTCGGAATTCACCAGACGGCTCGTGGAAACCAAGCTTTCCTGGTTCTGCCGGGAGAAGGTCCCCCTCTATTACCGGAGCAGGATACGGCTGGGCTACAGGATCGAGGACGATGCCGTCACGATTTTCGAGCAGCGGGCAACCTTCGCCGACCCGGAGCGCTGGGTGGATCTCGATGTGGCGCAGTTCCGCTGGGATGAGGGGTCGAAAACCTGGTCGCTCTTTTATCGTGACCGGGAAGCGGACTGGCGGGCCTACTACCTCAAACCGCGGACCGATTTCGAGGCCCTCCTGAGGGAAGTGGACGACGACCCCGTGGAGGTCTTCTGGGGCTTTTGAGAGAGGGTCCGATGGTCTTCGGTTTGAAGATAATCCCCGGCCTCTGCGCCGGGGATTATCTTCAGGGGAGGGTTAGTCACCCTTGGGTTGGAGGTCGGAGCCGGTATGAGGTTTCGCGAACAGGGGATCATTGTTCCCTGCAGGTTCTTCCATGTATTGATCTTTTCTCACACGGGCCACGAAGGCGATCGCAAGCGCCGCGAAAAGGATACCCCCCGACGCCTCCGGGTACTTCACACCGTAGACGAGCGGCGTGAGGGTCCAGCGTGTCAAGGACCGGAGGAATTCATGCTCCCCGATGAAATCGGCGATCGGGGGCGACAGCCGGTAGTAGACCCGGACGAAAGCCCGCCCCGGCGCATGGACCAGCAGGACCTGATCCCTGAACCGGCGAAGGGCCGTAACCTCCGGGGCCAGGTAACTGCCGTAAGCCGCCGTGGCGATGAAACAACCGCCGCCACCGCCATCGCCGCCGCCGACGGACGACGGTGACGCCGGACCGGGAACGGCGGCCGGAACGGTGTAGACGATTTCTTCGGAGAAATCGCTTTCGTTGCCTTCGGAGTCGTAGGCCGTGGCCGCGAAGTAGTAGGTGACACCCTGTACGAGGTTGGAGATCACGCAGTGGGTGCTGTTGCCGACATCGACCGAGGCGCTGTAGTGGCCGCTCGATGTCCCGTAGTAGATCCGGTAGCCCGATAGATCGGGTTCCCTGTTGGCATCCCATTCGAGGCTGATCTGGGCGGCATGGACCGCGGGTGCGAAAACGTGAAGAGAGAGGATCGAGGCGATCAGGAGCGTAAGGCTGGTCGCGGAGAGTATAGGGACGACCCTCCGGGCGGTCGTCAGCCGCCGATGTGTCGTCAACATGATAACAGCACCTCCACGAGGCTGAATTTGCTGAGCCGACGAAATTCAGCACCGGAAAGTGCCGCTTTCGTCTGGCAACCCGGCTGCCCTGTCCGAAGCTCCGGATGTAGGCCCGTGGCTTTGCGTCCCACCCTTTCGGTGTGGTTTGCCTTTTTCAGACGCAGGTACTCTGTTTCCTATATCGGCAGGAATCCGGAAAAGTTTAGAACGATGGCGGAAGCGCCGGTGTCTGCCCGGGCGGGGACGCTCGAAGGCGTCATCGCAAGGGGGCATTGACGGGGATCGATGGAAAGGATAATCTCAACCATTGAAAGGATCGTTTCCGCGGCTCGGGGATGCCCTTTCGGCGGGTGGGAGGCGGCCCTTCGGAGCCGGAAAGGCCTGTGATCAGCCATGGCAAAAGAAGACGTCAAACTCCGGGAAAAACTGGAAAAACTCGAGGCGGAACTCCTCGAGAGAAAGAGGGAAGAGGAGGCTCTGCGCCGCGGTGAGGAGCGATACCGCAGCATCATCGAGCACCAGGATGCGCTGATCTGCCGATATCTGAGGGACGGGACGCTGACGTTTGTCAATGAGGCCTACTGCCGGTTTTTCGGCGTGAAGAGGGAGGAACTCATCGGCTTCGATTTCAAGAACCTCATCCCCGAAGCGGATCGTGGACAGATCGAGGATATGGTCGAGGGGATGGACGGACAGATGCCTTTCCTCACCCATGAACACCGGGTCCTCAGGCCCGGCGGAAAGATCGGCTGGCAGCTGTGGACGAACCGGGCCGTCTTCGATGACGAGGGCCGTATCGTGGAGTACCAGGGTGTCGGCTATGACATCACGGCGCGGAAAGAGGCGGAAGAGGCTCTCCAGCAGTCCGTGAATCACTACGAAAAACGGGTGGAGGAAACCTCCGCGGAACTTCTCGCCAGAACCCGCCAGATGAAGGCGGAGATCGAAGAACGCAAGCGCATCGAAGAGGCGCTCAAGGCTTCGGAGCAGAAGTACAAGAGCGTCATCGACAATGTCGGCATCGGAATCGCCCTGATCAGCCCGGAGATGGAAATCCTGACGCTCAACAACCAGATGAAGGCGTGGTATCCCCATCTCGATCCCGAAAAGAAATCCATCTGCTACCGCTCCTTCAACGACCCGCCCCGGGAGGACATCTGCCCCTACTGCCCCACTTTACGAACCCTCCGGGACGGCGAGGTGCATGAAGCGGTGACGGAGACCCCCTCGGCGAACCGCATCAGGAATTACCGCATCATTTCCACACCGATCAAGGATGCCGCCGGTAACGTTATCGCGGCCATCGAAATGGTGGACGACATCACGGACCGCGTGCTCTCGGAGCGGGCACTGAAGGAATCGGAGGCGAGATACAGGACCATCTTCGAGACCACTACGGCGGCGACCATGATCGTCGAGGAGGACATGACGGTCTCCATGGTGAACACGGAGTTCGAGCGGCAGAGCGGCTATCCAAAGGGGGAAGTGGAGCGGAAAATGAAATGGACGGATTTCATCGCCGACAGCGAAGGCATGCTCGCGCGAATGATCGAATATCACCGTATCCGCCGGGTGGACGAGGCTTCCGCCCCGCGGAATTACGAGTTTCGCTTCAGGGACAAGGCGGGCCGGGTCCGGGATGCCTTCATGACGATCGCCATGATCCCCGGGACGACGATGAGCGTTGCATCCCTTCTGGATATCACCGAACGGAAAAAGGCGGAGAAGGAACTGCGGGCACGGGAGGAGGAGCTGGAGGTCAAGTCCAGGAACCTCGAGGAACTGAACACGGCGCTCCGGGTGCTTTTGAAACACCGCGAAGACGACAGGGAAGAGCTGGAGGAGAGAATCCTCACCAATGTCAAAGAGCTCGTTCTCCCCTACCTGGAAAAGCTCCAGAAAACCCCCCTCAAAGGCGAACAGCTCGCCTACACCAACATCATCAAGTCCAACCTGAACGACATCCTGTCCCCCTTCCTGCGCAAGATGACCTCCAAGTACCTGAATCTCACGCCCCGGGAGATCCAGATCGCAACCCTGGTGCGCGAGGGGCGGACGACGAAGGAAATATCGGAAGTTCTTAATGTATCGAGTCGAGCCGTTGAATTTCACCGCGACAATATCAGAATCAAGCTCGGCCTGAAAAACAAGAAAGCCAATCTCCGGTCCTTTCTGCTGAGCCTGTCATAATATCAGTTTTTACCTGATATCTTTCCAGTAATGATCCGGGATTGTCACCGCTCCTGTTTTTCTGTCATACTCCAAGATAAAAACCGGCAGAACAGCTTGAAAACCGGGGTTTCCCGGGATGCTCAGGAGGAGACCGCCGCCCCGGTGAAGCGGGGTGATTGCGTGACCGCCATCATGGGGGCCATCAGCCGGTATTTCAACGTCGATGTCGCGCAATAGACGGTGGTTGAGAAAAGACAGGAGATCAAAATGAAGAATCATCTCGGTGCGGTGATGAAAGCAGACCCGGAGACATCCGAGGACTGTATCCCGGAACGGATGGGACAACGAAACGGGCTGGATCGTCGGATGATCGGACACAGCGATGCATTCGACGACACTGAGGAGGAGGGCCGGGTCCTCAGTCCGTCGGCCCTCTTTTTCCTGTCCCGGTAAGACACATTTTGAAAGAACAGGAAGTGCAACGATGAAATACCAGGACATCCAGAAAAAGGCAAAAGCCCTCGGGGTCAATTCCTTCGGCATGAGGAAGACGGACCTCATCAGGGCCATACAGCGAAAAGAGAACAACCCCGAGTGTTACGGCACGGATCGAGTCGAATACTGCCGCGAACTATCCTGTCTCTGGAGACAGGACTGCATCGCCCTTAAATTCCAGGAGTCCCCTCTGGAGGCGGCCGCGAACTGAGGGGAATGCCGGGCCGTTGCAGAGACCGGGAAGCCGGGACATCCCCGCCGCTTCGCATTCGATCGCCGGTTCAGGCGGGACGGACCGCCTGATCGGTCTCGTGAGCCCTGCGACAGGGTTTAAAAAAGGGGCCCTCGAGCGAGGAGCCCCTTCTTTTTCAGCCGCCGCCCGTTCCTGCAGGTTCTCGACGTTCAAGACGGTGGAAATCATGGAGGTGATGTTGTATGGTAGCACGCGACAGAACAAGCGGAGAAACACATGACAAAACCCGTGAAGACCATCGAAAAGCTCCGGACCGTCGAGTCGGCAACCCTTGTGGCCATCGGGGATTCCCTCACCTACGGGTGGATGGTGCGAAAGGGCTATCTCGACTTTTTGAAAGAGATGCTGACGGAGAAATACCCGAAAAACGGCTTCAGGCTTATCAACAAGGGTATCCCCGGCGACACGGCCGAAGGCGGCCTGCATCGCGTCGACCCCGATGTCTTCTTTTACGGACCGGACTGTGTCCTCCTTCAGTTCGCCCTGAACGACGCCTTCGTGGGCTACACGCCGGAGGATTACCGTCTGAACATGGAGACCATCATCAGCGAGATCCGGGGAAACACGGGGGCCGAGATCGTTCTCGTGACCTCGTCCTACATCGGCGAGAATGAGTGGAACGAGGTGATTGAAAAATCCTTTTACGGAAGCCTGGAGGACCTGGCCCGGGCCTACGGGCTTTCGATCGCGCGGGTCCACGAGCACTGGAAGCGATGGGTCCGGGACGGGGGCGACCTGGGGGAACTGGTCCAGCCGGACGGCGTCCATCCGACGGTGACGGGTTACAGGCTGATGGCCGAAGCCGTCATGGAACTCTTCCTCTGACGAAAGACGCTCTTCTTCCGGTATCGAGTGTCAGGTGCGGGGTCGGTGTTGTCGGCTGTGCCGGAAAAAAAGAATATTCTGCCCATTGAAAATTCAACACTCATCACTCAAAACTGCCGGTGTTCTTTTTCCAGAACCCGGCGGTACGTGTCCAGATACTCCTCTTTTCGATCTATCGCCAGGGCATCCTCGATGGTTTTTCGCGCCTCGTCGAAGCGCCCCTGCATGAATAGGGCATTGGCGAGGTTGTTCATGACATCGGGGTTCGAAGGCGCCCGCTCCAGGGCTTTGCGGTAAAATGCTTCCGATCGGGCGTAATCGCCCTTTTGATAGCAAAGATTCCCCAGGTTGAAATGGGGGACCATCCATTCCTTCCTCTTTCCGGCCGCCTTCAGGTACTCCTTTTCCGCCAGGTCGTTGAGCCCCTTCTTTTCGTAGATGACCCCCAGGTCGTTGTGCTGCTCCGCCGTCAGTGTGTCTTCGAGAATGATGACCTGAGGCACCGAACAGGACAGGATCAGGCAGAAGAGCGGGAGGACGACCGTCAGCGGTAGACCAGAAGGTATGTGGATCCTGCTTTTGTCCATTGTTTCTCAAATTCTGGGTAGGGGTATCGTTGAGAAGCCCGGTAGCCGTCGTGGGCGATGAGGCCCCCTTCGTCGTAACCGAAGACCACCAGGTAGTGGGGCCGGGAGACCACCCAGAAACCCCGATCGATGAGCACGATGACGGGCACGCCTTCGCAAACCGCCGACCGGAGATCCTCCAGGCGGCCGACGGCCGACCGGGTTTTGAACCCCCGGGCGCGGGCAACATTCTCCAGGTCGGTGATCAGGGCCCCTTTCAGTTTTTCGCTGTAGGTGCTTTTGCCGATGGTTCTCTGGTCGACGGTGTCACCGTAATAGTTGAGGACGGAAGCGAGTGAAGCAGGACCACAGTACCGTGTATCCTGCTTCACAAAGGGTACGCCTTCAATGACGTGGGTGATTGCCGTCGCGGCAATGAGAACAGAGAGAAAAATAGGTTTCAACGCCGGTTACTTGATCACGATCTGCTTGTCATAGAGCTTGAGGATCAGGAGGACGAGCAGGATGACGAGCAGGAGGCCGATGACGAAGCCCCATCCATCCCCGCCCGCGGGCAGCTGGTCCGATGCCTGCGCCAGCAGATGGATCTGTTCGTCCGACATGCTCTGGAGCTTGTCCCTGATTTCCTCGGCATTCAGTCCGTAGGCCTTGAATTTCTCGACCACGATCCGGTTTTCAAGGACCCGCTGAATTTTCCCGATCTCCTCGCCTCTCATCGTGGCTGCCGTCTCCGGGGAGGACGCGAGGGAGGACACCATACCGGCCAAGGCCGGAGATGTCACGAAGAGGGACATGTAGGCCGTTACGACAAGGGCCAGCAATGGTTTCCTGAATCTCTTGATCATGACACTCTCCTTCGTTGGGTTTTGCGCCCCTTGTATCACTGATCCGGCTTCCGGCACAACATCTTTTTGCCTTCTCACAGTCTGCGCATCCCCTGTCGGGGGCTCTGTGGCACATTTTTCGCACTAAAGTAACGGCGGTTGTAAACCGATAATAGAAACGGCAAAAACATGAGTCCCTCGGCTAACTTCAGCACTCCAAAATAAACCGAAACCCCTTATGGGCAAACGGTTATACTGTTTGGTGGAAGTGTAGACCAGAGGCTCGTGGGGTTCACTGGGGTACACGCGTCGGCAGAGACGTCGGTATCCTGGTTGCCCTTTGCTCGGAGGTCGGAAAAATGATCGAATATGTCTTTGTGGTCCTGATCAGCCTGTCCGTCGTGGGTGCGTGGATTTACGCCCTCATGGAGTAAAGGCCGGTCCGGAACCCCTTCATGGCGGATGACCCGGCCCTTCAGTCGAAGAGGCCGGAATTTTTTTCCGCCGTCGGCCCTCCCGATCCTACATCCACTGCATGAAGCGCTCCTCGTACTCCTTTTCCAGAGTTTCCTTGTGGCACCTCTCCTCTTCGGTCAGCTTCGCCAGGGCAGCGGCAATCTTCGTCCCCTTGTAGTTTTTCAAAAGTTCCTTGTAAAAGTCGTAGGAAAGCTTCTCCATCTGCATCGCGTACATCATCACGTCCTGGGGGTCGCTGTCCGGTCCCAGCTCCCGCTCGACCATGTAATCGGTCAGTTTCATATCGGCCACCTCGCACTTGCCGCCGATCTTGTGCGTCTTGTGCGTCTGGAGGGCTTCCTCTAAAAGCTTCCGGTGCCCCGACTCCTGCTCGGCCAGTTCGCCGAGCAGTTTCCTGGCAGCCTGGTTTTTGACTTTTTTCTGGAACATCAGGTAAAGCTTGCTGGATTTTTTCTCCTTGTCGATAGCGTATTTCAGAACATCGTCGAGCGTCTTGAACTTCATAGGAACCTCCTCCAGTGGAATAAAAGACCCGGCGAACAATGAATACCCTTGTGCGGCCCGGCATGTTATATTTCGATCAGGATTGTGGCGGCCCACCGGGGGCCTGTCATGAAACCGTCTCCGGGGAGGGCTTATATCACAAAAGCCCCCGGATATAAACAACTCTCCGCCTGACCGGTTACCGCCGTGTTCGACCCTGTTAAAAAAGCCGAAGAAACATCCCGTGTCGTCTGCCGGGGGGACTCACGGAAATACTACCGGTTCAGGGCCGCGAGGTTTTACGGCGGGATCGCGACGGCCGATTGCACCGGCTGCTGCCTGCGGTGCCTCTTCTGCTGGGCCTGGGAAAGGGTGGTCTCGCCGGAAGCCCCGGGTCCGTTTTACACGCCCGCCGAGGTCGCGGCTCATCTCGTCGGCATCGCCCGCAGGAAGAAGTTCCGTCGGCTGCGAATCAGCGGGAACGAACCCACGCTCTCGAGAGATCACCTGATGGGTGTCCTCGAAAAGATTCCGGAAGAGTACGAGTTTATCCTGGAGACGAACGGCATCCTGCTCGGTTGCGACCCCTCCTACGCGAGGGCTCTCGCCAGGTTCAAAAACCTCTGTGTACGGGTGAGTTTCAAAGGGACCACGGAGGGGGAGTTCGGCCGTCTGACAGGGGCGGACCCCGGGGCCTTTCGCCTGCAGGTCGGGGCCCTGAGGAACCTTCTCGAGGCCGGCGTCCGGGTTTATCCCGCCGTCATGGTCAGTTTCTCGTCCGCTGAAAATGTCCGGAATCTCCGGCGCAGACTCGAGTCAATGGGAGTCGACGAGGTGGAGGTCGAGGAACTGGTTCTTTACGGCGATGTGGAGACAAGGCTCCGGCAGGCCGGTATCCCCTGCGTCGCCGGCTATGAGCCCTCGGACATTCCTCCGGAGCAGATATGATCTTCCGGTGCCCGGGTGTTATCGCGACGGAGGAATGCCTGTTTTCAGACCCTGATGTCGAGGAGGTTTCTCCGCATCTCATCCCCGGTCTGGAGGGTCTTGAGGTTGGCGCTGAAAGCGTACTGCGTGAGGATGAGGTTGACCATTTCTTCTTCAAGGGAGACATTCGAGGATTCCCGGTATTCCCGTTCACCGTCGGCAGGGGGCAGGGGGCTTCCGGGTGTGTCGACGGTGCCGATGGATACCTTGACGCCTCCCGACGGGGCCTCCTGAAGATCGGCCCGGCTTTTCTTGAACCCGGCGGTACCGGCGTTGGCGATGTTGTCGGCCGTCACGTCGAGCTTTGTGAAAAGGGCTCGGAGAGCCGAAAGCGCGACACCCATGGCATTCGACATCGTTGATCCCCTCCTCGGTATTTCAACGGATCTATCGACAGGTTGTGACAGAAACTTGAGTCTTTCCGGCCCGTCGCGGGGTTTTCACCGGAGAGGAAGGCCGCTCCGGTGTTTTCCCACCGGCCCTTTTGTGGTAAGAATATCCCGTCCCGTCGTCTCAATCCAGGGCCGTGTGCAGCCCCTGCCCGGGAAGAGGATGGTGCCGGTGGATATGGAGATCTTCAGACGGCTGGCATCGCGGAAGTACAGCGATGCACAGCGTCTGCTCGCAATTGTCGCCCAGGGTGTTTTTCTCGGGGCCGTGGGCCCCGTTGCCCTTGTTTATTTTTCCCTCTTCCTGGACTCCCTGACGGGATTTGGGGGATTCCGGGGTGAGACGGCGGCGCTCATTGCCGGCGTCGTCTTCGCCGTCGAGGGGTTTGCCTTCGCCGCCTGGACCGTTGCGACCCAGTACCGGGTCGGGAGGGGGACGCCTTCCCCGCTGATGCCCACCCGGAGGCTGATCGTGGAAGGACCCTTCGCCTTCTGCAGGAATCCCATGGCCTTCGGCGCTTTCTTCTTCTACCTGGGCGCGAGCCTGCTCGCCGGCTCCCCCGCGGCCGTTGCCCTGACGGTCGGTCTTTTTTCTTTGCTGGTGATTTACATCAAGGTCATCGAGGAAAAGGAGCTCGAACTCCGTTTCGGCCGGGAATACCTGGATTACAAAGGCAGAACCTCTTTCATCATTCCCGGTCGATCGAAAGGTCCTGCGGGGAGGTGACCGCAGTCGGGTTCCCGTGGCAGACCCGGCGACGGCCCGTCCTTCGATCTGCGTCTCTCCGGAAGGCCGACCGGTGCCGCTGACCCCTGTGTTCCCCGCTGCGGGATCACAAAGCGTCGGCGGCCTTCCGGGCCGCGATGATGACCGGGTCCCACACCGGAGAATAGGGCGGCGCGTAGCTCAGGTCGAGATCGATCATGTCGAGCACGGTGAATCCGGCGTGCAGGGAAGTGGCGAGGACATCGATCCGCTTGGCGGCACCCTCGACGCCGACGATCTGCCCCCCGAGGAGCCGTCCGCACCCCTTTTCAGCGAGGACCTTGACGGTGACTTTCCCCGCCTGCGGGTAGTAATGTGCCCGCGTCATGCTCTCGATCTTGCCGGTGACATACTCGAGGCCCAGTGCCCGAATTTCCCGTTCCTGAAGACCCGTCCGCGCGACCTCATAGGCGCAGATCTTGCTCACGGCGGTGCCGACCACCCCGGGAAATGTCGCATACCCTCCCCCGATGTTGATACCGGCGACCCGCCCCTGCTTGTTGGCGATCGTCCCCAGGGCGAAGTGGACGGGTCTTCGGCTCACCAGGTGGAAGGATTCCGCGCAGTCGCCGCCGGCCCAGACGCCCTCGACGGACGTCTGCATCCGGTCGTTGACCATGATGGAACCCCTCACTCCGAGGGGGATGCCGGCGTTCCGGGCCAGGGCGGTGTTGGGTTGTACGCCGAGGCCCGTGATGACGATGTCGGCCGGGAGGGAGCGTTTGTCCGTGGCCACCGCAGCCACTCTTCCATCCCGGGTATCGAAACCCTGCAGCGATTCGTTCCGGTAGAGCTTCACGCCGACCTTCATCAGCGCGTCGGAAACGAGGCTTCCCATGTCGGGATCGAGGGTGCCCATGACCTGCTCCGAGCGTTCGACGAGGGAGACCTCCACCCCACGCATGACGAAGGCCTCCGCCATTTCCAGGCCGATGTAGCCTCCGCCGACGATGACGGCCCGACGGGGCCTTTCCCCGTCCACCACACGCCGGACCTCGATTCCGCTCTGCAGGGTATGAACGCCGTAGATTCCGCGGGCGTCCCGGCCGGGCACATCGGGGTAGAAGGGGATGGCGCCGGTGGCGATCATCAGGATGTCGAAGGGTTCCCGGAGTTCTTTTTCCTTCCCGAGATCCCGGACGTGGATCCTGCGGTTCTTGATGTCGATTTCCGTGACCTCATGGAGAACCCGCGCGTCGATGTCCCTTTCTTTGCGAAATTCTTCCGGTGTGACGGCGATGAGGGATTCCACGTCGTCGACGACACGGCCGACGTAGTAGGGAATGCTTCAGGCAGAGTAGGAGGTGTGCGGACTCTTTTCGAAGACGACGATTTCCAGATCCTTTCGGTGGCGGCGGGCCTGCGAGGCCGCGCTCATTCCCGCCGCATCGCCCCCGATGACGACAAGCCGCGTCTTGGTCATGTTTTCTGCTCCTCCCGGTCCTTTTGCCGTGCCCGGTGCCACGGTCAGTCTTTTTATATAAGAGTTCGGTCCCGCAGATCAATGCAAAAATTCCCCGCCGGCCGCAGAGTCCTGAAGTCGGGTGAACGCCGCGCGGGAATTAGGGACAACAAAAAACCCCGTTGCGCGACCCGGGGGTTCCTGTAACAAGTCTCTCCGTAAAACGAACATGAAAACGAATGGTCCGTTCCGGGGGGGTGGGAGACCTATTTTTGCGGAACATTCACAGGGCAGGTGACCAAGTCACCCCACCAGCCCTGCTCCCGGGCCGTTTTCTTGTCGTCGTCCGAGCATTGATGATGCCCCCACATGCTGAATGCCGCGTGATCGAGGCTCTGCCACGTCACACCCCGCTTCCACATTTCCGCCTTCTGATTCGGCGTGGCACAGCCGTGAATGAACAGACTCAAAAGAATGAGCACAGCGAGCCGTTTCATGGAATGTGTTTCTCCCTGTTCGTCGCGGGTATGGACAGCCGACGAAAGGCCTTATTTCCCCGTCACGACGAAGACGCCTCTTCTGTTTTTAGCCCAGCACTCTTCGTTGGCGTCCGAACAAAGAGGCTTCCCGAACCCGTAGCTCACCGTGGAGATGCGTTTCGCGTCGACACCCATCTTCACGAGCGCTTTTTTGGCGGATTCCGCCCTTCGCCGGCCGAGCGCCATGTTGTAATCCTCGGTTCCTCTCTGGTCGCAATGACCTTCAATCTCCACGGCGCAGTCCCCGTATCTTTTGAGCCAGTCGGCATGCCTTTTCAGCGTGTACTGCGCCTCTGCCGTGATCCTGCTGCTGTCGAAATCGAAGTGGATGCCGGTCAGCTCGTATCCCGCGGAGGCGGGTTCCGCTGCCGCCGGCGCCTTTGATGCATCGAGCGCCTTGGGTGTCTCCGGGAGGACAGGCGTCTTGGCGCATGCCCAGATGAAAGCGAGCCCCAGGGCAAGGATGACCGCAACGAGGCCGGGGTCCCTGTTCTTTACGATCAACTCCGACATAGAACCCCTCCTTCCCTTGTCATTTCTTTTCCCCGGACCATGTCCTCCCCTGTTTGTCTCTTCGCCGGTCGGTTCGTCGCGGACTTCCCGATGCCGAAACGTCTGTGAACGGGTTGAATGAGGCTTCCGATGACTTGCCGGTCGAACGGTGATCCTCCCGTCTGAAGGGTTGCTTTTTTGAAAAAGATCTCTTTTTTTCCGAAAAATCCGCCGGAAGGCTTTTGAACCGTCGTCCGGCCTGGAAAGACACGGGCTACCCCCGGCCGCAAAAAGGGGTAAGACGGCATTTCAATAGCACTTTTGTCGTTTCATGTGAATAAAAAAAGACGGCGGGCAAATTTCTCCGTCGGGAGGGGAGCGCTATCGATAGGGCCGGAGTTCTTTTCCCTGGTCGAGGAGCACCCGCAGGGCGCCCTGTGCCAGGGCTTCCATCTCGTCTTCGCCGGGGTGGAGGAAGACGGGCGCGATGAATAGAACGCGGGATCGGATCCAATCGACGAGCCTCTTCGAGTGAGCGAGTCCCCCGGTCAGGACGATGCCGTCCACCTCGCCGTTCAAAACGGCCGCCATGGCGCCGATGTCCTTGGCAATCTGGTAGGCCATGGCCTGGTAGATGGAGGCTGCTCTTTCGTCACCTTTCTCAATCGCTGACTCGACGGCGACGGCGTCCGTCGTGCCCAGGTAGGCCGCCAGTCCCCCCTGGCCGACGAGTTTCCGCTGCAGGTCCCTGGGGGCATGTTTCGCCGACTGGACGAGTTCGACGAGCTCAAGGGTCGGAAGAGTCCCCGCCCGTTCGGGCGAGAAGGGCCCTTCGCTGAGGCCGTGGGTGCAGTCGATGACGCGACCCCGGCGGTGGGCTCCGATCGTAATGCCGCCGCCGAGGTGGGCAACGATGAAATTGACGGACTCGTAGCTCTTCCCCATGGCCTCCGCCGCCTTCCTCGCGGCCGCCTTCTGGTTCAGGGCGTGAAAGGCGCTCTTTCGCTCGATGTCGGGGATGCCGGATATCCGCGCCAGGGGTTCGAATTCATCGGTGCTGGGCGGGTCGATGATGATCGCCCGGATCCCCGAGGAACGGGACATGTCGAGGGCGATGGCCGGTCCCAGGGCGGAAGGATGCTTCCCGAACCGTCCCGCCAGGAGGTCATCGCACATGGCCTCGTCGATGATGTAAGCCCCTGCCGGCCCCGGTTTGCCGAGCCCCCCCCGACTGATGATGATATCGAGCCGATCGGGGGCGATCCCGTTTTTCTTCATGAAGGCCGCGACGTCCTGCCTCCTCCGGGGGAGTTGGTCCCGGAGCTCCCCATAGCCTGCGAGTTCCTGACTGCTGTAGCTGATGGTTTCCTGGGCCACGGCCTTTGCGTCTTCGAAAAAGGCGACCTTGGTCGACGTGGAGCCCACATTGATGGCGAGAATTCGATGGGTCTTCTTCATTTTGATGTTCCCGACAGCAGAACGGCAAGGGCGATTTCCGCGAGTTTGTTCTCGCCCGAGGTGATGGGGTAGTTGATCACGACGGGGTGAGTCGTGCCCATGAGTACACCCGCCATGGGCGTCCCGGCGATGAAAACGGAGATCTGGGCCGTGAGGTAGCCCGCTTCGACGTTCGGCACGAGGTAGATGTCCGCCTGCCCCGTGACGGTGCTATGGACGCCCTTGCGCGTGGCGGCCCTCTCGTTCACGGCACAGTCGATGTCCAGCGGCCCTTCGATGGTGACATCCCCGAATTGTTTCCGCTCGGCCATCTTCGCCAGGATGGCCGCGTCCATCGTGGAGGGGATGGCGGGGTTCACCTGTTCGATGGCGGATAGCGCCGCGATCTTGGGCGACGCGATGCCGAGGAGGCGTGCGAGCTGGACGGCGTTTTCCGTGATCGTGATCTTGTCCGCGATGGAGGGGCTGTTGTGGAGGTAGGTATCGGTAACCATCGTGAGCCGGTCCAGGGCCGGCGGGTCAAAGAGGGAAACGAAACTGGCGACACGGTTTCGCAGCAACCCCCTTTCCCGATCGAGCACGAGGTCGAGGAACGGCTGATGTCCCAGGGATCCCTGCATGACGATGTCGGCCCTGTTCCCTCTCACAAGGTCGATGGCAAGTGCCGCAGACCGGACGGGATCGGGCTCGCCGATGATTTCGAAGTCACGGGGGGAGAACCCCCGTTCTCGAAGTGTTTTCTCCGTCGCTGCGACGTCACCGACGAAAACAGGTACGATCAGGCCCGCCCTGACTGCCTCGTGGAGGGCCGCCGGTCCGACCGCCGGTCCCGAGGGGGCGAAGACGAGTCTTTTTTTCCCTGTTCTCCCGGCGGCTTCCCGGATGTCTTTGAAGTTCCTCAGCATAGGACTATGCCTTCCTGACCCGGTCGGCGGTGACGACGCCGAGGGCGATCTCGCCGACGATGGCGTCATGAAAGTCCGATCGGGAGGGAATGATCACGGGACCCCTCGTCGTCATGACGAGAGACCGTCTCCTGACATGGGGGATGACGAAATCGAGCTTCACCAGGATGTTGCCCGTGGAAAGGTTGGGCATCAGCAGGATCTCGGGAAACGCCGCCTTTCCAATCGGGATTTCGGCGTAGCTCGCAAAGGACTTCCGTCCGGCGAGAAAAATGTCCGCGATGGACGTGGCGTCGATGACTTCACAGGAACCGAGTTCCCCTTTCCGTGCAACGTCCCGCAGCCTTTCGAAGTCGCGGTAGGACTCCAGGGTGCCGCCGATCTCCCTCTGGCCGGACAGAACGGAAATTCTCGGCTTCGGATAACCCAGCAGGTGAAAGAGAAAGACGGCGTTCCGGATGATTTCGATCTTGCTTTCGTAATCGGGGTTGATGTTGACGCCGGTGTCCGTGAGGGACGTCAGGTGACCGAGCCCCCCGATGTCCCACAGGGAGATGACGCTGACCATCGTTCCTTTGCGAGCCTTCGATTCTTCCCGGATGATGGAGCGGTAGATGAAGGCCGTGGGGATCTGGCCCTTGCCGGCCATGTCGACGTCGCCTGAAAAGAGCATGGAAATGCCGCGGTTGGCGATCCCCTGGCGGTCCGACTCGAAGATCTTCTCGAAGGGGGTAATGTCGAATTGCGCCTCGCCTGCCAGCCGTTCGATCTTGTCGCGGCTCCCGATGAGAACAGGCTCGATAAAGCCCCGCTGCCAGCTCTGCTTGACGGCCAGCATGAACTCCTCGTCCTCGGGGGCGAGAACGATGAATCGCTTGGGGCCCTTCTCGGCCGCGAGCCGGTCGAGATCGTCGAATGTCCGGATCACGGGATCATCCTTTCACGGGGTCTTCGAAAAGCCCTGCCTTGTTGCCAAGGCACGAAATCAGGGATCGGCGATGACGACGAATTGTTTGGCACACGAAATAGTGGTTGTCAAGGGAAATCAACGGTAGGAGTGGACGCCGGCCTCCGGGAATCACGGCGATTTCAGAAACCTCGCGAAAAGGATGTATCGCCTGCCGAGGTTTTCCAGGCGCCTGCGGACATCGATCCGTTCGGTCTTTTCGATGTCGTAACGTTCCGGCAGCAGTTTGATCTGCTCGCTGCGGATCAGGATGCGCTTGAGAAGGCCATCGCAATGGAGACCGATGCGGCTTTTCTGCGAGGGGATGTCCGCGACCATCTTAACTGTGACGCCTCCTTTGCGGAGCCGCCCGAAATCGAATTCCTCGTCAGAGGCCCTGGAGAGAACCGCTGTTTTTAAATGTGCGATGACCTTCGCGGCGTCGGCTTTCCGGACCGGGTAATGATCGAGGATGAGGCTCGTGTTGAACTCCGCCTCCGAGAGGACGCCCTATTGAACCCCCTTCGTTTTCCTTCCGGCCTCCGTCAGGACGGGGATGATGCTCTCGCCGTCTTTCCCGATCTCGAAGAGGCTCTTGATGATTCCGAACATGCCGGACGCACCTGACATGCTGCCGGCCGGCGGGGCTCAGTTCCGCAGGCCCCGGGGCGGGCGGTCGAGCCACCCCAGTTGGAGGGCTCCCCAGAGGCCGATGAGAATCGCCTCCGCCGTGTGATGCCTCAATGACTTGAGAAGCCGGATCCCGGACCATTCGATGATCTTCCGGGCAAGGTCTTTGGACCGGTTTTTCGCCTCCGTGCCGCTTCTCTGCTCTCGGGGGTAAAGGATGAGCCGGCGCCAGGTCTCGGCGCTGACCCGCCGCACGGTGACACCCCGCCGCGAAGCCTCCCGTTCCCAGAGGTCTGCGATGTCACCGCCACCCTCGATGAGCACAAGCTCGAGATCGGGGATGCTTTCGACCAGGCCGTGAATGGCGCGCCTCAGACGGGTCATGTTTCCGTAATTCTGCGAACGGTACCATCGCAGTTTTCCGCACCGGTCGTAGAGTGCAAGACCCGTCGTCAGGCCTAAATCAACAGCCAGCAGAGCGCCCATCTGTTTCGTTCCGTTTCACTCCTTCTGCGACAGGGAAATTAATGTTTTTTCCTGCCCGACGGTTCCGGCTGGAGGAGCCCGCTTTTTAAACCCTGATGAAGTTTCGGGGATGTGTACAGCGCAAGTTCCCATTCATCCTCTTCCCGCCTGTATTTGAGCACGTAGGTGTTCCCGTCATCGGCGAGCACCTTGAAGTAATCGTCGTTCTCGCCGTACCAGCGGTCCAGCAGCTCCCGGACTTCCAGCAGCTTGTCTCCGATAAAGAACTTGAGGGGTCTTTCATTCGCCTTGTGACCGTGGTAGCATATGACTCGGATTTTCATGACCTGCTCGCGGAATCGGAGAGACGCCGGGATTTCTTTGCGCATTATAAGGGCTTGCTCATTCGATAGCAAATGGATTCGGGAAGAGGTCGCGAGAAGGGCGGAGGCGGGTTTCGACCTTTCGAATGGAAAGGACCCGAAGGTCCGTAACACCTCCCCCGGCACCCACCCGGGGGGAAAGCGCTCACACGTTCCGGAGGCTACTATGAAGATCGGCATCCTCACAGGCGGCGGCGATTGCCCGGGTCTCAACCCGGCCATCAAGTGGGTGGTCAAGACCGCCCTGGACAGCAGACTCAGCCTCGAGCGGAAAGTACGCTTCGAAGTCCTTGGAATACGGGACGGCTGGAAGGGGCTTTGCGAGTCCTTCATTGTTTCGGAAGAGGATTTCAAGAAGTATGTCCTGCCACTGAACGAAGAAGTCGTTCGCACCTGGGACCGCTACGGCGGCACCATGCTCGGGACGTCGCGAACGAATCCCTTCAGCGCCGGAAAGGACCGGACGGAGGAACTCCTCTACAACGTCAGACACCTCGGCATCGACTGCCTGGTGGCCATCGGCGGCGAGGACACCCTGGGGGTGGCCTGCAGGCTTCAGCGAATGGGCATCAGAACCGTCGGAATTCCGAAGACCATCGACAAGGACCTCATGGGGACGGAATACACGCTCGGTTTCGAATCGGCCGTGCAGGTCATCACCGAGGAGATCGACCGGCTCCGGACGACGGCCGGATCCCACAGGCGGATCTTCGTCGTCGAGACGATGGGGAGAAACTCCGGGTGGCTCGCTCTCGAAGGTGGGGAATCGAGCGGCGCCTATATCATTCTCATCCCCGAGCACGACTTCGACATCGGGCGGGTGAACGAACTTCTCATCGAGGGACGGGAAAGGGGCGCCCGTTATGATATCGTCGTCGTTTCCGAGGGAGCCAAGCCGCGGGGGATGGGCGTCTTCGCCACCGGGCGGGAGGTCGACAGTTTCGGTCACATGACCCTGGGGGGCATCGGAGAGTACCTGGCGGGCGTGATAGAGAAAGGAACGGGGATTGAAACACGGTCCATCATCCTGAGTCACCTTCAGAGAGGGGGCGCCCCCTGCGCCTACGACCGCCGGATGGGGCGTTATTTCGGCATCGCGGCGGTGGACCTCATCGTCAGGGGGGATTTCGGCAGGATGGTCAGTTACCGAAACGGCCGGATCACTTCCGTTCCCCTGGAAGAGGTCGTCGACAGGGTGAAAAACGTGGATGTGAATACCCACTACGATGTCGGCCGCTACAACGGCAGGAGGACCCTCCTGCTGGAATAGCGCCGGGTCGTCGGGGTCTCCCCGAACGCCTCTTCACCTCAATTTCTTTGCGAGGCTTTCCCAGTCTTTCACTTTTTCCGCCTTTTCGGTCCTGTCGAACCAGAAGGCGGGGGGGGTGTGTTTTCCGGCCGATTGGATGATGTTCGGCCCGCCGACGAGAGCCCTGATTTTGAGCCCTTTGCGGCTCAGCTCGTCAAAGACGGCACCGCCGTTCCAGGGTACGACGGGATAGGCCTCGTATTCATTCTCCCGCAGCCAGAGCTTGAGCGTCCTCGCGCCGATCACGCCGGACTGAAGAAGCACCACGGGGTATCGCGAACCGATGGCCTTCAGGGCCTTGCGGCTGCCGGGTTTCGCCCTGCCCGGCGCCCCCTCGACGAAGAGCCCGCTTTCGACGTCCACGACGACGATCTTCGCCCCTTTGACCGGCGAAAGGAGCAGCCCCTCGTCCTCGTCGCTCCCCGATTTCACCCGGATCCTGTGAACGCCGGATTTGGCGACCCGGTAGGGCTTGAGAGCCACCCCGCCCTTTCCGGAAAGGTTCTTGCCGATCAGTTTCCCGTCCACGTAGAACTCCACCAGTTCCCCGCCCCTCTCGAAGAAAAGGCCTCTCGTCTCGGCCCGCAGCATGACCTCCTCCCCCTTCACCGCGACAAGGTCGCTGCAGACGACGTCCGCGGCGGCAGCCGCAGGCGAGAACAGGGCGGGCAAAAAGGCGAGAAGGAGAAGCGCAGGGATTTTCATGTTCTTTCTCCATCGCCCGCGGCCGGGCTTTCCTGCAGCCAGAGGAGGGTTTCGCGCACGATCAGGTCATAGACGGAGGCGTCGGAAGATCCGTCTGGCCGGTCGAAGGAGTGATCTCCGTCCTTGATCGTGCGGAGTTTCCATGGGGCCTTGAGGCGGTTCAAAACCGCTTTCAGCAGATCGGTGTCGCAGAAGGGGTCTCGGGTCCCGGCAAAAAAAAGCATGGGGATTCCTATGTCGTGGAGATGGTCGTCCCTCAATCGTCCCCTGTCTCCCGGCGGGTGGAGGGGATAGCCGAGAAAGACCAGGCGATCGGCCGGAAGGAGGCCCGCGGCGACAACACGGGAGGCGATCCTTCCGCCCAGGGATTTCCCGGCTGCGATGAGGGATGTGACGGTCACCCCCGCCTCTTCCGTCAGGAAACGGCAGGCCGCCCGCCACGTCTCGCCGAGGACCCCCTCGTCGTCGGGCATCTTCGCGCCCCTTTCCCGGTACAGGAAGTTGAACCGGAGGGTGAGATACCCCGCTTCCGCGAGTCCCCCCGCGAAAGAGGCCAGCAGGGGGTGTTCCATGTCGTTCCCCGCGCCGTGGGCCACGACGACGGCCGCGCCCTGCCGGAATCGGCCGGGTATGGCGAGAAGGCCGGAGGTGGTCCCGCTTGCCCCGACGGGGAAGCTCACCTTGTGCAGAGAGAAAGATTTCAATGCAAACACCTCGCCCCCGGGATTCATCGGGCGGACACCCGACGGGTATTTCTTATTCTTAAACGATCGGCCGGGAAACTTCAACGGGGTAAGATGGACTTGCCGTCCCTTCCGGCAGATTTCATTCCCCTCGGAAAATGTGTTTGCCTTGAGGTGCGGAAGAAGTGTAATTTGATCAAAGAAGTGTTTCCTCCGTATCCTGCGGAGGGTCACCTTACGGAGAAAGGAGGATTGCGGTTATGATAAGGCAGGAGGACAGGGGCTGGAGCCCCTACCTGGCCGGGGCGCTGTCCGGTGTCGTATCAGTGCTTTCGGTGTGGTTTGTCGGACATTATTTCGGTGCGTCGACCAGTTTTGTTCGTTTCGCCGGCGCCCTGGAAAGTCTCTTCGCGCCGGGGCGGGTGCAGAGTCTCGAATACTTTGTCAAGACGCCGGCCGTCGTCGACTGGCAGTGGATGTTTGTCGTGGGCATTCTGCTCGGGTCATTGATCGCCTCCACGGCTTCCCGGAGTTTCAAGTGGCAGGCCGTTCCCACCATGTGGGAAAAACGATTCGGTCCGGGCATTCCGAAGCGCGCTCTCGCGGCCTTTGTCGGCGGCGCCATCGCCATCTTCGGCGCCCGCCTCGCCGACGGGTGACCGAGCGGGCACGGGCTGAGCGGTTCGCTCCAGCTGGCCGTAAGCGGTTTCATCGCCCTCGCGGGTTTTTTCCTGGGCGGTATCGTCGTCGCCCGCATCCTGTACGGAGGTGAAGGCAAATGAAGATGCTCATCTACGGATTGGTGACTGGCGTCCTTTTCGGCTTTCTTATGCAGAAAGGACGGGTCCTGCGATACGACAAACAGATCGGGGCCCTCCGGCTCATGGACATGACGATCGTGAAGTTCATGCTGTCGGCCGTCCTGGTCGGGATGGTCGGTGTTTACCTGCTCAAGGATATGGGGCTCGCGAAGCTTTCCATCAAACCGACGATCCTCGGGCCGGTGGTCCTGGGAAGCCTCATCTTCGGCGTCGGCTGGGGGCTTCTGGGCTACTGCCCCGGGACGCAGGCCGGCGCCCTGGGGGAAGGGCGCTGGGATGCCCTCTGGGGAATTCTCGGGATGATCTTCGGAGCCGCACTGTTCGCGGAATCCTACCCGGCCCTGAAGGGTACCGTCTACACCTGGGGAAACCTGGGCAGGATCACCCTGCCGGAGGTGCTCGGTGTGAGCCACTGGGTCGTCATCCCCGTATGCATCATCGCAGGCCTTGCCCTTTTCCGGTGGTTCGAAAAGAAGAGGCTATAAAGAGAAAGGCAGGGTGGAACGGCCATCAGCCGGAACTGAAGAGCGAAATAAGGACACAATTATCGCGGGTGCCCCGGAAAGCCGTTCCGGGGCACTTTTTTTGCATTTTGACAGTGAGCCGGACCGGCGGCCCTTGTCATTCGGGTGTTGTCGGCGGATTTGTCGAAAAAATCCTCATGAAAGCCGGTACTTATACTGACCATACCGGCCGGATGAAAAGTCAGGGAGGCCTTTGGATGGAGCAGAGGGACGAGGCATCTCTCGGGTCGACGGATGTGAAAATGGATGACGTTTCACCGGGTGATCGTGAAAAAGGCGAAGATTCCCCGGCGAGCGGCAAGTGGACGGACGAACAGGTGGATACCCTGATCGAAAGGGTTGCCGAGGGGATTTCCTCCATATTCCCATCTCAACCGGCTCAACCCTTTGTGCGCGAGAGGACATTGTCTCTCGGGGACATCAGCCCCGGCGTGATCAAACGGGTGAAGGCGATCACCGGCGGCATGAGAGACTTCGGCGCGTCCTACCGGGTCTCCCAGTACCTGAGCAATCCCGATATCAGCCTGTCCCGGGTCGCCGCGGCGATCAAGGCCGATCCTGTGCTGACGGGAAAAATCCTCCACACGGCAAACTCGGCCTACTTCGGGGGCCAGAACATCGATTCCATCACCCAGGCGCTTCATCTGCTGGGACTGAACAACATCAGGAATATCGTTTACCACAAGGCCTTCTCCAGGGTCATCCGGAAAAAGGGTTCTCTCACCGATGTCGTCGTCGAACTTCTCTGGGAGCACTCCGTCGTGACCTCGATCTGTGCCTTTCACGTGGCCGGGGCCTTCGACGGTCTGGACCGGGATTTCATGTTCACGCTCGGGTTGCTTCACGATGTCGGCAAATTCGTCAACGCCGAGATCTTCCCGACCATGGGGTATACCGGGGATTACACGCTGCCCTACGCCGGCGGGTTCGGCATCGACGATGAGGACAGCCTCTTCGGCATCAATCACTGCCTCATCGGGCGGATGGCGTTCGAGAACTGGGGGCTTTCGGAGACCATGGTCTATGCCGTGGAAAGGCATCACCACCCCTCCTTCATACCCAGGGAGGAACTGGGTGCCGATGGAGAACGCCTCGGGTGCCTGACGGCGCTTTTTGTCGCCAACCAGATCGCCAAGCTGTTCGTCGACGAGGAGAAGCGGGGCGTCTTCACGATCGAACCGCTCCCGCCTTCTTACGCCCACCTGGTGAACCGGCAGGAACTGGAGAGGCGCTTCTCATCGAAGGCGATTTATTCGGAGATCAGGAAAGCCCGCGTGCTGATAGGGAGTTATCTGTGACAGGGGTTGAGGAAGGGCCCCCCGAGGAAGGTCCGGGGAAATGAGCAGACAGATATTTATCGCACCCCGCAAGGACATCGTCGCTTCCGAGGCGCAGGAGCTGAGGAGGAGGATTTTTTCGATGATCGGTGACAAACCGGGAAAGCTGGTCGTCGATTTCGAGGGCGTCAACGCGATCGACTCCATCGGACTGGGCGTTCTCATCTCAGCCCGCAACCGCCTCAAGAAGTCCGGCGGGGAGCTGGTGGTGACGAACGTTTCGAAAGATATCTTTCATCTTCTCCAGCAGATGCACCTCGACTGTCACATCGTCTTCAAGCCGGCCGATTGAGCGTCCGTGGCGGGAAAGGGCGGCCGCACCGGGCGGAGACATCATTTCTTCGGTGCGGGCAGGGGGTCCTGACCGGACCGGATTTTCTGGGCCCGTTCGAGAAGCTCATTCTGTCTTTGAACCGTTTCCCTTGAGTAGGGCGCTGGCTTCATCGCCTCTTCTTCCAGCTTGCGGGCCGCCGCGTCCCTCTTGCGGTATTCTTCAGCCTCGTATCTCTTCAGCTCTTCTTTCCTCTGATTTTCCATTTCTTCCGGCGGTGCCGGCGGCGGTCCCTGCGGTCCGCGCTGCGGCACGTTCAGAGTCTTTTCTTCCGTGGCGGTGCTGCGGGGAGCAGGCGCCGGCGATGTCTCCGGCGTGTATTCGTATTTCCTGACGCCCCTGATTGTCTTGTCGGGGGGCTTGTCGGTGATGACGACGGCGCCGCTTTTATCCTTGTATTCGTAGAGGGTCTGCCCCGGCGCCCCTGCGGCAAGGCAGAGGATAAAGGCGGCGAGCACCAACAGAGTCCCGGCAACCCGCATGCGGCTCTCTTCCCGTGACGTCATTCAATCCACCTCGGTGTCTTTTTATTCATCTTAGCTCAATCAAGCCGGTTTTTCAATGTTCCTGCGGGGTTGTTTTTGACATCGTGCCGATCCCCGTCGGGAGGCTCTGTTTTTGAGGTATCCATCCTGCCGTCCTGCCGCTTCCCTTTATTCCCATACGCCGGCGACGAACATCCGGGCCGTCGGTCGGATATGACAACAGCTCCGTGGGGAAATGGTGGATTTTGCCGGGCACAGGCTGTGGATAAGATGTCCGCTTTTTTCTTTAACATATTTAATTTAAACATTTTTGATCTTTGGCCGATGTCATTATAAGACCCGGCATAATTCTTGATTGTCGTTATCCAGATGAGACGAAGTCTTCGGCCCCGTGGTTTTATTTTTAAATTGATAATAGATTCGGGATATTAGACGTTTGCCGGAGAGCATAGTGAATCCCTGGGTTACGGGTTTCCTGCCGGGTAAGGATTGAAGGCAGTCTGTACGGACCAAAAGTTATCAACAGAAAAAATTTTTTCCATGGCATTTTCAAACTTATCAACAGGCATAAATACAGCATTGCGCGGCATGAATGGATGCCGGTAAAATCCAGCTTTTTTCGTGACCAATTTTTGTTTGTTTACCTGCATTATATAAAATTAGACAATAATAATAGATATTTATTAAACTACAACACAGGTTTCCAATGGAGGTATTAGACCATGAAATAATACTTTTTCCTTACATAAAATCATACCGCCGCCCGATTGTTTTTTTTCGAAATGCAACGAATATAACGAATAAACAGTTTGAACGAATTTGCATGACGGGAGGTGGTGGAAGAAGGAGAACGAGAAGGTGTGAGGTCAACGGCCGGTGTTACCGGCGAGAAGTTTTTTTTTCACTAAATACCAGACAAGACGCGGGAGGAAAAAAATGGGAAAAATGATCAAATTCTTCAAGGAAGAGGACGGTGTCACGGCAATTGAGTATGCCTTGATCGCGTTCCTCATTGCGGTGTTTATCATCGGTGCGGTGACGCTTGCCGGTGAGCGGATCAGAGACACATTCCAGGCCATTGCAAACGCATTAGGCGGCGGTTAAAAGACGCCCGGGCCTTTCGATCCAGAATGCGGAGGGGTGCATTACCCGGGGGGAGTCGTCGCATTTCCCGGGTAATGCCTCTCGTTAAAACGTGCATCATTTTGTCTGTCATGGCCGAAAACAAGCCATTGGTCAAGGAGACGGAGATTTGACAATGTTGCGGGAAATCGTCGCGCTGGCCAGAAGTGAAGAGGGCGTAACTTCAGTCGAATACGCTCTCATCGCCTTGCTTGTCGCGTTGGTGATTGTGGTTGGCGTCGCAGCCCTTGGACAGAGGCTTGACGTCATGTACCGAAGCATTGCGGGCGCGTTCATACGATAAGCCGAAATCCGGACTGTTTTCTTAATTTTTTTGATGCGGGAACATGGATCCCTCGAGAATACTGATGGTCATTTTATTGAGCTTCCTTCTCGGTGTCGCCGCCGTCACCGACGTCCGCTCGCGCAAAATACCCAATCTCCTGACGTATCCGGCCATGCTGACAGGAATAGTTTACCATGCCGCCACGAAGGGATTCCCGGGTTTTCTCTTCAGTGCGGAGGGGCTTCTCCTCGGCGTTTCTCTTCTGATCGTCTTTTATTTTTTGGGGGGGATGGGCGCGGGAGACGTGAAACTCCTCGGAGCCGTGGGCGCATTGATCGGTCCGAAGGGCGTTTTCACGGCCTTTCTCTTTACGGCCCTGATCGGCGGTCTTTACGCCGGCGTGCTCCTCGCTCTGTCGGGGTACCTGGCGGAAACCGTGAAAAGGTATGGGACGATGCTGGAGACGTACATGTTCACAAGAAAGGTTTATTACATCCCTCCGGAGCGGCGGGATGGGAAAATGCCCGTTCTCCGTTATGGGGTCGTGATCGCGGCGGGAACGTTGTGTTCTGTTCTGCTGCCGTTTCCGTGAAGCCGAACAGGATCTTTTCAGCATGGGGGAGGTAAGGGTCAACACCGGATGGACGGATTAAAAGGCAACAGATGCAGTGATATTCATACAACGGAGAGATGCCATGGATAAAAAGAAACCGATCATCATGCTCAGCATCGCAGTCGTGATCGCCCTCGTGGTCACTTTGCTGACCTACATGTGGCTCAAGCGGCAGATCAGCACGGCCGAAAAGTCGATGGAAACACAGCCGGTCGTCGTGACCGCGGTCGACGTTCCGTGGGGCACGAATTTGACAAAGGAGATGATCAAGACGACTCCTTTTCTGAAGAGCAGCCTGCCGCCCGGCTACTTCTCCGACCCCGCGGAGGTCGCGGGGAGGACGCTCATCTATCCCGCCAGGTCCGGTGAACTTGTGCTGGAGTCGAGGCTGGCCCCGGTGAATGTGAGAACGGGAGGTGTGGCGGCGATGATCACGCCGAATAAGCGGGCCATGGCCGTCAAAGTCGACAAAGTGATCGGCGTTGCCGGTTTCGTTCACCCCGGCAACCGGGTCGACGTGCTGGTGACACTCGCGGAAACGGAAAAGCGACAAAACCCCATCACGAAAATCGTTCTCGAGAACATTCTCGTCATCGCCACGGGCTCGGAGATCGAAAAGACGGGCAAGCAGGAAAAGCCGGAAAAGGTGGACGTCATCACCCTGGAGGTGACGCCCGAGGAAGGGGAGAGGCTGGCCCTGGCGGCCACTCAGGGCAAACTGCAGCTCGCGCTCAGAAATTACGTCGATACGCAGTCTGTGAAAACAAGGGGCACGACCATACCCTCTCTGCTTTCCTCGGATGTGCTCTCGGGCTCGCAGAAAACCAAGAGAAAAGCTTCTCCGGTTTCACCGGGAGACAGATACACCGTCGAGATGATCAAGGGAGACACGGTCAAATACGAGACATTTTAAACGAAGGGGGAAGGCTCCATGAGGAAGAGGAAACGGAATGAACATATCGGTGCCGTCCGCATAATGTTCCTGGTGATGGTTTTTGTGATTTCACCTTCGCTCGCCGTCAACAGCTGGGCGGCTTCCGAGTCGGCGGCACCCGAAAAAATAATATTGTCCATCGGCAAATCGGAGATCGTCGACGTAGCCGAGCGGGTGAAAAGCGTATCCATGGACTCGAAGGGGATCGCCGATTATACCCTTCTCAGCCCCCGGAAGATCCTGATCACGGGGAAGGCGATCGGGGCGACCCGCATCGTCCTTCGGAAAGAAGACCAGACCGTCCTGCGCATCAT
The DNA here is from genome assembly GCA_035450185.1 of Syntrophales bacterium. Lineage (GTDB taxonomy): Bacteria > Desulfobacterota > Syntrophia > Syntrophales > UBA2192 > JAPLJU01. The sequence goes on along the minus strand of DAOTMG010000001.1, from coordinate 155,339 downwards.
GGACGTGGAGGTCGGTTCCGGCCTGAACGAGTTGAAAGTGAAAATCCACGAACTCTTTCCTGACGAGAAGGATGTCAAGGTGACGGCGGTCCACGACACGATTACCCTCTCGGGAACGGTGTCCGGCAGCACGAACCTGTCCCAGATTCTCGCGCTGGCCCAGGGTTACGCTCCCAGGGACAGGGACGGGAAACCGAAAGTGATGAACCTCCTCGAAGTGGGCGGGGTCCACCAGGTGATGCTCGAGGTACGGGTATCCGAAATGTCGCGCTCGCTGATGAAGAGACTGGGCTTCAACTGGAATTATATCAGCTCGAGCGGCAGCAACTTCGGCGTCAGCCTTTTGAACAACCTCACAAGCGGCGGATGGCCCGGGCATCCGCTGACGGTGACGGACCCGATCAACATGATCTTCCGATTCACGGGAGACGGCGCCTCGTGGACGTTCTTCATCGATGCCCTGAAGGACCAGGGACTGACGAAGGTCCTGGCCGAGCCGACGCTGATCACCCTGAGCGGGAGACCGGCCAGTTTTCTCGCGGGCGGTGAATACCCGATTCCCGTGCCGCAGGCGACCGGCGGGGGAACGACCATCACCATCGAGTACAAGACCTTCGGCGTCGGTCTCAACTTCACGCCCACGGTCCTGAGCAGCGGCAAGATCAGCATGCTGGTCAACCCGGAGGTGTCGGAACTCGACTTTACCAACGGGGTGGCCCTGCAGGGATACATGATCCCGAGCCTGACGACACGGCGTGTGTCCACGGTCGTTGAACTGGGCGATGGGCAGAGCTTCGCCATCGCGGGTCTTCTGAGGGATGATGTCCGCGAAATCGTGAGGAAGTTTCCCGTGCTCGGGGACATTCCCGTACTGGGCGCCCTTTTCCGGAGCAGTTCTTTCCAGAAAAACGAGACGGAGCTCGTGATCATCGTCACCCCGCGCCTCGTCAAACCCCTGGACATGGCAAAGCAGACCCTGCCGACGGACAGCTTCGTCGAACCGGATGATGTCGAGTTCTACCTGCTTGGAAGCCTCGAGGGCCGGGGCAAGGAGGAGCCCCGGGGGGCGGGGTCGACGCTGCGGTCGCTGCGCAGGGGCGGCGGACTCGAAGGGGATTTCGGCTATTTGAAACCTTGAAGGACAAAGGGAGGAAGTCATGCGGAAACCTATTTCGATTCTTGTTGGATTGCTGATGTTGATGTCTCTTGTCGCGGGGTGCGCGGCCACCCGTCTCGATATGGATTGGGGCACTTCCCAGAAACTGGCAACGTATAACCAGACCCTGAGCCCTGAGGCGGAGAAAAACCTGGAGCCCGTCGCCGGTCTGGATGGACAGTCCGCCCAGAAGTCCGTGGACAAATATCACAAGGATTTCGAGAAACCTGAAAAGCCGCCCGCATACGGCTTCGTGCTCGGCGGCGGCACGACGCAGAAATGAGACGGAGAGACCCCCGGAGATGGGAAATCGAATGCCGGGGACACACGAATCGCATCACAGGGAATGATGTCCGATGATCCGTCGCTTTTTGATTGATCGAAGGGGAACAACGGCTGTCGAGTATGCCCTGGTCATCCCCATGTTTGTCCTGATGGTCTTTGCCATCATCGACTTCGGCTGGTATTTTTTCACCCAGCACACCATTCAATACGCGACCAGGGAAGGCGTCCGGCTGGCCCTGGTGGGCAGGACGATCGTGAGAGAGGGTCATCCCCTCAGCCGGGAGGCCTCCATCATGACCACCATCCGGGAAAACGCCGCCGCCGCCGTCCGTTCGGGTGGTCTGGATATCAGCATATACGAGATCGATGCGGACTACAGCGACCCGGACAACTGGCAGGGTGTGCAGGACGCCGGCGGTGCGGGGAGCTACATGCGGGTGAGGACGATATACCATTATCGTTTTCTGACCCCTGTCATCGGGGCGTTCTTCACCAATGGGAGTATCTTGATCCGGGCGGAGGCGACTTACCGGAATGAGCTTTTTGATTGACGGGGAAAGCATGAACCGCGGTGAAGGGTTGAAGAACATGGACGATCCGATGTCCGGACGGGTTCCCGGGATGGAGGGGGAGCCGACTCCGGAATCGAACAAGGGGAGGCGGAGCCGAAATTCAAGGCAGGGCGAAAGGGGGGTTGCCGCCCTGGAGTTCGCCCTGATCGTGCCCCTTCTCGTTGTTCTTGCCTTCGCCGTGATCGATTTCGGAAGACTTTTCCACGCGAGGCTCATCGTCACGAACGTAAGCCGGGAGGGCGGGAGCCTGGCCTCCCGGGGGTTCAAAAACGGGAACGATCTCATCGCAATGCTCCAGTCTTCGGGAAGCCCCCTCGATCTGAGTGCCGATGGGAGGATTTACCTCACACGGGTCAAGGGCGGGACGCGCGATGAAGACCCCGCCATTGCGGCGCAGTTCAGCCGGGGCAACCTGAGCGTGTCGAGCGGCATTGACGCCGGTTTTTCCACGCTGGGGCTTTCGCCGGCTGTTTACGGGCACCTTGTTTTTGAGCCCACCCAGAACACGTCGGACATTACCGGGGTTACCGTCGTGGAAGTGTTTTACCTCTACCGTCCGGTGACGCCCCTGCCCGATTTCATCCAGGGTGTCTTTTTGCCCGACGGCGGGGGGATGATCATCAGAAGCCGGGCCGTTTTTCAGTCGGTCGATTCATAAGGGAAGTTTGACGCGAGGGATGCAGCCATGAGGCTTCAAGAGCTGGGAAAATTCAGAAGGGATGAAAGGGGTGCCGTTCTGATCACCTTTACCCTCATTTTTATCGTCCTCATCGGATTCACCGCCCTTGCCTATGAGGCCGGCTACTGGTACCTGGTCCGGTCGGAACTGTCGAAATCGGTGGACGCGGCGGCGCTTGCCGGGGCGGCGAACATATCAAACCCCTATGTCGACACGGCGGCGATCGCCCGGGAGTTCGGGAATGAGAACTTCCCCTCGGGGTACCTGGGGACGCCCGCTGACGGAGCGGACGGCTCGGTGCAATTTGAGGCATCGATGGACTCCAACAGTACCGTCCGGGTATCCGGCCGTGTGACCGCGCTGGCCACCCTGGCCCGTCTCTTCGGTGTCGATCGCGTGGCAACATCGGCCACCGGCGTCGCGCAGAAGAAAGAAGTGGAGATCATGATGGTCCTCGACCGGTCCGGGTCGATGCGCGACGGGACCAAAATGAGCGATCTGAAAAACGCTGCCAGAAGTTTTGTTGGTTACTTCCAGGATACACAGGATGAAGACAGAATGGGGCTTGTTTCTTTCGCGACGACAGTCCGTGTGGACTTCCCCCTGGGGAATACCTATGTAATGCCTATGACAAACTGCATCAACGCGATGACGGCAAACGGTTGGACGAACACGGAAGATGCCATCCGTCAGGCAGGAGGGCCTTCAGGATTTACAAATCAGGCCGGACTTTCCGGCGACCAAAGGGTCCAGCAATTCATGATCTTTTTCTCTGATGGGATGCCGACGGCTTTTCGAGACAGGTTCAAATATGACAATCAGGATTACGATGGGGTCGTTGCCGGAGGATCGAGTAATGGCAGACTGGACTGCAGACCCGACAGGAATCCCGTCTCAAACCTTGATTCCATGCTGTACAGGCCGACCGGGGACGGCAGCTATCCGAACGTGAATCCGGATACGACGGGCGATGGGAGAAGCGCATCGATATTGACCCCCCCCCTGACGAGTTGCGGAGCACCCAATAATCGATACTACAACACGAAGTGGTACACCTTCGAGACCGTCCCCGTGCCGGGATACGGGTCGGAGCAATGCCGTATCCCCATGAACAGACTGATGCCCTACTTCTGCGACATGGCGAGGCAGTCCGCCCTTGATAATGCCCAGGCATTGAAAGACAGAGGGATCCAGATTTACTGTATCGGCCTTGGCAGGGAGCGTGTGACACTTGACGGTGATTTTCTGAGGGCTATCTCCAGCGGTTCCGGATATACTTATATCACTCCGAATTCATCGCAGCTCGAAGAAATCTTTCAGCAGGTGGCCATGCAGATCAAGCTGAGGCTCGTGCAGTAGGGGGTTGTGTTCTTCCATCGTCGAAAAGACCGCTGAGAGGTTGTGCTTTCATGCAGGCAGATACAATAACCGTAAGACTTGAGGTGAAGGATTCACAGACCCGGGGCGTTCTCGAGGAGATCATGAACTCTGCGGGGGGGTTTGTCCTTCAGGCACCCGAGGACAGGGGAAACTGCGATCTCCTGATCCTCGAGACGGGGGACGACTCCAAGAAAGATTTTGAACGGATCCACCAGCTGCAGAGCGACGGGATCGTCAGCCATGTCTTTCTGACCTCCAAGGATTCCGATCCCGACAAGCTGATCCGGGCGATGAGGGCCGGGGTGAAGGAGTTCATACTCCAGCCCGTCGACAGGGAAGAGGCCAAGAGCGCCCTGCTCGGTTTAAAGGCCAGGCAGGTCCGGCAAGAGACCGCCCGGATACCGGAAAAAAGCGGGAAAATCATCACCGTCTTCGGAAGCAAGGGAGGCGTGGGGGCCACCACGGTGGCCGTGAACCTGGCGGCGAACTTCACCCGGCTCGAGGGGGTCCAGTCGGTTGCCGTCATGGACATGAACCTCGTCTTCGGCGAAATCCCCCTCTTCCTCGGAATGGAGCCGCTCTTCGACTGGGTGGAAGTGGCAAAAAACATTTCGAGACTGGATGCGACCTACCTTTCGAGCATCCTGTACCGTCACACCTCGGAGTTGTTTGTGCTGCCCTCGCCTGCGAAGGTCATAGAGGATTACAGGGTGAGCCCCGCGGTGATCGAGAAAATTCTCAACCTGATGAAGACCATGTTCGATTACGTGGTGATCGACAACGGGCAGTGCCTGGACGAGGTCTCGAAGATGGTTCTGAAATTGTCCGACAAGGTCTTGCTGGTGACGGTCCTGAGTCTCCCCTGTCTGATCAACCTCAAGAGGGTCCAGGATACGTTCCACCGGTTCGGCTACCCCTTTGACGGCAACATCGATATCGTCGTGAACCGGTATCTGAAAAAATCCCTGATTTCGCTGAAAGAGGCCGAGGATAGTTTCGGCAAGAGCTTTCTCTGGACGATCCCGAATGATTATCACACGACCATGAGCGCCATCAACCAGGGGAAACCCATTTCCGTCGTGGGCGAAAAGACGGAGATCTCCGCGAGCTTCAAGGACCTGGCCTCCACCATTGCGGGGAAAAGAGAGAGGAAGGAGAGTGCTTCTTCCTGGCGCCGGTATTTGAGAAGCAGCGCCTGATCGGTGAACAGGCCGTGACGGACCCCTGAAAGACTGAACGAAGAAGGCCGAGGACAGCAGAAATGGAAATGATAAAAAACAAGACGGCATCGCCGGTCACGATGGCCGAGTATAACGAACTGAAGACAAATATCCATAACCGTCTGGTCGATATCCTGGACCTGTCTCTGATCGACAGGCTCGAACGGGGTCAGTTGCGAGCCGAGATCCGCAGGCTGACCGAAAGAATCCTGACGGAAGACGGTTTCCGGGTTCCGCTCAATGCCGCCGAGAGGGAGAGGCTCTACAACGAAATCCTCGATGAGGTTTTAGGCCTGGGCCCGATTGAGCCCTTCATGCATGACCCCACCGTGTCCGATATCCTGGTCAATACCTACAACCAGATCTACGTCGAACGATACGGCAAGCTGTACCCCACCGACGTGAAATTCAAGGACGACGAGCATCTGAGAAAAATCATTGACCGGATCGTTTCCGCCGTCGGCCGCAGGATCGACGAGTCTTCACCCATGGTGGACGCGAGACTCGCCGACGGATCCCGCGTGAATGCCGTCATTCCCCCCGTATCCGTGGACGGGCCGGCCCTGTCCATCCGGCGGTTCGCCGTCGACCCTCTGGAACTGGATGACCTGATAACCCTGAAAACCCTGATCCCCGAGATCGGTGATCTTCTGAAGGGGATCGTCAGGGCGCGGCTCAACGTGTTGATCTCGGGCGGAACGGGAACCGGCAAGACGACCCTGTTGAACGTCCTTTCCCGGTTTATACCCTCCGAGGAGAGGATCATCACCGTCGAGGATTCGGCGGAGCTTCAGCTCAAGCAGGAGCATATCGTCCGCATGGAAACGAGGCCGCCGAACATCGAGGGGCACGGGGAGATCACCCAGCGGGATCTCGTCCGAAACAGCCTGCGAATGCGGCCCGACCGTATCATCGTGGGAGAGGTCCGCGGTGCCGAGGTTCTCGACATGCTCCAGGCGATGAACACGGGCCATGACGGTTCTCTGACGACGATTCATGCAAACTCGCCCCGTGACGCCCTCCTGAGGTTGGAGACACTGGTCGCCATGGCCGGACTCAGCATTCCCAACGATGCAACGCGGCGTTATATCAGCTCGGCCATCCATGTCATCATTCACGTCTCGCGACTGATCGACGGGAGCCGAAAGATCCTCACGCTGCAGGAAGTCACCGGAATGGAAGGAAACGTCATCACGACCCAGGAGATCTTCGCCTTTGAGCAAACCGGTGTCGACGCGCGCGGGAGAGTCAAGGGGAGATTTCGGATGGTCGGGGTCCTGCCCCGGTTTGTGGAGCGGTTCAAAGCGCTGTCCATCCCCATTCCCTATGATTTTTTTGATCCGAACAGGGTAATGGAAATCAAATAACGAGGGAGAAAGATGGATTTGATGATCGGCGTCGGCATCTTTATCGCCATCATACTCGTGATGGAGGGGGTTTTCCTGCTGGCCCGGACCCGGTGGAATCCCGAGGTTCAGAGAATCAAGCAGAAACTGAAGGGGCTTTCGGAAGAAGAACCCGGTCAGGGTTCCGTGAATCTGTTGAAAAAGAAGGAACTGAGCGACATCCCCTGGTTGAACGATTTTCTGAAAAACCTCAATCTGCCGGCGATGTGGCGTTTTGACCGCGTTCTGGAAGAGGCGAAATCACCCTATCCACTGGGCGTTTATATCCTTCTGGCGATTCTCCTGGGTGTCGCGGGGTTTCTGGTGACTTCCTATTTCTCGAAGACGATCCTTATTGCAATTCCCGTGGCGCTCCTTCTGACGACGGTTCCCTTTGCGTACGCCTTCGTGAGGCGGAGAAAGAGGCTGGATGAGTTTGAAAAACAGCTTCCCGACGCGCTGGAGATGATTGCGAGGACTCTCAGGGCGGGACATGCCTTTCCGACGGGGCTGCAAATGGTGGCCCATGAATTTGGAGAACCCCTCAAGAGCGAATTCAAGAAAACACTCGATGAAATCAATTTCGGGATCAGTTACGAGGAAGCGCTCCGAAACCTCGCGTCACGGATGGATTGCCAGGACGTCAAGTTTTTTGTCGTTTCCGTCATCATTCAGAAGACCAGCGGAGGAAACCTGGCGGAGATTCTCGAGAATATCGGACGCCTCATCCGCGAGCGGTTCAAACTGAAAGGCCGGATTCGAACGCTTTCCGCCGAGGCACGTCTATCGGCGGGCGTTCTCATCATCCTTCCGTTTGCCATTTTTATCACACTTTCCTTTGTCAATCCGAGTTACGTGAACGTGCTGATCACCGACCCGCTGGGACAGATGGTGGTCGCCGCGGCGTTGTTTCTGATGTTGCTCGGCATCATTTTTATGCGGAGAATGATCATCATAAGGGTTTAAAGAGGGAATCGACATGTCCGAAGCAGGGTTGTTCGTCATCGTCATTGTTGTTTTTGCAGGAACGCTGTTCCTTTCCACGACGGTCCTTCAGGTCGTCAGATTTCGATGGGAGCACTCGAATCTTCTGAATAAAGTCAAATACAATGGAACGGTCAAGCCGGTAGAGGCAGCCGACGAAGTTCTTCCCGTGGAAGGGGAGGGCGCCAGGCGTCATTTCATGAGAGTGATCGGCCGGCTGGGGAGCTTTGCGAAGCCGAAGAAAGAGGCGGAACAGGGTCACCTGAACCAGAGGTTCCTGAGAGCGGGGTACAGGATGAGAGGGGCCGTGATCGCCTTCTTCGGGTTCAAGGTGTTTTTCGCCATCCTGTTTCCCTGTCTCCTTTATGTCGCGATCCTTTCGCTCCAGAAGCCTTTTACCTCCCTGCATGTCTCCCTGTCGTTGATTGTTGCCGCGATCATGGGTTTTTACCTCCCCGACGGCTGGCTGAAATTCGTAACTCTCCGGAGGCAGGAGATGCTCGAAAAAGGGTTTCCCGATGCCCTTGATCTTCTGGTTGTCTGTGTCGAAGCGGGAATGGGACTTGACCAGGCGATCAGCCGCGTCTCGGAGGAGATGAGACTCACCAACAGGGTCATCAGCGACGAGTTTAAGGTGCTGAACCTGGAACTCCGGGCCGGCATGGCCCGTCGAGACGCGCTGCGGAACCTGGCATTCCGGTGTGGCATCGCCGATGTGAACAGTCTCGTCACGCTCATGATTCAGACGGACAAATACGGGACCCGGGTCGCGCAGACGCTGCGGGTTTACTCGGATTCCATGCGGATGAAGAGATACCAGAAGGCAGAGGAACTGGCGCACAAACTGCCGGTGAAACTCGTTTTCCCGCTGATTCTCTTCATTTTCCCCTCGCTGTTTGTCGCCATCATCGGGTCTGCGCTCGTACAGCTCTACAGGATGATGGGGCATTGAACGCCTTTCGGGGACGGGACGCCTTCTTTCGGATCGATCGGGAGGACAAAATGAATGCGCGAAAAGAAACATCCTACGGGACCCTGCTGATCCTGTTTTGCCTGAGCTTGTTCCTCGTGTTGAACGGCTGTTCTTCTCCGGGTAGCTCGTTCAGGTTCTTCGGTCGCGGAGAAGGAAGGGAAAATCCTCAAAAAGTCTCCCGCAAGGACCTATCGGGATTTTTTTCGAAGATGCGGGTACACCGGGGAAACCCCGAATCTCACTATCTTCTGGCCTGCCATTATCAGGAACGGGAGAGACATAACGATGCACTGAAAGAATTCAGCAAGACCCTCCTCATTGATCCGGAGCATGTCCAGGCACTGAACGGCATGGGGGTTTCTTATGACCGCCTGCGAAATTTCTCCAGGGCGGAGGAATCCTACAGGGCCGCGCTGAAGATCAATCCGAATCTGGACTACGTACAAAACAATCTCGGGTATTCCTTCCTGCTCCAGGGAAAGTATGAGGCGGCCATCGACGCTTTCAAGAACGCCGCTTCCCTGAACGGTAAAAACAGCCGTATCCAAAACAACCTGGCCATGGCCTATGCCATGGCCGGGTCTTATGACCAGGCGCTGGCGACATTCAAGTCGGCGGGGGATCAGGTCAAAGCGAATTATTATCTGGCGCGTGTCTATTACAAAAAGGGGCTGTATGCCGAAGCGGGGAAACATTTTGCCGAGGCATTGAGCCTGGACCCGTCCCTGCGTGACGCCCGGGAGGGGGTGGAGGCTTCGGAGGCCCTCATCGCCGGGACAGCCTCCCGGGGGCAGGAGATACGGGAAGATTTTGCCGGAGACGACAAAGCCGATCCACCACGGCCTTCCGAAATAAACATGCGGCAAATCCGTGCCGCACAGGAGAAGGCCCGTTTTGAATACATCACGGCTTCCGCCTATTATCAGAAAAACATGTTCGCGGAAGCCGGGGAGCATTACAGGAAGGTCCTCTGTCTCGATCCTTCCAGCACGGAGGCCCGGAAGGGGCTCGCGGCGGCAAGCACCCTCGCAAGGATCATGGCGGCAAATGACCGGAGCGCAAGAGCGGAGACCGCCTGTGGGCGTTCGGCCTCCGGGGTTCTCGCGGCCGGGGATTTTTCCAAGGTCCGCAAGGGGAGCGGGGTGGAGGTATCCAATGGAAACGGCGTGAGGCATATGGCCCGAAATCTGGGCGTGTATCTGACGGCAAATGGATATCGCGTCGTGAGGCTCACCAATGCTCCTCATTTCAACTATTCGGAAGGCCGGATTTATTACACGAAAGATTATCTGGTCATGGCGCAGGAAATCGCAACGTTGCTGCCCCGGATTCCGGACATGCAACAGGTGGAATCCTTCGGGAGACCGGACATCAAAGTGAAAGTCCTGATCGGTAAAGATTTCGTCCCCGTGAAAATGTACGCGGGGGTTCTGTGAGGCGGAAAGGATGAAAACAGCAAAGGGATCAACGACAGGGGCCCTCATCGTTATTTTAATCGTGTTCCTCGGTGGTTTGTCCGGATGTGCCTCGCTGGGGGGAGGGCAGCAAACCCTGTCGAGGGATACCGAGTATCGGAGAATACTCGAGCTTCAGAAACACAAAGCAACACTGGCTGCCGCGGAGGAGTCCGAGCAAAAGATTCCGGACGCCACCGCCGAGGGCGCAGAGAGACTGGGCGATCAGCATATGAGGCAGGGCAATCTCAGCATGGCCTTTCTTCAATACTACAAATCCCTGCGGCTTGATCCGGAACGGGGGGCGGTTCGTCATAAAGTCGGGGTTCTTCTCCTGAGCCGGGGCATGACGGATGAAGCCGATAAAGAGTTCGACGAAATGCTGAGACACAGGGATTGCCACGATCTTGCCTATGAGGGAAAAGGAAGGGTGTCTTTAGCAAGAAACGAACCTGAAAAGGCGGTCGCAAACTTTCAGAAAGCCCTGGAGATCAACAAGACGCTCTGGCAGGCCAAGGCGTACCTGGGGATCATTTATGACAGGCAAAAGAGGTATGATGCGGCCATCAGGGAATACGAGGAAGCCGTTGAATTAAACCCGAACACGAGTATCCTGTTCAACAATCTCGGATTGTCGTACCTCCATAAGGGGGAATACCCGAATGCCGTAGATGCCTTCATCAAGGCCCTGAGGCATGATCCGGAAAATTCCCTGATTTACAATAACCTCGGCCTTGCCCTCTTCAAAACGGGTCGTCACCAGCAGTCCTTTGAAGCCTTCAAGAAGGCGGGAGGGGAGCCCGCAGCGTACAATAACATCGGTTGTCTGCATATGGCGGAAGGCGAGTATGACAGGGCCCGTCAGGCCTTCGCAATGGCCATAGAGAAAAGGCCCAGTTATTACGTCAAAGCTCACGAGAACATGAACAGGGTGACATCCGCCGTGCAGCGTGCAGAGACAGACCCGACGACCGTCCAGGCCGAGTAGTCTACTTCGCGGATTTCAATTTCTTCGATTTGTCAATGGCTTCCACGGCTTCCTGATTTCGTCCAAGTTTTATCCGGATCATCCCCACGTTATACCGGGTCTCCGGATTCTTCGGTTCGAGATTGATGGATTGATGATAGGCCGGCAGCGCTTCCTTGAGAAGCCCGAGTTGCTGCAAGAGGCTCCCTTTGCGAAACCACAAGATGCTCCGGGTCGTATTCAAGGCGATCGCTTTTTCAATCGCGGCCGGAGCTTCATGTCCCCGATCGAGTCCGGCAAGAGCGATTGCTTGATATTCCGGGGGGCTGTGTTCCCGGTGAGATAGAAAGCGTGTTGCCCGGATACAGATAACGGATGCCCGTTTCCGTTCCGCCCTCCTCGGCGCTTCCCTCAAAAAGCGCGGCCGCTTCGTCGAACCGCTGCTCAATCAACGCTCTCAAACCACGCTGAAATTTGGTTCCCCGATCAAAGTGGTGCATCCACTCTTCGAAGCCCATGTTTATTTTCGTGCAGTAATCCGCTGAATGGGAAGTCCTCGGCCGGTGGCCGACATCGGCCGGCCCGCCGATGAAATAGTCCGTAGCGGATTCGACTTTTGATGCGACTTCCTTGGCTTGTGCTTCGGCCTAATGGTGATAACCGGTAAGAACCGCGTAAGCCGCAATGGCCGGCAGAATGGCAATGGACGACGTAACGTGAAAGGACAGGCAGGCAAGCGCAAAAGCGAAGACCAAAAGGACGAAGATGCTCCCCTGGAGGTATGAACGCAGGGCAGGGTTGTTTTGTAACCGCGCGTTAAAGACGGGTGAGAATTTCCTCATGGGGGACGTTGCGAGCCCGCGGACCGATGCGGGTTGCCCGATCCGATATCCTCAACGCCGTGAACGGGTTAGTTTTATGATCCACTTAGAGGATAAAAGGCAACAAAAAGGTGAGTTCGAGACTCTTTTTCCGTCTGACCTCGAAGTGATCCCGGCTGCGCGAGACCGGCCTTCTGTTGTTCACGTGGGAAGTCTCCTTGCCCCCGCCTTTTGAACCGGTCGCCCCTCTTCGCGGCGGGAAGCCGAAAGAGGGGCTCATAAACGGAATGCACGTCCATCGTTCTCGGGAGGATGCCTGCCGGGTCAGGCTTTGTAGGCCGTCTGTATTTTCCCGATCGCTTCCGTGAGGGCGCCGATGATAAAGGCAATCAGAACGAACATGATGGCTGTGACCAAATCCCGTTTCCAGGAGGCCCCTGCAAGAAAGGCATAATTGCTGGATACAAGGAATGCACCGAGACCGACCGCTATGGCAACGCCCTTCTTCTGCCACCAGAGGGCGGCAAGGGCGATCGGTATAAAGAACAGATGGGTGTGCTGAATGTTGGCTTTGAGAAAGACATGATAGAAAAGTATGGTCATGCCGGCAACGAACAGGATGAGCGCCATGATGGAGCTTTTGAATTTTTCAAGGGACCCCCGCATCATGATCACTTGCAATTCCTTCATGTCCTTGTCCACGTCTTCTTTCGTGTGATCCTTGTAGATCACGGGGATCAGGTGGAGACCATGATCGAACAGACGGATGGCCCTGTTCTGCGTCTCAACCGCTTGGGCCTGATCCACCGAGGTGGCGAATGCGATCTGGTAGTCCGAGTCAAGCCAGATGTGCCTTCTCATCAGGGTAACGGCATAGAGCGCCTGGTCAACGGGGATTCCTTTCCGATAGCAGTAATCTCCGAATTGTCTGAAATACCTGACGGCGGCGCTGTTATCACCGTTATTCGCGAAGATGGTGCGGAATTGGCCGTAAAACTCCTTTAACGGCGGAACAAGGTCATCGTCAAAAATATCATGGAAGGACGGCGTTCTCGGGTTCTTTATGACATTGAAATACCAGGAACGCGCCATGTCTCCAGAACGATCCTCAATAATATCCATGAGTTTCGACGCCGATGATCTCATATGATACGGTCCTCCCCGATCTCTTTATTAGCAACATTCGCACCATCTTACTTATAAAATCGGGAAAATTTAATCCGACTTTAGACATCGGGCGTCACCGGATGAGGCCTGTGAATGTGATATAGCGACCTCCGTCACCCGAGTCCCCTCACCCGGGTGCGGAGGTCAATTCCCTGACACCGGACGGCACCGACGGGGTCTTCATCGGGCGGGAACCCGCCGGTCATCGGCGAGTAAAAAATGCGGCGGCTGGGCCACAAAAAAGGGGCAAAGCCCTTCCAGACTCTGCCCTTTTCTGAATATTTCGCTTCTTCACAGCCGCTTTTAGAAGTGGTAGTTGATGCCGGCCGTGACCACCGAGGACGAATAGGTCACATCGATGTTTGTCGCGTCGATCTTGAGAGTGAAGTTGTCCGCGTTGAAGTATCGGTAGCCGAGGTCGGCCGACCAGTTTTTGCCGAAGGCGAAGTTGACGCCGAGCATTAACTGCCAGGCCCAGTTGTTGTCACGCTCCGCGGGGATGGCCATTCCTGTCGCTGGCGTGAAAAGCTCGTTGGGACTCACCTTGATCCACGACCAGCCGATCCCCGCACCGAAGTAGGGCCGGATCCACTCGCCGGGATACCGGAAGATGATGTTGCCGAAGAGATTGTCGAGCGTCACATCACCTAATTTCACCTCTGCTATGTCCCCGTCCTGTTCGCTCATGTAATTGTATTCGAGCTCGACAGCCAGAGCGGGGACAGCCGGGAATATGTAACCCACCCTGACGCCCGCCATGTAGCCGTTGTCCAAATTGACGTTCACTTCCGTACCCCCTGATTCCAGTTCCAGATCATCGGGGATGAGGTATCCGCCGAAGAGGCCCACATAGAGCCCCTTCTGATTGTCTGCCATGGCTGCGCCCACCGGGGCAAGGACGAGCACAAGGGCCAGCATTGCGACCGCAAAAGTTCCGCCGATCTTCTTCATAAGAAAACCTCCTCGTGTGTTTTATGGATGTGGTTTAAGCGGTACAGGCACCTGTAAATATTTCAGAGCATTGATTTTGTTACGGATATCGTAAATTTTCCTGTGTTCGAACTCCTCGAAAGTGACGCATATAAATGTTTTTGCAAATCCTGTGCCCGTAGGGCTTGATTTCATTATGCATTCTTTGCCGATGGTCTTGGGCTGGACACACCGAACCGGCGTTGACGCCTACCCGGAGATGAGGGATGAGGCCATCCAGGATCATTTCGATTGTCCGCGAAGGTTTTGCAGGCGGCGGTCACAAAAAAGGGGCAAAACCGAAAAAAGGTTTTGCCCCTCCGTTAATCCGCGTTCTTCAGCAGCCGCTTTTAGAAGTGGTAGTTGATGCCGAGTGTGATTGTCGAATTCTTGTATTTGATATCGGTGTCCACACCTTCCGGACTAACACTGAAATTTTCGGCGACGAGGTAGCGGTAGCCGAGGTCGGCCGACCAGTCTTTGGCGAAGGCGAAGTTTACGCCGGCCAGTAACTGCCATGCCCAGGCGTTATCGCTCTCGTCACGCGAGACTGCATCACCGGTTCCCACTTCCGTCCCCGTCAGTTTTGCATCGATCCATGCCCAGCCGATACCGAATCCGATGTAAGGCCGGAACATCTCGTGGGGATACCTCAAGATCAGGTTGGCCATGAGGGCCTGAGTCTTGATATCTTCTCCCGTTAAATTGATGTCTCCTACGGTCTGTTTGTCCACATCCTGCTTGAACATATAGTTGTATTCGGCTTCAACGGCAAGGTAAGGGACCTGCGGGAAGATGTACCCCGCCTTGATCCCGAGGTTCCAGCTGTTGTCGAGAGAAATATCCCTGCTGGGCTCCCCCGATGGCTCCAATTCCAGATCGCTCGGGATGACGTATCCTGCAAAGAGACCCACATACCACCCTTTTTGATTGTCGGCCATTGACGTGCCCATCGGGGTCAGGACGAGCACGAGCGCCATCAATGCGATTCCTAAAACTCCCCCAAACTTTTTCATGACAGACCTCCTCTTTTCTTGCCGGTACGGTTAAATTGTGTAAGAAAGTCGACCGTTGTTTACAGTTTTTCGAGATCAAAGTACCTGATCAACTTCTCCGGCGTTACGCCGTCGATCTCCTTGTGGGGACGGACGCCTTTGTAATAATTGAGGAACCATTTGAGTTCCGTCTTGCGATGCGCCGAGGAGTTGAAATAGGTCTCCTCGGTCTGATTACCCCGAAAATGTAAACAACGCTATCGTAACTCACAGTTTAACGGGTTTAAACGTCAGCAATCACGAGAATACTGTAACAAAGCCGTCCGGTTTTCAAGTTTTTTTACTGAAAATTTTCCTGACTACAAAAACCAGTGGGTTCGCGGAGTTACATTGGATCATAAGACTTTCTGTTCTTCATGAGGCTTTCACCGACCTTCACCGCCTTCGTATTTCGAATTCCCGGTACGGCGAAGAGCAAATGGCTTGACTCGATACCCCCGACGAATCTATTGTCAACGGGCGGCGAAAAGATTATATTCGTCTGTAGAACAAGGGAGGAGGAACAGCCCAAATGGAAAACATGCTCGAAGGCATCGAGGAAGTCCTGCTGATGGGACCGGGGCCCTCCTGTGTGCCCCCCGAAGTCTACAGGGCCCTCGGCCGGAAGACCCTGGGGCACCTGGACCCCTATTTCCTGAAGATCATGGATGAACTGAAGGAAATGCTCCGGACGGTCATGAACACGAAAAACGAGCTGACCATCCCCGTGTCGGGGACCGGCTCGGCCGGGATGGAGGCCTGCTTCGTCAACCTGGTGGAACCCGGCGACCGGGTCCTCATTCTCATAAACGGCGTCTTCGGTGTCCGGATGCGGGAGGTCGCATCGAGGCTCGGCGCGAACGTGGACGCCATCGAGTTCACCTGGGGCACGCCGGTCGTCCCTGAAACGGTCGAGAAAAGGATCAAGCAGGAGGCCTACCGGATCGTTGCCCTCGTCCACGCCGAGACGTCCACCGGTGTCCTGAACCCCGTGGCCGAGATCGGATCCCTTCTGAGGGGCTCGGACACCCTCTATCTCGTCGACACCGTGACCAGCCTGGGGGGCATCGAGGTCCGGATGGACGACTGGGGGATCGACGCCCTCTACAGCGGAACCCAGAAGTGCCTTTCCTGCCCGCCGGGGCTTGCACCCCTTTCATTTTCGGAAAAGGCGATGGCAAAGCTCAAAGGCCGCAGGACAAAGGTCCCGAACTGGTACCTGGATCTTTCGCTGATCGCAAGCTACTGGGGCAAGGACCGGGTGTACCACCACACGGCGCCGGTGAACATGATCTACGGTCTCTATCAGGCCCTTCGACTCATCCTGGAGGAAGGGGTCGAAAAAGTCTTCGCGCGCCACCGGGAAAACCATCTGCTTCTCGTCAGGGGGGTTGAGGAGATGGACCTCAGGATGCTCGTGGAGGAACCGTACCGGCTTCCGATGCTGAACACGGTCCTCTGCCCCGGGGAGGTTGACGAGCTTTCGCTCCGGCGTTGCCTCCGAATCGAGTACCGAATCGAGATCGGCGGCGGCCTCGGGCCCCTGGCGGGCAAGATCTGGCGTGTCGGCCTCATGGGGCACACGGCGAGAAAGGAAAATGTCGAGAGGCTCCTTTCGGCGCTGAGAAAGCTTATGGGGTGACGGACCGGAAAGGGAGGGGTGAGCCCGTGAAACCCGCCACGACGATCGCGATCGTTCTCTTTTCACTGATCTCCCTGATCCACGTCCTCCGTCTGTTCTTCCGCTGGGAGATCGTCGCCGCGGGCTTCGTGGTTCCCCTCTGGTTCAGCGTCCCGGGGTTCATCGTCGCCGGGGGGCTGGCATTCCTGCTCTGGAGAGAAATGAGAGGATAAGGGAGAAAACCGAAAGAAAAGGCCTCACCCCCTCGCCGCGCGATCCGGCGTGCAGGGGCGAGGTCTTCTTTTTTCACCCCGAGGATGCGTCCTATTTGGAGACCTGGAGCTTCTGGCCGGGCTGGATGGACTGCTCGGCACTCAGGTTGTTGATGTTTCTAAGCTCCGTGACGGAGATGCCGTACGTTCTGGAGATCTGGTATAAGGTCTCGCCCTTCTTGACCTCGTGATAGCGCTTTTTCGACGCGGCGGCCGTCGTCTCCTTCTTCGTCTTTTCCTTCACCGCGGGAGCCGGCGGCTTTCCCGCGAAGACCGATTTCTTCTCCAGGGCTTCGACCCGCCTGGTGAGGGTCTCGATCTTCTCCGCGAGGGCCCCCTCCGCGCCCGTTCCCGGCACGGCCTGGAGGGCAAGGCTTTTTTCCAGGCTGATCACCCGCTCCTCCATTGCCTTGAGTCGCGCCACTTCTGCTTCCATATTTGCGACCTTGTTCCTGACCAGGTCCTGCTCCCCCGTTCCTCCCGGACCGCGCCCGAAGAAGAAGGAGAAGACGGCGAGAACGAAGAAAAGCGCAATCAACCCCCCTCCGGCGATGAGCAGGAAACGCTTGGGGCTCTTTGGGGGTTTGCGATCCGGCGGGACATAGATGTCACTGTCCCTCAAATCCTTGAACTTGTCGTCCAGTTCATCGATCATTGGTTCCCTCCCGAATAAAGGTTCGTCCGCTGGGTCCCCTTTGCCGTTTCCAACACGAGATTTCAAGTTGACCCTGCCTCCATTGCCTGAAATTTGATCATGATTTATACGGGATTTCCGCGCGGCAGACAACAAAATTATTTCTATCCCCTGCGAAAAAATCATCACGATGAAAATGCCTGTCCCGTCCGTCGAAGTGCCCGGGGGCTTTTCTTGACAGCAGGGAGGCTTTCCCTTAATATCCAGCCCCTGTCGACGGAAAGGGAACCAACATGTCCACGCGTCCGGAGAATCTCAATGTCAGGGTCATCTTCGCGCTCACCCTGATCCACTTTACCGGTGATTTCTACAATTCCTTTGTTACGCCGCTCCTGCCGGTCTTTGCCGACCGGTTCGTCCTGACACTGACGGAGGTCGGCCTCATCGGCGGGTTGAGCCGCTTTCTTGCCTTCATCGTCCAACCGAACGTCGGATATCTTGCCGACCGATACAGGACGCGGTTTTTCATCCTGGGGGGGCTTCTCATCGGGATCGTTTTCATCCCGCTGACGGGCATCGCCCCTACGTTTTTATTGCTGCTTGTGTTCGTCGCTCTCGGTTCCACCGGGTCCGCCATGTTTCATCCCTCCGTCGCGGGGATGGTTTATTCTTACGCGGGGTCGCGGCCCGGCCTTTCCATGTCCATATTCAACACGGGAGGGACGCTTGCCTTCGCCCTCGGGCCGGTGTTCATCGCCTGGTACGTCAGCAGCAGGGGTCTCGAGGCAATGCCGGTGATCATGCTCCCGGGGCTCATGCTCATGGTCTATCTTTACCGGGTCGTTCCCGTTCCGGATGTGGAGAGGTTCGAAAACAGCGGCTTCGTGGCGTCGTTCCGGGAGACCTTCGGCGAGATCTGGAGGTGGATCGCCCTCATCTGGCTGATCATGGTCTTTCGCTCCTTCGCGGAGCACGTGTACCGGACCTTTGTCCCCGTTCTTTTTGTCCAGGAAGGCTATTCCCTGGTTGCCGTCGGGGTCATGATATCGCTCTTCACGCTGGCAGGCACCCTGAGCGGCCTGCTCGCGGGCCATCTCTCCGACCGGATCGGGTTCAAAAAGATCTTTTACACGACCTATCTGCTGTCCGTGCCGTCCCTGATAGCGATTCTCTTCGCCTCGGGATTCTGGCTTTACCCGGCGGTCTTCCTCGCGGGGTTCTTCATCATGGCCACGCTCCCCCTCGGGGTGACCATGGGGCAGGAACTCGCGCCGAAGGGGCGGTCGATGGTGGCGAGCCTCATGATGGGTTTCGCCTTCGGCTTCGGCGGAACCATGACGCCCGTCGCGGGAGCGTTTGCCGACGTCCTTTCGATCCGGACGGTTCTCGCGGGTGTGGCGGTGATCCCCGCGCTCCTTCTCGGCCTTGTTTACTTTCTCCCCGATCGACGGGAAAGATCCCCGGATGCCGGCGACGACCGGACGGACAGGATGTAGCGGCTTTTGCCGTCACCACGAGTTTTGAATCGTAAATTTGAGTGAGAGGTTGAGAAGGGTGCCGTATTGGAAGATTCAAAATTCATGATTCGTAACCGGAGATGGCTCGCCCGGACGGCTCCATAAGAAGATGGCGATCATTTCCGGAGGGGATGTAATGATCGCCATCGCAGTGGGGGGGAGGGGAATCAAAAAATCAGTTTTAAGTTATGAGTTTCGAGTTTTGAGTTATGAATGATGAAATCATTCCCCGAAATTCAAAATTCAAAACTCATTACTCAAAATTTCTTGCCGCCCCATGCCCGTTTAGTGGGGAGCGACAAAGTTGATCACGTCGCAACCTGTAATTATATTTGTCTCTCACCCCTGTTTTTCACTACCTATACCCAAAACCCTTTACCCGATACCCTTCGTTCGGGCCGCAGTTCCGTCATGTCTTGGCACCCAGCCACGCGGCGAAGGGGCTTTTGACTTTCGATGATTTCAGCGTATCGGCGATTTCCTTCCGGAGAAGCTCGTCGTATTTCTGCACGATCGTGTATGCCGCGTAATCGAACATGAGGATCGTGCGGCTCTGGCTTTCCGCCGCCTGGTGGTGGTCGATCGCGGATGTGAAAACGGCCTGCGAGGAGGCGTAAAGCCACATGTGGCGCCTCATCAGGATGACGGCGTAAATGGCCTCGGGCAGCGGGATTCGTTCCCCGTAGAGTTTCTCCGCATATTTGGAAAACAGGACATTGGCCTCTTCAAAGGGGTTGTCGGACACGAAGAGTTTGCCGAAATTGCTGTAGAAATACAGCGCCTGGCTTTTCGCCTCCTCTTCCCGCATCTTGTGATACGACGGCGTCCGGGGGTTCATCCGGACATTGTTGTACCACTGCTGGGCGATCGTCGCGGCGTGACTCTCCGTGATCTCGATTAATTTCATGGCGTAAGATCCCATGACCTGACCTCCTTCCTTTCTTCGAAGCTCCGGATCCCGGTACGTGTTTCCGCTGAACGCCCGGAAGGCCCGCTACGACGGATTTTTTTTCTTCCTGGCAGCCGTCTTCAGGGCGGCCTCCGCCAGTTTCCTTTCTGTGATGTCTTCCAGTGTTTCAACGGCCCCGACGAGATCTCCCCGGGAGTCCCGGATGGCCGCGGCGGTGAATCGAAGCCAGCGGCCTTTTTTCCCCAGGTCGGGGAAGAAATCCGTGGCTTCGTAGGCCTCCTCGATGAGATCGGATTTCCGGTACTTTCCCGAATACCATTTCGGGATTTTTTCCAGCGCCCTGTCCACGAGCAGGTCGGCCATGCAGGGTCTCTCCTGCGCATAGAAGGCCCTCCACTGCTGGCGGGTCCCGACGATCTCCCGGGCGGGTATGTTGCTCAATCTTTCCAGGGCCCGGTTCCAGTAGATCACCCGGTGATCCTTGCCGATCACGAAGGCGGGGATGGAGAAGCCCTGAACGATGCTGTAGAGCCGCCTCTCGTTTTCAGCGCATTTCTGCTCCGCTTCTTTGCGTTCCGTGATGTCTTCCAGGGTCTCGATGGCCCCGATCAGAGCCCTTTTGGAACTGCGGATGGGGACCGCCGTGAAACGGAGCCAGCGCCCGCGTTCGCCCAGGTCCGGGAAGAAACCTTCCGCTTCATAGGTCTCGTCGAGGAGCTTCGATCTGGCGACGCCTTTGTACCACTCCGGTATGATCTCCGGTGTCTCGTTGACGAGCAGGTCGGCCATGCAGGGTCTTTCTTCCGCGTAAAATGCGCGCCAGTGCTGGTTCGTTCCGATCATCTCCTGTGCCGGTATCCTGCTCAACCGTTCGAGCGCCCGATTCCAGTGGATCACCTTGTGGTCGAGCCCGATGACAAAGGTCGGAATGGGTGACCCCTCGATGATGCCGAAAAGTTCCTGCTCGATCTCTTCCCGCCTCATTTCGGAGGTGACGCGTTCCGTGATGTCCTCCAGGGTCTCGATGGCCCCGACAATGCGGCCTTCGAAATCCCGGATGGCCGCGGCGGTGAAACGGAGCCAGCGCCCGTCGTCTCCCAGATCGGGGAAGAAATCCGTGGCCTCGTAGGCCTCCTCGAGAAGTTCCGATTTCCGGTATTTACCGGCGTACCACTGGGGGACCTTTTCCATGGCCCCGTCGACCAGCAGGTCCGCCATGCAGGGTCTTGCCTCGCCGTAGAAGGCCCTCCAGTGCTGGCGGGATCCCACAATCTCCCGGGCGGGTATGTTGCTCAATCTTTCCAGGGCCCGGTTCCAGTAGATCACCCGGTGGTCCTTGCCGATCACGAAGGCGGGGATGGAGAAACCCTGGACGATGCTGTGCAGCAGGAGAGCCGGCACCTGGGGGCCCTCGGACGCGCCCGGCTTTCTTCTCGATGCCGGGGCCTTCCCTCCGGTTGCACTTTTTTTCGATGTCTTTGCTTTCATGAAGCCCTCCTTTCTCATGAGGCTCTCGCGTCAACCCTCCGGCCCTGCCGGGCGGCCGTCCGAAGGGAATGGGGTGGAGCGATTCTTCAGTGTGCGCCGGCCCGCGCCATCCCGGGAGAAACAAATCCTTTTTTTGTGACCCAGGCGAGATAAGCGGCTTTTGCGGATTCCGCCGCTCCCTCGGGACCGATTTTTTCCGTGTTGATCACCAGGTCGTATGAGGAGGGGTCCGCCGGGTCTATCTGGTAGTGCTTTTTCAGGAAGGCGACCCTGTCGCCGTCCCGCTTCTTGATGTACTCTTCGGCCTCCTTCTTCGTGTAGTGGCGGCTTTTCATCAGACGCTGGGTCCGCAGGGTCAGCGGTGCGATGACCCTCAGCCGGAAGGTCTCGTCCTTCGGGAGGATCATGTGGGCGCCGCGACCCACGATGATGGCGTTGCCGTGCCGGCCGATCGTCAGGATGACCTGGGTGAGATGCCGGAAGTACTCCGTCCCCGAGATGCTGCGGGCCGAGAACATGGAGGTTACAAGGCTGTCGAGCGCCGAGACGGCCTTTTCGTCGAGGGATTCAATGACCTTGGTGCTCATCTTGGCGCTCTCGGCGACCTTCTGAATGATCTGGCCGCCCATGAGGTCCATGCCCAGTTCACTGGCGAGGATCCGTGAGATCTCGCTCCCGCCGCTGCCGGACTCCCGCGACACTGTGATCACGAAGGGGTATTTCGGCTTCTTTTCCTTTTTCCATTTTGCGATCTGTTCCTCCACCATGAGTTTATCGACATCCACGTCCCGGATCGTGACGTCGCGGGTGTAGTCCGGGCAGTTGACGTTCAGGTTCATGTCGCTCGACACGGTGTATCGTTTCTGGCAGGTGGCCCGCCAGGCACAGATGAAGCAAGCCTTTCTGTCCAACATGATTCAGAGGCCCCCTTTCATTATTTTTGATTTCGCCGGTTTCTTTTCTTTCCCCGAAAGCGCCTCGAACCCCGCCACGATGTCGAGGAGTTCCTCGGTGATGACCATCTGCCGCTGGCGGTGGAACTGCCCGAAGAGTTCCTCGAGGCGTTCCTCGATGTTCTTTTCCGCGTTCTGCATGGCCGCGAGACGGCTGGCGTTCTCGCTCGCGAGGGATTCCGCGAAGGCCCGGTAGAGCGACACAAAGAGATACTCCCGGATCAGCGAGCCGAAGAGCACTCCCCAGTCCATGGTGAACATGGGCAGCGTTTTCGACTCCCACTTTTTTTTCCGGAGGTTTTCCAGCCACGCCTGATCGACGGGCAGAACCCTGAGCGTTTTCGGGCGATAGTTCGCCCCTGACAGGTATTCGTTGTAGTAGAGGTAGACGTGCTCGATCTGTTTCCGGAAGCGCCATTCTTCCAGCAGCATCGTAATGTCCTGGACCATGGGCGTGATGCCGGCCGTGGAACCCGGTGTGTCGAGAATTTCCGCTATCGGATGACCCATGTCTGCGAGGATGTCCGCGGGCCGCGACCCGACGCAGATCAGGGAGCGATTCCCTCCCGGGATCCCGAGAGCTTTCATCTCCTCCAGGGCATGGTTGACGACCAGGGCGTTCATCTGACCGCAGAGCCCCTGATCGGAACCGAAGACGATGGCACCGACCCGGCTGACGGCTGTCTCCCGGGCGGCCGGGATGTCCCGGTCCATTTTTTTCAGGGCGATCTGCAGGCCCATCTCGACGGTCCGGTTGTACTCGTTGAGCGACTCGACGGCCCGCTGGTACTGCCGGATGCTCACGGCGGCAAGGGCCTTCATCGTCTTTACGACGGAGAGGAGATCCTGCGCGCTCTGAATCTTTCTCTTCAGGGCCTCAGTGGTCTGCACGGTTCCCGTTCTCCTTCATGTCGCGGACCGTGATCTCGGCCACGTGCTGGAGGGTGGCTTTGTCATCGGCCGTCAATTTTGCTCCCGTTTCGATCCGTGAACACAGGTCTCCATGCTGCTCCACGGTCTGTTTTCTGACCTGCGCTTCGGCCTCTCCGACCTTCTCGGTGGCCACCGCATCGAAGGCTCCTCCCGTGACGGACAGAAGCGCCGTGATCTGTTCGGAGACCCGCATGGGCTCGTACTGGGGCTGCTTCAGGATCTCCCGGATGCGCCAGCCTCTCTCCAGCACCCTCTTGGTGTTGTCGTCGAGGCGGGTGCCGAAACGGGAGAAGGTTTCCAGCTCCTCGAACTGCGAGTAGGAGATTCGCAGGTCGCCGGCCACGAAGCGGTAGGCCGGAAGCTGCGCCTTGCCGCCCACGCGGGAGACGGATTTGCCCACGTCGACGGCGGGCAGGATCCCCTTCTGGAAGAGCCGGGGGGAAAGGTAGATCTGGCCGTCGGTGATGGAAATCAGGTTCGTGGGGATGTAGGCCGAGATGTCCTGGGCCTCCGTCTCCGTGATGGGCAGGGCCGTCAGGGACCCGCCGCCGTTCTCCTCCCGGAGATGGGTCGAGCGTTCCAGGAGACGGGAGTGAATGTAGAAAATGTCCCCCGGGAAGGCTTCCCGGCCCGGCGGACGGCGAAGCAGGAGCGAAAGTTCCCGGTAGGCCCGGGCGTGATAGGTCAGGTCGTCGTAGATGACGAGGACGTCCCTTCCTTTTTCCATGAAATATTCGCCGATCGAGGTCGCGGCGTAGGGGGCGATGAACTGGAGCCCCGGCGGGTCTTCCCCCGTGGCCACGACGACGATCGAGTAGGCCATGGCATTGTGTTCCCGCAGATCGGCGATGACCTTGGCGACGTCCGAGGATTTCTTGCCGATGGCGCAGTAGATACAGATGACATCCTTGTCCCACTGGTTGATGACCGTGTCGATGGCGATGGCGGTCTTGCCCGTCTGCCGGTCCCCCACGATCAGCTCCCGCTGCCCCCGGCCGATGGGGATCAGCGCGTCGATCACCTTGATCCCCGTCTGAAGGGGCACCGTCACGGGGGAGCGGGCCATGACGGGGGGCGCCTCCCGTTCGACCGGCAGGCGCCTCACGGCTTTCACCTCCCCGAGGTTGTCCAGCGGCTGCCCTATGGCGTCCACCACCCGGCCGATCAGCGCATCCCCGACGGGGATGTCCAGAATCCTCCCGGTACGGCGCACCTCGGAGCCGGCCTGAATCTCTTCGCTCGCGCCGAGGAGGATCACGCCGATCTCTTCCGGGTCGATGTTGAAGACAAGGCCGAAGAGGTTTCCGGGGAAACGGACGATTTCCTCAGCGCGGATGTTCGGAAGCCCCGTGACGCGGGCGATCCCGTGACCGACGTACTCAACGACGCCCACCTCGCGCTGTCTCAGCTCCACGTGCTGTTCCGAAAGGACCGTGTCGAGCGTTTCAAAGGTTTCGTCGAGAAAGGATGACAGTTCTTCACGCCCTGATGCTGTAGTGCTCATGCTTCAGCTCCCTCTTGGATTTCCTGTTCTTTCTTTTCCTTCGATTCGGCGTACAGGGCCTGGATGAAATTCTCCTCCAGCGTGTTCAGGTAGTCGTTGACGCTCCAGGCGAGCTTGTGGCCGTCGGTCCTCAGCTCGAAGCCCGTCATGATGTCCGGAGACTGCTCGTAGTCGACCTCGATGTCGGTTTCGATGTAGCGACGGATGGCTTCATCAAGCTTGTTCCTCGCACCGGACGGGATTTCGTAGGCGCTCTGGACGATGACCCTGTTTCCCTCCTTCATGGATTCCCTGAACTTGGTCTTCTCCGCTTCGTCGAGGGTCCGGATGCGATCGGCGAGCACTTCCGCGATGCGGTCTTCCAGCTCCTTGTCGGCCAGATCCTTGAGCACCTGGCGGGCGATGGCATATATCTGTTCACCGGCGAGCCGCCGCAGCTCAAGAAGGAAGGCCTCCCTTTCGGCGTTGACTGTCTCGACCCAGCGGCTCTGGATCCGGTCGATCTCCTCGCGGGCCCTGTCCATGAGTTCCTTCCGGTGGGTCTCCGCGTCGGCCCTGGCCCTGTTCATCATGGCTTCGTAGTCATCGCTCAGGGCCTGCAGCTTCCTGGCCGACTGCTCCGCGGCCTCCCGGGCCTCCGTCCTGGACTTCTCGGCCTCCTCGAAGGTCGCCTTGATCTTCGCTTCCCGCGTGTCGATGGCATTGATGATCCGGCCATAAAGAAATTTCTTCAACAGCCAGACCAGGAGGAGAAAGTTGACGATCTGCGCGAAAAATACGAACCAGTCAATGTGCATGACTTATCCCCCGGCTTTTTTGACGACATACGTCCAGAAGGGGTTGGCAAACACCAGGATCATGGAGATGACGAAGCAGTAAATGGCGATCGATTCGATCATGGCGAGCCCCACAAAGAGCGTTCTCGTGAGTGAGTTCCGTTCATCCGGCTGCTGGGCAATGGAGCTTAGCGCGCTCTGGATCGATCTTCCCTGGCCGAGGGCCGGCCCGATAGATCCGATCGCCATGCATAGCCCGGCCGTAACAACAGATGCGATAGCTACAAGAGTTATGCTTTCCATGATGATTTTTCCTTTCTTTCTTTTATTTTAATTATTTGGACGTTTCCTCTCAGTTATGCTTTTTGTGCGCCTCCTCGTGAGTCTGCGTTGCGGAGGCGATGTAAACCATGGTCAGAATGGCGAATATGTAGGCCTGGATGAGGCCGATCAAAAGCCCCAGAACCTGCATGACGACCGGGAAAAAAAGCGGTGTCACGGCCAGCAGGATCCCCACCACCTTCTCGTGGCTCATGAGATTCCCGAAGAGCCGCACGGCCAGGGCCAGGGTACGGGAGAATTCTCCCATGACGTGGAAGGGGAAGAAGAGGAAATTCGGCCGGAAATACTCCTTGAGATATTCCAGGACGCCCTGGCTGGCGATGCCGTAAATGGGGACGGCGAAGAAAACCGCAACGGCCAGGGCCGCCGTCGTGGTGAGGGACGATGTCGGCGCCACATATCCGGGTATGAAGGTGAGCATGTTGGACAGCGCGATGAAGAGAAAGAGCGACCCGATGAAGGGGAAGTACCGCCGGACATGCTCCCGACTGATTTCACTGATTTCCCCCATGACGGCATTGATAATTACTTCCATGATATTTTGCCAGCGAGAGAGCGTCCGTTCCGATGAAAGGTGCCGTGTGATCAGGATGGAACCCACGACGAGGATTGCCATGACCAGCCACGTGTAGGCGAGGGTGGCGTTGATGGTGATGAAGCCGATCTGCAGGAGGATGACGGCATCGGGGCTGATCTGGTCAATGGCCACGATTTCCATAAAGAGCTCCTTTGAAAGAGGTCATCTTTCCCGCGCCGAGGCGGCGGACGAGAAATTCCCGGGCCAGAATGAAACCCAGCAGGGCGGCGACGAGGCGCTCCCAGTTGCCACCCATCACGAGGTAGAAACCGGCGAGAACGACGAATGCCCGGAGAGCGAAACTTCCCGCGGCGGTGAGGAAGGGTCTCTCGGCATCGGGCAGTTTTTTCACCGTGTACCAGAGGCCGCGGAAATAGAAGACCCCCAGCGCCAGGCCGGCCGCAAAGGCGATGATCAACGAGGTCAAATCCGCCATGAGTTCCCCCACCCTCCCGGTGTCCGTTCTAATCTTCGACGATCCTTTTGCCTGCTTTCTTCACCCAGTACCAGGCGTTCCAGCATCCGACGGCCACGCCGATGATGAGCATCATCAGGGTCCAGGAATATCTGCTCGGGAACGTCCGGTCGATCCACAGGCCGATGGCCACCCCGACCAGCGTGGGGATGGCGACGGACCACCCCACGATGCCGAACATTCCGAGGCCGAACCAGACCGTCTCGTCCTCGTGCTGTTTTCCCTTGATCTTGCGCGCTTCTTTTTTTTCGACCTTTCCGCGGAAGTTTTCGAAAAGTGCGCGCCGTCTCTCTCTCGAATCCGGATGATGGTCAGACATGTTCTTTCAGCTCCAGGAATCGCCGGAGGAGGTCCACCTCCAGCTTGGCGGCGGCCGTCCGGGCCTTTTTTTCCTTTTCATCCAGTTCCTCGAACTGCTCCTCGACCACTGCTTTGAGTTTCCCCAGCTCCGGGCCTCTGACGGCGTTTCGGATCGAGACGAGGACCTCCTGGCCGCGCTTCACGAGGGTGCCGCCGTCCACGGCAATAAAATGATCTTGGCCGTGCGATACATAGGAGAGGACGCCCGGCGTCAGGGCGGCAACGAAGTCGACGTGGTGAGGGAGAAGACAGAAATAACCGTTTTCCGCCTCGGCGTTTATCTTCGTCACCTCGTGTTCCAGCAGGATTTCCGCGGGCAGCAGAATTTTAAGATTCATCGGATTTCTTCGCCTCGTCGATGGTGCCGATCATGTAAAGGGCGCTCTCCGGGAAATCGGCGAACTCGTCGTTCAAAATCCGCTCGCACCCCTCCAGCGACTGTTCCCGGGTGACCATCCGCCCCTCCTTGCCGATGAACTGCTCCGTTGTGAAGAAGGGCTGTGTGAAAAACCGCTCCAGGCGGCGGGCGCGGAAAACGATCCGCTGGTCTTCCCGGGAAAGTTCGTTGATCCCGAGCATGGCGATGATGTCCTTCAGCTCCTCGTAGATGGTCAGGTTCCTCCGCACCTCCTGGGCGATGCGATAATGCCGCTCGCCGGCGATGTTCGGCATGAGCATCTTGGAGCCCGACTGCAGGAGGTCGACGGCCGGGTAGAAGCCCTCGCTCGCCCTCTTGCGGGAGAGCACGATGGAGGCCGTCAGGTGGCCGAAGGTGTGCGAGGCCGACGGATCGGTGAAGTCGTCGGCCGGGACATAAACGGCCTGGATCGAGGTGATGGCGCCCGTCGTTGTGTTGCAGATCCGCTCTTCGAGCTCCGCCAGGTCCGAGGCCAGCGTCGGCTGGTAGCCCAGCCGCGAGGGGAGAAGCCCCATGAGGCCCGACACCTCCTGCCCCGCCTGGATGAAACGGAAGATGTTGTCCATCATGAGAAGCACGTCCTGCCGTTCGTCGTCCCGGAAGTACTCCGCCATCGTGAGGGCCGTGTGGCCGACGCGGAAGCGGGCTCCGGGGGGCTCGTTCATCTGTCCGAAGACCATGACGGTGTTGCGGAGAACGCCGGCCTCCTTCATCTCCCGGTAAAGTTCCTCGCCTTCGCGGCAGCGCTCGCCGACGCCGCAGAAGATGCTGATCCCCTCGTGGCCGCTCACGACGTTGTGTATAAGCTCCGTCAGGAGAACCGTCTTCCCCACGCCCGCGCCTCCGAAGAGCCCTGCCTTGCCGCCCCTTTCCAGGGGGGCCAGGATGTCGAGAGCCTTGATACCCGTCTCGAAGATTTCAGAGACCGTCGACTGGCGGGTGATGGGCACGGGCTCCCCGTGAATGGGTCGCCGTTCCTGGACCGGGGCTTCCCCCAGGTGGTCGATGGTGTCCCCGAAGACGTTGAAGACCCGGCCCAGGAGTTCCTTGCCCACGGGGATCATGAAAGGCTTTCCCGTGTCGGTCACAGTGGAACCCCGGGCGAGACCCTGGGTGGATGTCATGGCCACGCCCCGCACGACCTCCCTGTTGAGCTGGGACATGACCTCGATCTGGATTCTCCCGTCGTCGCCCGCCCTGAGAACGTGCCGGATGCCCGGGAGTTTCCGGGTAAACCGGGCGTCCACAACGCTTCCTCGAACCGATATCACCGTTCCCTGGTTATCTGTGCTGTCCATTTTTATCTCCTGCGCGCGGGGTAGTTCATGGATCATTCGGATCGACAGGCCCCGGTTCAGTGCGGACCCGTCAGGCCTCACCTTTCTGGAAGGGCGCCACGATCTTGTAGAGCCCCTCCGTCAGCGTGGCGATGATCACCCCGATGATGATGAACATGACGGCCCGTAACAGGTCATCGATGATCGGTGCCCCGCTGAGGAAGATCATGTGGCTGATGAGGACGAAAGCGCCGAGGAGCACGGCGACGAGGACCCCCTTCCGCCGGTACCAGATGGCCGCGAGAGCGATCGGGATGTAGAAGAGATGCGTGAAGATGACATCGGTTTTCAGGGCGGCGTGGTAGTACCAGGTGACGAGAACGGCGAGGAAGACCAGGGCCGTCATGATCGCGGTTTTATAGGCCGGTGCAGGGCCCCCCGAAATGACGCCCAGCGCGCCGACCTTCACGTCCACCTCGTGGCGGATGAGTTCCTGGTATCTTTCCGTGATGACATAGGTGGCGTAGTCGAACATCAGGATCGTGCGATTGAGACTGGCGGAAGACTGCTGGTAGTCCACGGCCGATGTCCAGACCGCCTGGAACTCGGCGTAGAGCCACATGTGTCGTCTCATCATGACGAGCGAGTAAATGGCCTCGTGAAGCGGCACGCCGTCGCGGTAACGATCCTCGGCGTATTTCGAGAAAAACTTCCTTGCCGCTTCGAAGGGTTTGTCGCTCATGAACACTTCACGGAAGTGGCTGTAGAATTCGATGGCCTGAGGGATGGCACGGTCTTCGGTGATGTTGTAGTAGGAAGGTGTTTTCGGGTTCTTTCTGACGTCGTTGTACCACTGTTTAGCGATTGTCTTGGCGTGAAGCTCGGTAATTTCGATAAGTTTTGTCGAGAATGCTTGCATCGCCTTCGCCCCCTTTCTGCTGATCTATGGTCTGTTAATTGTGACCCCCCACATTCTCAACACCTGTTTATTAGAATGACCTCCCGGGAAAAACGGCCTGATCCGGCATGCGCTGAGCAGTCTCCATCTGTTTCTCTTCCCCCTTCTGCCCGGTCGCCGGATGGATCAGGGCAGATGATGATCCCGAAACTTCCCCTTTATGATTCTTTGATACGCGAGATACTGTAGAAATACAATAGGAAGAGATTTTGAGGATAATGATAGGATAAAACTATTAGTCTAAAATTATGTCAGGTTTTCACTTATGCTAAAGAAGAGAGGAGAGATGTGATCGCAAGTTTGCTTTTTTGTTACGCAAACCGACTTTTTTTCTGATGTTGCTCCTGTGGAATTCAACGGCGGGGAGGGACATGTTCAAAAGTCCGGAAATATCCTTGCTCGTCCGCCCTTCCTTGATCAGGGTGGCGACCTGGGTTTCCCGGGGTGTGAGGTTGAGGTACTTTGACTTCAGGCTTCTCAGGAACGGCGAGATGATGTTTCCGAGGTTGGTCTCGACAACCTCGAGGTGTGACAGCTGGGTTTCGTTCAGGGGGGTCTTTTTGAGGTTATCGATGTACGGCTGGATAAGCTCCTTGACATTCCCCAGGATGTTTTCCTCGAGTTCCTTCCGGTCCTGGTCCCGCTGCTCCAGGAGAACCTTGAGGGCCGTATTCATCTCCTCGAGGCGCTCGGACTTGATCTTGAGCTCCTTTTCTCGATCCTTTAATTCTTTCTCCTTTTGCTGGCGCTCCATGACCTCGGCCTGAAGGGCCCGGGATGACTCGCTGAGCTCCCGGGTCCGCTCCTGCACACGGATTTCGAGGCCGTCATAGGCCTTCTGAAGGGCCTCTTCAGCGCGTTTGCGGTCCGTGACGTCTTCGAGCGTCTCCAGGGCGCCGATGCTGTTCCCCTGCAGGTTGCGGATGAGCGCCGCCGTGAAGCGGAGCCACCGGCCGTCCGTGCCCAGGGCGGGGAAGAAATCCGTGGCCTCGTAGGCGTCCCCGATGAGTCTCGATTTCACGAATTTTCCCTCGTACCACCGGGGGATCCTGTCCTGCCCGCCTTCCACGAGCAGGTCGGCCATGCAGGGTCTTTCATGATCGTAGAAAGCTCGCCAGTGTTTGTTCGTCCCCACGATGTCGCCCGCCCGGATGCCCGAGAGTTCCTCCAGCGCGCGGTTCCAGTGGAGGACCCGGTGGTCGTTCCCGATGACGAAGGCGGGGATGGGAGAGCCCTCGATGAGGGAGTAGAGTTTCTGCTCGCTGTCCCGGAGGGCCTCTTCGGCGACCTTCCTTTCCGTGATGTCTTCCAGGGTCTCGATCGCTCCGATGGGCTCCCCCGTGACGTCCCGGAGTGCCGACGCCGTGAAGCGAAGCCAGCGGCCTTTATCGCCGAGGTAGGGGAAGTAGTCCGTTGCCTCGTAGGCCTCGTCGATGAGGTTGCTTTTCCGGCATTTCCCCTCGTACCATTTCTCGATCCCCTCCCTGGCTTCGGCCACGAGGAGGTCCGCCATGCAGGGACGCTTCGATTCGTAGAAGGCCCGCCAGTGCTGACGTGTCCCGATGACGTTCTCGGCCTTGATCCCGCTCAGCTCCTCCAGGGCACGGTTCCAGTAGATGACCTTGTGGTCCCTCCCGATGACGAAGGCCGGGATGGGATAGCCGTCGATGACGCTCCGGAGAAGTTCGCTCTCCCGGAGCAGATCATCGGAGAGGTCGATGATGGATGCTATGCCCCCCTTTTTCGTTTCCGTTTCTATCCTGGCTCTGTCCTCTTTTTCTTTGGGAGCCATCGAAACACCCTTAGTTTTGACCTATGGTTTTTTCGCCCCTGAGGCCTGAAGAAATGATATCTTCAATTTTCTTATAGGCTTAGAGTCCATCAATTGTCAATGCCAATGTTGCCTTTTTTAGCCGCCATGACGTTTGCTCTAATCTTTTTCCCTGAAAAAGTCCCTGATTTCTCCTGATTTTTCACCGGTATGCTTCTTGCAAAATTTCCCTGTACGGCCGGCCCGGCCCCCACAACGATGGCGTCGAACCTCAGCACCGCATCACTCCTTTTGACTCTGCTGCGACGAGTGCCAAATTCATGCCTCTTTTTTCCCGGGGAAGTTCAACCCGAAAGGGTGAGCTTGTCCGGTGATTCGACGCGGTACGCTTCTTGCAAAATTATCCGGCACTTCAGACGCATTTGCCGGAAATGAGGCTGTTTTCGGCCGTCCGGGCGGAGCGCCGCCGCGGGTGAATGTCAAATTACCGCCCGCCGGATGAAGAGAAAGGAAAATGCCGTGGATGTCAAAAAACCCATCGCCAACCCCCTGATCGTGCTGCGCGAGGAATTCGACGACTGGGCGATCCTCTTCGATCCCGACACGGGCAACGCCTTCGGCCTCAATCCCACGGGGGTCTTCATCTGGAAGCTCCTGGATGGCCTCAACTCGCTGGAGGACGTTCTGGATCGACTTCGGGAGAGCGCCGAAGGCGTGCCGGAAAAAGCAGGGGAGGAAATCGACGGTTTTGTTTCCGCGCTGGAATCGGCCGGTCTGGTCGGATACGAACGCGATTCGCGCAGGAAGGAGGGCCGTAGCTCATGCGGGTGATGTTGACGCCGAGATCCCTGGATGTCTCGATCACCAATCGATGCAATCTGCGCTGCGCGTATTGCTATCATTTCGACAGCGCCGACGATACGGGAACGGATCTCCCTGCGGAGGACTGGCTCCGATTCTTCGAGGAATGCGGCCGTTGCGCCGTCATGACCGTCTCGCTTGCCGGAGGGGAGCCCTTGATCCGGGAAGATATCCGGGAGATCATCGAGGGGATTGCCGCAAACCGGATGCGATTCACCATTGCGACGAACGGGACCCTGATCACCGAGGAGATGGCCGCCTTCATCGCCGCCACGGACCGGTGCGACGGCATCCAGGTATCCATCGACGGCTCCATGCCCCTTACGCACGATTCGATGCGGGGCCACGGCAGTTTTCGAAAAGCCGTCAGGGGGATCCGCATCCTGCAGCGCCAGGGTGTTCCCGTCACGGTGCGGGTCACGATTCACCGGGAAAATGTACACGATCTTGAAGGTGCGGCCCGGCTCCTTCTCGAGGAGATCGGGATCCCCTCGTTTTCGACCAATTCCGCTTCCTACATGGGATTGTGCCGGCAAAATTCGGAGCGGGTTCAACTGACCGTCGAGGAGCGGACGCTTGCCATGGCGTCGCTTCTCGGGCTTTGCGAGAGATATGAAGGCAGGATCAGTGCCACGGCCGGGCCCCTGGCCGAGGCTCGCATGTACGCCGAGATGGAGGATGCGAGGAAACAGGGCCTCGATCGCCTGCCGGACAGGGGATTCCTCACCGGCTGCGGAGGCATGATGTCGAAAATGGGCGTTCGCGCCGACGGCGTCATGATCCCGTGCGGTCAATTGCCCTCCATGGAGCTGGGGCGGATCAACCGGGACCGCCTGGAGGATGTCTGGCTTCATCACCCGGAAATGAACCGGCTCCGCAGCCGCGCCCTGATTCCCCTGAGTGATTTTGTCTTCTGCGACGGATGCCCGTACCTGAACTATTGCACGGGAAGCTGCCCCGCGCTTGCCTATGAGATTGTCGGAGACCCCTATCACCCGGCGCCGAACGACTGCTACAGGAGATTCCTGGAAGCGGGAGGGAAGGTCCCCTCCATGGAGGGCTGTGCATCATGACCCGCGGACGCGCTCATCCCCTCGGCACCCTTTACGTCTACCTCACGGAGGGCTGCAACCTTCGATGCCGGCACTGCTGGATTCAGCCCAAGTTCCAGAGCGGCGCGCAGGTCTACGGCTCTCTCGATTTCGACCTGTTCCGCCACGTTGTCGATCAGGCCCTTCCGTTGGGTCTCTCCAGCGTCAAGCTGACCGGGGGCGAACCGCTCCTGCACCCGCGCATCGCGGACATTGTCCGCTATGCCGGGGGGAGGGGGCTGCATATCGGCATGGAAACCAACGGGGTCCTCTGCACCCCGTCTCTTGCCGGAGAAATCGCCTCCTCCCGGTCTCCGCATGTCTCCGTCAGTCTCGACGGGGCCGATGCGGCAACCCATGAATGGGTCCGGGGCGTTTCGGGGTCCTTTCACGCGGCCCTCCAGGGCATCCGCAACCTTGTCGGAGCGGGCCTGCGGCCCCAGGTCATCATGACGATCATGAAACGAAACGCGGAGCAGGTGGTGCACGTGATCCGTCTGGCCGAGTCCCTGGGGGCCGGTTCGGTGAAGTTCAATCTGCTCCAGCCGACGGCGCGCGGCGAAAAGATGCACGAGGCGGGGGACAATCTGCCGATTGAGCACCTGGTGGCGCTGGGGCGGCAGGTCGAAAACGAGCTGGCCCGGTCGTCGAGGATCCCGCTGTTTTACAGCCATCCTGCCGCGTTCCGTCCGCTCGGGAGCATGTTCGACGATGGCGGCGGTTGCGCCGCATGCGGGATATTCGGCATCCTGGGCGTTCTGGCCTCCGGGGCCTACGCCCTCTGCGGGATCGGGGAGACGGTCCCCGAGTTCGTCTTCGGCCATGGGGCGAAGGATCGTCTCGAAGAGGTCTGGAACGAAACGCCGATGCTTCGCGAAATTCGCGACGGCCTCCCGCGCAGGCTTGAGGGCATCTGCGGGCGATGCCTCATGAAAACAGTTTGCCTCGGAGGCTGCATCGCCCAGAACTATTACCGGGAGCGGAATCTCTGGGCCGGACACTGGTACTGCGAGGACGCATTCGGAAAAGGGCTCTTTCCGGAATCGCGGCTTCGTCCGGACGTCAGTCTCTCCAAGAGCCGGATATCGTCGCAGGGGCATGAGGACGCCCGTCGGCACGCCGTGGGAGGATAGACAGAGGATGGCAGCGAAAAAACTCGTGTACAGCACCCCGGTCCTGCAGGGATTCAGCGAGATGACGGCCAGCGCCCATTGCTATGGCGGCAACCAGGACGTCAACTATTGTCAGTCGGGCTTCACGGCGAAATCATTGTGCCTCAATGGGCAGCGCGCGGGAGTGCCGACTTGTGTGACCGGGACAGGGCCGATAGGCTGTTCTGAAGGCGGGACTGCGCCAGCCTATCAACAAGCCTATCGGAGCTGCGGCGCTGGGACTTACCCCTCAAACCACTGCAAGACCGGTGGTAAGCCGTCCAAGGGATGCAGCGCAGGCACTGGCTTCGAATAGTTTCAGTGGCAACAACGGATCTTCGATCTGCCGGGACTGTCATGCGTGTTGAATGCCTGGTAAATAGGAGGGAAGCATAGGACCGCGGGGCATCTATAAGCTCGACCTTGCCGACGGGACCCGCTGGGAAATAGGCTCGCTGCCGGCAGCCGCATCCCGGCTGGCGGAACTCAGGGAGATTCTCGAATTGCGCCCCTCCGACGGGAACCCTTCACGGACGCTGCAGCTTACCCGGGGAACAGCCCCGCTCGTTTTGCCGGGAACAGCCTGGAAGACGAAGAGGCTCCGGCTGATCCGGTTTCACTACCGCATGGAAAAGCCGGAGATCATCTGCGATCTCGGACCGGTGCAAAGCCCGGTCATCGAGGTCTACACGCTTCAGGATGCCCTGTTCCCGATCTACGAGGGAATCCTGGATTCAGGCGGCGTGCCCTTTCATTCCGCCCTGATCGAGCGCAACGGGGCGGGGGTCGTGATCGCGGCCCCGGGAGGGACGGGCAAGACGACCTGCTGCAGCCGGATTCCACCGCCATGGAAGGCGCTCTGCGATGACGACACCGTCATCGTCAAATCGCCCGAAGGCCGTTACGTGGCCCACCCGTTTCCGACCTGGAGCCGGTATGCGAGGGGTGAATCCCCGCGGAGCTGGGAGGTAGAACGGGCCCTGCCGCTCGAGGCGATTTTTTTCCTGGAGCGCTCGGCCGGGCGGGACGAGGTCTCCGCCATCCGGGGCGCTGAGGCCGTTGTTCGGGCCAGCGGCATGCACAGCCACATGCTTCCCGATGTATGGTCCTACCTGGACGTCTCCGAGCAACGGGAGGCCCGGGGGAAATTCTTCCGCAATGCGGTGGATCTTGTCGGAGCGGTGCCCGCGTTTGTCCTGCGGGCCACGATCGGCGGGAGGTTCTGGGAAGAGATGGAGAAGGCGCTGGACGGAGAGGCCCATGAAGATAAGGATGATCTGTCTGGGCGAGAGCATGCTGCCCACCTTAAGGCCGGGTGATCTTCTGGACGTGGCGCACTGCGATCGGGTCGAGCCCGGCGACGTCATCGTCTACCTGCCGCCCGGCGGGGACCGGTGGACGGTTCACCGGGTGTTTTCGGTCGATGGCCAGGGTATTCGGACCCGGGGAGACAATAACCGAAGCGCCGACCCGGATGTTCTTCAGCACAAAGATATCCTCGGACGGGTGACCCGGTTCAGCCGGGGCAGGGCATCCGGAAGGGTGTTCGGAGGGCCTGCAGGGCGGGTCCTTGCCCTCCTGGTCAGGGCTCTTCACCGCATGAACGGGCTTGCCTGCAGGCTGCTCAGCCCGATGTACCATCGCCTCTGCCGCCGA
This sequence comes from Syntrophales bacterium, assembly GCA_035450185.1. Taxonomy (GTDB): domain Bacteria; phylum Desulfobacterota; class Syntrophia; order Syntrophales; family UBA2192; genus JAPLJU01. The sequence continues at coordinate 118,748 of DAOTMG010000001.1, read as the reverse complement.
GGCCTTTTCCGGCGGCTCGTTCCTGCCGCGATGAGGCCGAGAGTCCTATCCGTCGGCCAGGGGGAGGCGCAACAGCTCCTCCTGTTCATGGGTAGACGGATGGTCGGCAGGCGTCGCCCCGGGGAGGCTTCCTGGGAAATTCGCAGGCCCTACCGCCTGTTCGTCGATGCGGGCAGCCTTCCGGGCCGGCCATTCGATGTCTCAGAAGGCTCCGATGGGGTCCCCCAGTCCGCCGGGTGCCCGGTCCCTCTCGCCGATGCGCCCCGGGCATGATTCTGGCATCCTGCCGTCTTATCGAACCAGAGCGTGGAGCGCCGTGGAGCTGCTGAAGAACTGGCTTGCCTATCTCGGGGCCGCCTTGTCGCATCGCGACTTGCCCGAGGACCCTCTCGCCGGGGGGAAGAAGTACCCCTCCCTGAAAGCCAACCTGCGCAACCTGTTTCCCTTTTTCCTCCGGCACTGGAAGATGGGGGCCGCAGGGGCGGGGTTCATCGTCTTCAACGGGCTGCTTGCCTTCCCGCAGCCCCTCATCTCCCGCTTTCTGATTGATGACGTCATCCTGGGACATCGGCTCTTGCTCCTGGCCCCGGTTGTCCTGCTCCTGCTGGCTGTTGCCCTCATCGGGCGTCTTGCCGGGATGCTCCAGCAGTATATCCTGACCATTTATCACCAGGAGTTGTCTCTGGACATCCAGGAAGCCCTGCTTGCGCGGACGCTGCGTTACCCGAAGGCGTTCTTCGACAGGAACCAGACGGGCTACCTCATGACAAGGCTCTCGGGGGATGTGGGCGGCGTGACCTGGTTCTTCTCGGAAACGGTCGTTCACCTGATTCAAAACCTGATTTATTTCTTTGCCGGCGCGGCGCTCCTCTTTTACCTCGAGTGGCGGCTGGCCCTGTGCATGCTCGTCGTCCCCCCGGCAATCGTCTGGTCCTCGAAATTTTTCACCGGGAAAATTCGTGCCCTCAGCCACGCCGGCATGGAGCAGAGGGGAAAAATCAGCAGCCGCTTCCAGGAGATGCTGACCACGATCCCCCTCATCAAGGCGTTCAACACGGAGGCCCGCACCTTGAGCCGCCTGATCGGGGAGATCCGGGCATCCAATCGTCTTTCCCTCGAAAGTTCCGCCCTGGGAACCGTCACGGACCTGGCAATCGGCCTGGCGCCCGACATCGCGCGCCTCCTCGTTTTCGTCCTGGGCGCGTACTGGATCATCACCGACCAATGGACCCTGGGGTCGCTCTATGCCTTCCAGGCCTACATGGGATATCTCTTCGGGCCAGCCCATCAGCTGGCCTCGATCAACCTGCAGCTCCAGCAGGCCGGGGCTTCCCTGGAGCGCGTTTCCGCCCTTTTCGACATCGCGCCCGAAGAAAACGCCGGGACGGGCGAGGCGGTCGATCGCCTTTGCGGCGATATCGAGTTCCGGGATGTCACGTTTGCCTACGACGGGAAAACCGCCGTCCTCGACCGCATATCCTTCCGCGTCAGACCCGGCGAGCGCGTTGCGATCGTGGGCCCGAGCGGTACCGGCAAGACGACGCTCTTGAGCCTCCTGATGCGCTTCTACCGGCCCACGGGCGGCGAAATCCATTTTGACGGGCGTCCCGCAACGGACTTCGAGGTCGGGTCCCTGAGGCGACGCATCGGGTATGCCCCGCAGGTCCCCGTGCTCCTGTCCGGCACCCTCATGGAGAATCTCCGGTACGGGAACCTCGAGGCGCGGCGGGAGGACGTCATCCGGGCCTGCCGGACCGCCGAGATCCACGATTTCATCGCAGGCCTACCCGACGGGTATGAAACCGCGATCGGCGAGCGCGGCGTCAACCTCTCCGAAGGGCAAAAGCAGAGGCTTTCCCTGGCCCGGGCCCTCGTCCAGGATCCCGACATTCTCATCCTCGATGAGCCGACATCGGCCCTCGACAGCATGACGGAACGGTCGATCTTCGCCGCCCTGCCGAAAGCCGTGGCCGGGCGCACGCTGTTCATTGTGGCCCACCGTCTTTCCACGATTCGCGATGCCGGCAAGGTGCTGCTGCTCGACGAGAACCGGCTCATCGCCGCCGGGACTCATGAATCGCTGCTTCGGTCCAGCGGTTATTACCGATCCGTCGTTTCGTACCAGGACGTATCGGGTGGCTGCGTGTCCCGGCCTGCCCCGGAGACTCCCGGCGCCTTTGCCGCAACGCCCTCTGCGAAAGAAAACCGATATGATGACACCGGAACAGGAGCTGCTTCTTCGCTGCACCGAGCCGCCCGGGCATGATGGGATCGCCGGCCTCGTTGCGCTTCTCGACAGGGAACGGGTCGACTGGAGTGCTTTTGTGAAATTCGCTGCTCTGCAGGGTCTCGGCCCCGTCGTCTATCGACGGCTGCGGACGTGCTGTCCCGATCGCATCCCCGTGAAGGAAATGGAGAGGCTCCGGGTTCTCCATTTCGTCAACAGCGCGCGGACTCTGTTTCACACGCGGGTGCTCGGCGCCATTCTGTCCCGGATGGAATCGTGCGGCATCCGGGCGATCCCGTTCAAGGGGCCCGTGCTGGCCGCGCAGATCTACGGCGATGCGAACCTTCGGGTATCGAACGATATTGACATCCTGGTGCGCCGCCGCGACGCCAGGGCCGCGACGGAAGCGCTTGCCTCCCTCGGATTCCGTCCGGAATGTGGCCTGGGGGGCGCACAGGGAGCGGCTCTTCTGTGCTTCTACTGCGAACTCGGCTTTTCGCGACCCGATGACGGGACCCTTGTGGAGATTCAATGGGCGCTCGTTCCATGGCATTACGGGTTCAAATGGGATTTTCCGGATGCGTTCGACCGGGCGTCGACTGTGAAAGCTGACGGGGCCGTGTTCCCGGCGCTTCCGCCGGAGGAACTGCTGTTGGCCCTCTGCATTCACGGCACGAAGCACCGCTGGGAAAGGCTGCTGTGGGTGTGCGACGTGGCCTGGCTTGTCTCTTCCGAAAAGGATCTGGATTGGGACCGGGCCCTTTCCATCGCTTCCGCCGCGGGGGGCCTCGGGGCGCTTTTTCTGGGCCTTCGCCTTGCCCGTGATTTCTTCAGGGTCGACCTTCCCGATGGGGTTCGATCCCGTGTGCGGACAGGCCCGGGTCTGGGCCGCCTGGCGGGTGAGGTCAGGAGACATCTGTTCGAGGAGGGTGCAATGCCGTCGACTCTTCCCGTAAAGATGCTGTTTTTTTTGAGGGCCCGCGAAAGGCGCAGGGACCGCATTGCCTTTGCCGTCAAGACCCTGCTGAACGCATTCCTCGTGGTCCGGAGGCCCCTGGAGATGCCGGGGCTGTTCCTGGCGTTGTATTTCATGACAAGACCCCTCTCACTGGCCGCAAGGAGCATGATGCCGCTGCTCACGAGGTCTGCCGGAAGATGAATATGACGGCGCGAGAAATTTCCGCATTGCCTCAACGGGAAGCGATGGCTAAAAAGCACATAGCGCTCATTGGCGTCGATACGTTCGACCCGAATCTCGCCGACGGCGGATCGCGGGCCGTTTACGAAGTCCTGCGATTTCTTAAGGGTCGTAATCATCGTGTATCTTTCTATAATTTTTATTCGAACGAACGATGCAGACTGCGCAAGCCTTGTCCGGATCTTTGGCTGTCCCGATGCGATGCGCAGTCCAAAGAGAGTCTGGATCACGCAATCACCCTCCACGAGCACCCGGTGTCCTCCAGCTATCACCAGGCGGTGGTACCCGATGGATTCCTGCCTCAGGTCATGAATGTTCTGCGCGACGAGTCCATCGACCTGGCCATCACGGGTGACGCCGATTATCTGGCGTTGCTGGCCGTCAGCATCATCAACCTGCCGGGTGTCCACATCTTCAATGCGAGGGCTAACATCGAGAAGTTTCGCCTGCTCCCCCGCCCTTTGAGAGGGATGCTGCAAAAACGCAATGTTCTGACCGTCAGCGATTATCTGCGGAAGGTGATCAAAAGAAGGCTGGATGTCGCGTCGGACGTCTGGTTCAACCGCTTCGAGTCCGCCGGTGCAGGCCCTCCGAGTTACGGCGGAGAATCTGTAGGCTTCTATTCCTCCGGGTCGCGGATTAAGGGGGAAGACATTGTGAGGAAACTCCTGGCGATGATCCCCTCGACACCGGTGGTCGTCGCGGGTCATGCCCTTTACGACGAGAAAGAGGATTCTCTCCGCCCGCCGAATCTCTCCGATATCGGCTGGGTCGACGATATCGGTTACTTTCTGGAGCAGGTGAAGGTCCTCATCGTGCCTTCGCTCATCGACGAGGGGTTCTCCCGCATCATCCTGGAGGCGAGCATGCGGGGCATCCCCGTGATTGCAAACCGCATCGGGGGAATTCCAGAAGCCCTCGGTGACAGCGGTATCCTTGTGGAACTGGGCCGGAGGGGCAGGCCGGGAATCGACGGGCTTGCCGGGAAATATCGTTCGCACATCGAATATCTTCTCGGCGATGAGGAAGCCTACGGTGCATACCGGAGAAAGGCGCTCGACAGGGCAGCAGCCTACCGCGAATTGCAGGAGAGAAACTCTGAGGACATCTATGAAAAATACTTTGCCTGATTAATAGAGAACTGGGGTCAGGCTTGACATCTTGACATTTGGGGGAAATAAAGGGGACTGTCCCCCTTTTCTCCCGGGAGCCCTCAGTCGGAAATCGGCTTACACTCCAGGGATTTCTTGGGTATCTCCGTGCACCGGTATTTCTTTCCCGCACATTCGACGGTCCACCTGTGAACCCCTTCCGCGACCTCATTCTCGTCGTCCACTATGACCATGTCGTCAACCCTGCATCCCGTGTGTTGTGCCGATTTCTTTTTCATCTCATGGAAATAGACTTCAGGGCAGCCGGACAGGGACAGAAAGGTCAGAATCAACGCAGAGACGATCCACATCCTCATTTCTTGTCTCCCTCAGATGGATGATGGAAACGGGCGGGGATTTGTGACCGTGTTTTTCTACAGGACACCGTAGCCCGCCTTCTTCCAGCCTTCGACGCCGCCCAGGAGGGCCTTCGTGTTGGAATACCCCATCTTTTGATACTGCACTGCCAAACTGGCAGATGTGTGTTCGTTCACTCAGGCTCAGTAAAAGATGATCTCCTGATCCTTGGGGAGCGTCGGGAGGCGCTTCTGAAACTCGTCGAGGGAGATGGCCATGTCGAGGCACATTTTCCGGAACTTGTCCTTGTCCGCGTACGCGCACACGAGGATCGCCTGACCCGCCTTCACCTTCCGATAGGCTTCCTCGGGGCTGATTCTGACGGCCGGCATAATCGGACCTCCTTTTCTTCCATTATAAAAGATTCCCGCTTTTGGCAGCGATACTTCTATCATACATCATCCGTGAAGTGAAGCCCGTGCCGGGAAGGGACTGTCCCGGGTCGGGTCTAAGGGAATCCCTGATCCTGAACTAAGCAAGCGGACCTTCAAGAATCAGGTTTACGCTCATTTACAAAGCCTTTTCATGATGGGACGATGAAAAATAATTACAACCCCGGGCCTTTAGAACCAAAGGAAAGGAGGTGAAACAGATGAGGACCAGGAAAAAGGTCATGCTGAACGAGCTTGCCAGGCGTCGCGAGGCGAAGTTCTGGGCCATGATGCGGTCCGCGGAATCTGGGAGGCAATGCTTCAGCTGAAAGAAGTGAAAGAAAACGTAATTGCCGGTCCGGCAATTCAAACCTTTGAGTTCTTCATCCAGTGGCATCTCACCGAGCGGTGCAACCTCCGGTGCAGGCACTGCTACCAGGACCGGCAGGTGCCGCCGGAGATGTCCCCGGGTGAGTTGTTCCGTGAAATCGACGGGGCCGCCGGGATGTTCGAGGCCTGGGAGTCCGAGCAAAACGTCCGGGTGGTCCCTTCGATCCACTTCACCGGGGGAGAGCCGCTTCTCTACCCCGGGTTCCTGGATGCGGTGAGATACGCACGGGAGTCGGGTTTCGGGGTTGCCGTCATGACCAACGGCTGCCTCGTCACGGATGACGACGCCCGCCGGTTCAGGGACTCAGGCGTCTTCGAGGTTCAGGTGAGCCTCGAAGGCCCGGAGGCCCTCCATGACGCCATACGGGGCAGGGGGAGCTTCAAAGCCGCCCTGAAAGGAGTCGAGCGTCTCCGGCGTGCCGGCAACAAGGTCAGCGCGAACGTCACCCTGTCACGGCTCAACTCGCCCTTCGTCGGGGAGACCGTGAAGATCGCCCGTGACAGCGGCTTTGCGGGCATTGGATTTTCCCGTCTGGTCCCCTGCGGGAGCGGGGAAAACATGCTGGCGCACCTGCTTTCGCCGGAGGAGACCCGTCGGATATATGAGAACATCCATTCCCTGGACGGTCCTGATTTCGAGATCGTCTCGGGCGACCCACTGGCCGTGACGCTCAAGGAGGGTGTTCAACCGGCGGGGTGCGAACTGACCCTTTCGGGCTGCAGCGCCGGTTTTTCCGGGGTCACCATCTGCTGTGACGGTACGGTCATGCCCTGCCGGCGTATCGGCATTTCCGTGGGTAACCTGAAGAGGCAAAGCCTGAGGCACATCTGGGCGAACTCGAAGACCCTGTGGAGGTTGAGAAACAGGGCCAGCTACAAAGGCCGATGCGGCGAGTGTGCCCTGTGGCCCTCCTGCCGGGGCTGCCGCGCCGTCGCCTACGCGTACAGCAAGGCCCGTGGAGATGCGGATCTCTTCGCCGATGACCCCCAGTGCTGGCGGATTTCCCGAACAAACGAGCCGGGACGGCAATGAGTTTTCATTAACGGGATTTCGGGTTCCACAAGGAGGGCGCCATGAGAAAGTTTATCGTCTTCCTGCTCCTCTCTTCTCTCCTTGTCTTCGGCGTCAGTGCCCTCATGACGGGCGACACGCAGGGGAGCGACGGCACCGTCGGTGTAGCCACCTGCAAGGCCTGCCATGCGAAGCATTATGAAAGCTACGCGGGGTCCATTCACGCCAGAAAGGCAATCCCCGGTTCCCCGGCCAACAGAAACGCCTGCGAGACCTGTCACGGTCCCGGAGCCCCGCACCTGGAAAAGATGGGCGCCGGCGGCGCGGGGATTTTCATTTTCGGCAAGAGACCGGCCGATGCCGAGCGGAAATCGGCGAAGTGTCTTTCCTGCCACACGGAGACCCTCCGCATCAATTTCTGGGACATGGGGAGGCACAGAGCGGCGGGAATCTCCTGTGACAACTGCCACACCGTCCATTCAGGGACCCCGAAGAACCTCAAAGCAAGACAGCCGGACCTCTGCCTGATCTGCCATCTCAGCATCAGGGCCCAGCACAACAAGCAGTCCCACCATCCCATCCGGGAGGGAAAGGTCAAATGCACCGACTGCCATGAACCTCATGGCGGTTTCGGGACGAAGATGGTCGCGGCGAACTCCGCCAATGAACTCTGCTACAAGTGCCACGCGGAGAAAAGAGGGCCCTTCTTTCGGGAGCACCCCCCCGTTGAGGAAAATTGCCTGATCTGTCACGTCCCGCACGGAAGCAATCACTCAAAACTCCTCGTCGACAAGCCGCCGAAGCTCTGCCAGGGATGCCACGATGCCTCGGGCCACCCGGGGACTCCCTACACGAGCTTCGAGACGTTCGGGGGCCGCGCCACCGGGAGCAAGAACAGGATGTTTGCGCGCGGCTGCCTCAACTGCCACTCGAACATCCACGGCGGCATGGGACCTGCCGCAATGGGGCAGACCTTTGTCCGATGAGCAAGGAGGCGACATGAAGAGTTCAATCTGCGTCGTGGCCGTCGTTGCATTGATTTTGTCTCCTCCGTGCGCTTCGGCGGAGGAGAAAAAGGCGGAGGGAGGGAAAACCGTTACAGGCAACGTTTCCGTCACCGGGCAATACACCGACATCGGCGGCAACAGGTCGAAGTTCAACGAGTATCGGGACATTCGAGAAGGGGTCGGCGTCCATGTCGGCGCCGAGGCCGGTCATGAAACCGAGAATTTCTACCTGCGTGGCGAGGCCGGCAACATCGGCTACCGGGATCAGCAGTACCGGCTCGAGGGAGGCCGGTGGGGAAAGTTCGGTGTGGAGCTCTTCTACGATCAGATCCCCCATAATTTCACGGAAGACGCAAGGACCATTTATGCAAACCCCGGCTCGAGCAGCCTCACCTATCCCACGCAGCCGCCCGGCACCAACGTCAACACCTGGAGCATCTTCGACTATGACGTCATGAGGCACAAATTCGGCGGCGGCTTCAAGATGGACATGCTGAAGCCCTTTTTCTTCAACGTCTCGGCCGATAGTGAAAAAAGGACCGGGGCATATCCCTACGGGGTCGCGGGAACCACCCCGGGGGGCATTTCGATTGAGCTCCCGGCGCCGATCGATTACAGGACGGACGGGGTCACCTTCCAGGCCGGTTACAGCAGGAACCCCCTGCTCATGTCCCTGGGGTATTCCTACAGCACCTTCGACAATAACAGCAACAACATCTATTTCAGAAATCCCTCGAATGCGGCCACGGCCGCCGTGACGGACGTGCTGACGCTCCCGCCGGACAACACCTGCCAGAAGCTCGATTTCAAGGGTGCGCTGAAACTGCCGATGAGGACAAAGTTCAATGTGGACCTCGGGGTTTCCCAGGCGAAATCCGACGCCGGTCTTTTGACCTCTTACGTGACGGCGGGCGGGTCGACGCCCGTCACCCTGAGTTCCCCCAAATTCAACGGCAAAGTCGAGACGCAGAGCTACGGCTTCTCGCTGACCTCGACCCCCCTTTCGTTCATGGACGGCAAGATTTTCTACAAATACTACGAGAGGGACAACCGGTCCGATCAGGTCACGACCACGGACGGCGCGACGACGCTGACCAATTCCCTGTTCGGCTACAAGAAAAACAAAGCCGGGGCCGAACTCGGGTTCAGGCTTCCGGCGAACCTCTACCTCACCGGGGACTGCACGTACGCCCACGTGAACCGCGAGAGGGAGGACATTCCCAGCAACGATGACTACCTCTACAATGCGGGCTTGCGGTGGAGCGGCCTGAGCTTCATGGTCGCAAGGCTGGGTTACGAGAGGCTCAACCGGGGAGCCGATTTCGAGGGCCAGAACCTCGGGGACGCCGAGCCGTGGATCAGGCGATTCGACGCCGCGTCTCAGACCCGGGACACCGTCAAGGCGACCCTCGATTTCTTCCCCATGGAAAACCTGAATGTTTCCCTGGGTTACCGATACAGACATTCCGATTATGAGGACACGGTCCTGGGATTCACGGACAGCAAGGGCAATGAGTTCAATTTCGACGTGGACTACGTCATCGTCGGGAGGGTCCGCCTCTATGGAAACTTCGATTACGAGCGCCTGGAAGAGAAACAGGTCCAGAGAAACATCAATCTCACGACCCCGGTGTATGACCCCGCTGCGTCGACATCCGCCAATTACAACTGGTCGGCCGATCAAAAGAACGACAGCTACGGGTTCACGGTCGGCACCGACATCTACATCGTTCCGAAGAAATGGACCCTCAAGCTCCAGCACAGCTATCTCAAGTCGAACGGGGAGGTGGACTACTCCTATATGCTCGATCCCGCAACGCTGACCGGACTGTCCCCCGGGGGGAGGACACAGGACAATGTCGACATCACGAACTGGGACGACTACAGCCTGAGATACTACCTGGTCAAACTGACCTATCAGCCCACAGTCGCACTCTCCTGTACGGTCGGCTATGCCTATGAGAAATTCGTTTATGAGGATGCGCAGTATGACGGCTATCAATATGTCCCGGCCACAACGGGGACAAGCGGCGCGTATCTCTCGGGGGCGTACAGGGAGCCCTCCTATGAGGCGAATGTCCTGTTTCTGAATCTCACGTACAAATATTAGGGCGGAAAGACAGACGAAAGGGGAGGCGATCATATGGGACGGTCCGGAAGAAAGAGGATACGGGGTGAGCCTGCCTTTCCGGGGCTCGCCATGGTGAAAGTCGGCCGGGCCGTGGGATACATCGACAAAACAGGACGGTACATCCGGGTTCTTTGAGAATCATGCGCGGAGGGAATCCATGATCGAAGCCCTTTATCAGGTCATCGAGAAAGTCGGGTACACCCATCCGATTCATCCGCCCCTCACCCACATGCCCGGGGGGCTGGCCGTCGGTGCGCTCATCCTCGGCCTTCTTGCGGCGCTATTCAGGCGCTATGCCTTTGCGGTCTCGGCCCGCCACTGTCTCGCGATCGCCCTGGTCTTTGTCTTCCCGACGATATTCTTCGGTTACACCGACTGGGTGCACTATTATGACGGCATCTGGACCTTTCCGATCAAAATCAAGTTTGCCCTGAGCGGGGCGCTGGTTGTGCTTTTGATCGCAGGGATCTACCTGAATTACAGGGAGGGCTCATCCATGAAAACGATTCTCACGGTTTATTTCCTCACCGTCCTGGCGGTGGCCGGGCTCGGCTATTACGGGGGGAGCCTGGTATTCGGAAGTGAGAAACCGGCTTCGACGGGAGATCTCCAGGCGGGGGAAAGGCTGTACACAGCCCATTGCGGGACCTGCCATCCGCAGGGGGGAAATATCCTGACGCCCGCACTGCCTGTAAAAGATTCGACGTACATGAAGACCTTTAACGCTTTCCTCGATTTCAACCGAAAGCCGCACATGCCCGACGGGTCGAAAGGCCTCATGCCGGCCATCCCGCCTGAAAAAGTATCGGACGCCGAGATGAAGCAGATATACGACTACATCCGGCATTCCATTGAGGGGCGCTGAAGAAGCCGAACGGCGGGGTGAGTCCATCATGATGATGAAACAGGGGGTACGAACCGCCGCCGGCATATTCATTTTCGTCTCCGCGGCGCCGGGCTGATTCGGCGACCCACAGGGTCAGCTCTTCACCGCTTTCGACGGGCTCCATCTTCTCGAAAAGCCGGATGCCGCAAAAAAAACGTCATAAGCGGCCTCGCGAACGACCCGTGACCGGGCCGGAAGGCCGACAATCATTTTTTCAAGAAAGTCCAAAAGGTTGAGATGTACACCTGTCCCATGCATCCCGAGATGAGACGGGAAGAACCCGGTTCCTGCCCGAAATGCGGGATGGCGCTTGAGCCGGTTGCACCTTCGGCTGCGGCCACCGAGACCCGGTGGACCTGCCCGATGCACCCTGAGATCGTCCGCGACAAGCCGGGCAGCTGCCCGATCTGCGGCATGGCCCTCGAGCCGATAACGATCACGGAAGGGGAGGAGGAAAACCCCGAACTCACCGACATGACGCGGCGGTTCCGGGTCAGTGTGGTATTGACGGCTCCCCTGGTCGTGATCGCCATGGGTCCCCTCTTTCCCGGACTCTCCTTCATCGGCCGTTTCGTTCCTCCTGAATATCTGAAGTGGGCGGAACTCCTTCTCGCCACACCGGTGGTCCTCTGGGGAGGCCGGCCCTTCTTTGTCCGGGGCTGGCAGTCGGTGGTCACCTGGAACCCGAACATGTTCACACTGATCGGGCTTGGCGTCGCCATTGCCTATCTATACAGCATTGTGGCCGCCTTCTTCCCCGGCCTTTTCCCGGAATCCTTCCGCGGCGCAGGCGGCGAGGTGGAAATGTACTTTGAGGCGGCGGCGGTCATTGCCACCCTCGTGCTGCTGGGCCAGGTGCTTGAACTGAGGGCACGGTCGCGAACCGGTGCCGCCATCAAGGCCCTTCTCGGGCTTGCCCCGAAGACGGCGCGAAGGATCAGGGATGACGGCGAAGAGGACGTCCCCCTGGACCGGATTCAGGCGGGGGACCTCCTGAGGGTCAGGCCCGGGGAGAAAGTGCCCGTCGACGGCACGGTCACCGAGGGTTCCAGCGCCGTGGACGAGTCCATGATCACCGGGGAACCCATTCCCGTGTCGAAGCAGGCGGGCGACCGCGTGATCGGCGCGACGGTGAACGGCACCGGCACGCTGGTCATGAAGGCGGAAAAGGTCGGGTCCGAGACGCTCCTGGCGCAGATCGTTCACATGGTTGCCGAGGCCCAGCGCAGCCGCGCGCCGATCCAGAAATTAACGGATATCGTCGCCGGATATTTTGTCCAGATCGTCGTCGGTGTTGCGGTTATCACCTTTGTGGTCTGGGCATGGGTCGGGCCTGAACCGCGCATGGCCTACGCCCTCGTCAATGCCGTGGCGGTACTGATCATTGCCTGCCCCTGCGCGCTCGGCCTGGCAACACCGATGTCCGTCATGGTGGCCATGGGCAAAGGCGCTACGGGAGGGGTGCTCTTCAAGGACGCCGAGGCGATCGAGGTCCTGAAGACCGTCGATACCCTGGTCACGGATAAAACCGGCACTCTCACGGAGGGCAAACCGAAGCTGGTCAACGTGGTCCCTGCGGTCGGGTTCGATGAAGAAACGATACTGCACTTCGCTGCGAGCATCGAGAGGGGAAGCGAGCACCCTCTGGCCGAAGCGATTGTCGCAGGCGCAAAGGACAGGGGTGTTCATCCTTCAAAGGTTGGATCATTCGAGTCGCTCACCGGGCGCGGGGTCACGGGCGTGATCGACGGCCGGAAGGTTTCTCTCGGCAACCTCAGGCTCATCGAAGAGCTCGGCATTGAACCGGGCGATCTTCCGGACAGGGCGGAGTCCATGCGAAAAGAGGGGCAGACCGCGATGTTCGTGGCCGTGGATGGAAAGGCAGCGGGAATCCTTGCCGTGGCGGACCCGATCAAATCCACGACGGCCGAGGCGATGGACAGTCTGCACCGGGAAGGGATCCGGGTCGTAATGATCACGGGCGACAGCAGGACCACCGCTGAGGCTGTCGGGAGAAAGCTCGCGATCGACGGGGTAATCGCCGAAGTCCTGCCCGACAGGAAAGCGGAAATGGTCAAGCAGATACAGGCCGAGGGAAGGATCGTGGCCATGGCCGGGGACGGCATCAACGACGCCCCGGCGCTTGCCCAGGCGCAAGTCGGCATCGCGATGGGGACGGGGACGGACGTCGCGATGCTGAGTGCGGGGGTGACCCTGGTGAAGGGTGACCTTCGCGGGATCGTGCGGGCTCGAAGGTTGAGCAGGGCGACGATGCGCAACATCAAGCAGAACCTGTTTTTTGCCTTTGTCTATAACGCCCTCGGCGTCCCCATTGCCGCGGGGGTCCTTTACCCCTTCTTCGGCATCCTGCTCAGTCCGGTGATCGCGGCGGCAGCCATGAGTTTCAGTTCGGTGTCCGTCATAGGGAACTCCCTCCGATTGAGGGACGTGGATCTCTGAGACGACTTCGCCGGCATCTGATCTCATGGAACAACCGGGCCATTCCCTGATGTCGTCTAAGGTTTTTGTACGGTATCAATCCGTCTTTCCATGATTGCCTTTATTCCGCCGAAAGAAAAAAATGAACGGTGAAAGTGGGAAAGTGAAAAAGCGAGTAGATACCATCAGCAAGGAGGTCGGTTTTATGGCAAAGGCAAAAAAAGGAGATCTGTACGCGTGTGACGAGTGCGGGCTGGTCGTTTGTGTCGAAGACCCCTGCGAGTGCATCTCTTGCGAATTGATCTGTTGCGATGTCCCGATGGCGAGAAAGCCGGCCAGGAGAAAGGCAGCGGCAGGGAAGAAGAAAACCGCATCAAGGACCAAGGCTGCCCCCGGGAAAAGAAAGGCGGCCGGGGGATAGGCAAACCCCGGACGGACTGAAAGGGCTGGGGAACAGCGGGCCCGCAAACCGAAGACGGCCGTGATAAGAGTCACGGCCGTCAGGGTATGGGATTGTCACCGAGGCCTGTCTCACCCAAAAGGTGCGACGGTCCGACTCCCGGCCTTCGGCAGAAGCTCTTTGATCCTACATTTCCAGATCCCTTTTCATCCGATCGAAATCCTCCTTGGTGATTTCTCCCCGCGCGTAGCGTTTTTTCAGAATATCCAGCGGCGTCTCCGTCCCCCCGGTTTTTCCCTCCCGGAGCCGGATGAAGATATAGATCAGTACGGCGACGAGCGCGATCGGGATGATCCACATGAAAAACCCCCCGTACCCATAGTGCATCATGGGCCATCCTGCATAACCGGGGCCGCCCATGGGTCCGTAACCGTCGTATCTCGAGCATGAACACAGGCACGCAAGCGACGACGAGAGGGACGCAAGCCTCCGTATGATGTCCATCCTCTTTCACTTCTTCTTGTCAGTGCACGGCGTTGAAGGCCTTTTTCAACTGCCCTTCTACTGTTTCGGCGATCTTCCCGAGTTCCGGGTTGTCGATCATCTGCATGGCAACCGTCGGCCGGATGACGGAAAACACCGTTTTCCCCCCTTTCTCGTAAACGATGACGTTGCAGGGGAGCATCAAACCGATGTTTTCCTCCGCCTGGATCGCCCTGCAGGCATTCGACGGGTTGCAGGCGCCCAGAATGAGATATTTTCTGAAGTCGATCCCGAGCTTCTCCTTGAACTTTTCCCTGACGTCGATTTCCGTCAGGATCCCGAAACCCTGTTCCGCCAGGGCTTCTTTCACCTTTGCAACAACGGTTTCGAAGGGAAGATCCAATTCCCTCGTGAATCCATAGCCGATCCGCATGGAACCTCCTTGCCGGAAAGCAGGCAACCGGCCTGCCCGTTGCCGTTTTCGAGTTGACCGGGTTTCAATCATGCCTCTCCTGCATGATTCAGTACATCAAAGGAGGGACTTTTAAAATCCGTCCAATACTGATCCCGGGCTTCGAAAAATCTGATTTTTGCTAAGAGTCCGGATGAGAGAGGTCCGCGGCGTGACCATCGGGCCGCGAAAATTTCTTCCGGGGTATTTTTACCGGCAAAATGAGGGACGACCTTATGGCGTGGCAAGCCTTGATCCATGATGATGGAGTCACCGTGGAGACGAAGAACTCCTGTAGGGCGGCCCCGTCAACGATCGAGGGAGAGGAGGGAAGAGGAAATGAGGTACCTGGTCGTATTGGGAAGGATATTGTACTCGGCGATCTTTGTCTCGTCGGCGCCCGGGCATTTCAAGGCCGGGACGATCGCCTACGCCGCAGGCAACGGCGTCCCCCTGGCTTCGATCCTCGTACCCCTGTCGGGGATCATTGCGTTTCTGGGCGGGTTGAGCATCATTCTGGGATACAGGGCCCGGTACGGAGCCTGGCTGCTTGTGATCTTCCTGATCCCGGTCACCGTCATGATGCACAATTTCTGGGCCGTTGCGGACCCGGGAGAGGCGCACATTCAGTACCTCATGTTCCTGAAGAACCTCTCCATGCTTGGAACCGCTTTCTTGATCGTCCACTTCGGTTCCGGTCCGCTGAGCCTCGATAACCGGTTCAGGCAGGTGTAGAGTCGTCAGGTTCAGATCAGGTCCCTGATGCCAGGGGCGCGGACCCCGCATCAGTAATTCTCCGCCAGCACCTCATAGAATGCCTGCGGGAACCGGCAGGCGGGGCAGTGCCGGGGCGCCTCCGTCTCCGCCGTGACATAACCGCAATTCGTGCAATGCCACTTGACGGACGCCGTTTTTTTGAAAACCCGGTTTTTTCTCAGGTTCTCCAGCAGCTTTTCGAACCGGGTCTCATGAAATTTTTCCGCAACGGCGATGCCCTCGAAGACGCTCGCGATATCGGGGCAATTTTCCTCCCGGGCGATCCTCGCAAAATCTTCATAGCGAAGGGTCCAGGACACGTTCTCACTGGCGACGGCCGCTTCCAGGTTTTTTTCCGTGTCGGCCGCCGGCCCCGAGGGGTAGGTGGCCGTAATCTCCACACCGCCTCCTTCCAGGTATTGATGGAACGTCCGGGCGTGCGCTCTTTCGTTATTCGCCGTTTCCAGGAAGATGTTTGCGATCTGTTCGTATCCCTCTTTCCGGGCGGATTCCGCAAAATAGGAATACCGGTTGAAGGTCTGTGATTCCCCCGCGAAGGCGGCCATGAGGTTTTTTTCCGTCCGCGTTCCCTTGATCGATTTTTTCATGTCCTTCTCCTTTTTGGATGGGTGATCCGAATCGTCATTGTTGCGTTCCCGGCAGGGCCCGGCTCTCGTTCCGGAAGGAGCCGGCCGATCGCGCGCCGTCGACGGGAGAGAAGGCAGAACAGAACGGGCAGACGACCGCCCGGCAGGAAGAGCAGGTGACGAAAGCTGAATCCAAATTACCAGAAACCGTTCCGGCATTCAATACCGGCGAGCGCCGTGCGGGCACCCGCACCGGCGTCTTTTTTCTCGAATTGCTATTTGACGTTGCCCTCTGTACAATGATGATCACTTCCTGATCTCAAACCGGATGTTCTTCGATGATCCAGAAATATGCCGGCCGGCACGTTGAAGTCCTGCAGCGGATCGCCCGACGGGCCATGTACGACCGGGGGTTTCTGCCGGATTTTTCACGTCGAGTCCTGAAGGAAACGGAAGGGCTTCCGGCCTCCCCGGCGGATGGAGGAGACGGGATCCGGGACCTGCGGGACCTTCCGTGGTGTTCCATCGACAATGACGACTCCCGGGATCTCGATCAGCTCACCGTCGCCGAATCCCTGCCGGACGGCACCATCAAGGTCCTGGTGGCGGTTGCCGACGTGGACTCCATGGTGCGAAAAGACCGGGCCATTGATCAGCACGCCCGCCACAACACGACGTCCATCTATACTTTCGCCGAAATCTTCTCCATGTTGCCCGAGCGTCTGTCCACGGACCTCACCTCCCTCAACGCCGGTCAGGACCGCCTGTCTGTCGTGGTTGAAATGATCCCGGGAGACGACGGTCGATGCCGGGGGTTCGAGATCTGCCGGGCCGTCGTCCGCAATCATGCAAAGCTCGCCTACAATTCCGTCGCCCCGTGGCTGGAGGGAAACGGCCCGATCCCCGAGGCAGTCCGTGCGGTGCCGGGGCTGGACGACAACCTGCGTATCCAGGATCGGGTGGCCCGGAAGCTCAGGGCACTGCGTTATGAACAGGGCGCCCTCAGCCTGGAAACGGTGCAGTCGCGCCCCCTGTTCGACGGAGGCGAGATCCGGGAACTCGGCATCGACAGAAAGAACCGGGCGAAAGAGCTCATCGAGGACCTGATGATTGCGGCCAACGGCGTGACGGCGCGGTACCTCGATTCCGTGAACTTCCCCTCGATCCGTCGCGTCGTCCACACCCCAAAACGCTGGGAGCGGATCGTGAAGCTCGCGTCGGAATATGGTTATCGGCTGCCGGACGAACCGGATTCGAAGGCGCTGGAACAGTTTCTCGTCCGGCAAAGAACCGCCGATCCCCTTCGCTTTCACGACCTGTCCCAGATGATCATCAAGCTGATCGGTCGCGGGGAATACGTGGCGGAATACCCCGGGGAGAAACCCGAGGGGCATTTCGGGCTTGCCGTAAAGCACTACTCGCATTCGACGGCCCCGAACCGCCGCTACCCCGATCTCGTCACCCAGCGGCTTTTGAAAGCGGCACTGGACGGCTCCCCGGTGCCGTACGGACGATACGAGTTGAACGAACTGGCCCGGCACTGCACCGAGAAGGAGGATGACGCGAACAAGGTCGAGAGGCTCGTGCGGAAATCCGCCGCCGCGCTTCTCCTGGCGTCGCGAATCGGGGAATAGTTCGAGGCCGTTGTCACGGGCGCGGCACCCAAGGGGACGTGGGTTCGCATCCTCCACCAGCCCATCGAGGGGAAACTGGTGGAGGGGTTCAACGGGGTCGACGTGGGGGATCGCATTCAGGTCAGGCTGATTCGCACGGATGTCACAAGGGGCTTCGTCGATTTCAAGAGAGCAGACGGGCATTACCGAAGCAGCAGGTGAGGGAGGGGACATGAAGCTGAAGATCGGGGTCATGGGTTCCGCGACGGGAAGGCTGTCGAAACATCAGAAGGGGCTTGCTTATGAACTGGGCCGGGCGATCGCACAGGCGGACTGTATTACCGTTACAGGTGCATGCCCGGGCCTTCCCCTGGAGTCCGCGCGGGGGGCCGCCGAGGCCGGCGGGCTCGTCGTGGGAATATCACCGGCCCTGAGTGAATGGGAACACGTGCATAAATATGATTCCCCCGTTTTGTATCACGATGTCCTGATTTTCACGGGAAGCGGGCTCATGGGGCGGGAAGTCGTCAACATCCGGAGTTCCGATATCGTGATCATCCTCGGAGGTCGTTCAGGCACGCTGGGAGAATTCTCCATTGCCTATGACGAGGGAAAACTGATCGGGGTTCTTCTGGGGACGGGGGGGCTCACTTCCGAGATCAAGAATATCGTAAAGAAGATCAGGAAAAAGACGGGGGCCAGGATCTTCTATGACGATCACCCCGTGACTATCGTCAGGAGGCTCGTCAGGTACTTTCAAACCGTGCACTACAAACATCCGAGCATTCATCAACGGGCTGAAGCCGATTGATCACGGGTGTCGCGGGGATGAGCCGCTGAAACATCCACGAGCATGGCAGGACCGACGCACCAGGTGAAATTCATCCTCCGGGCGCTGCGCCACAGAAACTACCGCCTTTTCTTCGGAGGCCAGGCTGTATCCCTCGTCGGCACCTGGATGCAGCAGATCGCCATGAGCTGGCTCGTCTACCGCATGACCGATTCCCCCTTTCTCCTGGGGTTTGTGGGATTTGCGAGCCAGATCCCGGCTTTCCTTTTTTCCCCCATCGCCGGTGTCTACGCGGACCGGTGGAACCGCTATCATCTCCTGATCGCGACGCAGTCCCTGGCCAGCCTGCAGGCCTTCGTCCTGGCTTTCCTCACGCTTTCCGGGTTCGTGCAGGTCTGGCACCTGGTCCTGCTGAGTTTCTTTCTGGGCATCGTCAATTCCTTTGATATCCCCATCCGCCAGTCTTTCGTCATCGAACTGCTGGAGAGGAAAGAGGACCTGGGAAACGCCATTGCACTGAATTCATCGCTTTTCAACGGTGCGAGACTCGTCGGGCCGTCCATCGCCGGGGTTGTGATCGCTTTCGTGGGCGAGGGGATCTGTTTCCTCCTGAACGCCGTCAGCTTTTTCGCGATCATCATCACCCTCCTGGCCATGCGGATCCCGAAGAAAGAAGTGCGTACAAGACACGCGCCCCTGCGCGAAAGCCTGATCGAAGGGTACCGTTACATCCGGGACTTCATCCCCATGCGGTATATCCTGCTGCAGCTTTCCCTGATGAGCTTCATGGGGATGCCCTACGCGGTCCTCATGCCGGTTTTCGCCCGGGACATTCTCCACGGCGGTCCTCACACTCTCGGTTTTCTCATGGGAGCATCGGGGTTCGGGGCGCTCGTGGGAGCACTCTTTCTGGCGTCCCGGAGGTCGGTTCTGGGGATGGGCAGGCTGATCGCCCTGATGTCCGGCACATTCGGCGTGGGGATCATCGCCTTTGCCCTGTCCAGGGTTTTTCTCTTCTCGATCGTCATGATGCTGGTAACGGGCTTCGGGATGATGGTGCTGACGGTATCCAGCAACACCATTCTCCAGACCATCGTGGACGACGACAAAAGGGGACGCGTCATGAGCTTCTTTGCCGTGTCCTTCATGGGGGTGGCGCCCTTCGGAAGTCTCTTTGCCGGTTCGCTGGCCTCGCGGATCGGTGCGCCGGACACGCTCGTGATCACGGGTCTGTGCTGCATTCTCGGGGCGCTTCTGTTCTACAGAAAACTCCCCGAAATCCGGAAGGTCGTCCGCCCGATCTATCGGAAAATGGGGATCATGCCGGAAGTCCCGCCGGAGTGAGGAGGGCCGGCCGAGGGCGCGGCAGGGAAGCCTGAGGAAACAGAAGATGGACACAGCGACATTTGTCATGACTGCCGTTCCCCCTTTTCGCCTCGACTGCACCGTCTGGGCCATCCGGCGGCGGCCCGCCAACCTCATCGATCGATGGGATGGGATCACCTGGCGCCGGGTCCACGCCGCGGCCGAGGGCGTCCTGGAGGTGCAGGTAACCCAAACGGGCGTGCCGGAAAAGCCGATGCTCCGGGTCCGAGTCCTCGGCGATCGTCTGTCGGCGGACTCAAAAGCAAGGGTCAAGACCCTTGTCACGCGGATGCTGGGCCTGGAGACGGAACTCTCCGATTTCTACCGCCTCGCAGACGGGGAAAAGTCGATCGGCCGTCTCGTCGAGAGATTCCGCGGGGTCAGACTCCCGAGATTCCCGTCGGTCTTCGAGGCGCTGGTGAACGGAATCGCCTGCCAGCAGCTCTCCCTGACGGTGGGAATCACCCTTCTCAACCGTCTGGCCCGCTTCTGCGGCGACCGCATCGTCACGCCCGAAGGGGTTTCCTTCGGCTTCCCGCGGCCGCAGAGGCTGGCCCCTGTGGACGCCGCCGACCTGAGAAAACTGGGATTCAGCCGTCAGAAGGCCGAGGCCCTGCTCGCCCTCTCAAGAGAGGTCAGCCGGGGGAACATCGACCTCGAGAAGCTCGAGGCGTCGAGCGACGAAGAGGCCCGCGATCAGCTCCTGCGGTTGAAAGGCATCGGTCCCTGGACGGCGGATTACGCCCTGCTCAGGGGGCTGGGACGATTAACGGTCTTTCCATCGGGTGATGTGGGGGCCCGCAACAAGCTGCAGAGCGTGCTGCGTGCCAGGAAACCGCTCGATGACAGGGACATCCGAAAACGGCTCCGGCGATGGGGAGCTTATGCCGGACTGGTCTACATCCACCTGCTGCTTTCAGGTCTTGCCGAGGAAGGGTGCCTCTGACCGGCGCCCTCCCGCCTTTTTTCAAGGACATTTCACCCTCTTTACGGACCCCTGAAGAAGCCCGTCGCCCGGGGATCTTCCCCCGGCGGACCGCAGGCGCAGTTCGCCGGCGAGGACGTCCGGGCCGTCGGGATCGCCCGGTTTCAAAAACAAATCCCTCGACCACTCATCCGTTTGCTGAGCAGGAGATCAGGTATTTAAGAATGTGGTTTAAGTGTTTTCCCGATAGTGGAAACGGTACAAAGGTGGATACATTGTCAAGAAGGGAGGGCGTCTCATGAAACCGGATTTGCATAACGAAATTGCGAAGGTCGCCTACGATCTGTATCTGAAGGAAGGCTGCCGGGATGGGTGGGCGCTCGTTCACTGGCTCGAAGCGGAAAAGATCGTGGAGAAGAGATACACGACGGAACCCGACGACGCCCCGGCCGATGACCGGGCCCCGGCGAGTCTCCCGGAGAAAGGTGCACGGAAAAACAGGCCGGGTTCCAGGAGGCAAAAGTCCGCGGGAAAAGCGGGACGGGGTCTTTTGCGAACCTGATGACGCAGGAGATAGCAGATGCCGGATAACCGGACGGTCCAGGCCCTCTGGCCTCTGGCCGTGTATGTTGCGACCGTTGTTTTCGTCGCGGCCGCCATGATCGGGCTTTCTTATCTGCTTGGAGAGAAGCACGAGGGCAGGGCGACGGGACAGCCCTACGAATCGGGTGTGGTTCCCACCGGGGAGGCCTGGATACGTTTCGATGTCAAGTATTACCTGGTGGCCATGTTCTTCGTGATTTTCGACATCGAGTCTGTTTTCATCTTCGCCTGGGCCGTCGTCGCGCGGGAAGCCGGCTGGGGAGCCTATCTGGCCATTGCGGTATTCATCGGCGTCCTCCTCGTCGCTCTCGGTTATCTGTGGCGGATGGGCGGTCTGGACTGGGGCGGGTTGAGGAGGAAACAGGCGACACCCCCGACAGTGAGGTCTCCGTGAAAGGATATTTCAACACCGGATCCCGTTCTCACTGGAGAAACAGGGGAATAAGTCACGACGACGACGGCATCAGCCGCAGTGTCGTGCTCGCCAGGCTTCAGAACCTGGTGGCCTGGGGCCGCAAAAATTCCCTCTGGCCCTTCAACTTCGGCCTGTCCTGCTGCTACGTCGAGATGGCGACCAGCGTGACCAGCAGATACGACATTGCCCGCTTCGGCGCCGAAATCCTCCGCGGCACTCCCCGTGAAGCGGACGTGATGGTGATCGCGGGAACGCCGTTCATCAAGATGGCGCCTCTGATCCGCAGGCTCTACGATCAGTTGATGGAGCCCCGCTGGGTCATCTCCATGGGTTCCTGCGCCAACTCCGGAGGCATGTACGACATCTACAGTGTCGTCCAGGGTGTGGACAGGATCCTGCCGGTGGATGTCTATGTCCCGGGCTGTCCGCCCCGGCCGGAGGCCTTCCTCGAGGCCATTCTTCTGCTCCGGAAAGCGGTCGGGGAGGAGAGGCGACCGCTCGGCCGGGTGGCCGGGCCTCGGCGCGTGGACGCGCGGCCGAAAGCCGGCCCATCCATGCGGGATGAAAAAAGGGATCTCAGGCGGAAAGCCGCCGTTTTCCCTTCGCCCGACGAGCTCTGACGGGACGGTTCGCATTGACCGATAAAGAGCGCAGCGGCTTTGACCGGAGAGCGGACACCGATGAATGAACAAACCGGCGTGACCGCGTCTATTCAGGAACGCTTCGGGCAGGATCAGATCATCGTGCAGCCCACCTGCGACGGCATAACGACCCTGTGGGTGCCGTCTGCAAAGGCCCCGGAGATTCTCCGATACCTGAAAGAGGGGATCAGCGAGCCCTTCCGGGTGCTCTACGATCTTACGGCCATCGATGAACGCACCCGTTCCCATCGGCAGGGTCAGCCGGAGAGCGATTTCACCGTCGTCTATCATCTGCTTTCCTATGAGAGAAATGCCGACATCCGGATCAAGACGGCCCTCGGAGAGGACCGCCTGTCCGTTCCCAGCATCACCGGTCTCTGGCCGTCGGCCGACTGGTATGAGCGCGAGGCATGGGACATGTTCGGCATCCGTTTTGAGGGGCATCCCCGCCTGCGCCGGATCCTGATGCCCGGAACATGGAAGGGACATCCCCTGCGGAAAGACCACCCTGCCAGGGCCACCGAGATGGGTCCCTTCGAGCTTCCGGAGGCGAAGCTGGATGCCGAGGAAGAAGCCCTGCAGTTCCGCCCCGAGGACTGGGGGTTGACGCGCTACGGAGCGGGCACGGAGTTCATGTTTCTCAACCTGGGGCCTCAGCATCCCGGCACGCACGGGCCCCTGCGCATCGTGCTGGAGCTGGACGGCGAGGAGATCAGGCAGGCGGTGCCCGACATCGGTTTTCATCACCGCGGGGCCGAGAAGATGGGCGAAAGGCAGTCCTGGCATACCTACATCCCCTATACCGATCGCATCGACTACCTCAGCGGCGTCATGAACAACTTCCCCTACGTTCTGGCGGTGGAACAGCTCGCGGGGATAACGGTCCCCGATCGCGCCAGGGTCATCCGGATCATGATGGCCGAGCTCTTCCGCATCATCAGCCACCTGGTGTGGTACGGGACCTTCGCCCTCGATTTGGGGGCCATGTCACCGGTCTTTTACACCTTCAACGACCGGGAGAGGGCCTTCCACATCGTCGAAGCCGTCTGCGGCGGGAGGATGCACCCGGCCTGGTTCCGCATCGGCGGCGTCGCTCAGGATCTCCCGCGGGGATGGGACCGTCTCATCCGGGAGTTTCTGGACTACTTTCCGAAAAGGCTTGCCGAGTACGACGGGATGATCATGCGAAACCGGATCCTGCGGGCCCGGACGAAAGGGGTCGGCGTCTGCACTCTGGATGAAGCCGTCGAGTGGGGCATCACGGGCCCGAATCTCCGTGCCTGCGGTTTTGAATGGGATTTCCGCAAGAAACGACCTTACTCGGGCTACGACGCGATGGAGTTCGAGATCCCGACGGCGCAGGGCGGCGACTGCTACGCGCGGGCCCTCGTCCGCACCGCGGAGATGCACCAGAGCCTGCGCATCATCAGACAGTGCCTGGAGAACATGCCCGAGGGTCCTTACAAGTCGGATCACCCCCTTGCCACCCCGCCGCTGAAGGAAAAAACGATGCATCACATCGAGACGCTCATCGATCATTTCCTGGGCGTGAGCTGGGGCCCGGTCATTCCGCCCGGCGAGTGCGCCTTCGGCATCGAGGCGAGCAAGGGAAACAGCACGTACTATCTGATCAGCGACGGCAGCACCGTTTCGTACCGGACACGCATCCGCACGCCCTCCTTTGCCCATATCCAGGCCGTCCCGCTGCTTGCCCGGGGCCTCATGATCGCCGACCTGATCGCCATTCTCGGAAGCATCGATTACGTTCTGGCCGATGTGGACCGTTGAGACAGGGACGAAGAGGCTGAAGCCATGTTGACGGAAGAAGAAAAGAGGGAGATCGAAAAGGAGATCCGGAAACAGGAATACCCGAAGGCCGCCTGCGTCGAGGTTCTGAGAGTCCTGCAGGCGGGGCGCGGATGGGTCTCCGATGAGGGCATCCGGGATGCGGCCCCGCTTCTGGGCATGACGCCGGAGGAACTCGACGCCGTGGCGACGTTCTATCCCTTCATCTTCCGCAGGCCCGTGGGGCGTCACGTCATCTTCATCTGCGATGCCGTGAGCTGCTGGGTCATGGGATACGGAAACCTGCTGGAGCACCTGGAAAGGAGACTGGGCATCACCCTCGGTGAGACGACGCCGGACGGCCGCTTCACCCTGCTGCCCATCTCCTGCCTCGGGGCATGCGACTGCGCCCCCGCCGTGATGATCGACCGGGACCTCCACGGCGACCTGACCCCGCAGAAAATCGACGGACTCCTCGAGCGGTACGAATAGGAAAAGATCATGGAACGTCCCCTCACGCAGGATATTCGACCCGACCGTTCCCCTCTCGACATCGATGAATACGAGCGAGCGGGGGGGTACGGAGCTCTCCGGAAGATGCTCGGGGAAATGCCCCCGGACCGGGTGCAGGAAGAGGTGAAGGCGTCGAACCTGCGGGGGAGGGGCGGGGCCGGGTTTCCCACGGGTGTCAAGTGGAGCTTCGTCCCCATGGGCGTCGACGCGCCCCGTCCGAAATACATCATCTCGAACTCGGACGAGATGGAACCGGGCGCCTTCAAAGACCGCCTGCTCATGGAGGGAAACCCCCACCAGTTGATCGAAGGCCTCATCATCGGGGCCTATGCCGTCCAGGCGGATCACGCCTATGTCTTTCTCCGGTGGGCCTACCATCGGTCGGCAAGGAGTGTTGAAAAGGCCGTCGCCCAGGCCTACGCCCGGGGCTATCTGGGCCGGAACATCCTGGGCTCGGGATACAGCCTCGAGATGCGCATCCACATCAGCGCCGGCCGCTACATCTGCGGCGAGGAAACGGCGCTCCTCAACGCCCTCGAGGGCAAGCGGGGCATCCCCCGGTCGAAACCCCCTTTCCCGCAGCTCTCGGGGCTCTGGGGAAAACCGGCGATCGTGAACAACGCCGAGACCCTCGCCAACCTGCCGCACATCATCGCAAAAGGCGCCGAATGGTACCGGGGGCTCAGCCGGTCGCCCGACGGGGGGACAAAGATCTACGGTGTGAGCGGTCGGGTGAAAAACCCCGGGCTCTGGGAACTCCCGATGGGGGTCACGATGAGGGAGATCCTGGAGGAGCGTGCCGGCGGCATGGCGGAGGGGTACCGTCTGCGGGGGATCATCCCGGGCGGCGCCTCGACGGACTTCCTGCTCCCGGAACATCTGGATGTGAAAATGGACTACGACTCGGTTCAGAAGGCCGGGAGCCGCCTGGGCACGGGAACGATGATCATCCTCGATGACCGGACCTGCCCCGTGGGCATGGTCCATAACCTGATGCGGTTTTTCGCCCGCGAGTCCTGCGGCTGGTGCACCCCCTGCCGGGAGGGACTGCCGTGGCTCACGGAGATCCTGGCGGCGCTCGAAACGGGCAGGGGGCGGGAGGGGGATCTCGACATCCTCGAGGACCACACCCGGCTTCTCGGGCCGGGACACACCTTCTGTGCCCTAGCGCCCGGCGCCGTGGAGCCGCTCCAGAGCGCGCTCAGGCATTTCCGCTCCGACTTCGAGCGGCACATCCGGGAAAAGAAATGCCCCTGGAGGTAAACGGTGACCACCATCTACATCGACGACAGGCCATACGAAATCGGGGACGGTCAGAACCTGTTGGAGGCCTGTCTGTCTCTGGGTTTCGATCTTCCCTACTTCTGCTGGCACCCGGCCCTGCATTCCGTGGGGGCCTGCAGGCAGTGCGCCGTGAAGATCTTCCGCGACGAGAAGGATCGCAAAGGAAGGATCGTCATGTCCTGCATGACCCCCGCCGCCGACGGAACGCGCATCTCCATTGACGACCCCGAGGCAAGGGCCTTTCGCGCGAGCGTCATCGAGTGGCTCATGGCCAACCATCCCCACGACTGCCCCGTCTGCGACGAAGGGGGCGAATGTCACCTCCAGGACATGACGGTCATGACAGGCCATGTCTATCGCCGCTACCGCTTTCCCAAGCGGACCCATGTCAACCAGGATCTGGGCCCTTTCGTGAACCACGAGATGAACCGCTGCATCCAGTGTTACCGGTGCGTCCGGTTCTACCGGGATTATGCCGGCGGCCGTGATTTCGATGTCTTTTCATCCCACCGGAATGTTTATTTCGGCCGCCATAGCGACGGCCCTCTGGAGAGCGAATTCGCCGGCAACCTTGTCGAGGTCTGCCCCACGGGAGTCCTGACCGACAAGTCCCTGAAGAAGCATTACACACGCAAGTGGGATCTTCAAACGGCGCCTTCCGTCTGCGTCCACTGCGGCGTGGGCTGCAACACCATCCCCGGTGAGCGCCAGGGCACGTTGAGGAGGATCCGGAACCGCTACAACCGTCAGGTCAACGGCTACTTTCTCTGTGACCGCGGGCGTTACGGCTACGCGTTCGTCAACGGCGAAAAAAGGATCCTGCATCCCCTCCGCCGGCGGAACGGCAGGGACGGAGGCGTCCCGGAGCCTCTCGACCGTGGAAAGATGATGGAGCTCCTGGCACCCCTGTTTTGCCGGGGAGCGTTCGGCGTCATCGGCATCGGGTCCCCGCGGGCCTCCCTGGAAGCCAATTTCGCCCTCCTCACCCTCGTGGGACCGGAGAATTTCTACGGGGGTACCGGCGAAAGGGACCACGGGCTTGTCGCCCTGATCCTGGAGTGCCTGACGAAAGGCCCGGCCCGGACCCCGTCTTTGAAGGACGTGGAGGAGTCCGACGCCGTCTTCGTCCTCGGGGAGGACGTTCCCAACAGGGCCCCCCGGCTTGCCCTGGCGCTTCGACAGTCGATCCGCCGGAAGCCCATGGCCGTTGCGGAAAAGCTCCACATCCCTCCCTGGGACGATGCCGCCGTCCGGGAGGCCCTGCAGGAGGCGCGGGGTTTTCTCTTCACGGCCGGTGCGGCACAAAGCCGGCTTGATCCGATTGCGACGGATACCTGCCGCGCCGCGCCGGATGACCTGGCCCGGCTGGGCTTTGCCGTGGCCTACGAACTGGACAAAGACTCTCCGCCCGTCCCCGATCTCACCGATGACATGAAGGCCCGCGCGGCGATCATCGCGGGAGCCCTGAGGGAGGCCGACCGGCCGTTGATCATCTCGGGCACGGCCCTGGGGAGCGAGGCGATGATCCGTGCCGCGGCACAGGTTGCCGCCTCCCTGCACGCCGGAGGGAAAAAAGAGGTATCCCTGTGCTTCATCGTGCCGGAGTGCAACAGCCTGGGGCCGGGTCTTCTGGGAGGGAAGCCTCTGGGGACGGCATGGAAGGCTTTCGAAAAGGGAACAGCCGATACGCTCGTCATCGTCGAGAACGACCTCTACCGGCGGGCGGAGCCGTCCCGGGTGGATCGACTTCTTGCGTCGGCCCGTCACGTCATCGTCATCGACCATACGGAAAACGCGACCACGGACAGGGCGGACTTCGTCCTGCCGGCGGCAACCTTCGCCGAAGAAAGCGGAACCCTGGTCAGCCTGGAAGGAAGGGCCCAGCGCTACTACCGTGTCCTGGAACCCCGCGGCGACATCCAGGAGAGCTGGCGCTGGATCCGGGACATCATGATCGCCGCGGAGCACCCCCGAACCCCGTCCTGGCAGAACCTGGACGACGTCGCTTCTTCCCTGAGCAACGCCGTCCCCGTCCTTCATGACCTCCGGAACGCGATACTCCCGGCGGATTTCCGCATGACGGGGCAGAAGATCCCGAGGCAGCCCCACCGTTTCAGCGGACGGACGGCCATGACGGCCGACAGGACCGTCCATGAACCGAAACCGCCGGATGATCCCGACTCCCCGTTTGCATTTTCGATGGAAGGGTCCGGCGGAGCCCCCCCGGGACCGCTGATGGCGCGCTTCTGGTCTCCGGGGTGGAACTCGATCCAGGCCGTGAACAAGTACCAGGACGGGATCGGCGGGACTCTCCGCGGAGGCGACGGGGGCCTGCGGATCCTGGAGCCCCGGGGCACCCCCCAAAAGACGGCGGACATCGCCATCCCGGCTGC
Organism: Syntrophales bacterium; assembly: GCA_035450185.1. GTDB lineage: Bacteria > Desulfobacterota > Syntrophia > Syntrophales > UBA2192 > JAPLJU01. The sequence goes on along the minus strand of DAOTMG010000001.1, from coordinate 90,575 downwards.
TTTTGAGCGCCGGCGGGGCGAGTGGCTTGTGGTTCCGCTCTATCACGTCTTCGGTTCCGAGGAGCTGAGCATCCACGCACCGGGCATTGCCGAATTAAGCCCCGATCCCTACCTGGCGCTGAACCCGGTGGAAGGGGAGAAGAATCGATGCCGGGCCGGGGACATCATCGGTCTGACGATCTCCGGCCGGAAACTGGACCTACCCGTCCGGCTTGACCCGTCTCTCCCGCCCGGGGTCGCCGGGCTGCCGGCGGGTTTGCCCGCTCTTGCGGGTCTCGGGCTTCCGGCCTGGTGCGCGCTGTCATTCCCCGGCGGAAAGGGAGAGCAACACTGACATGGGCGAGCTTCAAATACTCACAGTGATCTTCGGCGTTGCTCTGGCCGCCCTGGTTGTCGCCGCCCTGAACATCTGGCTGGAGCGGCGGCTGCTTGCACTCTGGCAGGACCGTTACGGCCCGAACCGGGTCGGCCCTTTCGGGCTCCTGCAGGTGCTGGCCGACATGATCAAGATCATCACGAAGGAGGACTGGGTTCCGCCCTTTGCCGACAGGCCCGTCTTCGTCGCCGCACCGGGAATCGTCGTCGTCACGGTCCTCACCGCTTACGCCGTCATCCCCTTCGCGCCCGGCATAGAGGTCGTCCGCCTGGACACGGGCGTCCTCTTCTTCCTGGCCATGTCTTCCCTCGGGGTGTACAGCGTCGTCCTCGCGGGCTGGGCGTCGGACAGCAAGTACGCCCTCATCGGGGGTCTGCGGGCCGTTGCACAGATGCTGGGGTACGAGGTCTACATGGGCCTTTCGGTCATGGGGGTCGTCATGCTGGCCGGCTCCTTCAACCTGCGGGAGATCGTGGAGGCGCAGAAGGGCCTGTGGTTTTGCTTTCCCCAGGTCCTCGGCCTCGTGATCTTTGTCATCGCCGGGGTGGCCGAGATGCACAGGCTTCCCTTCGATCTTCCCGAGGCGGAAAGCGAACTGGTGGCCGGATATCACTCTGAGTACTCCGCGATGAAGTTCGGCATGTTCTTCCTCGGCGAGTATCTCGGCATCACTCTCATCTCAGCGATGATCACGACTCTCTTTTTCGGGGGGTGGCTGGGGCCGTGGCTGCCGCCGCTTCTGTGGTTCGCCCTGAAGACCTTTTTGATCATCGTGTTTTTCATCCTCCTTCGGGCCTCTCTTCCGAGGCCGCGATACGATCAGCTGATGGCCTGGGGCTGGAAGCTCATCCTGCCCCTGGCGCTGGTGAACATTCTCGTGACGGGGGGAATCCTCCTGGCATGGCGGTGAGATGAAATCATGTGGAGTCACGTAAGGACCATCGCCCTTGTGTTTTTGCACATGTTCCGGAAACGGGAGACCGTGCTGTACCCCGAGGTCCGGCCCGACATCCCGCCGCGATGGAGGGGAAGGATCATCCTGTCGAGGGACCCGGACGGCGGCGAACGATGTGTGGCCTGCTACCTCTGCGCGGCGGCCTGCCCCGTATCCTGCATCACGCTGCAGGCCGCAGAAGACGGGCAGGGACGGCGATACCCGGCCTTTTTCCGCATCAATTTTTCGCGCTGCATCTTCTGCGGTTTCTGCGAGGAGGCCTGCCCGACTTACGCCATTCAGCTCACACCGGATTTCGAGATGGGGGAATACGACCGGCAGAACCTCGTTTACGAGAAAGAGGACCTGCTCATCAGCGGCCCCGGCAAGCACCCCGGCTACAATTTCTACCGGGTCGCCGGTCTGGCCGTCGGCGGCAAGGGAAAGGGGGAGGCCGAAGGGGAGGCGCCCCCGGTGGATGTGAAAAGTCTCCTGCCCTGAAGGGCTTCGCAGCCACGGTGGAGTACGGGTTATGCTTTACGCCTTTTACATTGCGTCGGCCGTTGCGGTCATCTCGACCCTCGGCGTGATCACGGGAAGGCATGCCGTCCATGCCCTCCTGTATTTCATCATCTCGCTTCTCGCCGTGGCGATGATCTTCCTTCTTTTCGGGGCGCATTTTGCCGCCGCTCTGGAAGTCATCATCTACGCGGGGGCGATCATGGTTCTTTTCGTCTTCGTCATGATGATGCTGAATCCCGGACCCCGGTCGGTCCGCAAGGAGCGGCACTGGCTGAGCCCGGGGACCTGGGTCTGCCCCGCCGTCCTGGCGCTCATCCTGACGGCAGAGCTGATCTTCCTTCTGGCATCCGGCACGGTCGGTTTCCATGACGGGACCGCCGTGACCCCCCGGGAGGTCGGCATGGCGCTTTTCGGGCCTTACCTTCTGGGTGTCGAGCTGGTGTCGATCCTGCTGCTGGCCGGCCTGGTGGGAGCCTATCACCTGGCCTGGCGGCTGGGCGTTTCCCGCGCAGACGGGGCGGGGGAGGGGAGGCAATCATGAACGGCATCCCGGTGGAACAGGGGCTCATCGTGGCGGGACTTCTTTTTGTCCTGGGCGTTGCCGGCGTGCTGATCCGCCGCAATGTGCTTTTTATCCTTCTTTCACTGGAGATCATGCTCAACGCCTCGGGGCTGGCCTTTGTCGTGGCCGGTGCCCGGTGGCTCCAGCCCGACGGCCAGGTCATGTTTGTCTTTATCCTCGCCGTGGCCGCGGCGGAAGTGGCCCTCGGCCTGGCCCTCATTCTCTGGGTGTACCACTGGTACGGGACGCTCGACGCGGACCGTGCCTGCGGCATGAGAGGTTGACATGTTCGAACTGATCTGGTTGATCCCCCTTCTGCCCTTTGCCGGCTTTGCCGTCCTGGCTCTGGCGGGTTCGCGGCTGTCCCGGGGCGTCGTTTCGGTTATCGGTACCGGGTCCGTCGGCCTCTCCGCCGCTCTGGCCGTTGTGACCTTCGCGGGCTTCAGCATCTCACCGCCTCCCGGGAACGCCTATGTGCTTCCGCTCTGGCGGTGGGTGACGGTGGGGGGTTTTTCCCCGCAGGTCTCCCTCTGCCTAGATGCCCTGTCGGCCGTGATGGTTCTGGCCGTCACCGTCGTCAGCTTCTTCATCCTGCTCTACTCCTCGGAGCATATGGCCCGGGAGGAGGGCTTCAGCCGGTTCTTCGCCTGCATGGATCTCTTCGTCGGCTCCATGCTGACGCTGGTGCTGGCGGACAATCTCCTTGTGCTCTATCTGGGATGGGAGGGGGTGGGGCTCTGCAGTTATCTCCTGATCGGGTTCCGGTACGAGGACTCAGCCAATGTGCGCGCGGCAAACAAGGCCTTCATCGTCACCCGGATCGGCGACACGGCACTTGCGATCGGCCTGATCCTTCTGTTCATCCAGCTGGATACCCTCAGCATCCGGGAGATCCTGGTTCAGGCGCCGCAGAGATGGTTCCCCGATTCCGGGGTGGCCGTCTGGGCGGCCCTGCTGATCCTCGGCGGGGCCGTGGGCAAATCGGCCCAGCTCCCGCTCCAGGTCTGGCTTCCCGACGCGATGGCGGGCCCGACACCGGTGAGCGCGCTCATCCATGCGGCCACGATGGTTGCGGCAGGCGTCTACCTCGTTGCCCGGACGCATGTCCTCTTCACCCTGGCACCGTCCGTGGGGGGGCTCGTCGCCGTCGTCGGCGCCGTCACCCTGCTCATGGCCGCCGCGAGCGCGCTTGCGCAATCCGATGTCAAGCGGGTCCTGGCGTGGTCCACCATCAGCCAGATCGGCTACATGTTTCTGGCCCTGGGGGTCGGTGCCTGGTCGGCGGCCATTTTCCATTTCATGACGCACGCCTTCTTCAAGGCCCTCCTTTTTCTCTCGGCCGGCGTCGTGATCGCGGCCCTCGGGGAGGAGCGGGACATGGGCAGGATGGGAGGGCTCCGTCGCGATCTCCCGGCGGCGTTCTGGACCTTTCTCATCGGCGCTTCATCCCTGTCGGCACTGCCGCTGGTGACCGCCGGCTTCTACAGCAAGGATCTCATTCTCTTCATGGCCTGGACATCCGGGACGGGAGGGCCCTGGCTCTGGGCGGCGGGTATCGCCGGGTCCTTCCTGACCGGCCTGTACGCCTTCCGCATGGTCTTCCTGATCTTCTTCGGTGAGCGCAGGACCGCCCCGGCGGAAAGACCCGGGCGGGCCGTCACGATCCCGCTGGTCGTCCTGGCATTCTTCTCCCTGGTGAGCGGTTTCCTGCAGATGCCGGCCGCCCTTGCGCCGGTGACGATCTTCTCGGACTTCCTCTCCCGGTCTCTGCCGCCGCTCAGGGGGGTGCCTGTATCCTTCACGACGGAGGTGATCCTGTTTCTCGACGCCATGATCATGCCGGTGCTCGGCATTGCGGCCGCATGGTGGCTTTATCTCCGGCGGCCCGGCCTGCCGGAACGGTGGGCGGGCACCGCTGCAGGAAGCGCGCTTCGGCGCTTCTGGCACTCGGGGTGGGGGTTCGACGGGCTCTACGGCGCCGTTTTCGTCAGGCCCTTCACATCTTTCGCCCGCCTCAACCGGGACGACGCCGTGGACCTGATCTACGGCGGGCTCGCCTGGTACAGCGCGGGTCTTTCGTCGCTGCTGACGCGGACGCAATCCGGCAGGCTGCGGCGCTATGCCATCGGCATCGTCGCGGGCGTCGTGATCGCCCTCGGTCTTGTCATATGGTTCAAGGAGTCCCCATGATTCTTCTCTGGATCATTTTGATTCCCCTCGCGGGCGGTCTGCTGGCCTGGGTCCTCGGTCTCCGGAGCGACCGTTCGCCGCGCCGGGTCTGCCTTGCCTCTCTCGGCGCCGACCTGGTGATCCTCCTGTATCTGTGGTTCGCGAATCTCCCGGCTGCCGGTACGGGAGGCGTCTGGATCGCTCAGGTGAGCCTGCCATGGCTCCCCCGTCTGGGCATCGGCTTTCATCTGGCCATGGACGGCATCAGCCTGCTCCTGGTGCTTCTGACGGTCTTTCTCGGGATGGCCGCCGTGATTTCTTCGTGGGGGGAGATCGGCCGGCAGGCGGGCTTTTTTCATTTCAACCTGATGGCCGCCCTCACGGGGATCATGGGTGTCTTTGTCGCAGTCGATCTTTTCCTCTTCTACTTCTTCTGGGAACTCATGCTGGTCCCCATGTACTTTCTCATCGCGCTGTGGGGGCACGAAAGAAGGCTTTTCGCCGCGGTGAAATTCTTCATCTTCACCCAGGTCGGCGGCCTCCTGATGCTCGCGGCCATCCTGGGGCTCTATTTCATACACGGCCGGGAAACGGGCACCTACACCTTCGACTATGTGAAACTGCTCGGGATCGCCGTGCCGGAACCCGCGGCCCGCCTGATTCTGCTGGGATTCCTCGCGGCCTTCCTGGTCAAGCTGCCGGCCGTGCCTTTCCACGCGTGGCTGCCCGACGCCCACACCGAGGCGCCGACGGCGGGAAGCGTCATCCTGGCCGGCCTTCTGCTGAAGACGGGGGCCTACGGTCTCATGCGGTTCGCACTGCCGCTCTTTCCCGCCGCGACCCGTGAACTGGCGCCGATCGCCATGGCCCTGGCCGTTATAGGCATCCTCTACGGCGCCGTTCTCGCCTTCGCGCAGACGGATCTGAAGCGGCTCGTCGCATACACGAGTATCAGTCACATGGGGTTTGTCCTGCTGGGCATCTTCGCCTTCAATGAGACGGCCCTGCAGGGCGCCCTGATCCAGATGCTCTGTCACGGCGTCAGCACGGGGGCCCTTTTCATTCTGGTCGGGTCCATCCAGGAACGCATTCACACACGCGAGATGGGGCGCATGGGCGGTCTGTGGTCCGTGGCCCCGCGCCTGGGCGGGGCGTGGCTTTTCTTCGCCCTGGCTTCCCTGGGACTCCCCGGCATGGGAAATTTTATCGGAGAGTTCCTGGTCCTTCTGGGGACCTATCCCGTCAGCATCCCCATGACGGCGGCAGCCGCCGCGGGTCTCATCCTGTCGACGGTCTATGCCGTCCGGATGATCCAGAAGGCCGTCTTCGGTCCGAACCGGGGCGGATGGAGGATCGCCGATCTGACCATCCGCGAAACGGGCATGATGGCCGCCATGATGTTCGTCATCCTCTGGCTGGGCCTGTACCCTCAGCCCTTCCTGAACACAGCCCGGGGAAGCCTCGACCGTCTGCTCGAAACAGGCCGGACGGAGCTGACGGCGGGCCTGTCCCCGTCCATCGATCCGGGAGGAGTTCATGACAGTCATTGAATGGACAGCCCTGCTCCCGCTCGTGATCCTGGCCATGACGCCTGCGGCGGCCATGGTCGCCCTGGCGGTCTGCAGAAGCTACCGGATGACCTGTACCATTGCGGCAGCGGGACTCCTGCTGGCTTTTCTTGCGCTCTTCAGGTCATTCGCGCCGGCACCGCTCCAGGTCACACCCCTTCTCATGATCGACCGGTACGCCCTCTTCTTTATCGGGCTCATGGTCTCGGCGGGTTTCGTTGTGGTTCTCCTGTCCTACGAGTACATGAAGGTCCGCGAGGAGAGGCGTGAGGAGTTCTACATTCTCGTCCTGACGGCACTTCTGGGCTCCGCCATTCTTGCCTGCGCCTGTCACCTGGCTTCTCTTTTCCTGGGACTCGAAATCCTCAGTGTCTCTCTGTACGCCCTCATTGCCTATCATCACGGGATCAGATCCTCGATCGAAGCGGGAATCAAGTATCTCGTTCTTGCATCCTTCTCATCGGCCTTTCTCGTATTCGGGACGGCCCTCGTTTACGCCGAATCGGGGACGCTGGAAATCACCCGGATGGCGCTGACCGTCGTCGCTCCCGGAACGGGGCCTGTCCTTCAGGCGGGGACGATCCTGATCGTCATCGGCATCGCTTTCAAACTGGCCGTCGTGCCTTTTCACATGTGGGCGCCCGATATCTACGAGGGATCACCCGCCCCGGTCACCGCCTTTATAGCCACGGTTTCAAAGGGAGCCGTCTTCGCTTTTCTCCTTCGTTCTTTCAGCCAGGTCGATTTTATCCGTGAAGGCGCCATCGCGGTCTTCTTCACCCTCATGGCCGTCGCCTCCATGTTCGCCGGGAACCTCCTCGCCCTGTTCCAGGACAATGTGAAACGGCTTCTGGCTTACTCTTCCGTCGCCCACATGGGCTATCTCCTGGTGGCCTTTCTGGCGGACGGACCCATCCGCGTGGCGGCCGTCGCTTTTTACCTGGTGGCCTACTTTGTGACGACCCTCGGAGCCTTCGGCGTCGTCACCGTTCTGTCCGGGGAGAGCAGGGATGCCGACGCCCTGGATGACTACCGCGGCCTCTTCTACCGCCGCCCCTGGCTGGCGGGGATCTTCACGGCGATGCTCCTTTCCCTTGCCGGAATCCCCATGACGGCCGGGTTCATCGGCAAGTTTTACCTCATGACCGCCGGCGTCGGCAACGCCCTCTGGATGCTCGTCATGAGCCTTGTGATTACCAGCGCCATCGGCCTCTACTATTATCTTCGTGTTGTGGTCGTCCTTTATGAGCCGCAGGCTGAAACGCCGACGGTGTCCGCCGCCCTGCCGGCGGCGACGGCGGCCCTGACCGCGATGGTCCTTTTGCTCCTCTGGCTGGGCATCTACCCGGGCCCGGTCGTGGAGATGATCCAGGCGATGGGAACGATCGGTTATTAAGTGAAAGGAAAGATCCATCATGAAGGGAAACCCTCTTTTGATGCTCAAGAAATTCGGCCAGAGTGTCTGGCTCGATTACATCAGCCGCGAGATGCTCACTTCCGGCGAACTCCGGCGGCTCATCCTGGAGGACGGCGTTTCGGGGGTGACCACCAACCCGGCGATTCTCGAGAAAGACATCGCGGAGACCGCGGCCTATGACGACAGGATCCGCGCCCTGTCCCTGGAGGGAAAAAGCGTGGAGGAAATCTATCAGGCCCTGGTCGTTTCGGACATCCAGTTTGCCGCCGACGAGTTGCGTTTCGTCTATGATCGCCTGGACGGCCGGGACGGTTTTGTCAGCCTGGAGGTTTCCCCCCGCCTGGCCCACGATACCCCGGGTACGGTGACGGAGGCTCGAAAGCTGTGGAAAGCCGTGAGCCGTCCGAACATTTTCATCAAGGTCCCGGCGACCCGGGAGGGGCTTCCCGCCATCCGTCGGCTGATCGGCGAGGGAATCAACGTCAACATCACGCTTCTCTTCGGTCTCTCCCGCTACCGGCAGGTGGCGGAGGCCTATATGGCCGGACTGGAGGACCGGCTCGCCGCGGGACAACCCGTTGACCGGGTCGCCTCCGTGGCGAGCTTCTTCCTGAGCCGGATCGATGTCATGGTGGATCCTCTGCTGGAGAAGGAAATGACAGCCGGCGGTTCCAGAGGTGAAGCGGCGGCTTCCCTTCACGGGGAGACGGCTCTTTCCTGCGCCAAAGCCGCCTATCGCATGTTCCGGGAGATGTTCGACGCCGCCCGGTTCGAGGGTCTTTCGGGCCGGGGCGCCCGGGTTCAGAGGCTTCTGTGGGCGAGCACGGGCACAAAAAACCCGGCCTACAGCGACATCAAGTACGTGGAGCCTCTCATCGGACCGGAGACGATCAACACGGTTCCCCCGGAAACCCTCCGGGCATACCGGGATCACGGCCGGCCGGCGCCGCGACTCGAAGAAGACCTTGCTCAGGCCGAAAAAATCCTGGAGAGGCTCCCGGAGCTGGGCATCGACCTCGACAGGGTGACGCAGGCGCTGGAGGATGAGGGAATCGACAAGTTCATCCGGCCCTATGAAAAGCTGATGAAGACCCTTGCAGGGAAACGATCCGCCGTGCTCCGCGGAGAGGCCGGCCAAAAGACCTGAAAAGGGAGGAAGAATATGGAAGCGGCGCGTATCACGACCCTTTTTCTGGATATCGGTAACGTCCTCCTCACCAATGGGTGGGACCGGCACATGCGGCGGAAGGCGGCGGAGATCTTCAGCCTCGATTGCGATGAACTGAATGAACGGCATCATCTGACCTTCGACACCTATGAAGAGGGGAAACTGAGCCTGGATGAATACCTCTACCGGCTGGTCTTTTACAGGGACAGGCCTTTCTCGAAGGAGGACTTCAGGGATTTCATGTTCGGCCAGTCCAGACCCGTTCCGGAGATGATCGAGCTGATCCGGCACCTCAAGGCGAAATACCGCCTGAGGATTGCGACGGTCAGCAACGAGGGGCGGGAACTGACGGTCTACCGCATCCGGAAGTTCAGGCTGGCGGAGTTCGTGGATTTTTTCATCTCATCCTGCTTTGTCCATTACCGCAAGCCCGATCCGGACATCTACCGGATCAGTCTGGACATCGCCCAGGCGGACCCGGCCGAGGTCGTATACATCGAGGACCGGGACATGTTTGTCGATGTGGCCGAGGGCCTCGGGATCCGCGGCATCGTGCACAGGAAATACGAATCCACGAGGGACGCGCTTGCAGGGCTCGGTCTCGGTGTCTGACGGCCGCGGCGTGACGAGGAGAGTCCCGGTATCATGAAACAGATTCGGGACCCGCGCTGAGCGGCGGGGCCTGCATTCGACAAGCGGATCAAGGAGGTTTTCCATGGCAAAAAAAGGCTGTCGGTACGTGATTGTGGGCGGCGGGCTCGCCGGGGCGTCTGCCGTGGAGGGCATACGGGAAGTGGACCCGGAGGGGTCCATCCTGCTCATCGGAAGTGAGAGGCACCTCCCCTATGACAGGCCGCCCCTCACAAAGAAATTGTGGTTCGGACAGAAGAAGGTGCAGGAAATCTTCCTCCACGACGAGTCCTATTACAGCCGCCACTGCGTGGAGCTGAGGCCCGGGGTCAGAATCATGTCCATCGACTCCCAACGAAAAGAGATCACGGACGAACGGGGACGGACATACGGTTACGAAAAACTTCTCCTTGCCACCGGCGGGTCCCCCCGCCGCCTCCCCGTACCCGGCGGGGACCTGGAGGGAATCTGCTATTACCGCACGCTCGATGATTACCTGCGCCTGCGGCGGGAGGCGGCAGAGGGAAAATCGGCGGTCGTCATCGGCGGAGGCTTTATCGGGTCGGAGATCGCCGCGGCCCTGAACATCAGCAGGGTGGACGTGACCATGGTCTTTCCCTCCTCCTACCTGTGTAACCGTGTGTTCCCGGAATACCTCGGGCGCGCCGTACTGGAGCGCTACAGGCAACGGGGCATCCGGGTCCTTTCCGGGACTGCACCGGCCTCTTTCAGCAGGCAGGGTGACCGTTTCGTCACCCGGCTCCGGAATGGTCAGGAAATAGAGTCGGACGTGGTGATCGTTGGGATCGGCATCCGTCCCGAGGTCGAGACGGCCCGAACAGCGGGACTGGAGACGGACAACGGCATCGTCGTGAATGCCTGCCTTCAAACATCTCACCCCGATATCTACGCCGCCGGGGACAACGCCTGGTTTCCTTACGAGGCGCTGGGGAAGGGTGTCCGGGTCGAACACTGGGACAACGCGCTGAACCAGGGAAGGTGGGCGGGAAGAAACATGGCCGGTGCCCGCAGGCGATTCGATTACATGCCCTACTTCTTTTCCGATCTCTTCGAGTTCGGATACGAAGCCGTCGGCGAGGTCGATTCCGGACTGGAGACGATTCCCTGCTGGCGGAAGGAGAACGACACCGGCGTGATCTATTACCTGAAAGACAAGATCATCCGGGGGGTCATGATGTGCAACCTCTGGGATAGGATCGACGCGGCCCGCGAACTCATCCGGATGAGGGTATCGGCGGGCCCCGAGATCTGTGACCGGATCCCGTGAGGCCGGGAGGTGAAGGAGATGACGGGAAAGAAAAACATCAGACGACTCCCCGCGGCAACGGGCTCCCGGACCGAGGAGCGTGAGGAGGCGCTCGCCCGGGGAACCCCGGCGTGGACCCTCGGGGACCGGCAGATCGGGAGGGAGTTCCGCTTCAGGGATTTTACCGGGGCGGCAGGGATCGATGCGCCGGCTGAATCACGGGCGCTGAAACGCTGAGGAGAGGGGACGATATGGACAAATTTCTGACGGGTCAAACGGCCCTCGTCACGGGAGCCGGCAGGAGAATCGGCCGGGAGATCGCACTGGCCCTTGCCGGGGCGGGGGCGAACATCGTTGCACATTACCGGCACTCGGCCGAGGAGGCCGGGGACCTTCAGGCCCGTCTGGCCGAACGGGGCGTGGCATCGTGGCTGGTTCAGGCGGATTTCGAGAAGGCCGAAGAGGGCGAATCCCTGCTGGAACGCGCGTTCCGGAGTTCAGGGTCGCTCGACATCCTGATCAACTGCGCCTCCGTTTTTTCCCCGGGGAGGCTCGGCAACATCCGGTACGACGACCTGACGCGTCATATGCAGATCAACGCCTGGGCGCCCTTTGTCCTCATGAGGGATTTCGCGAGGCTCTCCGGCCGGGGCAAGATCGTAAACCTCCTCGACACGAGGGTTGCCGGTTATGACATGTCCCACGTGGCCTACATCCTGAGCAAGCATGTGCTCCTGGTGCTCACGAAAATGGCGGCCCTGGAATACGCGCCCCGCATCAGCGTCAACGGCATCGCCCCGGGGTTGATCCTGCCGCCGCCGGGGGAGGATGATGCTTACCTCGATCGACTCAGTCGGACGGTGCCCCTGAAGAGGCGCGGCCATCCCGTCGACATTGCCGGGGCCGTTCTGTACCTGCTGCGCAGCGATTTCATCACCGGTGAGGTCCTTTACATCGACGGGGGCCGTCACCTCATGGAGTATGGCCATGGACCGCATACGGATATCTGACCTGGGGGTGCGATGCATCCTCGGCGTGACGGAAGAGGAACGGCGCGAAAAGCAGGACATCCTGATCAATCTGGTCATCTGCACCGATCTCAGCAAGGCGGGCCGGACCGACCGGTTTGAGGATGCCCTGGATTACCGCACCCTGAAAAAGAAGATCATGGGGATGGTGGAAGATTCCCGTTACCACCTGGTGGAGGCGCTGGCGGAGGCCGTCGCCGGGGTCTGCCTGGAGCATCCGGCCGTGCGCCGGGTGAAGGTCCGGGTGGACAAGCCATCGGCACTGCGCTTCGCGCGCAGCGTCGGGGTGGAGATCGTGAGAGAGAGGAGAGAGAATAAATGACACGGGCATTCATCAGTGTCGGGTCCAACGTCAACCCCGGGGACAATGTCAGGGAGGCCCTGCGAAGACTCTCCCGGGCGGAGAGAATCCTGCGAATCTCGACGGTCTACAAGACGGAACCGGTGGGCCGACCCGAACAGCATCCCTACTACAACTGCGTCGTCGCCGTCGAGACGCGGCGGGAACCCCTGGTCCTGAAGGAGCAGGTCCTGAGGCGCATCGAGCAGGACATGGGGCGGAAGCGAACGGAGGACAGGTACGCCCCGAGGACCATCGATCTCGATCTGATCCTCTACGGCGATCTGGTTCTCGAGACGGAGGGTCTCAGGCTTCCCGATCCGCAGATCCTGGAGCGCCCGTTCCTGGCCCTTTCCCTCAGGGAACTGGAACCGGCCCTGGTGCTTCCCGGAGGTCGTCCCGGCGTCGGGGAAATCGAAGCGACGGATCGTCACGACGGGATGAAGCCCCTTTTCGACTACACCGATTCTTTGAGAAAGGAGTTCTGCCATGGGTGCGAACAAGACAACGCTTGAGGATCTGTACAGAGAAATCCTGGTCGCCATCGGGGAAGACCCGGGGAGGGAAGGCCTTGTAAGGACTCCTCACCGGGTCGCCGAGGCCATCCGCTTCCTCACATCGGGGTATCGGGAGGACCCGAACAAGCTGATCAATGAGGCCTGTTTCACACAGGAAACGGACAGCATGATCATCGTCAAGGACATCGAGCTGTACAGCCTCTGCGAGCATCACATGCTCCCTTTCTATGGCCGGTGCCACATCGGCTATATCGCCGACGGGATCGTCTTCGGGGTCAGCAAACTGGCCCGCCTGGTCGACATGTACGCGCGGAGGCTGCAGATCCAGGAGAGACTGACGGAACAGATTGCCCACGTGGTCATGAAGGCCATTCGTGCCAAGGGGGTGGGCGTCATGATCGAGGCCCACCATCTCTGCATGATGATGCGGGGGGTGCAGAAACAGAATTCGATGCTCGTGACATCCTCTCTCCTGGGCGTCTTTCGTAACTCCCATGCGACCCGGCAGGAGTTCATGACCCTGCTCGGGAGACCCCGCAGTTAAAAAAAAAACGGAAAACCCTGCCCGGAAGCGGGCAGAGAGGACGGAGCGGACATGGACGAGAAGAAATATGAAATCGGAATGGTGGGCCTGGGGGTCATGGGGCGAAACCTCCTTCTGAACATGGCCGATCACGGCTTTTCCGTTGCGGGTTACGACAGGGATCACGGCCGTGTTCGTGCACTCCGAGCGGAGGCCGGCGGACTGGACATCCGCGGCGCCGTGAGCCCGGCGGAATTGACGGCCCTGCTCGCAACCCCCCGGGCCGTGATGATGCTCGTGCCCGCCGGTCCGACGGTCGATGCGGTCATTCACGACCTGCTGCCGTGCATCACCCGGGGAGATGTGATCATCGACTGCGGGAACTCTCACTTCGAGGACACCGATCTGCGACTGAAGACCCTCGCGGAAAGGGGGATCCATTTCCTCGGAGTCGGCATATCCGGAGGAGAGCACGGGGCCCGCCATGGCCCGAGCATCATGCCCGGCGGTCCCCGGGATGCCTACGAGAGGGTGAGACCCGTTCTGGAAGCGATCGCCGCCCGCGCCGGTGGCGAGCCCTGTGTCGCCTACCTGGGGCCGGGATCGGCGGGCCACTTCGTCAAGATGGTGCACAACGGGATCGAGTACGGCCTGATGCAGCTCATATCCGAAACCTTTGATCTCATGCGGCGCGGGGCGGGGCTGACGGACAACGAACTGGCAGCCGTCTATGAGCGCTGGAACAGGGGGGCGTTGAACGCTTACCTTCTGGAGATCACCGCCCGCATTTTCCGTTACGTCGATGAGAAAACAGGCAAGCGCCTGATCGACGCCATCCTCGACGAGGCGAAGCAGAAGGGAACGGGAAAATGGACGTCCCAGTCGGCCATGGATCTCCGCATCCCCGTCCCGGTCGTGGACGCCGCCGTCTCCTCCCGAGACCTCTCGGGGATCAAGGGGGAGCGGACGGCCGCGAGCCTCTTCATCAAGGGTCCGGGCGCTCGTTTCGGGGGCAGGCGCACCGTTTTCGTCGATCGGCTTGAACGGGCCCTCCATGCAGCCTCCGTCATCACCTACGCGCAGGGGCTGGCCCTTCTGAAGGCGGCTTCGACGACCCGCGGTTACGGGCTGGCGCTGGACGAGGTCGCCCGCATCTGGCGGGGGGGCTGTATCATCCGCGCAGCCGTTCTGGAAGAAATCCGCAGCGCCTTTCGAAGCGACCCGGGTCTGCCGAATCTGCTCGTGGACCGGCACCTGGGCCCGGAGGTTTCCCGGCGCCAGGAGGATCTGCGGGTGGTCGTCTGCAATGCGGCAAGACTGGGCATACCGGTGCCCGCGTTCATGGCCGCTCTCGCTTACTTTGACGGTTATCGGAGCGAGTGGCTCCCCGCAAACCTCATTCAGGCCCAGCGGGATTATTTCGGCGCCCACACGTACGAACGGGTCGACGCCAAGGGCGTGTTTCACACGAAGTGGGAAATGGACTGATACTTCAACGAACCGGGAGGATCAAATCATGGAACCCTCGACACAACCGGGCCCCACCGTGATCATCATCTTCGGAGCGGGCGGCGATTTGACGTGGCGCAAACTCGTCCCCGCCCTTTACAGCCTGCAGAGGGAGCAGTGGCTCCCCGGGCGATTCGCCATCATCGGCCTGGACCGGAAACCCATGGGTGACGAGGAATTCCGCCTCCGCCTCCGCGGGGGGGCCGACCGGTTCTCCCGCGGGGGCAGGACCGATGACGGATCCTGGAATGACTTCGCCGCCAGAGTGTCTTATTTCGCCGCGGATTTCGAATCTCCCGGGACCTACGCGGCCCTGGCCGGCAGACTCCGCGAGAAGGATCTTCAATGGGATGCTGAAACGAACTGCATCTACTACCTGGCCACGCCGCCCGAGATGATCGAAATCATCTCGCGCCAGCTCGCCGCGGCGGGTCTCGCAAAGGATCGCAGGCGGAGCCGCATCGTCGTCGAAAAACCCTTCGGCCGCGATCTGGCCTCCGCCTGCAGGCTGAACCAGATCCTGACCGGGTTCTTCCAGGAGTCACAGATCTACCGGATCGACCATTACCTGGGAAAGGAAACGGTACAGAACATCCTCGCCTTTCGTTTCGCCAACGCCCTCTTTGAACCGATCTGGGACCGCCGTTACATCGACCATGTACAGATCACGGTAGCGGAGCAGGTCGGCGTCGAACACCGGGGTGCCTACTATGAACATACCGGGGCTCTCCGGGACATGATTCAGAACCATCTGATCCAGATCCTCTGCCTGGTCGCCATGGAGCCGCCGGTATCCTTCGATGCCGATGAGATACGAAACAAAAAGACGGACGTCCTGCGTGCCGTCCGCCCCATACACCCGGATCATGCCCATGAAATCGCGGTCCGCGGTCAGTACGGGCCCGGGTGGATGGGCGGTGAGCCTGTCCCCGGGTACCGGGAAGAGCCCGATGTGGCCCCCGATTCCACCACGGAAACCTTCGCCGCCGTCAAGTTTTTCATCGACAACTGGCGCTGGCAGGATGTGCCTTTTTACATGCGTACCGGCAAGAGGCTTCCGACACGGGTGTCGGAGGTCTCCATCCATTTTCGCCCTGTACCCCATCAGTCCTTTCCCCAGACGGCCGTCAGGGACTGGCAGCCGAACCGCCTGGTGCTTCGAGTCCAGCCCGACGAGGGCATTCTGCTGAGGTTTCAGGCCAAGCGGCCGGGTCTGAAGGTCAACCTGAGCCCCGTCGACATGCACTTCCTGTATCGGGAGGCCTTCAGGGCGAAGCCGCCCGAGGCCTATGAGACATTGCTCGTGGACATCATGCTGGGGGACGCCACCCTGTTCAAGCGCGCCGACCAGATTGAATCCGCCTGGTCGATCATCACCCCCATCCTCGAGGCCTGGGAAATGTCGGCACCGCCGGATTTTCCCAACTATCCGGCCGGCACCTGGGTAATGGAGCCGGCAGCGGGCCTGATTGCCCGTGACGGTCGCAGCTGGCTGATGCCGACCGTGATTGCGCAAGAGGGAAACAATGAATTCGTCCCCGGAAGGACGGAACCCGAACCATGAGGAGGTGAGTGAAATGGACAACGGGCATGTGAAAGCAAGAAGGCTTTTTAGGGTGATCACGGTGGTGATGGCCGCGGGGCTGGTCACCATGATCACCTGTGCGGGCTCGGATGCCCCGATCGCCGTCGGCACGGCGGAGAAGACACGGCCCCCTGTGGATCTGAGCACGGCGATCATCCGGGTGGCCGAGAAGAACATCCCCGCCGTGGTCCACATCGAGGTGGCGATGAGCAGGGAAGTCGCCAATCCCCTTCTGCCTTTCGAGAATGACCCCTTCCTGCGGCGCTTTTTCGGACTGCCCAAGATGCCGCCCAAGTTCAAGCAGCAGCTGCTGGGGCTCGGGTCGGGGATGATCATCGATCCGCAGGGCCACATCCTGACCAATTACCATGTGGTCGACAGCGCCTCCAAGATAGAGGTCGTCATGGCGGACGGCAGCCGTCACGCGGGGAAGGTGGTCGGGACGGATCGAAGGACCGACCTGGCCATCGTCAAGATTTCGCCCCCGGAACCTCTGCCGGCAGTGACCTTCGGCGATTCCGACCGGTTGCGCGTGGGCGAGTGGGTCGTCGCCATCGGCGCCCCGCGGGGTCTGGACAAATCCGTGACCCAGGGGATCATCAGTGCCGTGCACCGGCGGGGCATCATGGATCCGACGGGCTACGAGGATTTTCTCCAGACGGACGCCCCCATCAACCCCGGTAACAGCGGGGGCCCCCTTTTGAATCTCTACGGGGAGGTGGTCGGGGTCAACGCCGTCATCGCCACCCAGTCCGGGGGTTTCGAGGGGATCGGATTCACCATCCCGAGCAATATGGCGGTCTATGTGTCCAGGGCACTGATCGCCCACGGTAAAGTGGAGCGGGGTTGGCTTGGGGTCACCATTCGGGACGTTCCCGCGGGGGCGGCCGGCACCCAGGGCGTAAAAGGGGCCCGGGTCATGGACGTGGTCAAAGGGGGACCGGCCGACCGGGCCGGGCTGAAGAAAGATGACATCGTCACCCGTTACGGAGACAAGCCCATCGACGACTCGGGCACCCTTCAGAATGAAGTGGCCGCCACAGCCGCTGGCCGGGACGTGACGCTGACGATTCTCCGGGACGGGCGGCAGCAGGAACTGACGGTACGGATCGGCAGGCTCGAGGATTCGGCGAAGCTCCTGGAGACCTCCGTCAAGAACCGTCTCGGCGCGGAAGTCCGGAACCTCACGGCGAAGGAAGCTGAAAAATACGGCCTGGACAGGCCGCAGGGAGTGGTGATCACCCGGATCGACCCCAGGGGGGTCCTCGCCAGGGCGGGGCTGGAGGTCTCGGACGTCATCCTCGCGGTTGGAAATGAACAGATCGACGGAGTCGATACCTTTGTCCGGCGCGTCAACGCCCTGCCGGCAGGCCGCAGAATCGCCCTCACCGTGCTGGATCACCGGACAGGCGAGATCGGCTCCCTCGAGGTGACGATCAAATAACGCGGCAGGAAATACGGAAAGCTGCCGGAACACCCGACTGGAGGGGGAAACAATGAAATCCATCGCCCTCATCCCGGGCACCACGACCCTGAACCTGGTGGACCGCCCCGAGCCTCGAATCACGGAGGTCGATGAAATCAAGCTTCGGGTACTGGAGGTCGGTATCTGCGGTACCGACAGAGAGGAAGTTTCGGGGGGGCGGGCGCTTGCCCCCGAGGGAATGAAAGAACTGGTCATCGGCCACGAGATGCTGGGACAGGTTCTCGAGACCGGGGAGGAAGTCACTCGTGTCAAGCCGGGGGATCTGGCCGTCTTTACGGTGCGTCGCGGATGCCGGGCCTGTCTGCCCTGCAAGATGAACCGTCCGGACATGTGCCTCACCGGGCGCTACCGTGAGCGCGGGATCTGGGGGCTGGACGGCTACCAGTGCCAGTATGTGGTAGACCGCGAGTCTTACGTCGTGCAGCTGGAAACCGAGCTTGCCGAGATCGGCGTCCTCGTGGAGCCCCTGTCGATCGCGGAGAAAGCCATAGATGAAGCTCTGCGGATCCAGTTTGCAAGACTTCCCGATGCCCCGGCATCCCTGGCCTGGTTCTCCGGCCGTCGTTGTCTGGTGGCGGGATTGGGTCCCGTCGGCCTGCTGGCGGCGCTTGTCCTGCGACTGCGCGGCGCCGAGGTCTTCGGCCTTGATGTTGTCGATGAGGGCACGGCACGTCCCCGGTGGCTTTCCCGGCTCGGCGGAACCTATATTGATGGCCGGCGGGTTGCTCCGGGTCGTGTGCCTCAGGAAATCGGGCCGATGGACCTCATCGTCGAGGCCACCGGTGTCGCTTCGCTGGAGTTCAATCTCCTGGATGCCCTCGGCCTCAACGGGGTCTATGTGTTGACGGGAATTCCGGGCGGCGAGCGGCTCCTCCAGCTGGCCGGCGCAGAGTTGATCCGCGATCTCGTTCTGGGCAACCAGGTCATGGTCGGAAGTGTGAACGCATCGCGGGGGCATTTTCAGATGGCGGTGGACGACCTCCGCAACGCCCGGCTCCGCTGGAGGGATGCCCTGACGGGTCTGATCACGCATCGATACCCCTGGGAGGATTTTTCGATTCCTTTCGCGAGACATGAACCCGATGAGATCAAGGCCGTCATCGTGTGGAGCCGGCCGGAAGGAAGGACGAAAGCATAGCGACGGAGCAGTGATCAAGAAGGGTCCCGCTCGAACAGGCGGGACGTCTCGCAGGAGGCGACCAAAGATGAATCCGACATCGGCCCCGGGATGGCCGGGCAGTCCGGCCCGCTGGACCTCGAGCGCAAAGAGCGGCGTGGGCACTTCCCTCAGCTCCGCGAGCCTGGTGTGGTTCACCCTGAGCCATGGGATTATCAACGAGGTCTACTACCCGCGGGTGGACCAGGCCTGCACACGGGACATGGGCCTCCTTGTGACCGGCAGCCGGGGCTTTATCTCCGAAGAGAAGCGTCACGCCCGGTCCCGGATCTCCTACATCGCGGAAGGCGTGCCTGCCTATCGCCTCGTGAACGGCTGCGATCTGGGACAGTACCGGATTGAAAAGGAGGTCCTCACCGACCCTCTGCGGGACTGTCTCCTTCAGGATACGATCTTCGTGCCGCTCCAGGGCACCCTGGCGGACTACCGCCTCTATGTTCTCCTGGCTCCGCACCTCGCCAACTGCGGGGGTGGAAACACGGCCTGGGTCGGCGAGTACAAGGGGGCAAGCATGCTCTTCGCACAGAGGGCGGGGGTGGCCCTTGCCCTTGCCTCGTCTGTCCCGTGGCTCAAGCTCTCTGCCGGGTTTGTGGGGACGTCGGACGGATGGCAGGACATCATGAGACACAAGGGGATGACCTGGTCTTACGACCGCGCGGAAAACGGGAACGTTGCCCTCACAGGCGAGATCGATCTTCGGGCCGGCGGCGGCCGGTTCCTGCTCGCCCTGGGATTCGGTCGTGACAGCAGCGAGGCGGGAAACCGTGCACTGACGAGCATCCTCCGCGGCTTCGAACAGGCGAAAAAGCAGTATGTCCGTGAATGGCAGGATTGGCAGAACACGCTGCCGGTGGTTCTGGACAGGAAGGATGATGAGTCAAGGATCTACCGTGCCAGCGCGGCCGTGCTGCGCGTCCACGAAGCGAAGAATTTCCCCGGCGGAATCATCGCCTCTCTTTCGATTCCGTGGGGGTTTGCCCGGGGAGACGAGGACATCGGAGGCTACCATCTGGTGTGGCCCCGGGATCTGGTGGAGGCGGGCGGCGCCCTTCTGGCGTCCGGGGCCCATGACGATGTCATCCGCATCCTCCATTACCTGCAGGGGACGCAGGAAGCGGACGGACACTGGCCGCAGAACATGTGGCTCGACGGCACCTCCTACTGGGACGGCATCCAGATGGACGAGACGGCCTTTCCCATTCTCCTGGTCGATCTCGCCCGGAGGGAGAAGCTGCTCGGGCCCGACGAAGCGGCCCGATTCTGGCCCATGGTGCGGAGGGCGGCCGGATTCCTGGCGCGCAACGGCCCGGCCACCGAGCAGGACCGCTGGGAGGAGGATTCCGGCTATTCGCCGTTCACGCTCGCTGTCGAGATTGCGGGAATGCTCGCGGCCGCGGAGATGGCCGAACTCAACGGGGAGCCCTCCGTTGCGGACTATCTCAGGGAGACCTCCGATGCCTGGAATGCCAGCATCGAGCGGTGGACGTACGTGACGGGAACGGACCTGGCGAAACAGGCCGGTGTGGACGGATACTACGTCAGGATCGCGCCGCCCGAGGCGGCCGAGGCGGCTTCCCCCATGACCGGATTCGTTCAGATCAAGAACCGGCCGGGCGGGCAGAGCGCAGCCCCCGTCGCCCGGATCATCAGCACCGATGCCCTGGCCCTTGTCCGCTTCGGCCTTCGCAGCGCCGCCGACCCCCGCATCGTCAACACGATCAAGGTCATCGATTCACTTCTCAAGGTGGACACGCCTTCGGGGCCCTGCTGGCATCGGTACAACGACGACGGCTACGGCGAACACCCCGACGGTCAGCCCTTTGACGGTACGGGGATCGGCCGGCTCTGGCCGCTGCTGACAGGGGAGCGCGCCCACTATGAACTCGCCGCGGGACGATTTCCGCAGGCGGAGCACCTGGGCCGGGCTCTGGCCTCTTTCGCCAATGACGGCGGCATGATCTCCGAGCAGGTCTGGGACGGACCCGACATCCCGGCGAGGGAACTTTACTTCGGCAGGCCCTCCGGTTCGGCCATGCCCCTGGTATGGGCCCATGCGGAATACATCAAGCTCCTGCGATCCCTGCGCGACGGGTGCGTCTTCGATATGCCGCTGCAGACGGTGGAGCGGTATCAGAAAGAAAGGACGGCATGCCCCCTGACCATCTGGCGGTTCAACCACAAGTGCCGGGAAATCCCGGCCGGCCGGGTCCTGCGCCTTGAGCTGCTGGCGCCGGCCAGGGTCCGCTGGAGCGCCGACGAGTGGCGGAGCATCCACGATCAGGACACGGTCGACACCGGCCTGGGGGTCCACTTCGTCGACCTCCCGACGAAAGGACTCGACCCCGGAAGCGTCATCTGCCTGACGTTCTTCTGGACGGCCTCGGGGCAGTGGGAGGGCAGTGACTACGAGGTGGTTGTTGCATCGGCCGAAGAGCCTCGAAGCGGATGAACAGAGCATACCGTGCCGGCTGTCTTGTCCTGGAAACCGTTGAACCGGCCGCACGAAGATGGAAGCCATGACAACACAGCAAGGGGTCCCTTGTCTGCGAGGCCTGCTCTTGCTTTTAATGGTCTTATGCGCCTGTCCCTCGGGGCAGCAGGGACCGCCGGCGCAGCCTTCCGTGCCTGTCGCTCTCAGCCTCATTTTTCGCAGGCCCTGACGCTGTGGTTCACGCCGGTGATTTACGGGTACCCCGATCCGCTGCAGGCGCAGCGTACGTCGACCCCGTCCGGATGACCCGGGGGCCGGAGCCGAAGTGAACAGGACTTCCGGGGTTCGGGCCTCTCAGGCAACACTCTTTTCATGCCAGAATTTTTCGATCAAGAAGACCTTGACGGGGTCGTTGATGAGAAAAGCGGCGATCGCCGAAAAAACGAGAACCCCAAGCGCCGATGAGAGGGGAACCGGGGTGATGCCCGGAAACCCCGCGACCGAGATCAGCAGGACGAGGCCCAGATCCGCCGTGACCGCTGCGAGCAGGCCGGTGCCGGGTCTGGAACGCCAGAAATGACGACGCTCCCGGATGATCATGACATTCAGCAGCTCGATGCAGATCAACGTTTCAAAGGTGAGCGTCTGCAGCCGGTTCAGGTCCCTGAAGATTCCGAAGTACGAAGAACCTGCGTAGAGAAGGAGCGCCAGTTCCGCGATCACGAGCATTCCAATCCATACCGCAACCTTCACAAGGCCCGTGATGTCCCACCGGTCCGGTTTACCGGAGATGGGAACGCGGTCCGTGGAAATGGCCAGACTCACGAAATCCGTCAGGAACAAAAGCAGGATCATGTGAAGGGCGGAAATGACATACTCCCCCGTGGCCAGAAAGACGAGGACGACAAAAACCGTGATTTGAAAGGTCTTGATGATCTTGTTCAATATATAGGTGAGGATTCTCTGGTAGGCGGCCCTTCCGATCTTCACCAGATCCACAATCCCCTCGAGCCCCTCGGTGAGGAGAACCGCGCTTGCCGCCTTTTTCGCCACATCCGTGGCGCTGCCGACGGCAATGCCCACCTCGGCCTGCCTCAGGGCCGGTGCGTCATTGACGCCGTCGCCCGTCATGCCGACGACATGGCCCGCCTTCTGCAGGCTCTGGACGATCAGGTATTTGTCCTCGGGGTAAATCTCCGCGAAACCGTCACTTTCTTCCGCCAGCCGGGAGATCCGGGCTTCCTGGCCCGATTTGAGATCCGAGATTTTCGCGATGCGGCCGCCCAGTCCGAGCTCTTTCGCCACCGCTTTCGCCAGCGGCAGGGAATCTCCGGTCAGCATTTTCACTTCGAGGCCCAGATCTCCGAGCTCCGTCAGGAGCCGGCGGGAGTCGGGCCTGGGCTGATCGCTGAGAAAGATGACCCCGACCGGTTCAAGGTCGTCCCTGGCCGTTCCCCTGGCACACGCAATGACGCGATAGCCTTCGGCGGCCCGGCTCTCCACTTCCCGTTCCAGTTCCGCCCGGGCTCCGCTTTTTTTGCATAGAGGCCATATCGCATTCACCGCCCCTTTCACGACGATGCTCTGTCGCCCGCCTTTTTCCAGGATCGCTTCCGTTCTTCTCGTGGAGGGATCGAAAGGCACGAAATCTTTCCGCACATGGTCCGTCAGGGGGATCCCGGCGTCTCTTGCCGCCGAGAGGACCGCGAGATCGATGGGGTCCTGGTCCGCCTCTCGGGACGCGAGGGCGGCACAGAGCTTGACGTCGCGCTCACTGTAAGGTGCGACGGGCAGCGCTTCAACGACGGCAAGCCGGTTGGCGGTCAGAGTGCCCGTTTTGTCCGCGCAGACGATCGTCATCGTTGCCGCGTCCTCGATGGCGCTCAGCCTGGTAATGAGGATCCCTTTCCTCATCAGTTCAAGGGAGCCGAGGGCCATACTGATGGTGAACATGGTGGGCAGCGCCACCGGTACGGCCGACACCATGAGCACAACGGCCAGCGGGAGGATCTCCATGAGATTCCTGCCGTGCAGTGCCGAAAAGACCATCGCAACAAGGAGGAGAAATCCGATAATGCCGATCAGCCACCGGGCCACCCGCGACGTGACTTCCTCCATATGAAGCTTCGGCCTGGCGATCCGGACCAGTTCCACCGTTCGACCGAAATAGGTCCCGATCCCCGTAGCGGCGACGATGCCGGTCACTTCGCCTCTCCCGATCATCGAACCGCCGTACAGAATCTCCGCTTCCTTTCTGTCAAGCATTCGGGATTCCCCCGTCAGGGAGGACTGGTCGACCATTGCGGAGCCCTCGACAATTTCGACATCGGCCGGCACGAAATCCCCGGCCCGCAGCCTGACGACGTCTCCGGGGACCAGTTCCCGGGCGGGAAGGACGGTCCACTTTCCGTCCCTCTTGACCCTGGCGTTGGTTTTCAGTTTGTTTTTGAGCAGTGCCAGGGCGGCGTTCGCCCGTTCCTCCTGGAAAAAGCCTACGACGGCATTGAAAAACAGGAGGCCTGCCACGACAGACATTTCGAGGAACTTCCCTAATGCCCACTCCAGGAGGATGGTGATCTCCAGCATCCAGGGGGTGACACCCCAGAATTTTTTGAGCAACCGGGCGAGCGGACGGGTCTTTTTTTCCGGGATTTCGTTGTATCCGTACCGGCGGAGTCTCTCGTCGACGTCCTGCGACCGCAGGCCGTCGCGGGTGCGGATTGTTTCAGGTGCCCCGACCTGCACTTCTTTCAAGGGATCTCTCCTCTCGTGGAACCCTTCGGGCGGACCCCGTTTCTTGAGGTGCCTGATTCATCCCGGCGAAATCGCCTCTGTGATTTCACCCCGGCACGATGTCTTTTCCGTACGTCGAACGGTTGACAGGATCAAGGATGAGCAGGCTCCCCGTCTCCGGGGCGCAGACGGCCGCAAAGGTCGCGGGAGCCGTAGGCGGCTGAAACGATCCGATTCAAACGTCTCAGGGCAGATCTCCCCTTCCGGACGGGTTGTAACGTCCCGGGCCGCGAACATCGCCTCGATCTTCCTCGACGGCCTCAGGGCTTCTCCCCCGGGCCTTTGTACCTGGGCAGCGGGATATATTCCACCGAGGGTCGATGCCTGACAGGCTGGGGATAAAGCCCCATCAGCTGATAGAACTCCTGCGGGAGATCCTTGCCGACGCGGAGGCCGAGTGATTCGGCTTCCTCGCAGGTGATGGGATAGTCGTGCGTCCACCGGCCTTCGGTGAGGACGTTCGCAAGCTCGTTCGCCTTTTCAGGATCGTATTTTTCTCCCAGGAGATACCGGATCTGGGATCGGAGCTGATCGAGCGCCTTTTTCCCGATGTCGGCCAGGATCCAGGTCCTGTCATCGATGTCTGCAATGGGTTTGGTCGCGACGAGTTTCAGAAGGGACGCGGCCGGGAATTCGCCCAGCTGCGGATCGACGGGGCCGAGGACGGCGTGTTCACCCATGACGATTTCGTCCGCCGCCAGGGCGATGAGGGTACCGCCCGACATGGCGTAATGGGGGACAAAAGCCGTGGTCTTACCGTTCCGATTTTTTATGGCATGGGCGATCTGGAAAGCGGCCAGGGCGATCCCGCCCGGGGTGTGTAGCACCAGGTCGAGGGGGACCTCGGGATCCGTCATGTGGATGGCGCGGATCACCTCCTCGGAATCATCGACATCGATGTACCGCATCAGCGGGAAGCCCAGAAGGCTCATGGTTTCCTGACGGTGGACCAGGGTGATGACCCGCGAGTTTCTGTTCTTCTCTATGCGGGCAATGAGCCTCTGCCTTGCGGAATCCTGCATCCTCTGTTTGAGGACGGGCTGCAGCGCTGCGATTATGAAAAATATCCACAGCAGGCTGAAGAAGTCGATCTTCATGTTTTAAGACTCCTTTCTATTTCAGGTAGTGCAATGCCCTGTCGGGATGTTCGCGCCGGCGGAGCGGCCCCTTTTTTCTGAACAGAAGAAGGAGAAAGGCTCCCGTGAGGAACCCTCCGATATGGGCCCACCAGGCGATGCCGCCGCTGATTTCCGGGGATAAACGAGAAGTCGTTTCCGATACAACCTGGAGAAAGAACCACAGGCCGAGAAAAAAATAGGCCGGCAATTCGACGAAAAACGGGATGATAATGATCGGGATCAGGGTGAGAACCCTGGCGGTGGGAAAGAGGATGAAATAAGCGCCCATGATCCCGGCAATGGCGCCGGACGCCCCGATCGACGGGCTGTCGGCCTGCAGGTCGAAGAGGACGAAGGTCAGTCCCGAGATGATGCCGCACAGGAGATAGAAAAACAGGTATCGTCCATGACCGATCCGGTCCTCGACGCTTCCGCCGAAAATATAGAGAAACCACATGTTTCCAATGATATGGAGCCAGCTTCCGTGCAGGAACAGACTCGTGATCAAGGGCAGGTAAGCCGGCAGAGGGACCTGAGAGACTGAAAGTGCCCCGTGGTCCGAATACCTTGCCGGTACGACACCGAAGCTGTAGAAGACCTGCTCCAGGACCTCCCGGGGGAGAGACAGCTCATAGTAGAAAACCGCTGTGCTGACCAGGATGATCAGCCACGTCATGATGGGAAATTCTCTTCGGTAGACCGTGTCCTTGAGCGGTATCATAAATAATCAGCTCCGCGGCCCCCTGATCCTTTGATCCCGCCCGAACAGCCGACCGGCCTGTTGCCTATCGCAGGACCTCCATCCCCTGCAGGGGATGGGAAAATTTGGCGATAAAATCCTCCTCATCGAATCGGTCCTTCATCGGAAAGACATCAAAGGTCAGATCGTCCGATTCCAGCACCTCCATTTCGCCCGGATTTTGACAGATCATCTTGAGAAGATCCGTGTTCACCCAGTCCGCCTTGACGCTCCGCCCGATCATTTCGTAGAGGCCGGAAAGGAAAGGCAGGCAATTTTTTTTAAAACGGAGTCTCAACCCGTTACCGTCCCTCACCTGACGCAGGATGTTTCTCATGTTTTCTTGAAGCATGACGACCTCCCTGCCGATTTCAAAATTTTGTGGTGTGGCCTTGACAGCCTTTCAGGTTTCAGGTACCCGGAGAATGCGAGCACCCGTTCCGGGGGGCTTTCGGAGAATAGTGACGGCTGAGCTTCTTAGAAACTAATGGAATCGAAAGTTCCCTTCAATCGGGGAAAGCCTCACTTCACAGTTCAAAAAGCCTTAGTTTCCCTTCAGGGAGAGATCGAAGCCGATGACGTGTCGTCTCACCTACTTACGGAGCCGATCCGGATTTTCGGGCTGATCCTGTCCATGAGGAGGGCGGGTTTCGGGCCGAATATCTAAGTGTTTCCCTGATCATGGACTCAGGTTTTTCCACTTTCAAAGTAAGGCTTTCGTCGATTGCCGGGGATGCATAAATAAAGGATATTCAACTGAAAATACGTTCAGGGACAGGGAAGCTGCCTGTCTCTGGAAAAGAACGGGGAGTCGATGGTGCCGCGGAAGTGACTTTCTCAAAAATCCTTGCATCGCGAAAGGCATCCGTATGAATCACAGTGACAGCCGGGCCGGCGATCTTTCAACGTGGTGGAGATACGCCGTCGTCTTTGTGATCCTGTCCGGGTTTGCCGTCCTGTTGTGGCTGGCAGGCAGGGCCTATGACCATTCACCACCGATCCCCGAAAAGGCCGTCACCCGGCAGGGGGAGGTCCTGTTCTCGGGGGAGGACATCCTGGACGGTCAGGAAGTGTTTCTCAGATACGGCCTGATGGAAAACGGAAGCATCTGGGGGCACGGCGCCTACCTCGGACCGGATTTCTCCGCCGAGTACCTCCACACGCTGGCCGTCGATACGGGCGATTACCTTGCCCGGCGGACCTACGGACGACCTTTTGTAGAGCTCACCCCGGTCGAAGCGGCTGCCGTCACATCGGAGATCCACTATCTCCTCAAGGAAAACCGCTATGACTCCCTGACGAAGACCCTCGTCCTGACGCCGCCCGAAGCCGAATCGTTCCACCATCAGGTGGGCAAGTGGACCGATTACTTCTCGGATCCTCTCGTGAACCGCGGCCTCCTGTACGGGCATATCCGTGACCCCCGGGAGATCCGGCAGCTCACGGCCTTCTTCGCCTGGACGGCCTGGGCGTCGGTGGCCAACCGCCCCGGTGAGTCCTATTCCTACACAAACAACTTCCCCTACGACCCACTCGCGGGGAACAGGCCCACGTCGGATACGGTTCTGTGGAGCGCTCTCAGCCTGATCGCGCTTCTGGCGGGCACGGCGGCGGTGCTCTTCGCTTTCGGCCGGTTCAATTTCCTGGGCTGGAAGGGGAGGGGAGATCACATTCACCCTCGACTTCTTCCGGGAACGGCATCGGAGAGCCAGCGGGCGACGATCAAGTATTTCGTCGTCGTCGCGCTTTTGTTCTTCGCGCAGGTCATGGTCGGCGGCGCCACCGCCCATTACCGTGCCGATCCCGGCAGTTTTTACGGTATCGATTTCTCGAGCTTTTTCCCGGGCAATGTCTTCCGGACCTGGCACCTCCAGCTGGCCATTTTCTGGATCGCGACGGCCTTCGTCGCCGGCGGTCTCTTTCTGGCGGAAGCCCTGGGAGGGAAGGCGCCCCGGGGGCAGGCCCGCGGCATCCATGTTCTTTTCTGGGCTTTTGCCGCCGTAATCTTCGGCAGTCTCCTGGGAGAGATGCTCGGTGTCTATCAGCTTTTGGGGAATCTCTGGTTCTGGTTCGGTCACCAGGGGTGGGAGTACCTCGACCTCGGCAGGGCCTGGCAGGTCCTTCTGGCCGCCGGTCTTGTCTTCTGGCTCGTCCTGATCTTTCGGGCCGTCCGCCCGGCCCTTGCAAACCCCGAAGAGCGTGAGATCTCGACGGTGTTCCTGCTGGCGGCCCTCTGCATTCCCCTTTTCTATCTGCCGGCCATGTTTTTCACGGGCCGCACCAACTTCACCGTCGTGGACAACTGGAGGTTCTGGATCATTCACCTGTGGGTGGAGGGATTCTTCGAGCTCTTCGTCACGGTCATGATCGCCGTTCTTTTCTATCGCCTGGGGATGGTGTCCCGCCAGACGGCGACACGCGTCATCTATCTCGATGCCATCCTCTTTCTCGGCAGCGGGATCATCGGGACGGGCCATCACTGGTACTGGACCGGGCAGACGAGCGTCACCATGGCCCTCTCGGCGGTGTTCTCCGCCATGGAGGTCGTGCCGCTCACCCTCCTCACCCTCGATGCCTGGGACTTCGTCAAGCTGTCCCGCGGGACCTGTGATGTCTGCGGCGATCCGCTGGTCATCCCTCACCGGTGGGCCTTTTCGTTCATGATCGCCGTGGGTTTCTGGAACTTCGTCGGCGCCGGGATTTTCGGTTTTCTCATCAACCTGCCCATCGTGAGCTACTTCGAGGTCGGGACCATCCTGACACCGAATCACGGACATTCGGCCATGATGGGGGTTTTCGGCATGTTCGCCCTTGCCTTCATGGTTTTTGCCATGCGCCAGGTCCTCCCGGACGAGCAGTGGCCTTCGGTGGAGAAATACGTCCGGGTCTCTTTCTGGGGTCTCAACGCGGGCCTTGCCCTCATGGTCGTCACGAACCTTTTCCCCGGCGGCGTCCTGCAGCTTGTCGATGTCCTGCAGAACGGCTACTGGCACGCCCGCGGGCCGGAGTACATGAATGCCCGGCTTTCGATCCTGATCGAATGGTTCCGTATGCCGGCGGATGTGATCTTCATCATCCTGGGGGTCGTCCCCATGCTCATCGCCGTCGTGAAATCCTATTCTCTCATGAGAAGAGGCGCGTCGGCCGTGAGAGGCTGAGCCCTGTTCAGGGCCGAAGCGGCCGTCGCCGACCGATCCTCACGGAAGAGGGAGTGCGAGATGAAGAAGATGCAGGCCGGTAAGAATGCGGCGGTCTTCATGGGCCTGCCGATTCCATCAAGACGGTGCGGGCCATCGCGGGATAGATATTGAAGACATTCAAATGATGGGTCATGTGAGGCGGTACAACCCTGTGTGAGGTGGAAACCATGTTGAAGATCAAGAGAATCTACGACCCCGCATCCCCCGGCGACGGCAGAAGAATTCTTGTCGACCGGCTGTGGCCCAGGGGGATCCGGAAAGAAGATGCGGCCATCGACGAGTGGCTGAAAGAGTTGGCGCCCAGTGCGGAGCTGAGAAAATGGTTTGCCCACGACCCCGCAAAATGGTCCGAGTTTCAGAAGCGGTACCGCAAGGAACTGCAGGACAGATCGGATGTCGTGGATCGCCTGCGGAAAGAGGCCGGAAAGAGGACGGTTACCCTTCTTTACTCCGCACGGGATGAGAAACACAATAACGCCGTCGTTCTGAAAGACATCATTACCGGGTGACGGGGACGGGAAGGAGCCATCCCGCCCCGACCGAACAGAAGCGGATACCCGATGGACTGCAACGTTCAAAAGGGGTTCGCCGGGCTGGGCGCGACGCGGCGGGGTTTCCTGAAAAGCTTTACCGGGATGACCGTCAACAGCCGGCCGGTGGTCCGTCACGCGGCCGCAGATCGGCACGATGACGGAGATCGACGGCAATGTCGTGAGCATCGGCCGGTGACGGTTTCAGGTGGAGATGAAGGCCGATCCCGAGCCCGAGTTGCTGCTGACGAGAGTGCAAACCCGAATAAATCAAGGATAAAGACTTGAACGCCTGTTTTCACTTGACATCTGGAATAAACATGGTAATAACGACCGGACGAAACATCGGTATTCAATAAATTATTGTGGATTATCTGAGATTTACACGATTCGATTGACTTCGGGATGGATGATTGGATAGCGAGTTTCTTCAGGGAAAAAACGTACAAAATCATTATTGACGATACACGCATATCCATTTCCCCTGCCCTTAGCGGCGTCCGAATTTTTTAAGCCTCGATCTCAGCATAATTCTTTAAATTGCGGAGTCAATGAAAATGGACGTGATCTGTATTTACTGCAAGGCCCGCATCCAGGTTGCGCCGCCGGTAATCCCGGGCGTTTCCTACGGGGTTTGCCAAACCTGCACTTCGAGGCTTGTCAAAGACCTCGGCCAATCGCTTTCAGAGTATCTCGATGAATTAAGCATTCCCATTATGGTTGTGCAGGAGGATCTGAGGGTTGTCGCAGGCAATCAAGCGGTCCGCAAGCTGTCGCCTGAGCCTGTGGACAGACTTTGTGGACGACTGTGCGGCGAAGTCATTGGCTGCACTCACTCAAAGGAGCCAAAAGGGTGTGGCCGGACGGTTTATTGTCCCGACTGTACCATCCGCAGTTCCGTTGTATACACCATTGAAACGGGTGAACCCTGTATTCAAGTTCCGGCCTGCCATAACATCGGTGAGTGGACGGACGAAAGGCGTGTCTGTTTCCAGATTTCAACACTGAAAATGGGTGCCTTTGCGAAGTTAATAATCAATTCAATCGAAGGGTTGCCGGAAGGCCGGAGGGTGGGTGCGGGGTCAGGCATGAATAATTGAATTAATGAAGAGACAGGGCAAGCTGTCTTTTCATCAGTCGGGATTTTATGAGTCAGGGTCCGATCACTTGATATTCCCCGGCGCAAAAGCGGTCTTTCTCATCATTGCCGAATAAAGAGGGCGGGGTCATTCCTGACCATGCCCTCTTTATTGCATAGACCTGTATCTTATTTCCGGGGCTTCTCGGCTGTCGCGTCCCGGCCGGATTTACCGAAAAATCTCACAGCGTAAAAAAAGGGGGTCAGCCCAGGGGCTGACCCCCTTGGTATACCTGGAGCCGATGTGGGGATTCGAACCCCAGACCTAGTGATTACGAATCACTTGCTCTACCGGCTGAGCTACATCGGCTTCTCTGACGGGACGTGATCTTAATCCGGCCTTTTTTCTTTGTCAAGCGCAATCCAACCGCAGGAAATCTTCAGGAAAATCCTTTACCTTGACTTTCGTCGCCAGTCTGGTAATATCTGCGCGACCTTCAAGGAAAACACGGTCCCCGGGATGAAAAATAGCGGTAACGCCAGGTCTAAAAAAGCGGCGGAACAGGATCAACAGTACCGGAGCTGGGTGGAGGTGGACCTCGGGAACCTCACCCACAACTGGCGCGAGATTCGAAGACTCGTGGGTCCGCAGGTCAGGATCCTGCAGGTCGTCAAGGCCGACGCGTACGGCCACGGGTCCATCGAGGTGTCCAACGTCGCTCTCCAGAACGGAGCCACCCACCTGGGTGTCGCCAATGCCGACGAGGGCGTTCAGCTTCGTGTCGGCGGCATCGAAGCGCCCATCATCATCCTCAGCCCCTCCATCGAATCGGAAATCCCCGAGATCATCAAGTACAACCTGACCCCTTCCGTCTCGGACATCGGTTTCGCCCGGGAAATCAACCGGCGGCTGAAGAAGACGGGTATGAAACTCCCCATCCACATCGAGGTGGATACCGGCATGGGAAGAGGGGGGACACTGTACAGCGAGGCCTTCGACATGATCCGGGAGGTGAGCGGTCTGTCCCAGCTTACTCCGGAGGGCATCTTCACCCACCTGTCATCGAGCGAGGC
This sequence comes from Syntrophales bacterium, assembly GCA_035450185.1. GTDB lineage: Bacteria > Desulfobacterota > Syntrophia > Syntrophales > UBA2192 > JAPLJU01. The sequence goes on along the minus strand of DAOTMG010000001.1, from coordinate 58,833 downwards.
GGAAAAAGACGAGTACAACCGGATGCAGTGGGAACTCTTCAAAACCCTGCTCGACCGGCTTGAACAAAGCGGGATCACCTTCCCCATCAGGCACATGGCCAACAGCGGCGGGGTCCTCAACTTCAGACGGTTCCACCTGGACATGGTGAGGCCCGGCATCATGTCCTACGGCATCTACCCCTCGCCCGATCTTGAGTCGAAGGCGAGACTCCTGCCCGTGATGAGTTTCAAGACCCGGGTGATGCTTCTGAAAGAATTCCCCGAAGGCCACGGGATCGGCTACAACCGCACCTTCGTCACGAAGGGACCGACCTGCATCGCCACCATCCCCGTCGGCTACGGTGACGGCTACGGCCGCATCCTTTCCAACCAGAGCGACGTGCTGATCCGGGGGAAACGTGCGCCGGTGGTGGGGCGCGTCTCCATGGACATGTGCACCATCGACGTCACGCACATCCGCGACTGCGAAATCGGCGACGAGGTGGTGCTTCTCGGCCGGCAGGGAAAAGAGTACATATCGGCCAACGAGATCGCCGAAAAAGCCCGAACCATCAGCTACGAGATCCTCTGCGCCCTCGGTAAGAGGGCTCCGAGGGTCTTCGTTCACAAGGGGAAGGCCGACACCGTGGAGCCCCGGCTCCGGCGGATTTTCATCCCCGACGAAGAGAGGTCCCTCTCCCGCATCGACAACGTCATCCGGCGCTGTTTCCAGGCGAGGGCCGAGGATAAGGAAATGGGCGATGCCGTCTTTTACGAGATGTTCGAAACCCTCTTCGGCAAAGAAGACCGGCGCCTGGAACTGCGGACGAACTTCCGCTACGACATCACCGTCTCCGATTACCCGGCCAGGGAGACCCGGAACGATCCCCAGGCGGTCAACTACTTCAAGGTGACGACCCACATCGAGTACACGAAGACCCTGAGGAACAACCCCTTCATCATCGGCTGCGCCCTGAACAACCAGCAGCTCTCCGACCTCTTCGAGGACCCCCGCTGCGAGTACCGCTGGCTTCTCTTCAGTCGCGACGCCCTCTTCAAGGAGGGCGACTTCCAGGTCGACCGGGTCTGCGTGGACGGCGAGGTGGTTCCCATCACCCGCACGGCTTACACCACCCGGGGCTACGAGGTCTGGTGCGGCGGCGATGTCCTCAGGAAGAAGATCAACCGTCCCATCCGGCTGAAGATCGACATCCAGACGAAGAAATACAAAAGCAGCAACAGCTTCTCCGTCTATCTGGTCTACCCCACCCGGGGGCTCGATATCTCCTTCCATTACGCCGGCACGAATCTCAAGAACGTCCGGGAGGTGAGCTTCTTCGCGGGGAAGCACCCCTACCCGCAGGTGACGACGGAAAGGGGAAAGCTGATCCGCCTGATGGTCGACGAGAACGACTGGGTCTTTCCGAACAGCGGGGTCACCTTTATCTGGGACCTTTAGCGAGCAAGCTCGCAGTTACGAGTTTTGAATTTTGAGTTCTGAATTTCAAAAAGATACCGTTTCTTCAACTCAACACTCAAAACTCGGCATTCAAAATTGGTCTGCGTCATTCCGTTGCAAACAACGATCTGAGGAGCAACACGGGAATTAGAGTCAATGAAGAAGTTGCGTGTGGGAATTATCTTCGGCGGGATGTCCTCCGAGCGGGAAGTCTCCCTCAACAGCGGGCGAAACGTCTACGACAACATCGACCGGGAACTCTACGAGCCGGTTCCCGTCTTCATGGACGCCTCGGGGCTTCTCTGGGTCCTTCCCTGGCAGCTCATCTCGCAGAACACCACCGTCGACATATCGGAGCACCTGGAGCGCGAGGCTCGGCGCATCGCCTACGAATCCCTGAGAGACGGCGTCGATGTCGCCTTCCTGGCCCTGCACGGAAAATACGGCGATGACGGCTGCATCCAGGGGGTTTTGGAACTGCTCGGCATTCCCTACACGGGACCCGGGGTCCTGGCCTCGGCGCTCGGGATGGACAAGGTCATCCAGCAGAAGATCCTGGCCGCCGAGGGAATCGGGGTACCCCGAAGCGACGAGGTCACGGAATACGAGTGGAACAGGGACCGGAATGACGTGACGCGGAGGCTGACGGATAAATTCAGTTTCCCCTTCGTGACAAAACCCTGCAGGGAAGGGTCCAGCATCGGCGTGACGATCGTCCGGAATTTTGAAGGGCTCGAGGAGGGAATCGACGAGGCTCTGAGGTGGGACAACGTGGCCCTCGTAGAGGAATACCTGGACGGCGTCGAGTTCTCCTCGATCATCCTGGAGGAAAACGGCGATGCCGTTCCTCTGTCCCTCACGGAGATCTACCCCCAGAGCGAGTTCTACACTTACGACGACAAGTACATGCCGGGCCGGTGCCGGAAGTACACGCCGCCCAAGAACCTCCCGAAGAATGTGGTGGAGAAGATCAAGGAAGAGGCGGTTCGTGCCTTCAAGGCTCTGGGCTTCCGCTGTTACGGACGAATCGACGGCTTTGTTCTGACAGACGGTCGCATTCTCATTACGGACCCGAATTCATCCTCGGGTATGGCGCCCTCTTCCTTTTTCTTTGAACAGGCGGCTGAACAGGGGATGCTTCCTTCCATGATTATCTCGAGGCTCATCGAAATCGCACTCAGGATTCACCGGGAAAAGAAGGGACCCCTTTAAAAGACAGGGTACAGACCTGATCCAGTTATGAATGTTGAATGTCGAGTTTTGAATCAGGATCTTTTCGAAAAAATTTTTCAACTCAACATTCACGGCTCACAACTCATAATCAAAACCGCCGATGCCGCATCGTGACATGAGTCGGCGCAGGGAGGGATGGGAACCGGCTGAAAGCCCGGGGAAAAAGAAGTTTCACAGGGCAGCGCCGCGGCGCAGCTTGAAATGAACAGTCAGGGTTCGGGAGGATCATGGAAAAACAGGAAAAGATCAGGGTCGGCGTCATGCTCGCGGGTGTCTCTTCGGAGCGGGAGGTTTCCCTGGAGAGCGGCAGGAACATCTTCAGCAAGATGGACCGGAAGAAATACGAGCCCGCAGCCGTTTTCATGGACAGCAGGAGCGCCTTCTGGGAGATCCCCATCAAGCTCCTCATGCGGAACAGCACCCGGGACATCGAGGTGGATCTCAGCGAGGAGGCCACGCAGGTCCCCTACGAGGATCTCCGGAAGAGATACGATTTCATCTACCTCGGTCTCCACGGGAAGTACGGCGAAGACGGCTGTGTGCAGGGGCTGCTCGAGCTCCTCAACATCCCCTACACGGGCTCCGGCGTCCTGGCCTCGGCCCTCGGCATGGACAAGTACACGGCGAGAAAAGTCCTCGCCATGAGCGGCATCGACGTGCCGAAGACGATCCCCGTCGAAAAGACGGCCTGGGAAAACGGCAGTGCCGGGATCATTGAGAGCATCGGCAGGGAACTGGGGTATCCCGTCGTGACAAAGCCCACCCGGGAGGGGTGCAGCACGGCCGTCAAGAAGGTCGTCTCCGCGGAGGGGATTCCAGGCGCCCTCGACGCCGCCTTTGAATGGGATAACACGGTCATTGTGGAGGAGTTTCTCTCCGGCATCGAAGTGACCTGCGGTGTGGTCGGCAACGACGACCCCACGGCCCTCACGCCGTCGGAGACGATCCCGACCCAGGAGATCCTCTCCCTCGAGGACAAGTTCCTCTACGGGCAGGGGGAGAACAAGACCCCCGCCAGGGTGTCCGAGGACCTGTTGAAGAAAATTCAGGAAACGGCCGTCGCCGCCTACAGGGCGCTCGGTCTCAAGGTCTATTCCCGGATCGACATGTTTATCCGGAAAGACGGACGAATCGCCGTCCTGGAGCCCAACAGCCTTCCCGGCATGACGCCGTCGACGGTGCTCTTCCACCAGGCGGCCGCTTCCGGCATGACCCAGACCGACCTCATCAGCCGCGTCATCGAGCTTTCACTCGAGGCGCATGCCAGGAAAAAGGGACCGCTCTGAGCCCGGGTTACGGGTACAGGGGATCGGGTACAGGGACGTGAAGCCTGAGGCGAGGAAGCGTTAAAAACCTTGCTCGATACTTATAAACGCAAGAATTTAAAGAGATCTTGACAAAGTCATCGGGCGCATTATATTAGGAGCGCCTTCGAGAACGTCGCCGGTGGAAGGCTCCCCATATGAGGTATTTCACGTCCCAGCAGATATTTCAGGCCAGACAGATTTTTGACCGCGCGGAGATCATGACGCGGAAGTATTTCCGCCTCAGCCCGGAGGCGATCCGGCCTCACCGATACGACGTCAAAACCCTCGCCGAGCTTCAGAAACATGAGGTCTCGGACAGTGCCTTCGCGCATCTGTGCCGTTATTTCATCCGGGGAAAAGAAGGGACGGGAGATCTCGGGGGGTTGCCTCATTACAGGGTGTGTCTGCAGGATCACCGGATCCTCGATGCGGTCGACCGGGGGGGGTCTTTCATAAAGCTCGAGCCCCTCATGCTCTACATCGCGGTTCACGAGCTCACTCACGTCGTGAGGTTTTCGAGCGGTCACAGCGATTTCGACGCCCCCGAGGCGGAAAAGGATCAGGAGGAGCGGAAGGTCAACGCCTTCACCCAGAATATTTTAAGTTCCAACGCCGACTGCAGCGTCCGGCTGGTGATGGATTGTTTCAACGAACGTTACGATATCGACGCGATCGGCAAGAATTAGTTTTTCAAGGGAGGTTCCGTCACATGCCCATTTACGAATACCAGTGCAGAAAGTGCCTGAAGGCATTCGAAGTCGTTCAGAAAGTCTCGGACCCGGAGCTCAAGTCCTGTAAATTCTGCAAAGGCCCCGTAAAGAGGATGATGTCGGTCACAACTTTCCACCTGAAGGGGTCCGGCTGGTATGTCACGGATTACGGCGGAAAGAAGGCGCCGCCGGCCGTTGAAAAAGAAAAAAGCGAATCGCCCGCCGAAACAGCGGCAAGCTCGGAGCCGGCAACCGGCGCGGAGAGTAAGAAGACGGACTGAAACAGCGCCCGGGATGATATTGTCAAGGGGATGGTTTCCCAGGGAAATCAGCCCCCTTTTTTTGGTTCTCTTTTACCGGTAACCGTTGCGTGCAGGCCTGCGGTTCAAGCACCCTGCCCGTGCGTCAGAATCTCGTCAATGAATTGCCTGACCGCCGCGAGAACCGTCGGCCGGGCTTCGTGATGGGGAATGTGCCCGCAGGCCGGGATCAGGAGTTTGCCGGCGGGTCCCGTCACCTTTCCCGTGATGGATTCCACCTGAGCCGGTGTGCCGTACCGGTCCTCCACGCCCTGGATGACCAGCACGGGGCATAGGACCCCCGGCAGGTACTCTTCCACGTTCCAGCTTCGGAATTCCTCCGACAGCCACGTCTCGGCCCAACCGCGGAACATTCCGTCCGTGTTCGCGCCGTGATATTTCGCAAGGCGTTCGGGGAAGTCGGTGGTTCTGTAGATCTGGACGGCCTCTTCGATTCCCTTCACGGTCACATCTTCCACGAAGACGTGAGCCGCTTCCGTTACGACCCCCAGGACATGCTCCGGGTGGACGGACGCGAAGATAAGTGCAATCGTGCCCCCGTCGCTGTGGCCGACGAGGATGGATTCCCTTACGGCGCACTTTTCGAGGATCTCGGGGAGGATCGTGAGGGCCTCGTCGTGCATGTATCGTGTGGGTCTCGGAAGGCTCACAGGGTCGGATTTTCCGTATCCCCACCGTTCGTAGACGAGTCCGGCAAGCCCGGTCATCATACAGAGCGCCGCCGGGAAATCCCGCCACTGGCCGATGCTGCCCAGCCCCTCGTGCAGAAAAACGATCGTGGGGGACTTTCCCTTTGACAGGTTCTTGCCCGGGAGGATCCTTTCGGCGAACAGCCGGTGACCGCCTGCCTCCACATAAAAAGTCTTTCTGGAAAGGACGTCTGTGCCGCTTATGTTTTCCGCTCGATTCATGGGATTGAAGTGCACTCCGATCTCCTGTATACGTTTATCCGATGCGACGGCGTTCCGGCCTTGTGTGGACAGACCGTGTCTTAACACAATTCGCAGGTCCCTTCAGCAAAATTGTAAGATATAGGAAAAGGAAAGGTCGCGTCCGATGAGGGAAGAAACGCTGAAAGGAGAAAAGATTTCGGCTTCCGCGGGCTCCCCCGAGCCCTCCGGAACGGCTCACCGATGGAAGGTTCTGTGGGCGGCCTTCGTCACCTACCTTCTCGACAGCTACGACCTGATCGTGCTCGCCATCGCCATGCCGGTCCTGCTCAAGGTTCTCGACATCTCTCTTCCCGAGGGAGGGCTGATCGGCTCGGCCACGATGGTGGGCGCCGTGGCGGGCGGGGTCGTCTTCGGGCTAATCGCCGAAAATTACGGCCGGCGGTTTTCCCTGATCCTCGCCCTGCTCTGGCTCGGCGTCACGATGGGTTTTATCTACTTCATTCATACCTGGGGAGCCTGGCTGGTCCTGCGCTTTGTCACGGGTATCGCCGTCGGGGGCATCTGGGGGCCCTGTTCCGCCCTGATCGCCGAGCACTGGGCGCCACGGTACCGCGGCCGGGCGGCGTCGCTCGTCCTCAGCAGTTTTGCCATCGGCGCGATGCTCGCCTCTTTCGTCGGAAGGCTCGTTCTCACCGTGGACTGGCGGTTCCTCTTTCTGGCCGGGACGAGTTCCATTCTCTTCGCCGCCATGGTGGCCCGGATCGTTCCGCCCGATCCCGTCCGGGTCGCCGGGGGATCGAGGGGGAAAACAGAGAGAATCGGCATCGGCGCCATCTTCAAGGGCGGGCTTGCCAGAACCACGTTTCTCGCGACACTCGTCAGTATCGTGAACCTTGCCGGATACTGGGGGGCGGCCTACTGGATCCCCACCTTTCTGACCTTCGAGCGGGGACTCAGCCTCACGATGATGGCCAATTTCTCCCTGTTCATGTACATAGGGATGTTCTTCGGCTTTCAGTTTTTCGGGGTTCTCTCCGACGGCATCGGGCGGCGAAACGCCATGATCGTCGCCTTTCTGATGGTGGCGTTTTCGATCGCCGTTTACATCGTTGTTCCCAACCCGGTCTTCCTCTTCTGGTGGGGGATCGTCGTGGGGTTCGGACTCCCCGGTGTGGGCGGCATCCTCGGGGCCTACTACGCGGAGCTGTTCCCGGAACGCCTCCGCGCTTATGCGGGGGGATTCTGCTGGAACACCGGTCGGATCGGCGCCATCCTTGCCCCCTACACGATCGGGTACCTCGGCAAGCATTACGGGCTCCAGACGGGGCTTGCCGTCACCTGCGTCGTCTATGTTTTGGGAGCGGTACTTCTCCTGTTCCTGCCGGAAACGCTCAAGAGAAGGGCATGAAAAATGAGGCGGGAGATCGACACGGCGGAGTTTCTCGGGAAGCGGACCCTGATCGTGGGTGACATCAACACGGGGAAGACCACGCTTACTCAGCGGATTCTCGATGTCCTGTGCCGGCAGGGTCTGGGCCCGAAAATCGTCATCATCGACATGGCCCCCGAGGTTCCCGAAGAGCTGATCCGGGAGAAAGGTCTGACGGGGATCGGCGGAAGACTCCGGCCTCCCGCAGGAGGGGATGTCGTCTATATGAGAGTGGATCTTATACCGCCGAGGCTCAGTTCGAAAAGCGATGCCGAGGCGGAAGAGAAGGCCATTCAGAATGCCCGGAAAATAGAGGTCCTTTTCTGGAAGTATCACGAGCTCGGAAGAGGGGTCCTCTTCATGAATGACATCAGTCTCTACCTCCAGGCAGGCCGGTCGGTTCAACTCGCGCGGTGGATGGAAGGGTCGAAAACGGTCGTTGCCAACGGGTATTTCGGGAAGGAACTCGGAAGCGGCGCCCTGTCCCGGCGGGAGAGGAAGGAGATGGAAACCCTTCAGACCTTCTTTGATCGTGTGATCCGATTACCGGAAGAGCGAACGTAGGCAGGCGGTATCATTTTGTCTCGTCAGGTCCTGTGAGCTTTTCGAGTTCGTCGATAAAACCCGCCTGCCCCCGGGTGATCTTTTCCCGGGCTTTTTCGATCGAAAACCACCCCGCGCGGTCTACCTCGGGAAACTCTCTTTCCATGCCCGAACCGGGCGGCCACTCCATGAAAAAGGTGTTGCTCTCGATCAAAGACGGGTCGTAATCCCCCTCGAAGGCCCAGGCATGGATGAGTTTTCCGCCGGGCTGCCGGATCGGGGCGAGCGCCTTGAAAGGCCCCAGGGTTTCAAAACCCGTCTCCTCGAGAAATTCGCGCTTAGCCGCTTCCAGCGGGTCTTCCGTTGTAAATTCGCCTTTCGGAAGAGACCAGGCGCCATCGTCCTTCCTCGCCCAGTACGGGCCCCCGGGATGAACCAGGAAAACTTCGACGCGGCCGGCCCGGCGCCGGTAGGCCAGAAGGCCCGCGCTCTTTTTTGACATCCGTTGAACCCTACCTTACTCGACGATGATCTTTGCCTCTGGCGCCTTCGTGACCTCGCCGACGACGGCCGCGTCGGTCACCCCGGCATCGCGCATGCGCTTCACCAGCCCTTCCGCCTCCTTCGCCTCGAGGGAGATCAGAAGACCGCCCGATGTCTGCGGGTCGAAGAGGAGATCCAGCCGCCACTCCGGCACGCCCTTTCGGACCTCGATCATGGACATACGGAAATTCTTGTTCCGGTACAGCCCCCCCGGCAGGTAGCCTTCGTCGATGACGGCCTTGAGGCCGTCGAAAACGGGAACAGCGGTTGAGAATATCCGCAGACCCGTTTCGGTTCCCTCGATCATCTCGCAGGCATGGCCCAGAAAGCCGAAACCGGTGATGTCCGTGCAGGCGTGGACGCCCGGGGTTTTCACCATGAGCTCGGAGGCCCGCCGATTCAGGGTCGTCATGGCCCCGATGGAAAGGGCGAGAAGGCTCGCCGGTGCCTCGCCGCCTTTCAGGGCCGTGCTCACGATGCCGGTGCCGATCGCCTTCGTCAGGATGAGCCTGTCTCCCGGCCGGGCGGTGTTGTTCCGCAGGACTTTCTTCGGGTCGATGACCCCCGTGACGGACAGTCCGTACTTGGGTTCGTCGTCTTCCACGCTGTGGCCCCCCACGAGGGTCACGTCCGCCTCGTGGATCTTGTCAAGCCCCCCCTGGAGGATCCCGTTCAGGATCTCCATGGGAAGCTTTTTCGGCGGAAAGCAGATGATGTTCATGGCCGTAAGCGGTTTTCCGCCCATGGCGTAGACGTCGGACAGGGCGTTCACCGCGGCGATCTGGCCGAAGAGGTAAGGGTCGTCCACGATGGGTGTGAAGAAATCCAGTGTCAAAATGAGGGCGAGATCGTCGGAAATTTTATACACCCCGGCGTCTTCGAAACCCTCGATCCCCGCAATCAGATTGGGATCGGGTCTCACCGTCAAACCCTTCAGCGCTCGGTTCAGATCCTCCGGACCGATTTTGCAGGCTCAGCCGGCCCCGTGAACCATCTCCGTGAGGCGGATCTTTTTCTCACCGCTCATATCTGCCTTCTCCTTCGGGGGGAGTCCCCGGGTTTTTCCACTCCGCCAGGTGTTTCTCGAACACCCGGGGGAGCGCCTCGATGATCTTTCTGATCCGTGTCGCCGGTGTGGCCCCGGCGTATTCCCCTGCCATGCGGTTGGCCCGGAAGGTTATACGGGCGGAATCGAGGGGCTTGAAGCCGCCGTGGATGAAGGCGCCAACCATGCCGCTGATGGTGTCGCCGGTGCCCCCGATGGCCTCCAGGGCGGGGACATCGGGCTCCGATATGGTCTCGATGATCCGTCCCTCCGCCGCGATATGGTCCGTCGACCCCTTCACGAGAAGTAACTTCGCCGCGTTTTGGTGACGGCAGGATGCCGCCACAAGTTCCGGGATCTTCGAGGCGTCGGACTCGAAGAGGTGTCTGCTCACGTAAGCGGGGTGCATGGCATCGGGGTCGGCCAGGAAAGCCATCTCGGAGAGATCGGGGGTGAAAACATCGAAGTCGCCGGCGATACCCGCCGCTTTGGCGGCGTACATGGCCGCGGCATCGGCGATCATGAAGGGTCTCTTCTCCGCCTTCGAGGCCGATTTGTTCACTTTCTTCATGAGGCCCATGACGGGGAGCATGTAGTGGAGAAGAAGGACGTCCGGCGAAAGGTCGGGCAGATGACGGATGAGATGGTCGTAGAGGAGGCGACTTCCCTTCCCGGTCCCGTCGTCTCCCACGAGAAGCGCCCTCGGCGGTTCGAGGCGGAGGTAGTCCGCCGTCACGCAGGCCGCGCTGATCAGCGCCGCCGTCCCCTGCGTGCAGGGGATCTCGACGCCGTCCAGCGACAGGACGGGTCCGAGGAATTTTACCTCGCCGAGGGTGAGGGGTAGATCCTTCCTCGGCACGGTCCCGCAGATCAGAAACATGGGATCACCGATGACCGTTCGACCAGATATCGAGAGATTCGACATAGGCCCGGTCGAGCATGAGGGAACAGAGGGTGTAGCCTCTGTCCCCGGGTTTCGGAGCGTCGGGGAGCTTCTTGTCCAGCATCTCGGCATGAAGGTACGGTATGTCGGGGCAGCCTCCCCCCGAGACGTTCAGGATGATGCCACTTTTCCTGTCGAAGGTGAGCTTCATGTTCCCGGCCTTGACCATGACGGCGCCGCCGAAATCGGTCACCTGGACGATCTGCAGGAGTTCGCTTCCGCTTTTCGCGGGCAGGATGTCCAGGAAGGGCACTTTTCTTTCCCGGAGCATCCGCTCCACGCCCGTCTTTTCGACCAGGTTGATCTCCAGGGCCAGGTCGCAGCCTTTTCGCAGCTCCGGCGGCGGGGCCACGAGTTTCGTTTCGTACCCCCCGGCCTTGAGAGCCTTCTCGGCGGCGATGGCCTCTTCCACGCCGGCGAAGAGGACGAGACCGCCCCCCGCGAAGCTGTTTTTTCCCGGATGATCGATTGCCATCTTGTACCTGAATCGGGTCCGTTCCTTTCTGCCGGGCAGTTTTTTATCTCAATTTGTTGAATAACACAAATTCATTAAAGTTATAATATCTCATTGATTATAGAGAAGCGAAATGCTATGGTACCGCCATGAAAAATGAGGCCTTCAGAGGGATCACCCTGCAGCAGATGGAGGCGCTCATCCGCATCGTCGACGAGCGCACCTTCAGCGGCGCCGCCCGGAAGATGTTCCTGACCCAGCCGTCGCTCACGAAACACATCCAGAACGTGGAGGACATCCTCGGGGTGAGGATCCTGAACCGGCGGAGCCGCGGAATCACCCTCACGGCCGAGGGCAGGATCCTCTACGACTACGCGAAACGGATTCTGAAGCTGCGGGAGGAGGCGAAGGAGAAAATCCGGAGGGCCCGGGAAAACGAATCGGGAAATATCTTCATCTGCGCGAGCACCATCCCCGCGACCTATGTTCTCCCCCCTGTCCTGAGCGATTTCAGAAAGGCCCACCCGGACGTCCGGTTCTATCTGCAGAACGCCGACAGCGACGAGGTGATCGAAATGATCGCGGGGAACCGGGGCGAGGTCGGGTTCGTCGGGAAAGACCCCCGGAGCTCGAGGCTGCACGCCGAAACCCTCTGGAAGGATAGGTTGGTCCTCGCCGTGCCGTCGAATCATCCCTTTGTGAAGAAAGGACCGGTGACGGTCACCGAACTTTCGAGGGAACCCTTCATCATCCGGGAGAGGGGATCGGCCACACGGGAGATCTTCGAGGCCTGCCTGAGGGACCGGAAGAACGTTTCCATTGCGGACTTCAATGTCATTTCGGAGGTGGGAAGCTCCGAGGCCGTCAAGGAAGCGGTGATCGCCGGCCTCGGCGTGTCCGTCCTTTCCATACGCGCCATCGCCCGGGAGATCGAGCGCGGCGAGATCGCCGAGGTGCCGATCAGAGGCTGCAGGGTCGAACGATATTTTTATTTGATTTATCGTCGGCAATTCGCTTTAATGCATCACCACAAACTGTTTCTCGATTTCATCAAGAACCATCGTATCGAAAACATCCCGCCGGCCTGAGAAATTGCCGGTTTTGTTTATAGAGGAGAGCCCCCTTTCCGCCATGACCATCCGCTATTCCAGCACCAACCGGAACCTCGACGGTGTCGAGGGCATCGCCCCGTTCAAGGGGTCCGTCACGTTCAGGGAGGCCCTTCTCCAGGGGCAGGCGCCCGACGAGGGGCTCTTCATGCCCGACGCGATTCCTTTCCTTCCTCCCGACGAACTCATGATGCTCAAGGGGGCTCCTTACGTCGAGAGCGCGATGCTCGTGGCCGAGGCCTTCCTGAGGGAGGAAGTTCCCCGGGATGTGCTTCGCCGTATCGTGGAGGACGCCTACGACTTCCCCGTCCCCCTCGAGCCGGTGATCGGACGGAAATATCTCATGCGGCTCGACCGGGGTCCCACGGCCTCCTTCAAGGATTTTGCCGCCCGGATGATGGCGCGGCTCATGGGCTACTTCCGGGGGGAGGGGAAAAAGCTCAACGTGCTCGTCGCCACCTCCGGCGACACGGGGAGCGCCGTCGGCGAGGCCTTCAAGGGGGTGCCCGGCATCGGCGTATACATTCTTTATCCGCGCGACGAGGTGAGCGGGATGCAGAAGAAGCAGCTCGACACCATCGGAGACAACGTCCGGGCCCTGTCCGTCGACGGGAAATTCGACGACTGCCAGAACCTGGTCAAAGGGGCCTTCGCGGACCCATCCCTGGAGCAGCTGAATCTCACCTCGGCCAACTCGATCAACTTCGGCCGGATCCTCCCGCAGATCATCTACTACGTCTACGCCTACGCGCAGCTTGCCTGGCATGGAGACGAGGAAGTCGTCTTCTCCGTCCCCTCGGGTAACTTCGGCAATGCCCTGGGGTGCGAGTACGCCCGACGGATGGGCCTCCCGGTCCGGAGGCTCGTCATGCCTGTGAACGAAAACGACGAGTTCCCGCGGTTCCTGGAAAGCGGCGTCTACGAGAAAGTGTCGCCCTCGAGAGCCTGCCTCTCGAACGCCATGAACGTGGGCAACCCCAGCAATCTGGCGCGCTTCTTCGACCTCTACGGCGGAACGGTGGACCGCCAGGGGAAGGTCTACCGGAAGCCCGATCTCGCCGAAATGCGAAAACGGCTCTTCTCGGTGAGCGTTTCCGATGCCGTGACCAAGGAGACCATCAAAGAGGCCTATGAAAAGTACGGTGTGCTCCTCGAACCCCACGGCGCCGTGGGCTGGAAGGGGCTCGAGCTCTATCTTGATAAGACGGGGAGTTCCCCTCTTTGCGTCTCCCTCGAGACGGCCCACCCGGCCAAGTTTCCCGACGAGATCATCGAACTGCTCGGCATCCGACCGGATCTCCCGCCCGGCATGAGGGGGATCGAAAGCCGGAAGGGTGAGCCGGAGCATCTCGCCTGCGACTACGGCCTCTTCAGGACCTACCTGAAGGACACTCTGAAAACGAAAGACTGAAAGGGGCTTTGCGTGAACAGGGAAATCGACGCCCGGGGGCTCCAGTGCCCGCAGCCCGTCATCCTTGCCAGGACAGCATTGGAGGAAATGAATGCGGGGACGGTCACCGTCATCGTCGACAGCATGGAAAGCCGGGAAAATGTGCGGCGATATGCCGCGAACCAGGGCTGTGACGTGGAGGTGGCGGAGAGGGGCGGCTGCCATTACCTGACGATCTCGAAGAGACCCGGCCGCACCATCACGGAGGAAAAGGCCCCCCTTTCAGGGCCCGATGTCGTCTGCATCACGACGGCGAGGCTCGGGGAAGGCTCGGAGGAACTGGGCGGCATTCTCATGAAGGCCTTTCTGAACACTCTCTGGGATGACCAGCGGAGACCGTCAAGGATCATCTTTCTCAACGCCGGCGTTTTTCTCACCGTCGAGGGGTCCGACGTCCTCGACAGCCTCACCCTTCTCGAACGGGAGGGTGTCGAGATCCTTTCCTGCGGGACCTGTCTGGCCTATTACGGCGTCCGGGAAAAGCTGAAGATCGGCCGTGTTTCCAACATGCATGAAATCGTGGAATCCCTCATGACGGCCGGTCGCGTCATAAATATCTGAAAAAGGGGACTGTCCCCTTTTCTCACAAAGGAGGAGGCATGAAGATCAGGGAGATCCAGGCGAAGAATCTGAAACCGAAGAAGTTCATCGATGATCAGGTCCGGGAGATCCAAAGGACCGTGGGGAAGGGAATCGCCATCAGTGCCCTTTCGGGCGGCGTGGACTCCTCCGTCGTGACGGCCCTGGCTCACCGGGCCCTCGGAAGGAGGCTCAAGACCTATTTCATCGACAACGGCATGATGCGGAAGGACGAACCGAAGGAGGTGGCCGACCTCTTCAGGAAGATGGGCATCCCCGTCACGATCATCAACGCCCGGAAAAAGTTTTTCGATGCCATGAAGGGCATCACCGACCCGGAGAAAAAACGGGAGGCGATCACTCAGACGTTCTACAGGAAGGTTTTCCGGGACCTGGTCATCCGGAGCAAGGCCACCTTCCTCCTGCAGGGGACCATCCTCACGGATGTCCAGGAGACCGCCGCGGGGATCAAGCGCCAGCACAACGTCTTCGAGCAGATCGGGATCGACCCGAAGAAGGCCTTCGGTTACCGGATCATCGAACCCATCGTGCAGCTTCGAAAGGACGGCGTGAGAAAGGTCGGCATAGCGCTGGGCCTTCCAAGGACTCTCTTCGACCGCATCCCCTTCCCGGGGCCGGCCCTTGCCGCACGCGTGATCGGCGAGGCCACGCCCGAGAGGATCGAACTCGTCCGCCGGGCCACCTCCATCGTGGAGAGGGAACTGAAGGGAGTAAAAGCCTTTCAGTACATGGCCATCCTGCACGAAGACCGTGTGACGGGGATGCGCAAGGGCAGGCGGGATTTCGGGATGCAGGTCGAGATCCGCTGCTGGGACAGTGTCGACGCCAGGAAGGCATCGCCCACACGGCTCCCCTACAAAAAGCTGGAGAAGATCGCCTCACGGATTCTGAACGAGGTTCCCGGTGTGGTGAGCGTGACCTACAATATAGCGACGAAACCGCCGTCAACGATCGAAGCCGTCTAGGGGACCTTCGGCCCGGGTCAAAGGTACAGGGTATCGGGTAGAGGGGGATAGACACAGGCAAACAGCGATGGATTGCTTTTCGATCGGAAGCAAAACCATGTGCAGGCTTTCAAAGGAGACGTTCCCATGAAGAACGCGGCGAAAAACCTTTCACTCACCTTCGCGGCGGGATGCCTGGGCGGTCTCGTGAGCAGCGTCACCCTCTGGATCTTCGCCGAGTTCGGGATTCTCTCGGCTTTCAACGTCAGGGTCGGCGCGCCCACGACGCCCCCCTGGTGGTACCAGCGCATCGTCTGGGGAGGAATCTGGGGTTTTCTCTTTCTGATACCCCTGACAAAGCAGAATCATTTCCTGAAGGGGCTTATCTTCAGTCTGGGGCCGACCCTGTTTCAGCTCTTCGTCGTTTTCCCTTACTGGCTCAACAAGGGGATGATGGGCGTCGATCTGGGGAGGTGGACACCCCTTTTCATCGTTTTCTTCAATGCCGTCTGGGGATGGACGACGGCGCTGTGGCTGAAGTGGACGGGGAAAGCATAAAACAGACGGTTCGCGCAGGGTGGTGAGGGGCTGAACAGAAAATCCCAAGAAAATCTGAAGAAGGAGGGCCGCCGGGGAGGCGGCCTTCTTTCTTCTACTCGATGGCCGGGATGTCGACCTGCTCCCAGTCGATGACCCAGCGGCTCCGGGCGTAACCTTCCAGCCGGACCCTCACGAGACATGGAAGGCGCCGGTCGATTTCCTCGATACGGATCTCCCGGATGCGATCCGTCGCCGATATTCGTCCCGCGTCGAGAAGGGATTTCGTGACTTTCAGGATATGCTGCCGCTCTCCCGTCATCAGGGTATCCAAAAACAGCCGGGCATCCACGGAGGACAAAAAAAGGAGGGACTTCTCCTGCAGATAGCACAAGGTGCGGGCCTGCGCGCCGGGCATGGGGAAAAGGGTCAACAGGACGGCCAGGACGATGACGATCCGGGCTATTTTTACCATCGCAGGGGCATCCTCCGGAAGCGCTGAAATCCTCATGCTCCATAGATCGAACCATTGTCCGAAAACTTGAATGCGTACCGGAAGAAAAAAAGGACAGGCTGATTTCTTTGTCTATCTCGTCATGACGAGCCGCTGTTCCTCCTTCGGCACATACCACTTGATGAAATTGTGGCTGATCCCGAGGGGGGCCGGTTCGATGCCGCGGAAACGGGCGTTGATGATCGGAAGGGCGTCGGGCACGTAGAGGAAGGTGTAGGGCTGCTCCTCGGCGAGGATGTCCTGGATCCGGTCGTAACAGCGTTTTCTCTCCCTGATGTCGAAGGTGCCCCGGGCTTTTTCCAGGAGATCATCCACTTCCCGGTTCTTGAAGGCGATGAAATTGAGCTCGCCGGGCTTCGTTTTGCTCGAGTGCCAGACATCGTAGATGTCGGGGTCCATGGGGATCGTCCACCCGAGAATCGTCGCGTCGAACCGGCCCTTGTTGATGAACTCGTTGACAAAGGCGGCCCACTCGATGGTCCGGAGCTTGACCTGCATCCCGACCTCGGCAAGCTGTTTCTGGATGATCTCCGCCGTTTTCGCCCGGATCTCGTTCCCCTGGTTCGTGATGATCTCGAACACGAAGGGCTGTCCGCCCCGGTCCAGGATGCCGTCGCCGTCGGTGTCTTTCCAGCCGGCCGCGGCGAGCAACTCCCGGGCCTTCTGCGGATCGTAGGCGTATTTTTTGACATCGGGGTTGTGCGCCCAGGTGCCGGGCTTGTAGGGTCCTGTAGCGGGTTTCCCGTAACCGAGGAGGATGCCATCGATGATGGCTTCCTTGTTGACGGCATAGGAGATGGCCTGACGGATCCTCCGATCGGCAAAGAGGGGGTTCCTCAGGTTGTAGCCGAGGTAGGTGTAGGCGAAAGAAAGATACCGGTACTTGTTGAAATTTTTTCTGAAGAAGGGATTTTCCGTCTGCCGGGTGTACTGCAGCGGTGTGAGGTTCATCATGTCGATGCCCTTGGCCCGGAGCTCCAGGAACATGGTGGCCATGTCGGGGATGATGCGCAGGATGTAGCCGTCGATGTAGGGCCGGCCCTCGAAATACTCGGGGTTGGAGATCAGAACGATCTTCTGCCCCGTGACCCATTCCCTGAAGATGTAGGGGCCCGTACCGACGGGCCGGCGGCTGAGGGGACTCTTGGTGATGTCCGTACCTTCGAGGAGATGCTTCGGCATCACGGCGGCTCCCCAGCTCATGAGGGCCGGCGCAAAGGGTCTGTCGTAGGTGACCCGGAAGGTGTGGGGATCGGGGGCCTCGGCCTTCTTGACTTTCAGGAAATCGCCGGAATAAGCCGTCGGCGTTTTCGGGTCGATGGTGACCCTGTAGGTGAAGAGGACATCATCGGCCGTGAAGGGGCGGCCGTCGTGCCATTTCACGCCTTTGCGAAGATGGAAGGTGATAACGAGCCCGTCGGGGGAAATCTCCCAGGACTCGGCCAGGTCCCCGACGATCCGGATGTCCTTGTCGTACTTCACGAGCCCGTTGTAACAAAGGGCGCCGATGCTGTGCGAGGTGCTGTCCGTGGAGAGCATCGGGATCAGGTTGCTGGCGTCCCCGATGGATCCCTCAACCATGATGTCGCCGTAGGCGGGCCGGGCCGGGGCGGACGAGTCCCCGCCGGGCGGGCCCTTTTCCTGCTGGGCGCAACCCGCAACGAGGAGGAGAACGGCGGCAGCCGGGATGATCAAAAATTCAGAAATTCTTTTCATGGGGGCCGGCCTCGGGGCCATCGGACGGGTGGTCGGACAGGGCCGTCTCCAAAATTCCTTCGTCCGCCGGGGGACCCGCAGGCATACAGCCGTAACTGCGTCCGCTCTTCTCGATGGCGCACCATATGTTCCGCAGTTTTGACCGTAGATCCTGCAAGGTCATGGCAGGTCGCATTTCCGGGTGGCGGATCGGGATCTCCGCATGCGGGGTGCAGGGAAACGGATCGACAGAGCCCGGCATCCCTCGCACCGGACCCTGAACCCGAAACCCGGTTCCCTAATCCAGCATCTTGCCCATCCGGCCCCAGCGGGGGCTGAAGGCGTCGCTGTCCCACGACCAGTAGATGATAAAGGCTTTGCCGATCACGTCCTCGAGCCTCACGAAACCCCAGAAGCGGCTGTCATAGCTCTGATCCCGGTTGTCGCCCATGACGAAGATCGTTCCCTCCGGGATTTTGACGGGCCCGAAATTGTCCCGCGGCTGGATCGATTTCGGAAAGATGACCTCCTCGTTGTGCACGGCGTGGGTATCGGCCAGAAGGGTATCATTCACGAAGACCTTCTTGTTCTTGATTTCAACCACGTCGCCGCCCACGGCGATGACCCTCTTGATGAAATCCTTGGTCGTGTCGACGGGATAGATGAAAACGACGATGTCGCCCCGTTTCGGTTCCCCCGTCGGGATCAGCGTTTTCCGGAGATAGGGGACCTTGACGCCGTAGGAGAGCTTGTTCACCAGGATGTGGTCTCCGATCTCGAGCGTCGGTTTCATCGAGCCCGATGGGATCTTGAACGCCTGCACGATGAAGGTTCGGATGAAAATGGCGATGAGAATGGCGATGACGATCGCCTCGGCGTACTCTTTGACTTTCGAAGGTTTTTTAATGGTGTTCATGGTCCTCAGGAGTAAATTTTCATGAGAGCGGTGACGATCATCGTAACGGCGCAGAACCCCTTGACGGCAACACCGGCCAGCCTTCCCAAAATCGCCCCGTAGCTCGCCCGGGCGGCCGGCTTGAGCTTCCGCTGGGCCGCGTATTCCACGACGAAAGCCCCGGTGAAGGCCCCCGCAAAGGAGCCGATGATGATCCCCAGTCCGAGCAAAAGCGGTGCCATCATCGCCGCTCCCGCGATGCCGCCGATGACCGAGGCGATGACGGCCGCCCGGGAGGCCCCGAGCCTCTGGGCGCCGGCCATGCCCAGGAGAAATTCGAGCGATTCCGCCACGAGGGCGAGCCCGAGGAGGATGAGGATCGTCCCGAATCCGATCTGGGCAAACCCCGTGACGAGGGCGTAAAGGATCACCGCGACGAGGATGATCACCGTTCCCGGCAAACCGAAAATGATGAGAAAGAGTCCCGCAAAAAGCGTGAGTATGAACAGCGTCAGACCGATGGCTTCAATGGGCGACACGCTATTTTTTCCTCTTCTTCGCGGGTCGAGCCCGTTCCCAGGCCAGCACGATCGGGCTGGCAATGAAGATGGAGGAATAGGTTCCCACGATGACGCCGATGAGAAGCGCGAAGGAAAAATCGAAGATCACGGCGCCGCCGAAAAAGAGAAGGGCGATCAGCACGAGAACGACGGTGAAGGAGGTCAGGATCGTCCGGCTCAGGGTCTGATTGATGCTCGAGTTGATGGTTTCGGCCAGGGCCTGCTTCGGATACTTCCGGACGTTTTCCCGGATCCGGTCGTAGACGACGATCGTGTCATTGATCGAATAACCGATGATGGTGAGAAGGGCGGCGACGATGACCAGGGTGAATTCCTTGTTCAGCACGGAAAAGACGCCGACGGTGATGATGATGTCGTGGACGAGGGCCAGGATGCCCCCCACGGCATAGCGGAACTCGAACCTCCAGCTGATGTAGGCGAGCATGGCGATCCAGGCTAACACCATGGCCAGGATACCCTTTTCGGCCAGCTCCCTGCCCACCTTCGGGCCGACGACCTCCACCCGCCGGACTTCGAAGGAGCCTTTCCCGAATGCGGAAGAGAGGGACTCCTCGATCCGCTCGGAGAGACCCTTGAGGTCATCGCTCGATTCCGCCGTGCGGATCAGATATTCGTTGTTCTCCCTCGCACCGAACTCCTGAAGGACGCTGTCCCCCATGCCGATGGCCGCCAGCGAGCTGCGGACCTTGTCGGCGTCTGTTCCCTTCTGGAATTTGACCTGGACGAGTGTCCCGCCGGCGAAGTCGATGCCGTAGTTCGGACCCCCGTGGATGATCAGCGAGAGGATGCTGACAAGAATCGCCGCAAGCGAAACCGAGAAGGCGATTTTAATCTTCCCGACGAAGTCGAAATTGATGTTGGGTTTGATCCATTCCATGCTGTGCTCCGCAAAAGGCTCGGGGCATAAGGCCAATGGCATACGGCGAATGGCGGGACAGATGTTTTCACCTCGGGCCTCATGCCTTGCGCCCGTCCGTTTATATACTGATCGTCTTGATCTTCCTTTTCCAGGCGAAATAGTCGAAGATGATCCTCGTCACAAATATGGCGGTGAACATGCTGGCGACGATACCGACGGAAAGCGTTACGGCGAATCCCTTGACCGGCCCCGTGCCGAACTGGAACAGGAACATGGCCGCCAGCAGAGTCGTCACATTCGAGTCCAGGATGGTCAGGAAGGCCTTGTCGTAACCCGCGTCGATGGCGGCTCTCGGCGTTTTCCCCGTGCGAAGCTCCTCGCGGGTCCTCTCAAAGATGAGGACGTTGGCGTCCACGGCCATGCCGATGACGAGGATGATCCCCGCGATGCCCGGGAGGGTCAGCGTGGCCTGGAAGGCGGCCATGGTCCCCAGGATGAGGATGATGTTCAGCAGGACGGCCACGTTGGCCACGAGCCCCGAGAGCCTGTAGTAGACGACCATGAAGACGACGACGAGCAGGAAGCCGATCAAGGTGGCCATGATTCCCTTGTCGATGGAATCCTGGCCCAGCGATGGACCCACCGTTCTCTGCTCCAGGACCTTGACGGGAGCCGGGAGGGCGCCCGCCCTCAGCACGATCGCGAGATCCCGGGCTTCTTCCGTCGTGAAGGTTCCCGTGATCTGCGCTTCACCCCCGGAGATCCTCTCCTTGATGACCGGCGCGGAATGGACGACCCCGTCCAGGACAATGGCCAGGCGTCTTCCGACGTTCTCCGAGGTGATGCGGTCGAAATCCTTGGCCCCCTGGGCATCGAATTTGATGGCGACATAGGGTTCACCGAATCGATCGCTGATCTTGACCTGGGCATACTCGAGGTTCTGTCCCGTCAGAAGCGTCTTCTCCTTCAGGAGATAGTAGAGCTCCGTGCGCTGTCCCGTTCTTTCGTCCAGACGGACGCCGCGCGCGAGAATGTCCCCCGTGGGGATGTTCCCCCTCATGGCCTGTTCCAGGCTGTTCTCTTCATCGAGGAGCTTGAACTCCAGAAGAGCGGTTTTCCCGATGAGGTTGACGGCTCTTTTCGGGTCCTTGATGCCGGGGAGCTGAATCAGGATCCGGTTGTCGCCCTGGGGGACGATCTCCGGCTCCGTCACGCCGAACTGATCCACCCGGTTGCGGATGGTCTCGACGCTCTGTTCCAGGGCGGCCCGCCTCAACTCATCCACCCGCTTGTCCTTCACTTTGAGCACGACCCTTTCCCGGCCCTCGACGACCTCGGACGACTTTACTTCCAGATCCGGGTACTGTTCGCTGAGGATCTTCTCAAATTCCGACCGGGTTTCCGTTGCGGAGAGATCCAGGGAGACCAGAGAGTCGCCCGTCCGTTCCACGTTCCTGAACTTGATCTTCCGGGCCATGAGGCTCTCCTTGAGGTTGTTGGCGAACCTCTCCATGGTGCTTTCCATCGCCTTCTGGGAGTCCACTTCCATGATGAGGTGCATGCCGCCCTGGAGGTCGAGGCCCAGCTGGATCTTCCTCTTCATGAAGAGGTTCTTCAGGGAGTCCGGAAGATTCGGCACGATGCTCGGGATCAGGAAGTAGAGTCCCACGAGACAGACAGCCAGAGCGATCAGTGTCCTGAGTCTGATATCCTGAAACATGCGCTTTCCCCTTCCATTTTATTCCCTGGGTGCCTTCTGGAGGACGTTGCCGATGTGGCTTCTCGAAACCTTGACCCGGACCTTGTCGGCGATTTCGAGCGTTACCACCGTGTCGGTGAGGGCGACGACTTTTCCGTGGAGTCCTCCCGAGGTCTCCACGGTGTCGCCGTGCGCGAGGGCGGCGACCATCTCCTTCAGGTCCTTCTGTTTTTTCTGGGCGGGCCGGATGAGGAGAAAGTAAAAGATGAGAAAAATGCTCGTCATCATGATGATGAAACCGATGTCTCCCCCGGGGGCGCCTCCCCCTCCGCCGCCCATTGCGTAAGCCAAGCCGGTCAACATGATTCCTCCTGTGCTGCGGTTCTACGTCAATGCCAAATCCCGCTCGCCGGTTCGATCCGGAAGCGGGAATGACAGACGGACTATTCTGTTTCGTCGGCCGCCGAATACCTGCAGGCCTCATCCTCCCGTTCGCGGGCGTGCCGCCGGTGGAATTCCCTGCGGAATTCCGTAAACCGCCCCTCGCGGACAGCCGCGCGGATCCCCACCATCAGGTTCATGAAGTACCGGACGTTGTGGATCGTATTCAATACCATCGCGAGGATTTCCTTCGCGATGAACAGGTGTCTCAGGTAAGCCCGGGAGTAGTTTTTACAGGTGTAGCAGTCGCAGGATTCATCCGGCGGAGACGCGTCCTCCCGGTAACGGGCGTTTTTTATAACAACCTTTCCGCTATTTGTAAACAACAATCCGTTTCTCGCGCAGCGGGTCGGGATCACGCAGTCGAACATGTCGATGCCGTGGAAAACGGCTTCGATGATGTCCCCGGGCATGCCCACCCCCATGAGATACCGGGCCCTGTCCCGCGGCAGAAGCGGCGCGGTTCCCTCGACGACGCTCAGCATCTGTTCTTTCGGTTCGCCCACACTGAGGCCCCCGAGGGCGTAGCCGTCAAAGCCGATCCCGACGGTCCTCTCAACGGCCTCTGCGCGCAGGTCCGGGTAAACGCCCCCCTGGACGATGCCGAAGAGGGCCCGGCCGTCCTCCCGGGAAGCCTTCCGGCAGCGATGGGCCCATCGGACGGTGAGGTTCAGGGATTCCTTTACGTACTTCCGGTCGGCAGGGTAGGGAGTGCACTCGTCGAGGCACATCATGATGTCCGCCCCCAGGATCTCCTGGATGGCGACGGCCGACTCGGGGCTGATGAAATGCCTGGAGCCGTCGATGTGCGACCGGAAGTCGACTCCTTCTTCCCGGATCCGGCGCAGGGCGCCCAGGCTGAAAATCTGGTATCCGCCGCTGTCCGTGAGAATCGGCCCCTGCCAGTTCATGAATCGGTGCAACCCCCCGAGATCGCGGATGAGCTCATGGCCCGGCCTCAAATAAAGATGATACATGTTGCCGAGGATCATCTCGACGCCGAGGGCCTTCAGGGTTTCCGGAAGCAATGCCTTCACCGAGCCCTGTGTCCCCACGGGCATGAAGACCGGTGTCTCCGCCTCGCCGTGCCCCGTGGTGATCCGTCCCAGCCGCGCCCGGGAATTCGGATCGGTTTTCAGAAGTTCGAATGAGTAGGACATTCTTTTCCTACCAATTTTGAGTTTTGAATTTCGAGTTTTGAGTTAAATTTTTTTTCCATTCATCATTCAAAATTGCACGGTGCATCGGCGCTGCGCTGTGAAACATATATTTACCATGCCTTTCGCCTTAAGCCTGATGCCTTATGCCTGGTTCTCTAGCGCTGTGGCGCTAGAGAATCAACATGCAATCCCCGTAGCTGTAGAACCGATATCGCTTCTCGATCGCGCTGCCGTAGGCCTGCCGGATGAAGTCCCGGCCCGCGAAGGCGCAGACCAGGAGGTAGAGCGATGACCTCGGAAGATGAAAGTTCGTGAGCAAAGCGCCGACCCTCCGGAAACGGTAGCCGGGGTATATAAAGAGTCCCGTGGAGCCCGAGGTGCCTTTGACTCTTCCGGACTCGTCGGCGGCAGACTCGATCGCACGGACGGCCGTCGTACCGACGGCGACGACCCTCCGGGCGCTGTTGATCGCCGCGGCGGCCTCTTCGGTCAACCGGAAGAACTCCTCCTCCACCCGATGGCCTTCCACGTCGGGAGATTTGATCGGCAGGAACGTGCCGTACCCGACGTGAAGGGTGACGGCCGCAACGGAGACCCCTTTTCCCCGGATGCTCTCAAGAACGGCCTCCGTGAAGTGCAATCCCGCCGTGGGGGCCGCCACGGATCCGCGGGAGCGGGCGTAGACCGTCTGGTACCGCAGGAGGTCCTCCCGGGATGTTGCCGCCTGCCGGTCCCGTTTGATGTAAGGGGGCAGCGGCGCCCGGCCCTGTTCCTCGAGAAAGTTCCCGAAGGGAGCCGACGTTTGAAAGCGGACAACCCACTTCTTGTCGTTTAACCGCTCCAGAACGAGGGCTTCTCCCCGGTCGCCGAATGAAATTTTCGATCCGATTCCCACTCTCTTTGCCGGTCTCAGGAGCACCTCCCAGAGGTTTTCCTGTTGCGCGAGAGTGTCCTTCCTTTCGGCGAGAAGCAGGATTTCGATCACGGCCCCTGTCGACTTCCGGCCCACCAGCCGGGCCGGGATGACCCTGGAATCATTGATGACCACGACATCGCCCTGCCTCAGGAATTCCGGCAATTCGAGAAAACGCCGGTCTTCCGTCGAACCGTCGTTGCGGTTCAAGACCATCATGCGGGATTGATCACGGACCGGAGCCGGTTCCTGGGCGATGAGTTCCTCCGGGAGGTGATAGTCGAAATCTGAAAGCTTCATAAAAAAATAAGGAATATTGGATGAAAATCCAGGCGGAATCCCGGCTTCCTCCCGAACAGGGGCTTTGCCCCCTATTCAGGTCGAGGGCGGGATCATCCGCTGTTCCGCTCATTCCAATATTCCAGCGCTTCAATCGGCCGGCTGCGGAGGTAAGCAGAAACAGGGGTCAAAGTCAATAACATTCTTCAATTTCTGCCGATATAAACGAGCAGGAGTCCGAAGATCATCGCGAGCAGGCCGAGGATCCTCAGGGTTGAATCCGGTACGGCGCCGATCTTCTGAAAGTAGGTCTTCAACTTTTCCGGAAAGGCGAAGTAGGGAAGCCCTTCGATGATCAGAACCATGCCGA
Source organism: Syntrophales bacterium (assembly GCA_035450185.1). Taxonomy (GTDB): domain Bacteria; phylum Desulfobacterota; class Syntrophia; order Syntrophales; family UBA2192; genus JAPLJU01. The sequence goes on along the minus strand of DAOTMG010000001.1, from coordinate 33,929 downwards.
TGACGCAGAGGAAAAATTTCATCGTTCGGCGGCCCCCTTCGAGAACGTGCCGGGTGCTTTTGTCGATTCCCTCCTGTTTCCGCGGCGACCTCCCCGCAGACCCTTGCCGGGGGACGCGCGTTTTTTCCCCCTGCCTGTCACGCGCTCCGCGAACCTTCCCGTGGCGTGTCTGAGCGCCTCCTCGGCATCCACGCCGCAGAGACCGGACAAGGCCGCCGCGGAGATGAGAAGCTCACCCATTGCACGGAAAGTCTTGTCACCGTCGCCCCCGCTCAGGGCTTTTCGGATCCCTTCGAGGTCTTTTTCCGCCTTTTTCAAAAGACTTCCTGTCTTACGCCGGTTCAGACCCGCGCGAAACGCCTCCCCGGTGATCTTCTGCGCCCTCGCAAGGGCCGGGAGGGAACGGGGTATCCGGACCCCCATGAAAAGGTCCGTCCTTTCCTTCTTCTCCACGTTTTTCTTGATCTCCTCCCAGCGGTCCTTGACGTCCCGGGCGTCCCTGACCCTGGCGTTCCCGAAGACGTGGGGATGGCGCCGGATCATCTTTTCGGCGATCTCCTCCAGGATGCCGCCCATGTCGAAAGATCCCTTTTCCTCGGACAACCGCGCGAGAAACACGATCTGGAAAAGAAGGTCTCCCAGTTCCTCCCGGAGGGCCTCGGGGGAACCGCTTTCAATGGCATCCAGGACCTCGTAAGCCTCTTCGAGAAGATATCGTCCGACACTTTTTTCATCCTGGCAGAGGTCCCAGGGGCATCCCCCGTCAGGCGATCTCAGCCGGACCATGACGGCCAGGAGCCTGTCGAAACTCCTTCCCCTCGTTGAACATTTTACGGACGTCCGGCTCTTTATCATAACTGCCTGTTTTCGTGAAGAAATAAAAAGATTGGTCCTTCTATCACGATTCGGATGAAGTGTCAAAGCGGCAAGAGGGATATTTATTGACATTTCATCTGAATTTCTCTTGATTTTTTATCCTCAGAATGATAGTTCGAAGAGGTTTTCGAAGCCGGTGATCTTTGAATCAGCCCGCAGCATTTCCCACAACGAAAAACGGTGTCTCTTCAGATCATTTCTCACGACTTTAAAACCCGTCTTTCGTGTCACTGAATAAAAAGTCATTACGAAAAAGAGGAGGATTATCATGGCGGAAGAGAAAAAACTGACAAGGGCGGAAAGGCTTGCCAAAGAAAGGGAGGCGAACCTGAAGCACTGGGAAGAGCAGGATGCGATCCTGTTCAAGCATCGTGAAGAGGCGTACAACATAGGCGGTCCGGAGCAGATCCAGCGTCTCGCGAAACAGAACAAGAAGCCCATGCGCGAAATGATCAGTGCGCTGATCGATCCCGGCACGGAGTTCTTCGAACTGGGGCTCGATGCCGGCTACAACATCGGCAAGGTCAAGCTCTACGGCGGCGAGATCTACGAGTCGGAAAAGAGGGGCCACATCCCGGGTGCGGGGCTCGTGACCGGCGTCGGCGTGGTTCACGGCAAGGACTGCATGATCTTCGCGAACGAGAACCGCTACGCCGCGGGAACCTACTTCCCCATCACCCTGAAGAAGCACATGAGGGCCCAGGCCGTCGCCGAGCGGCTGAGACTCCCCTGCATCTACATCGCGGACTCCGGCGGAATCAACCTGCCCCTGCAGCTCGGCTGCTTCGCCGACGACGGTCATTTCGGGAGCATGTTCTTCAACATGTGCCGCATGTCCGCCATGGGGATCAAGCAGTACACCCTCTCCACAGGCGGAAACACGGCGGGCGGCGCCTACATCGTCTACCTTGCCTCCGAGTCCATCATGATCGAAAAGCTGGCTTTCGCGTTCCTGGCCGGCCCCCCCATGGTGAAGTCCGCCATCGGCGAGACCGTCTCCCCCGAAGACCTGGGCGGCGCCTACGTCCACACCCAGCACTCCGGCGGCTGCGACCACTTCGTGAGGTCCCAGGAAGAGGGGATCAAGAAACTGCGCGACATCATCGAGTTCGAGCCGGGGCAGAAGCTGTACTGCGACCGCAAGAAATCCGCCGAGCCCAAGTTCGACTACAAGGAAATGATGCGCCACAACCCCGTCAACACCTACCACGGGATCAACATCAAGGAATCGATCAAGTGCATCGCCGACGACAGCTACTTCCACGAATACAAACCGACTTACGGCCTCAACCGCGGTGAGACCATCGTGGCCGGCAAGATGTGGATCAAGGGTCTCCCCGTCGGCGTCATCGCCTCCAGCGGCAACGGTGTCATCTACATCGAGGCGGCAAGAAAGGCCACCGAGTGGATGATCCGCTGCGGAAACTCCAACCTGCCGGTCCTCTTCATGCAGGGGTCGCCGGGGTACATGGTCGGCAAGTCGGAAGAGTGGGGCGGCATCGGCAAGTACGGCTCCGACATGGTCCGCACCTGCTCCGTACTGAACGTCCCGAAGATCCAGTACGTCATCGGTCCCGACCACGGCGCCGCCAACTACGGAATGTGCGGCAGGGCCTTCAAGCCCGTATTCTGCTTCACCAACATGAGGGGCCGCACGACCGTTATGTCCGGCGAGACGGCGGGCTTCATCGTCGAGACCGTCCGCAGGAAGAACATCATCGACAAGGGCCAGCAGGTGAACGAGGAAGAGATGGCCAAGTTCCGGCAGATGATGAGAGACCGCTACGACGCGGAAGGACACCCCTTCCTCACGGGGTCGCTCCTGTTCCACGACGGCGTCATCGCCTTCAGCGAGGCCCGCAACAAGCTGGGCAGGGCTCTGGAACTCTGCTACCGCGTGCCGATCGAGAAGACCGATTGGGGAGATCTGAAAGTCTAGCTCTGCAACGTTTCGCATGGAACGGACGGGCGCCCGCGATCCGGGACCCGTCCGGTTCCGTCGGAATGCCCGACGAACACGAACACAACGGGAGGATGATATGTCTGACATACTGCTGCAGCAAAGAACGGATGACGGGATCCTGGTGCTGACCCTGAACCGCCCCGATGCCATGAACTGCTTCAATTTTGATCTCCTGGCGCAGCTTTCCGATGTGATCCGCGAGGCCAATTTCGACATGAACCTGCGCTGCATCATCATCACAGGGTCCAGGGCCGGTGACGACCCCAAGAAATGGTCCTTCTCGACGGGCGCCGACCTGAAAGAAAGAAGGACGCTCACCCAGGACCAGGTCCGCCGGTTCATCTTCACGATCCGGAACACCTTCACGGCCGTGGAACAGGTGCGGGTCCCTGTGATCGCGGCCATCAACGGTTTTGCCTTCGGCGGCGGAACGGAGCTGGCGCTTGCCTGCGACATCCGCATCTGCTCGTCGAACGTGCTCATGGGTCTCACGGAGACGAGCCTCGCCATTATTCCCGGCGCCGGCGGGACGCAGAGACTTCCCCGGATTGTCGGCGTGGCCAAGGCGAAGGAACTCATCTACACGGCGCGGAGATTCGATGCCAAGACGGCTCTGGAGATCGGTCTGGTCAGCAGGGTTGTGGAGCCCGACAAGCTTCTCGACGCGGCGCTGGAACTCGCCAGGGAGATCGCGAAGAACGGGCCCATCGGTGTCGCCCAGGCGAAGTTCGCCATCAACTACGGCTCGGAGGCGAGCCTCGGCGTGGCCCTGCCTCTGGAGTCGAAGGCCTACGAGGTGACCATCCCGACGAAGGACCGCCTGGAGGCGCTCGCGGCCTTCGCGGAAAAGCGGAAACCCGTTTTCAAGGGTGAGTAGGAGTTCACGTTTTCCCTCCTCTCGCTGCCGCCGGGGGAGGGGAAAAAATGACTTACAACCAATCGTTTCAACAAATTTATTTTCAGGAGGACAATGTACTATGGCGACAGAATATGATTTGAGGAAATTTTTCCCGCGATGGCCGAAGAAGGTCACCATCGGCGACATCACGATCCGCGACGGTTTCCAGCACGAGGAGAAGTTCATTTCGACGAAGGCGAAGATCTTCTACGGCCAGGAGAGCATCCTGGCGGGCTGCCGGGAGCTGGAGGTGACGAACATGGCCGCCGGGACGACGCCGCAGTTTGTGGACGGCGCCGAGGTGTTGAAGGCGATGCGGAGCGACGAGTTTGCGAAGCGCGCCGCGCGGCTGGGGATCGACGTTTTCAAGGATGTCTGTCTGACGGCGGTGACGATCCGCGAGCCCTCGGTGGACATGGCGATCAAATGGCGGAAGGAGGGGTATGGCCCCGACCGGATCCTCATGATGGTATCCACCGATCCGGAGCACCATTTCGCCAATTCGGGAACCACGCTGACGCAATACTGGCGCGAGGCCGAGCGCTGCATCAAGAAGGCCCGTGATGCCGGCATCAAGATGTGCGGCACCGTGAGCACCATCTGGGGGAGCCCCATCAGCGGCGCCACGAAGCTCGAGGACGCCGTGGAGTTCACCAAGCGCTGGTTTGAGATCGGCGCGCACGACATCGAGCACGCCGATCATGACGGCTCGGCCAACGCTCTGGACGTGTACCGGTACTTCTCCATGATCCTCGATGCGATGCCGCAGCCGGAGGCGCACCTGTGCCACCTGCATGAGACCAAGCGCATTGCCTCCCAGTCGGTGCTGGCGGCGCTGCAGGCGGGCATCTGCCGTTTCGAGGGGACCTTCGGCGGCTTGGGCGGCCAGCCGGCGAATTTCCTCGACGACGTTCCGATCCGGGGCACCGGCGAATACTACTATGACGACCCCCGTTACGTGGGGCTTGTCTGCCTGGAAGACCTGCTGGTCCAGATCGACGAACTGGGGATCGAGCACGGCTACGACGTGGACCGGATGCTGTGGCTGGGTCGCAAGATGGAGAAGACGATCGGCCGCAGGCTCCGCTCCGAGGCGGTCATCAACGGCCGGACCCAGAAGCAGGGTCACATGAAGTTCGCCCGACCGGGCCTCAAGAAACTCATCGAAAAGCTCGGCGAGCAGCCCGGCCAGAGGATTCCGCCCGACTGGGCCCCCCAGGCAAAGCTTCCCGACCGCTGGGGACCGGCGGCGTGGAGCTAGCAGTGAACAGGGTTTCACACAGGGGAAGGGCCATACCTTCCCCTGTCGTTTTACTCTCACAGGGAAAAGGGTCTTTCATGGAATCTTCTCCATGCGTTTATAGGACAAAAATAAAAAGAGGAGGTTGTTCAAATGGCTGATGTATTAGCCCCCATGCCCGGGACGATCACCGAAATCCTGGTCAGTGTCGGGGACAGCGTAAAGGCTGATGAGGAACTCGTGATTCTCGAAGCGATGAAGATGGAAAACCCGATCGTGGCCCCCGTTGCAGGGAAGGTCAAGGAAATCAAGGTTGCCGAGCAGGACAAGGTCAACACCAACCAGGTCCTCGTCGTTCTCGAATAACAGGGTGAATTTCTCTAATACTCGAAGATGCCGGGCCGCAACCGGTCGCGCGACCCGGCATTTATTTCTTTCGCTTGACGGATTTCGATATCCTGTCCGGGGGGAGCCTTTTACAGGATTTTCCGGAAGATCCGGGTCTTGGATGGCATCCTCCTGTCCTGTAGCATTTCAGGGAAAGTGCATCTTTCCGTCAACGCCTTATCCTGTTCATCGGGATGTTGAATCGATGAGAGACCCCTTGCCTGCGAAAGTCGTCCTTCACGAAGTGGTCCTGAGGGACGGCATCCAGAATGAAAAAAAGCTTGTATCCACCGAGGAAAAAATCCGCCTCATCGATCGCCTGACGGCTTCCGGCCTCAGGCGGATCGAGGTCTCGTCCTTCGTGAACCCCGGGCTGGTGCCCCAGATGGCCGACGCCGAGGAGCTCTGGAGGAGGATCGACCGCCGGAAAGACGTGCGGTACTCCGCGCTCGTTCTGAGCGAACGGGGCCTGGCCCGGGCGGTGGCCTGCGGGGTGCCCCATGTGGGGGTCTTCGTGTCGGCCAGCGAGACCCACAGCCGGAAGAACAGCAACAAGACGATCGCCGGGGCGCTGAGAGAAGCGCTTGCGCTGATCCGGAAGGCCCATGCATCGGGCATCAAGGTCCGGGCCGGCGTCATGAATGCCTTCGGCTGCGCATACGAAGGAAAGGTCCCGGTGCGACGGGTCCTGAAACTGGCCGGACAGCTTCTCGACGCGGATCCCGAAGAGATCTGTCTCGCCGATACATCGGGTCTGGGGAATCCCCGCCAGATCCGCGACGTGATCTCCCGAACCCGAAAACTCACAGGGCGCAAGGCACTCTCGCTCCACCTGCACAACACGAAGGGACAGGGGATGGCGAATCTCTGGACCGCACTGGAAGAGGGTGTCACGATTTTCGACACCTCCCTGGGGGGGCTCGGGGGCTGTCCCTTCATTGTCGGGGCCCGGGGGAACATCGCCACGGAAGACACGGTCAGCCTGCTGCACGACGCGGGCGTGCGGACGGAGATCGATCTCCAACAACTGATCGATGTGAGCCTGAGTTTCGAAAAATACATGGGCCAGGTTTTCCCGGCGGCCGTTTCCCACCTGGCGGGCACCTGTCGCTGAATCATCCAACCGGGGAGGGGCATCATGACCGGAGCGGATTCACGTCCCGTCCATAAGTGTTTCTCGATGTTTTTCGTCCTCCTGTTGCTCTGCCTCTCAAGCCTTTCCTGCACGTCCCGCTACTTCCAGACCCTGCCGCCGCCGGCGGAGAAGGTCGAGTACGCAGGCCTCGGCGACCTTCCCTGGCGCGAGCAGTGGGCGGGCTGCGTCTTTAACGGCGAAAAGATCGGCTTCACCCACCTGAAGATCGAACCGCTCGGAGGCGGGGAGCGATTTCGTCTCACCTCCGACGCCCATCTGCACCTGCGCGTCGCAGGCATGGACTGGAAGCTTTCCATGAAGGGCGAGGACACGGTGGCACCGGACCTCGCTCTCCTTCAATTCAGATATGACCTGGACCTGAACGGGAAGAAACTCCTGATCGACGGGGAGGTGAAGGGCGGAAAGCTGCAAGCCCTCCGGGAGTCGGGCGGAGAGAAGAAAACCCTGGTGAGGGAGCTGAGCCGCCCCCTTTATCCGGCGGGAGGAGTCAATTTCTATCCGCTTCTTGCGGGGATGAGCGTCGGTTCGAAGTTCCGCTATGACGTTTTCGATCCCCAGACGCAGACGATCACCGAGGTCACGCAGTCCGTGGCCGCCTTTGAAAAAAGTCCGGAGCTGCTCATGGAACCCTCTTTCCGGGTGGAGACCACCATGCTCGAACAGTCGGTCACCAGCTGGATCACGGTCACAGGCGAGACGATTCTCGAGTTCGCAATGCACGGGGTTCTCATCACCTACAAGGAGGACGAGGGCAGGGCGAAACAGTTTCTCTCCGAGGCGAGCATGAACCGGAAGGATCTCGTCCTCGATTTCAGCCTCGTGAAGGCGGACCGCCCGCTTCCCTGTCCGCGGCGGGCCCGTTACCTGGAGATCGCCCTCGACGGTGTTGCAGGCGAGCTGCCGCTTTTGACGGGGCCCGGTCAATCGGTCAGCGAAACCGGAGAGTCGGGAAGCCCGGCCGCTCTTTATGTCATCGAAGGAGGGGCCGGTCCGGACCCTCCGAGGCTCGAGGGAGCGCTCAACATTGCGGACCGTTACGTCTATCTCGCCGCCACGGATCATATCGAAAGCGATCACCCGGAAATCGTCATGAAGGCGGACGAAATCATCCTCGGAGCACCGTCGGACCTGGACAAAATACGGCGCCTGGCCAAATGGGTTTCCGAAGAGGTCAGGGACGAGATCGTGGACAGTTTTTCCGCCCTCGAAGTCCTGCATGCGAAGAAGGGGGAGTGTCAGGCCCACACGCTTCTCTACGCGGCACTCGCCCGCGCGGCGGGGATTCCGACACGCCTGATCGGAGGACTTGTTTACCTCGAGGAGACGGGGTTTGTCTATCACGCCTGGGCGGAAAGTTACGCCGGCGGCTGGATCGCCGTGGATCCGACCTTCGATCAGGTTGGAATCGATGCCACGCACATCAAACTCGTCGAGGGGCCTTCCTGGATTTCGATGATCGGCATTGGGAAGGTGGTGGGCAAGGTCAGGGCCAGGGTCAGTGAGTACAGGACCGCCTGCCGGGAATGAGAACCTCCGGACGGCTTTTGTACGTCATCGATACCCGACCGGCACGGGGTCGAAAGAGGCGGCGTTCCTTTCACCGGGACATCCGGTTATGTTTTTTGACCCGCGTAGAATTGACGAAGATGATAACGGCTGTAGTCCTTGAAAAGATTTCCGGGAAGGCTTTTGCGATAAAGGGTTATCCCCAGACTTTCCAGATCGGACGCGGAGAAATGGCATGAGGAGTAACCCGTGATAATGATGTGCCCCCCCTTTTCGAGCCGGGGAAGGCACTTCGCCAGGATGCCCGATGCTTTTTCCCGGTCCGTGACCTGGCGATTGAGCAAACCGCAGAAAAGAAGGACATCAAAGGTCATCTTGCCCGGCAGAAGTTCGTCCGGATACTCCGCATCCCCTACGTTGAGATTGGGGATCCCTTTTTCCCGGGCTGCGTCGATGTTGTCCGGGTTGATGTCGAAGCCGTGACATTCCGCGTACGGGAAGCTTGCCAGGATGGCCTCGATCAGATCCCCGGTCCCGCAGCCGACATCGAGGACACGGCGGAATTTGAAGTTTCGAAGAGTCGACAGTACCAATGGATAGATATGGCGAACATAGATCGGAAATTCCCTGGACTCGTCAAAACGGTCCCAGTCGACGGCCCGGGCTATGTTTCGCAAAGGGATAATGAGTTCCACGTCGTTTTCGTTCTGGGCCGCCAGGTAATTCCGAAGAAACGATTCTTCCCGCTTCCGGATCGCGCGACCCTTCACTTCCGGCCAGAACCCCTCAATGGCGTCGGGGGAGACGTCGTGGACGAGGGCTGCCAGGCTTCGAAATCCGCCGTCTTTCGACCGGTGATCGATAATGTGACCCTGTATAAACCGGTAATGCCTGAACAGGACCAGATTAAACCACTGGCCGGTGATGGTTTCGATTTCCCTCTCGCCGATTTTTGCGACGAGCGTTGCGAAGGTTTGATCTTCTTTTGCTTTCATGAAAGATCTGAGTCGGGAATTCCAGCGGGATTGCATTTCGCACCCGAAACACCCCTGCATCTTGTGAGAGGTGTTTCGGCAGACTGATTTTTATTTTATCGTGAGGAGACTTGTCAAGAAATTACCTTGCAGTATCTGACGTCCGTGGACTAAACTCACGGCCATGCCGGTGTGGGTGCTACACCGATTCTGTGATACGAAGGAGGCGTTATGGAGAAGAGACGGTTGGGGGGCGCGATTCTCATTCTTTTGGTTCTGGTTTTTACAGCCTGCAGCATCAGCAAGGAGCCGGCGGAAAGGGCCATCAAATCGGCCGAGGCGGCCTTCAATGCCGTCAAAGAGGAGACGCTGAAGTATGCGCCGGCGGAAACCCGGGACCTGGAAAAGGCGATCCTGGCGGCGAAAGACAAATATGACCGCAACGATTACGACGCCGCCCTGAAGTCGGCCACGGCCCTTCCCGACAAGATCAACCAGCTCGTCACGCTCGCCGGGGCGCGGAAAACGGAATGGGTGAGGAACTGGGAAGCCCTCGGCAAGGAGTTGTCCGCCATGACGGATGCCGTTCAGGCAAGGATTGAAGACCTCACCAAGCGCAGGAAGCTCCCGCCCGGGATCGACAGGGCAAAGCTCGATGAAGCCCGGGCCGCTCAGGCGTCGGTCACCCAGATGTGGACCGAGGCGAAAGACACTTACGAAGCGGGACGGCTGATGGACGCGGTCGCCAAGGCAAAAAGCGCCCGGGATAAGGCCGTCGAGGCCATGACCGGCCTGGGACTGCAGGTCCAGGAAGCCCCGATCCAGTAAGGGGAAGCTTTCCCACCCCCGTCCAGCGGCTGCATGGCGCGTCGCGCGTCATGTCCGTGAGGAAACCTTCGGCGGCGCCGCTTTCGGGGGGTGAAGGATATGTTGGAGAAATCTGTTACGGAATCGGCGATCCCCGCGGGGGGGTTTGGGATGACCTTCGCGGTCCTTCTCGAATCTCCGTTGCGGTGCGCCGGTACGGCGGCGGGAGTGTCACGAAAACGCAGGGGGTGAGCAGGGTCGGGATGACGGACGATGAGTGCCGGACAGCCTGCAGGGCTGCTCGGCGAAACGCAAAGGCCTCACGTCGGCGACGGTGATCGATCGTCATCTCTTTCTGCAGGACCGCCCTGAATGTCCATCGGTTTTTCAACCCGTGCCGACAGGCCGGTGATGACACGTAGACGACTGCCCTCCGCGATGACTTCAAAGGGCCTCTTCTTTTCGATTCCCATCTCTTCCCGCGGCCCATCCGCCGCTCTTTCGATGGCCGATCCCTGCCTGTTTTTTGCTGAAAATTCCTCTTGATTTTCAGGGGAATCCTGTCTATGCAAAATGAGGCGCTGTCTTCAGGCCCGCACTGTTTCCCGGCTTCCCTGCCCATTGCCGGGGCACCGGCAGTGAGTGAAAAATTCCGACCTGTTTCGTCAGAATTCGCGGATCGTCGGGTTTCTGATAACCGGAAATAAATCATTTTTCTGATTACAGAGTACTGCCGGGGAAAAAGGAACAAGCAAATACGTTCATCGGTTGCTTTCGTTGCGGAATGGGTTGGCATTGACGGCATACTTATGAACGTGTGCCATCCCGGCCGCGGTCACAAACCCACAGAGCAGGATTTCGGCCTGTATTTGTAAAGGAGGGCGTCATGGAACGGAAAAGGAAAATCCGGTACGGGTGGACAGCGGCACTCATCGCTTCTCTTTTCCTGGTTGTCGGTTGCGGTTCCATATCCGGCACCGTGTCTTCCGGCGGCGAGCCGCTCGCGGGCGTAACCGTCGAGCTCGAGGGCCCTGCATGTGCCACAGCGAAGACGACAACGGACGACTGCGGCAATTACCGGTTCCCGTGGGTTGCAAAGGGCAATTACACGGTCACCCCTTCACTGACCGGCTACAGCTTCACGCCGGAAAACCAATCCGTGAAGATGAACAAGGAAAGACACGTCACGGACGTGAATTTTGAGGGGGTTCCCGGCATCGCCCTCTATTCTATATCGGGCACCATAACCGCCGGTGTTGGGACGCTTTCCGGGTTGACGGTCTCGATTGCGGGTGTCACCTCTGCATCAACGACGACCGACGCCGGCGGCAATTACCGGTTCAGTGACCTGCCGGGGGGCGGCTACACCGTTACGCCATCGCCGATACCCGGCTACGGTTTCACTCCCGCCGATGTCACTCTGAACGCGGACATGACGGTGAATTTTGACGCAACGCCGAACACGGTCCGGGCCTGGGGATTGGGGGAGAGCGGTCAGCTCGGGAACAACCAGACTGCGGACAGCCCCGTACCCGTTCCGGTCGTCAATTTGAGTCGTGTCGTCGCCGTCGCAGGAGGGGTCTATCATTCGCTGGCTCTTCTCGATGACGGCGCCGTCCGGGCCTGGGGACAGGGAACGAGCGGTCAGCTCGGTTATGGCTCGTTTGCGGACAGCCTTTTGCCTGTCCCGGTCGATACAACCAGATGGGCTGCTGGAAGGCGGGTCACTGCCATCGCCGCCGGGGGGTTCCATTCACTGGCCCTTCTCGATGACGGCACCGTCTGGGCCTGGGGTCTGGGGGTATACGGTCAGCTCGGTAACGGCGCTAACGATGATTATCCCTTTCCCACGGCGGTCGATACAACCTGGGGTGCTGGTAAGAAGGTCGTTGCCGTCGCCGGAGGGGTCTATCATTCGCTGGCCCTTCTCGATGACGGCACCGTCTGGGCCTGGGGTGTGGGGACGAGCGGTCAACTCGGGAATGGCCAGTTTGACAACAGCTCTGTCCCGGTGCAGGTTCAGGGTTTGACGGGAATAACGGCTATCGCCTGCGGGGGGTATCATTCCATGGCCGTCGGGTCAGGCGGGACGGTCTGGACCTGGGGGGATAATATCGATGGGCGGCTGGGATGGGATACGGCGGGCTGGCCCTCCTCAATCCCCGACCAGGTCACGGGTTTGAGCGGTGTCATTTCTGTCGCCGGCGGTGATTATCACTCCATGGCCGTCACATCGACCGGGACGGTCTGGGCATGGGGTTTGAACAGCGAGGGCCGGCTCGGCGTCGACCCGTCTTCCACTCCGGGCGGTTTCAGTATCACCCCCGTTGCGGTGACGGGGTTGACCGGTGTGGTAAACGTGGCTGCGGGCGGTTCCCATTCCGTGGCAGCCACGTCGGACGGGTCGGTCTGGACCTGGGGACTGAACGATCATGGCCAGCTGGGCAACGGCAGCAGCGGCATGGGTTCCTACGAATTCAACCCCGCCGCGGTTTCCGGCCTGAGCAACATCATCAAAGTGGCCGCCGGCTCGTCCCATACCCTCGCCGTCAAGTCGCCCTGAGGGGTTCTTTGAACGGGCGCTTAAAGCCTGCATGCCCATTGAAAAAAGAAGGGGTCTCGAGGACCCCTTCTTTCCTTCTCACCGCTTTTCTTCATCAACACTATTTCAGCGGCCACTCGCCTCTTTCCTTCAGGACCTCCCGGTAGACCTCCATGGCCTCGTTGACGGCGGGCATCCCCGCGTAGGTCGAAAGCTGGAAGAGGATCTCGGCGATCTTGCGGGGGTCGCATCCCACGTTGAGCGCCGCGTTGACGTGGAGCTTGAACTCCTCCCTGGCGCGAAGGGCTGCGAGCATCGCGCAGGCCGCGTACTGCCGTTCCTGGATCGTCAGGACCGTCCGGGAATAGAGGTTTCCGGTGATGTGCCGTGAGAGGTCGTTGGCCAGATCCTTGTCGAACTGCCTCCACATCAGGTAAGGGGGATCCATCTTGATCCCCTTGCCGAAGAGTTTTGCCGCCGTTTCCTGGGTTTTCTTGTTGATGTCGTCTGCCACAGTCCTGGTCCTCCTTTCCATGTCTCTGCGAAATAGGGATGAAACCCTTCCGGGTGTTTGCGCCGATGGATCAAGGCGCCCGTTTTTATGTCAAAAGGACGGCCCTGTCAAGGGAGAAAAGTGATCTGAACGGAGTAATGGAGCGGTGGAATAATGGAGTGACGGCTTGAGGCAAGCCATTTCCCATTCTCTCAATTGCAATCCCCATGATTCCGCTATCCCGGCGCTACTTTACCAGGTAGATGTCCCGGTCGCGGTCCTGGAAATAAAGGTGTCGGATCCCGTGCTTTGCCCTGTCGATGGAGTCGAAGACCTTTTCCCCTTCCACCCTGCAGGCCGGGCAGCTTCGGCCCGGCACGATGACCGCGAAGATGTGATTCCCGGTGCTGGCAACGGAGTCAAGGGTGATGAGGCCCCCGCAGTCGTCGCAGACCCTCACGATTTCCTGCTGCTGTTCCCGGATGCGATCGGTGTCGTAGAAAATGTCTCTCTCCCGCTTGACGTATCGGACGTCCCCCACGAGCTCGGCCTTGAGCGACTCCCTGCTCTTCCAGAACATGTAGATGTCCGAGGTGACCTCCTCGATGTACTTCGTGATGTCCTTCGACTGCTTCACCGCCGCCGGGTTGTAATCCGGCTCCCGGACGGAGCTGTAGTCGAGTCCCGCCATGGCGAGGATGATGCCGACGTTCACGTAGGGGAGCGCCCCCTCGATGGAGTATCCGCCCTCGAGAACGGCGATATGCGGCCGGAGCCGGTCGTTGAGCGTGGCGTAACCCTGGGCGGAGAAGCGCATGTTGGTGATGGGGTCGGTGTAGTGGTTGTCCTGCCCCGCCGAGTTGATGATAAGGTCGGGCTTGAACTCTTCCAGGACGGGCAGAATGAGGTGGTCCAGGACGTGGAGAAACCCCTCGTCGGAGGTGTTCGGCGGCAGGGGCACGTTGATCGTCGTGCCCAGGGCGTTCGGCCCCCCGAATTCCTCGGGGAAGCCCGAGCCCGGGTAGAGCGTCCGGCCGTCCTGGTGGATGGAGATATAGAGCGTGTCGGGGTCGTGCCAGTAGATATCCTGCGTGCCGTCGCCGTGGTGGCAGTCGGTGTCCACGATGGCGATTCGCCTGCGGCCGTATTTCTTCCGGAGGTTCTCGACCATGACGGCTTCGATGTTGATGTTGCAGAAGCCCCGTGCGCCGTGGACCACCCTCATCGCGTGGTGACCCGGCGGGCGGACCAGGGCAAAGGCATTGTCCACCTCCCCCCGGAGAACCTTGTCGGCCGCCGTGATGGCACCCCCGGCGGAGATCAGATGGGATTCGGTGACGACGCTCCCGACGTCGGGGACGCAGATGTGCACCCGCTGGATGTCCTCGGGGGCGGCCATGGCCGGCTTGAACTCGATGATGTTCCCCAAATCCAGGAGCCCCTCCTCGAAGACCTGGTCGCGGGTGTAGAGGAGCCGTTCCTCCCTTTCCGGATGGGTCGGTGAGATGGCCCAGTCGAAGGCGGGGAAGAAAACGAGGCCGGTCTTTCTTCCTGTTTTTCTCATGGATGGTCCGTCCCGCTGAAGCCGGCAATGAGGCCCGGTTTGATCTGTGCCTTGATCCGGATGTTCTTGCCCGTCCGGTTGAAGCCCCGCACCATGTTGAATTCCAGGTCCTCGACGATCTCCATCTCGATGTCCTCGATGCCGGCGCCGAACCGCAGGGCCCTCTCCCGGATCATTTCACGACAGACCTGAAGGGCGTCCCCCCGTGAGAATTCCGCGGGAATGGCGGTCTGAAGGCCTTCCTCGGCGATGGTCATGAGTCTTCTTTCCGTGTCGGCAAGAACCGTGACCTCCGTGGTGTTGCGGGCGAGCGCAGCTCCGATGGCATTGGCGACTTCGGCATGAGGAGGGATCACGGTGCTCAGACCGAGGATCTCCCCCAGCCTCTCGGCCATCGGCTCCGCCGGCCCCCCCACGATATAGAGCTTTTCGGGTTTTATCTTCTTTCCCTCCAGCATCTCGTGGATGGTGTAAACGGGTTTGTTGTTGATCTCGTCGATCATGTCCTTGACGGAGGACGCGATTTGGCGGCAGGTCCCCTCGAAAATTCTCTCCGCGGCCTCGCGGGGAGGGACGTCCATCGACCGGGCCAGCTCGCCGACCGCCCCGGCAGCCCTCCGCGGATCCCCGATGTTCGTGAGGCCGAGGACGATCATGGCGTCGGTCGGTGTGGGGTGTCGCCCTCCGAACGCGGCGGCCGGTCCGTCCCGCTCGGGGCCGATCAAGAGTTCGCCCCCGGTGAACCGGACGCGGCTGTCTCCGCCCGTCCCGATCGAGCGCGTCCTGAGGCCGCGGATGAGCGTCCTGCGGCCCCCGATGGTGACCCCGAGAGGCTCCAGGAGCGGCACGCCGCCGCTGAAGAGGGCGATGTCCGTCGTGGTGCCGCCCACATCGACGGCGACGGCATCCCCGTTGCATCGCGTCAGGCTGAGGATGCCCATGATGCTTGCGGCGGGGCCGGAGAGGATCGTGTACACGGGGAATTCCACGGAGTATCCGATCTCGAAAGTGCCGCCGTCGGCTTTCAGGATGTGGACAGGCGTGTCCAGTCCCAGCCGCTTCCTGAATCGGAAAACTTCCCGGACGAAGGCGCTGTGGGTCTCCCACACGGCCGCGTTGAGAAAGGTGGTGGCGATCCGCCGGGGGAAATTGAGGTTGCCCGACATCCGGTGGCCCAGGGAGACGTGCCGGAAGTCGTTCATGAGGAGATCCCGGATCCGGATCTCCTGAGAAGGGTTTCTCGTCGAGAATTTCCCGACGACACCCAGGTGACGGATCCCTCTTTCCCTGAAGTGATTCCCGAGTTTCCGGATCTCGACTTCATCAACGGGGGCCGCTTCGACCCCGCGGTGATTGATGTAGCCCGAGACCGGATGCGATTCATCATCGATCGTGAGCAGAGTGGGAGGCAGTCCCGGCCCGCAGGCGATGGCGAGACCCACCCGGTCGATCCTGCCCTGCACGATGGCGTTGGTGGAAATGGTCGTGCTGAAGACGATCCGGTCCAGCGCCCTGAGGTCTTCGCCGCGCAGGATTCCGTCGGCCACGCCGAGGAGGGACTCGACGAGGTTTTCCGGACGGGTGGCAACCTTCGACTTCTTGCGAACCTGCAGCCTGTCGAACAGCACGGCATCCGTGTGAGTGCCGCCGACATCGATACCCAGTATCATGGGGAACCCTTTTTGGGGCTGAAGCGTTGAGGCGAAAGGCGAGGGATCATGGACGACAGGAAAGGGCCAGTGTCCCGGCCATGTGCCCGCCTCTGTGTATCACAGCGGGTCTGCGGCGTCAATTTTTCCTTGATATTGTATTTCCGGGAAGGGTAGATAAGCCGGGGGCACCGGATAACGAAAGACGCCATGAAGAAGGAATGCATTTCCTGCCTTGATTTCCTGGACGAATACCGTGACAGGCTCTACGTGGCCGGAGGGCCTGTGCGAGACCTTTTCCTGGGTCGGGAGACGCCGGACGTCGACATCGTCGTGCCGCGCGCTCTCGGAGGACTTCCGGCCGAATTCGCAAAGGGGACCGGGGGCCGGTATGTCCTGCTTCATGACGAGAAGAACCAGCTCACGGAACGCGTCGTGATCAAAGGTGAGCCGCCTTGCGTTTTCGACTTTACCAGGATGCAGGGCGCGTCGATTGCGGAGGATCTCTCGCTGAGGGATTTCTCGATCAATGCGATGGCCCTGACCCTGGGAGACTGGCTTGAAGGGAGGAAAGACAGGCTCATCGACCCTCATGGCGGGCGCAGGGCCATCCGGGAACGCCGGGTATCTGTCGTCTCCGGACGGTCCCTGCCCGGGGATCCCCTGAGGATTCTCCGGGCCTATCGCCTTGCGGCGGAACTGCGTTTCCGGATCTGCCCGGACACCCTGCAACAGATCAGGGTGCACCGGCACCTCCTCAAAGAGGCCTCCGGGGAGCGGATTCGTGAGGAGTTCTTCCGGATCCTGTCCTGCCTTCCCTCGCATCCCATCGTCGTCGAGATGGACCGCGCCGGGATTCTGGAAGTCCTCTTCCCGGGGGTCCGGGCCATGAAAGAGGAAGGACGAACAAGGATCTGCGGGGCCGATCCGTGGAAGCAGGCGCTCGCCCGTCTTCGCGCCATCGAGACGCTGATGGGCTCAAAGGAAGACTATTTCGGGAGGTATGCCGGGGAGCTGGGAAACTATCTGGACGAGGAGGTTGCAGGCGGCCGGAGGAAGGCGGCGCTGATCAAATTGGCCGTTGTTTTTTTCGTTGACAGTCCTGCCGGCGCTTCAGCGGAAAAGGTTCCCGGTGACGCCGTCCTCCGGCTGAAGTTGTCGAGAAGGGAGGATGTGTTTCTCAGAATGATCCCCCGGCGTCTCCGTGAACTCGATGCCCTCTTCAGAGCCGAGCGGGTGTCCCGCAGGGATGCGGCCCTTTTTTTCTCGGGAAATGAGTCTGATTACCCCGGCCTTTTTCTGCTGTATCTCGCCGGGGCGGCGGCTTTCAGGAAAGCGGCGCTGCGGGACGAAAAAGAGAAAATTCTCAAGATGCTCCTGTGGCATGAAAAGGAGATCGGGCCTGCCCTGCAGAGTCCTCCGCTGGTTGATGGAAGGGATCTCATGGATTTTTTTCATCTCAAGCCCGGGCCGGTCGTCGGCAGGGTCCTCAGGGCTCTCCGGGAGGCACAACTGGAAGGGACGGTCGGTAACCGCAGGCAGGCCCTTGCCCTTGCCGGAAAATTGCTGAAGAAATAGAACGCAGGTCACCGGTTTTTACGAGATCGTCTGTCTGTCAGAGGTGTTTTTTGGCAAAAGATATTTCGGAGGTAGAGATCCATTGGGCAGGATGACCTTTGGAAAAAAGGGAAGACGGGTAACCGTCAAAACGGAGCAAAAAAAGCCGGAAGGCACAAGACCCCCGGAAGAGGTCGTCCGGGCCATCAGGGCAGACCGCCAGGTACAGCCCGGGGAGGATTACCGGGAGCGGTCTCTGGCCATCCACGGGCTGATATGCGCGCGGTGTGCCCGGGAATTTGATGAATCAAATCGGCATCTTCTGACCGTACACCACAAGGACGGCAATCATTTCAACAACCCCCCCGACGGCAGCAACTGGGAAAACCTCTGTGTTTTCTGCCACGAAGATGCCCATAGCCGCGGGCTTCTGGGGGAATACCTCCAGGGGTCCCCCGGGGACCGCCAGGCCGAGACGGTATACCGGTCAGGCAAGGATGAAGCCCAAGAAAAATCGGCCCTTGGAAACCTCGGAGAGAAGCTCAGAAAAGCCCTGGAAGAAAAGGGAAAAAAATGAGTTGATCTGTGCCGCCCGCTGACACAAAATTCCTTTTAAAGTTAACTGATTTTCGCTTGATTCGTCTATGTGATTGTGGTATGTGACACGCGTTTTATAAATACCCCGTCACAGTGTAGCACGAATCCGGAATCATCGACCTCTGAACGGCCTGTGTCCGGGTTCCGGAGGCGCTATTCCGAAGTCAAGCTTCAAGGCTCTCAACATTCAAAGAAGGAGGTAAAATACCGTGGAAGTTTTTGAACAAGGCATAGGAAAGATTTTTACGGATCCGGATGCGGATAATGCGAGGGCTCACTTCAAAACAAAATCGCGGGCCATGACGAACAAGCTGATGAGCCTGAAAGAGGCCATCGCGAAGTTTGTCAAAGATGGCGAATATCTGGCGATTGGAGGGTTCGGTGCGAACAGGACACCCATTGCCGCCTGTCACGAGATCGTGAGGCAGAAGAAGAAGAACATGGCTTTCGCGGGCCATACTTCGACGCATGACTTCCAGATCCTCGCGGCCGGAAAGGTATTCAACAAGTGCGACATCGCCTACATCGTGGGGCTGGAAGCAAGGGGTCTTTCCCCCAATGCGAGAAGGTACATGGAGAGCGGTGAGGTGGAGGTTTCCGAGTGGACGAATTATTCGCTGTCCGCACGGCTGAAGGCCGCCGCAATGGGTATTTCCTTCGTCCCCATCCGAAATGTCATGGGTACGGACACCTTCAAATTCAGCGGGGCCAAGAGAATCAAGTGCCCCTTCACGGGTCAGTTTTACGCGGCGATGCCGGCCCTCTGGCCGGACGTGTCGGTCATTCATGTCCACGAAGCGGACGTGTACGGGAATTCGCGCATCCGCGATATCACCGTCTCGGACTGGGACCTCGCCAGAGCCTCGAAACATCTGATTATCACCTGTGAAAGGCTGGTTTCAAACGAGGAGATCCGGAGGACGCCTTATGAAACCCAGATTCCTTTCTTTTGCGTGGACGCCGTATGCGAAGTGCCGTACGGGGCCTATCCCGGCGTCATGGCCTATGAGTACTTCTCCGACGAGGAACACCTCCGGGAGTGGCTGAAGGTCGAGGAAAACCCCGAGGAGTTCAAGAAGTTCCTCGACAGGAACATCTTCAACTGCAAGGACCATATGGATTATATCAACCTCCACGGCGGCACGGAAAAGATGATGATGCTGAGAAGAAAAGAATTTATGCTTAATACGGACAAAAAGTAGCAGAAAGGAGGAACGCTTTACAATGGCTGATTATAACACGATGGAATTGATGATATGCACGGCGGCAAGAGAGCTCCACGACGGTGTTTCCGTCGCCGTCGGTACCGGTGCACCCTGCGCGGCGGCGATGCTCGCCCAGAAAACGCACGCGCCGAACCTGCTGATTATCTTCGAGGCGGGCGGTGTGGGGCCCCTGCTTCCCGAAATGCCCATCTCGGTCGGGGATTCCCGAACCATATGGAAGGCGATCATGGCCACCAGCATGACGGATACCATGGAAACGTTCTGCAGGGGTCTGGTGGACTTCACCTTCCTCGGCGGTGCCCAGATCGACATGTACGGCAACATCAACTCAACCCGTATCGGGCCCGATCACCAGAAGCCGAAGGTCCGCTTCCCCGGAAGCGGCGGCGCCAATGACTTCGGCTCCTTCTGCTGGAACATGATGATGATCACTCCCCAGGACAGCAAGCGGTTCGCTGAAAAGTGCACCTTCATCACCACACCGGGATGGCTCCAGGGCGGCGATTCCAGGGAGAAATCGGGCCTTGCAAAGGGGTCGGGACCCTACAGGGTGATTACGAACATGGCCGTCATGGGGTTCGAGCCCACATCGAAACGGATGATGATTCTCAGCATCAATCCGGGGTACTCCGAAAAGGATGTGCAGGACAACTGCGGCTTCGAGCTCCTGAAGGCCAAAAAGATCAAGGAGACCAGCCACCCCACCAAGCACGAGCTCGAAGTGTTGAGAGGGCAGGTGGATCCCTATCGCTACATCATCGGGAGATAGGGTATCATTCGAGACTGAAGGCCGGGGGCCTTTGGCGTTCTCGGCCGGAGGAATGGAGAGTTGTAAGGAAGGGCCATGGTCGAAAGATCATGGCCCTTCCTTTGTCTGTAATGTTCAGGCCGCCGGTCGCTACGGGACGACAAGGACTCCCGCCCCATCGATTCTGCCTGCCTTGAGAAGCTGAAGGGCGCGATTGGCCTCTGCCAGGGGAAAAGACTGTATCTCCGTCCGTATGGGAATCTCCGCCGCCGCCTCGAGCAGTTCGTTCCCGTCCCGACGGGTGCTCGCGGTAACGCTCCTCATCGTCCGCTCATCATAGAGATGTTTCATGTAATCAAGGGCCGGGATGGGTGTCATGTAGATCCCGCCGAGAGCAAGCGTCCCGCCCCTGTCCAGGTGGCTGAGGGCCACGGGGACGATCTCGCCTGCCGGCGCGAAGATGATAGAGCCCTGCAGTTTTGCGGGAAGGGAATCGCCTAAAGAGCCCGCCCAGGAGGCGCCGAGGCGCAGGGCCAGCGCGCGATGAGAGGCGCCTCGTGTAAAGACATAGACTTCGCATCCCCGGTGAACGGCCACCTGGACGGCAATGTGAGCCGCCGCGCCGAAACCATAAAGACCGAGCCTCTGCCCCTTCTGGATTTCGGAGAGACGGAGCGCCCTGTAACCGATGATCCCGGCACACAGAAGCGGTGCTGCCTCCCGGTCCGTGAAGACATCCGGAATCGGGTAGGCGAAATCCTCATGGATTTTTGTGTACTCGGCAAAACCCCCATCGGCGTCGAAGCCGGTGAATTGAGCCTTTTCGCAGAGATTTTCCTTCCCCGCGAGGCAGAAGGAACAGACTCCGCAGGTCCTGAAGAGCCAGGCCATCCCCACGCGGTCTCCTTCCACGAATCGCTTTGCTTCCGGGCCGCGGGCCGCGACGGTCCCGATGACCTGGTGGCCGGGGACGATGGGCATTTTGGAGGGAAGGATTTCCCCCTCGACGGTATGGAGGTCGGTGCGGCAGATCCCGCAGACGCGCACCCGGATCAGGATCTCTCCCGGCGCCGGGTCGGGGTCGGGAATGTCGATGTACTCGAGGGGGTTTTCCTCGACGGCCGTGGCCCTCTTCAAAACCATCGCCTTCATTTGACGATGAGCCCCCCCTGATCCTTCATGGTGACCATCTTGTCCCCCACGGAGGTCCCGCAAAAGACGCAGGTGTAGTCGTATTTCTCACCGCTCGGCAGGATGAGGAGGAGCTTCTTCCTGACCGGGACGGCCCTGCGGCACTTCGGACAGAAGAGTTCCGTCGCGTCGAAATCCCTGTACGTTCCTCGTTTCATTTCTTTTCGCTGTCCCGGGCCGGGATTCGTCCGGCATTCGCCAGCCAGACCGCCGACTCACTGTCGCTGGGGGCCCTGTAGTCCCCGCGCGGCGAGAGCGACCCCCCGGAGCCCACCTTGGGGCCGTTGGGGATGCAGGAGCGCTTGTACTGGCTCGTCTGGAAAAAGCGGTAGAGGTAAACGCGGAGCCACTTCCTGATCTCGCCGATGGTGTAGGCCTTACGACGGTGCGCGGGGACGTCGGGCCAGGTCCCCCTCCTCTTGTCCCGCCAGGCGCAGTAGGCCATGAAGGCAACCTTCGTCGGGAGGTATCCGAAACGGGTTATATAGAAGGTATTGAAATCCTGGAGCTCGTAGGGACCGATCTCGGACTCCGTCTTCTGGACGGGCTGCTCCCCCCTCTTCCCCGGGATCAGCTCCGGGCTGATCTCCGTCTCGAGGATGTCCAGGAGGATCTCCGATGTTTTCTTTCCGAAAAGATTCCCGTCGGCCGCCCATCGGAGGAGGTACTGGATCAATGTCTTGGGGACGCTGACATTCACGTTGTAGTGCGACATGTGATCGCCCACACCGTAGGTACACCAGCCGAGGGCGAGTTCGCTCAGGTCCCCCGTCCCCACGACGAGGGCGTCCCGCATATTGGCCAGCCGGAAGAGGTGGGAGGTCCGATCGCCGGCCTGGACGTTTTCAAAGGTGATGTCGTAAACGGCCTTTCCCTTTGCGAAGGGGTGGCCGATGTCTCTGAACATCTGCATGCAGCTCGCCTGGATGTCGATCTCGTTCACCTCGACCCCGAGGGACTTCATGAGGCGAAGGGCGTTTCTGTGTGTCTTGTCCGTCGTCGCGAACCCGGGCATCGTGTAGGCCTTCACGCAGGAGCGGGGCCGCCTGAGGAGGTCCATCGTGCGGGCGGCGACGATCAGGGCGTGGGTGGAGTCCAGGCCCCCGGAGACGCCGATGACGACGTTCTGGATCCCTGTGGCTTTCAGCCGCTTGGCGAGACCCTGGACCTGGATGCTGTAGGTCTCGTAACACCGCTTGTCCCGTTTCGCGGGATCGGAGGGGATGTAGGGGAATCGGGCGACCTCCCGGTCGAGCAGGAGACGCCTGTCGGGGACGCTGATCGTGAAGGGTATCTTCCTGAATTTTCCGACGCGGTCCCTGTGGACGCGGGCATTCTGCCCGAAGCTCGTGAGCCGCATCCGGTCCTGTGTCAGGCGGTCCAGGTCGATATCGGCGAAGAGGATCTGCGGCTCCATGGAGAAGCGTTCCGACTCGGCGAGCAGGGTCCCGTTTTCGTAGATCATGGCCTGGCCGTCCCAGGCGAGGTCTGTGGTGGACTCGCCGGGTCCCGAGGCCGCATACAGATAGGCCGTCACACAGCGCCCGGACTGGCCGGCCGCCAGGCTGTGTCGGTACTCGCTCTTCCCGATGGTCACGTTGGAAGCGGAGAGGTTTCCGATCAGCGTCGCCCCGGAAAGGGCGGCATAGCTCGACGGAGGAACGGGCACCCAGAGATCCTCGCAGAGCTCGATGTAGAATTTAAAATTTTTTATGTTCTTCACCTGGAAGAGCAGGTCCGCCCCGAAGGGGATGCCCTCCTGTCCGCAGAGTTCGATCGTGTCCGACGGGACCTCCGCCGAGGGGCTGAACTGCCGCCCCTCGTAGAATTCCCGGTAATTGGGCAGGTAGGACTTGACGGCCACCCCGAGAATCTTTCCGCGGTAAAGGACGATCCCGCAGTTGAAAAGCCTCCCTTGGACCTGCAGGGGCGCCCCGATGACGAGGATGAGAGGGAGGCTTTTCGTCTTGACGATGACGGACTCGATGGCCTCCCGGACGCCCTGAAGCAGCGCGTCCTGATGAAAGAGGTCCTCGTTGGAGTAAGCGGAGATGCCGAGTTCCGGGAAGAGGGCGAAAACGGCATGGCCGGCAGCCGCCTTCCTCGCCATCTGAACCGTCTTCTCGGCATTGAAGGCCGTGTCGGATACCCTCACGTCGGGCACGCAGACGGCGGCCCGGATGAACCCGTGGTGATAGAGGTTGAAAAAAGATTTCATCCTTCACCTCTCTTTTCCTGCTTCAGCGCCTCGCACATGCGGTGGATCCGGATGGCGAGTTCACCGGCGTCTCTCATGGTGCCGCCCAGGGAGACGAAGCCGTGTTTTTTCAGAATAACGAACATCTCTTCGTCCAGGACCTCGAGCACGCTCTCAACCAGCTCCAGGCTTCCGTAGGGTCTTTTCTCGCGGGTCTCACGGATCGCGAGTTCGCCCGGGCAGGACAGAACCTCGCGGCTGTGCCCGTGGAATACGGCCTGGACGTCGGGTCTTCGCCGGTAGATCGCGAAATGCATCATGGACTCCGAAGAAGGGTCGCGAAGGCCCGTCGCATAAACGACCCCCCGGGACAGATCACAGCCCGTGACGGTGACGAACTTGTCGTCCGAGAGGCGGTCCTTCCAGCCGACCTGAGAGCCCGTGATGACGAAGGCGTCTTCGTCTTTTTTCAGCCGGAAACTCAGGTTGCCCTGGGAGAACTCCCCGTAGGGAGGCGCGAAATTCAGGCGATGGAACTCGCCGCACCAGAATTTCAGCTCCTCGAGCCGGGGATCGCAAGGGACCGCCTGCCCGAGAAACTCTGTCAGGAATTTCACGCCGCCGTGCTTTTCCATTCTGCAGAATCGCCGCGCCCCGCGCAAAGGAAGCGGAAAAATCGTTTCAAAATATGAGTTTATAAATCTACTACTGAATTGCGCGTCTTTTGTCAAAGAAAAAGACAAGAATTGCAAGGGGTTGTGGGGATGCAAAGGAGGGGTATCGCCGCCATTATGCCCTTGACAGAGGTGGGCTTTGATGTAAAAAGATCAACCGGCCTGCTCGTTGATTGTGGTTTTTCACATGCTCTTGAAGGGGATTCTCCCTGCGAATGGACGGTTTTTGTCGCAACCTGAGGTTGCCCCACGGCCGGGAGGCCTCCTTCACGGTTGTGACTCCTGCCGGAATGCGGCTCCGGTGAACTGCTTTTTTAACGGGCTGTTCAAGAACGGCCCGATGCAAGGCGCCCGAAGTCCCGAGGAGCGAAGCGTACGGGATCGTATCTTGGAGATTCGAAGAAAATATTTCACCGGGGGCTTCGCCGCCGTGACGGGTATCGTCGTCGGGTCCCTCGTCGACCCCGGAGCCCTCATCGGGATCGGCGCCGGCGCTGTTGTGGATCCGTGACAGGGTCATGATATGGGTATGTCGGCACTGCGGGAAATCAGGAAAAACATCTATTTCGTGCCCGGTGAAGACAGGGCGCGATTCCCCTACTGTAACGGCCTCTATTTGAGAGGAAAAGAAACAAACGTCCTCATCGATGCGGGGATGGGAAAAGGGGGAATCGGCGCCTGCCTGGAGCAGGGTGTTGATCTGCTGATCCTCAGCCACTGTCATTTCGATCACCGATCGACGATCCGGCTGATTCCCGATGTTCCCGTCTGGTGTCATGAAAAGGAGGTACCCTACATCGAGAGCCGGGAACGCTACTTCGAGGGCATGGGGCTTGCGAGGAGCGGAATAGACCTGGAAGAGCTTCAGATGGGGCGACCCTTTCCGACCATCCGGATTCAGAGAGAGCTTCATGACGGCGACATCCTCGATCTGGGCGGACTGTCGCTGGAGATCGTCCATGCTCCCGGCCATACACCGGGGCACCTTGCCTTTGATGTGGACGGGGGCGCCCTGCTGTTCACATCCGATGTCGCCCTCACGCCTCTGGGTCCCTTTTATGGAAACGATTTCAGCGACGTCGATGATTTCATCTCCACCATTCGCCGTCTCCGCTCCATGAAGGCTCGACGGATTATCACGAGCCACACCGGGCCTCTTCACGAGCATGTCGCTGAGCGATTTGAAGCCTATGAGGCGGCCATCCTCCGTAAAGACAGGGCCCTTCTCGGTGCCCTCAGAGGTCCCTGCAGAATTGATGACCTCGTCGGTCGAAATCTTTTTTTCCCGTCCTATTATGAACCGGTACGCATCATCCTGTGGTTTGAGAGGATCGAGATCGAGAAGCATCTGGACCGGCTTGTGAAACAGGGTCGAGTGATAAAAGAAGGGGAACTCTACGTCAAGACATCCCGGAAGGGCGAGGAATGACCCTCTGTCCGTCGGTTCCAGATGTCGGACCGGCCGGAAGAGGAAATACTTTTTGCTAATGGATCGGCTATCTGATAAGAAGACCTGACATTTCGATGGCGGGGAAGGCGATGAAACGAATATGGATCGGAATGGCGTTGATCTTGACTCTGGTTTTGTTCCTTGCCGGTTGCTGACCGAAGGGTTTTCTCGGGGCGGGTACCGCCCCGCGGCAGACGACCGGTGTCTTCGGCAGGTGAAACCCGGCATGGGAACGGACAGGTGCATGAAAGCAAGACTCCGGGTTGCCCTCTTGCTGATGGCCATAGGGTTGGTCCTGATTCCCGGGGACCTGCGGGCGATCAACGTGCCGCTCTACGACATTCCTGCGGAGCTCCAGCTCTGCGGGGAACCGGTCCCGCTGAACAGGCAGGATGTCTGGGAAATGCTGGACCAGTCCTTTGTCCTGGCCGTGTACAACACGGACCAGGTCATCCTCTGGCTCAAGCGATCCAGCCGCTACTTCCCCTATCTGGAGAAGAGGCTGGCGGAGCGGAGGATGCCCGACGACGTCAAGTATGTCGTCGTCGTGGAGAGTTCTTTCAGAACCTACGCCGTGTCATCGGCGAAGGCCGTGGGCCCCTGGCAGTTCATGGAAAAGACGGCGAAGCGCTACGGCCTCAAGGTGAACAAGCAGATCGATGAACGTCTCAATTTTGAGAAGGCGACCGAGGCCGCACTCGATTACCTCACGGACCTCTACCGGATGTTCGGGAACTGGACCCTCGCCATGGCATCCTACAATTGCGGTGAGGAACGGATGTCGAACAATATCGGCATTCAGGGCGTCCAGAGTTTCTACGACATCGATCTTCCCCTGGAGACGGAACGGTACATTTTCAGGATCCTGTCGGCCAAGCTGATCCTGACCCAGCCGGAAAAATACGGCTATCACATCCCCCGGGAGAGGAGGTACGCGCCCCTGGATGTCGATCGCGTCGAATTCACTCTCCCGAAAGAAGTGCACGTCACGGTCATTGCCCGGGCGGCGGGGACGACCTACAAGACGATCCGAGAGATGAACCCCGAGATCAAGAACGAAACGCTTCCCAGGGGCAGCTATGTTCTGAGTATCCCGAAGGGACGGGCGGAACAGTTCGGCAACACCTTCCGTGATCTCGTCTCCCGGGAGGGGGCAGAAGGCAAATCCGACCATAAGAAAAAGCCGAGAGCCCTTTCAGAGGGCAGAGCCGCAGCCGTCCGCTGAGAACCCCTTTCAGATGATCCCTGTGTTTCCATCACGCCGGGGTGTGACGCCCCGGAGAAATCTTGTCCAGGTCTTTCATTCTTGACAGGTCGGGAAAGTTTCTTTAGATTTTTTCCGAGCACGGAATCGGGACAATCCTTCACGTCCGGGGGTTCGTTCCGGCGGTCATGGTGAGGAGGTGCACGGTATGAAGATAGGGTGGATCGGCACCGGGATCATGGGGTCTTCCATGGCCGGTCATCTTCAGAAAAGCGGTCACGAGCTCTACGTTTATAACCGGACCCGGCGGAAGGCCGACGCCCTTCTGGAACAGGGCGGGACGTGGCGGGAATCCCCGGCCGGGGTCGCGGAGGAGGCCGAGGTGGTCTTTACCATGGTCGGCATGCCGGCGGAGGTGGAGGCCCTTTACTTCGGGGACGGCGGTATCTTTTCCGCCCCGGGGAAATGTCGGATGGTCATCGACATGACGACCAGCCGGCCGAGCCTTGCGGAAAAGATCTTCGAGGCGGCGGCAGGCCTGGGAATTTCCAGTCTGGATGCCCCCGTGTCGGGGGGCGACGTCGGCGCGCGAAACGCGTCGCTGGCCATTATGGTGGGCGGTGAAAAAAAGGCTTTTGAGGAGATCCTGCCGCTTTTCCGGCTCATGGGCCGGAACATCTCCTTCATGGGCGGAGCGGGCGCCGGACAGCACACCAAGATGTGCAATCAGATCCTCATTGCGGGTACGATGATCGGCGTCTGTGAATCCCTTCTCTACGCGGCGAAGGCCGGGCTGGACGAGCAGTCCGTGATCGACATCATCGGGAAAGGTGCCGCAAGTTCCTGGTCCATCAACACGCTGGGTCCGCGCATCGTCCGCGGGGACTTCAGTCCCGGGTTTTACGTCGAGCACTTCATCAAGGACATGGGCATCGCCCTTCGGGAGGCCGCCGCCATGGGGCTCGCCCTGCCGGGCCTGGCGCTGGTGCACCAGCTCTACGTGGCCGTGAAGGCCCAGGGGCACGGTGCTTCGGGAACACAGGCTCTCATGCTGACGCTCAGAAAGCTGAGTGAAAGACCCGGGCGGTGATGCCGCGCCTCGCAGGACGGTTCGTTTCAGAAAGGGAGGACGAATATGGAATATTCGGAGCTGCTTCGATGCAGGCGGTCCGTTCGCGAATACCAGGACCGGGACGTCCCTCTGTTCCTCATCCGGGAGATCCTCCAGGACACCTGCCTGGCCCCGAGTGCCATGAACGGACAGCCCTGGCGGTTCGTCGTGGTGAACAGCCGTGAGTGGATCAAAAGACTCTCCGACCGAAGCAAGCAGAGTCTTCTTGAGGCGCTGGGGGAAAATCCGGCCTCACCGCTTCGGCGATATGAGGAAAGGCTCAGGGATGAGACCTTCAACGTGTTTTACAATGCCCCCTGCCTGGTCCTGATCATCGGTGAGCGGAATGCCCCCTCCCTGGCGGTCGACTGCTCCCTGGCCGCCTGTTACTTCATGTTTGCGGCGGCCGCCCGGGGTCTGGGGACCTGCTGGATCGGCCTGGGTTCCAGCATCAACGACCGGGAGACGCTCGACGCCATAGGCATCCCCGAGGACTGCCGCATCATCGCGCCTGTCATCCTCGGTTACCCTCTCTCGATTCCTGATCCGCCGGAGCGCGAGGCTCCGGATATTCTCCGGATTGTGTCATGAGGCAGGAATGAAAGTTGCAAATATTCCGCCGGTGAGGCTCCGCGTGATGGATGTGACCGGGCGCCCCGCGAATTGCCCTTGACCGGAGAAACCCTTTGCCGTTATGTTTTTATGCAAAGCGGAAAGTCCTTTTTCCGGAATCCTCCGCGGAAAATGGAGAGAAGGGGTCCTGTTGAGTGAATAGAAAGATTTTATTCACGGTATCTTTCATTCATGTTTTTTTTGCGCTCATCGCCTTTCCCCCTCGGGCGTTGTCCGCGGATACCCTGAAGATCAGAGCCCAGTCGGCCGTCCTCAAGAATCTCAACACGGGAGAGATCCTCTGGTCGAAAAATGCCGGACGGGAGATTCCCCCGGCGTCCATCACCAAGGTTCTCACCCTCTATCTGGCCTTTGAGGCGATCGAAGAGGGCAGGGCGGCTCCGGAAGATCGGGTCGTGATCAGCCGCAAAGCGAGCCGGATGAAAGGGTCGCGAATGCACGTCGATGAAGGCGAGGAAGTGCAGCTGGAGGATCTGATCAAGGGAACGGCCATCGTCTCCGGCAATGACGCCGCCGTCGCCATCGCGGAACATATCGAGGGCGACGTGGATGCCTTCGTGAGACAGATGAACCTCAAGGCCCGGTCCCTGGGCATGACCCGCAGTCACTTCAGAAATCCGAACGGGCTTCCGGCCCGGGGGCAGGTCACCACGGCCCGGGATGTCCTCCGACTCAGCGAATCCTATCTGGAACGTTTCCCCCGGTCCCTCGAGATCCACTCCATGACGTCCTACACCTTTCAGGATGTCACCCAGAAGAACTCCAATCATCTTCTCGAGATGTGTCCCGATGTGGACGGCCTGAAGACGGGATTCACGAAAAAGAGCGGTTATCACATCGTGGTCACGGCCCGGCGGGACGGGATGCGGCTCATGGCTGTCGTCATGGGGGCAAGATCGTCCGGTGTGAGAGACCGGGAGGCGCGGAGGCTCATTGAAGAAGGGTTCAGGATGGCCCGCATCCCCGGGTCCGCCGTTCAGACGCCGGCGGCCGCTGCGAAGCTGAAAAAGACGACCGCCTCCACTCGTTCAACGAAAGCGGCCGCCCGTTCGGTGAACAGCCGATCAAGATTGTGAACCCCCATCATACAGTGAATGCCATGATGCTGATCCGGATCCTGACCTGTGCACTGTTTCTCCTCACGGGCTTCCAACCGGCGGGGGCGGCGGGTGTCGCGACGTGGACCGATGAGGACGGCATCGTCCACATCGAGGATCGGCCCGTCACGGATCAGCCCGGAAGGTCCAGAGACCTGCAGGCACAGATCACCCTGAATTTCCCACCCCAGAATGCCCTGGAGAAAGCGAGAAATGCCACCGTTCTCGTGCAGTCCTCCAAGGGAGTCGGCTCAGGCTTCTTCATTACCAAAGACGGGTTCATTTTAACGAACAAGCTCATTGTCAACCCCGAGGGGATGCACCGGATTGTCCTCATCGACGGTACCCGGCTGGAGGTGCAGGGGGTGAGGGAAATCAGCGGAAAATGCGACATCGCTTTGCTCAAGCTGGAGGGTTACCACTGTCCCTGTATCGAACCCTTCGACGCCCGCCGGCTTCCGGCAAAATCCAGCCTTTACGCGATCGGCATGCCCATGGGCCTCACCCATACCATCTCGGCGGGCATTTACTCCGGCATCAAACCCATGGATGACATGAACTATATCCAGACCACGGCCACGGTCACCTACATCAACAGCGGGGGCCCTCTGGTCACTCCGTTCGGACGGGTGGTGGGCGTCAACACGCAGAAGTTCGTGGGGCAGGGGGGGGAGGGGCTTCATTATGCCGTTTTCATCCCTGACGTGCTTGCCGATTTCAGAAAGAGTCTGGGTGAGCTATCCAATCAGGACCAGCGCTGAGCGGAGCAGGTAAGGGTTGATTTTTCAGGTGCCTGTAGTAAAGTGTCCCACAAATTCGGACACATCACGAAGCGGGGCGAAACAGTCCGCAGCAGAGACCTGATCAGCCTGCCGGGTTCGTTGCCGGATATCCCCCCGCCGGGAAAAGGAAGAGGGTATGCTCAGGATCCTCGAAGACGAATCGGCGATCCGGCGCTGCCGGCAGCAGTTCCTGCGGCGGTTGAGACCCTATGCCGATGACCGCATCGAGGTGACAATCGGTCACCTGGGGGAGAGTTTCGAGGGGAAGGTGTCCTGTGCAGGATCCCTGGGTATCTGGTTCATTTCCGGGAAGCAGGCCGGAAACCGCTATTGGAACGCTTTCGGTGTGGGCCGTCCTTCGAGGGAAGCACGCGTTTTCACTACCTGCGAGATCAATTTTCCGCTTCGGGGCCTGGACCGGAGAATCGGGGGCGCATTCGCCCGGGACGAAACCGGAAAGGTTTTTGTCGTCCACCGGGGCAAAATAGGCGGCGGGAAAAAAGGCATCGGGAAGACCCTTTTTGAGGACCGCTACCGGGGCGTCTGGGCCCCGGTACAGGACGGCGACGTAGAAACGAGCGTTGTGCTGATCGGCCACCTGGGATCGTCAAGATTCGCCCGGCAGGTCAGCCAGTTTGTCCGCAAGGTGGACCGGATCAAAGATGCCGGCTCGCCCCGGCCGGTACAAACGGAGATGCAGTTCGACGAGCATCGCTTCAGCGAAGAACACATCGGCAGACCGTACAGGAGGGAAGAGAGGGACCTCGCCGCGGAATCCGACCACGGTCTCGTTGTCCAGGACCTCGCTTCAGTGCTTAGGGGGTACGGCATCCGGGTCGGGAACGACGGGGAGAGGGACCTCTATGCGCTGGATGCGGGCGGGCGGATCACAGCGGTCTTCGAGGTCCGGACGGACCTGAGCCGGACGGGACTTTATGCCGGCGCGGCACGGCTTCTTCTCGGCGGTCTCGGCCTTCCGAGCCCGCCCCGGCTGGTCATGGTGGTTCCGCGCGGGTTCGATGCCGTGCTGGAGGGCAGGTTCGGGAAATTGAAAATCGACTTCCTTTCCTTCGACTGGAAGGATGACCGTGCAATCTTCAGCGGACTCAAGAGCATTCTGTCCGTCCTTTGAACCGCATCCCGCTCGTCTTTTCTCATTCCCCGGAGAAAGCGTTCAGGAATATGAAGAAAGAATTTCGCCCCTATGTCCGCCATGTCTTTGTCTGCGCGAACAATCGTCAGGGTGGACGGAAATCCTGTGGCGAGGGGGCGAATGAGGCCCTCGAGGACTTTCTCAAGACGGAGACGGGAAAACGGGGACGGAAAACCCCTGTCCGCGTTTCGAACAGCGGATGCACGGAGCTGTGCGGGAAAGGGACCAACGTCATGCATAACCCGCAGGCAGTCCGGTTCAACGAAGTCTCTGCCGGAGACGGCAGACGAATTCCGGAAGAGATGGCCGCCCTTCCGGTGAGTGACCGGGAATAACGCTGACGCGCCTGAAGAGCGGGGGACGTCATGGAAAGAAAAATTCTCATTGTCGATGACGAGGCCGCGGCCCGTCAGGTGCTGGAAGAAATGCTGAGTGCGTCGGGGTACGGTGTGGTGTCGGCGGCAGGAGCCGGAGAGGCCCTGGATATTCTGTCCCGTGAGGATATCAACGTCATCTTCCTCGACCTGAAGCTCTTCGGGATCAGCGGGATCGAACTCTGCCGGAAGATCAGGACGATGAAACCGATGGCCGTCATCTACGCCGTGACCGGATGGGCGGCTCTCTACGAGATCGAGGAATGCCGCGAGGCCGGCTTCGACGATTTCTTCACGAAACCCGTGAATCTCGACGTGCTGCTCAAGGCCGCTGCGGATGCCTTCGAAAAACTGGATCGCTGGAGAAAACGATATTAGACGACTTCCCCCCTTCTCTGACCCTCTTTCAATTTGGCTTTTTCCCGCCTTTCCGGTAATATGCAGGGGTGGCCGCCGATGAAAAAAGACGTTGTTCTTTACGCTGTTGAGGCCGGGGTCTTCCCGTCGGGAAGACCCTGTACATCCCGCCGTCCGGCGATCAGCGAAAGCGGTTCACGACCGCGCACCGTTCAGTGAACATGAAGGGGGCCTATCATGGTTGAGGGAAACTGGCTTCAGCGTTTCAGGAGATCCCGACGCGACAAATGGATCGGCGGTGTCTGCGGAGGACTGGGCGAGATCACGCCCGTTCCATCCTGGTCCTGGAGATTGCTCTTTGCCCTGCTCTTCCTCTGTTACGGGGTGGGGCTCATTCCCTATATACTTCTCTGGGTTTTCGTTCCGAAGGCGGGCGATGAAAGAGGCCCCTGAGAAGCCCTCGGGGGCGGCCCGGCAAGGAGACCTGTGTCCCCGTACAGGATCCGTCGGTTTTCACCGGTTTTGCGTCCTCGAGGGGGTTGTCCTCCGGAGCATGGAGGCGGGGAACCGGGCTGACTCAAGAAGCCAACACCCCTTCAGCGGGAGGACGGCGACGAAAAGGATCACAGGAAAAGATTCTCTCATCATTCACAAAAAATCATGGAGGAAATGCGCAATGGACTGGGGTATGAGAAACCGCATGTCGCAACTGATCCAGCCGAACGGGCGCTGTTTTTTTCTGCCCATCGATCACGGGTACTTCCAGGGCCCGACGACTTGTCTGGAAAAGCCG
This sequence comes from Syntrophales bacterium, assembly GCA_035450185.1. Taxonomy (GTDB): domain Bacteria; phylum Desulfobacterota; class Syntrophia; order Syntrophales; family UBA2192; genus JAPLJU01. Next base: position 730 of record DAOTMG010000001.1, on the reverse strand, counting down.
GGCAGGACCATTGAACCGCTTCTGCCTTACTGTGACGCCCTTTTTGTGACGAGGGGCGTGCTCCGTTCCGCCGTCAGGGCGGAAGCCGCGAAGCCCGTCATCCTGAGGGTTTCCGGCGGTGCGAGCGTCGTGGGGCGGGATCTCGCGCATGAGGCTCTGACCGCTTCGATCGAAGAGATTATCCGCCTGAACGCGGCGGCTGTCGGCGTTTCCATTTTCGTCGGAAGCGATTACGAACACGAATCCCTGATGAATCTGGCCGACATGGTCAATCTCTGCGAAGACGTCGGCATTCCCGTCATGGCCGTTACGGCCGTCGGGAAGGAAATGGAGAAGCAGGAGACCCGTTACCTTGCCCTCAGCTGCCGCATCGCAGCGGAACTCGGCGCCAGAGTCGTCAAGACATACTGGTGCAAGAACTTCGACAAGGTCGTCGAAGGCTGCCCCGTCCCCGTCGTGATGGCCGGCGGTCCCAAGTGTGAGACGGAGCTCGAGGTCTTTGAATTCGTCCATGACGGTCTCCAGCGGGGGGCGATCGGCGTCAACCTCGGGAGGAACGTCTGGCAGAACCCGCACCCCGTGGCGATGATCCGGGCGCTGCGGGCCGTCATCCACGAGGGCGAGACGCCGAAAGGCGCCTGGAAACTGTTCAACAGCCTGAAGAAAAAAAGAAGTTAAGAAGTTGATTGCAACAAAAACGCGTTACCTACGGGATACGCTCTTAGGGGCA